>NZ_JBIWDO010000030.1:0-1633 GCF_044762055.1 Peribacillus sp. NPDC097198 | reverse complement strand
AGCTCTTCAGCGCCGATGGTAGTTGGGGGTTTCCCCCTGTGAGAGTAGGACGCCGCCAAGCCATTTCAAGGTCAGCCACTAGGCTGGCCTTTTTTTGTTTTTAGTAAATCCTTTTACCTTCTCAGCCAGACAGTAGAAGAAGACCGTAAGGTCTCGAAATCGCGGAGAATACATGGCTAATTCATTTTCTTTATATATTTTCTAATAACTTATTGGCTCGTTTTTATAAATGGTATGGGAATGCGGTGGGATATCCGTTGATTTTTCCTGGAGAGTTAGCATTCAGAAATGGCTCCTAAACCATCATCCATTTAAAATGGTCTCTTCTTTCCTAACATCGTGAAAAGCTGTGATCTCATTTGTGAATCATTTTTATTCAACAATAAAAAAGATGATTGGCTAGACTGAGCCAATCATCTTTTTAAGTATTAAAGTGGTTCGTGAATCTCCCAAGCAACTTTTAAAGAATCTACTATGAAATCTGCTACTTCATCAACATCCAAGTTATTTGTGTTCACTTTTGAATGATGATAGGAATAAACTTCTTGTCTGGTTTTAAAAAGGTCTTCAATTTCTTCTAGGCTTTTACTTTGCAAGACCGGTCTACTATCAATAAGTAAGCTAATTCTTTCTTTCCAATAGTCCCAAGATAAATCAAGGTAAAATACTATGCAATTGGAGAGGCATATATCTCTTATATCCTCTTGTAAAAAGGCCCCGCCTCCTAAAGAAAGTATTTTTAATTTTTGCTGGCTGAACCGTTCAATTACTTCCTTTTCTTTTTCACGAAAAGTCTTTTCCCCGAACTTCTTGAATATTTCAGTCGTGGGCATATTAAATTCTTTTTCGATTTCTTGGTCTATATCAATAAAGTCCCTATATAGTTTTTTAGCGACTTTTTGGCCTATTGTAGTTTTACCTACTCCCATAAAACCAATAAAAACGATACTTTGCAACCTCAAAGATGTATCTTTATTAACCACTTATGAATTCCTCTCCCCGCTAGATTACAATGATTTAAAGTAGTTTTCGATTTTTAAAAATAATTTCATTATAGTACATGTTGGTAGAAATGTAAAAATATTATTTAAATATTTGGAAAACTGATCAATTGATTTACCCTCATTCCTAATAATAGAAGGAATGGTCGATAATTAATAGTCCATGCTTTAATTTGTATCATTAATTTTATAATGAGAAGAGTAATGATAGGATCCAACTCATGCTGTGCAATTGTGGATATTAATTAACGGATATGGTCATAAAAGAAAAAAACGAAAATACATTGACTTTGATGACAAAAAGGATTAATATAAATAAGCACCAAGTCAGTCAAACAAAAATTTCATCAACTTCTGGCAGATTGCTTGAAGAAATAAACAGTAAAAACTATTGACTTCTTATAATGAAAGTGATAAGATGAATTAGTTGCTGCTAACACAGTGACTAAAAAATAAGTTAAAAACTTCGTAGAAGTTGACAACTAATTGATAGTGTGTTATGATGGATTAACAAGTTGTTCTAACGAAAAACGAGATAAATTGCTCTTTGAAAACTGAACAAAACAAAGCGCCAACGTAAATTTTGAGTGAGCACACACTATAAAAAAAGCAAAATGAGCAAGTCAAACATT
>NZ_JBIWDO010000029.1:0-1908 GCF_044762055.1 Peribacillus sp. NPDC097198 | reverse complement strand
GGGGCTGTCCCAAAAGTCAGGAAAATGACTTTTAGGGCAACCCTTTTTTTATGAAATTTATGCACAAAAAAATCGCCCTTTTTAGTAAAATGAAGTTACCACACACCATTTACGAAAGGACGATTTTTTATGAGCAATCCAAAGATCACTACAGAAAATTATAACATGGAACAAACTATACTACCACTCACCATTCAAGAGGAAACTACCGTTCCTCAAAAACGAAATTCTACACCTACTTTTATTCCCTATGATAACCAACAAACCACTGTTATTTTTGACATTCAGGATCTCATTCCGGTTCACCACGTGGCGCGTGTGATTGATCAAATGATTGAATCAGTAGAAGATAATGTCTTTTTTGAGCACTATAATGGTGGCGGACGTAGCTCTTACCATCCTAAAATGATGACGAAAGTCATTTTGTATGCCTATTCTCAAAAAGTCTATTCCTGTCGTGAAATCGCCAAACTGGTTAAAGAAAATATCCCAACAATGTGGCTGGCTGCCTTGCAAAAACCGGATTATCGAACGATTAATCGATTTCGCACACAACAAATGGATAAGCTCCTTCCGAAGCTATTTGAAGAAATGATCCATCAACTAATAGAAGAAAAGCACGTCACAATGGAGAACTATTTTCTAGACGGAACAAAGATTGAAGCAAGCGCAAACAAGTATTCATTTGTGTGGAAAAAGGCGACGACCAAATTTGAGGCGAAGCTGCAAGAAAAAATCGAAGAAACGTACCAACAGATTCAGACCATTGCAAATGAAGAGGGTCTTGAACTGTCTACTCAAGATGAAACCTCCTCATTAACGGCAGAGGAAAAACTAACTCAAATAGAAAAAGCATTAGTGGAAAAAGTTGAAAAGGAAACGAATGGTATCCAACTTGAAGAAGATGTCCAGGTACGAAAAGAAAAACGACGGGAACTCAGTCCGGTTAAGAAACTATTGAAATTAGTGCGCGAAGACTTAGGTCCACGATTAGTAAAATATAAACAACAAAATGCTCTATTTGGCGATCGAAATAGTTATTCTAAAACCGATACGGATGCGACATTTATGCGAATGAAAGATGATCATATGAATAACGGACAACTAAAACCTGGTTATAATATTCAAATGGCAACGGAAAATCAATTCATTCTTTTTTATACGATACATCAACGCCCAACTGATACGCGTTGTTTCAAGCCGCATATAGAGGCACTGAAGAATACATCGCTACCATTCCCGAAAAACGTCATCGCAGATGCCGGCTATGGCAGTGAAGAAAACTATCTCTACTCTTTGGAAGAAGAATTTGAAGCTTTGATTCCTTACAATACTTTTTTAACGGAACAAAAACGGAGCTATAAAAAAGATATTCGTCATGCGAGTAACTGGGCATATGATGAACAAAAGGATGAATACACCTGTCCAAATAACCGTAAGGTTTTATTTAAGCGTTACTCGACCCGTACGGATAAAAATGGATTCACACGTGACTTTAAAATTTATGAATGTGAGGATTGTACGGATTGCCCATTAAAATCTCAATGTACAAAGGCGACAGGAAATCGCCAAGTGCATGTTAATCCAGTTTATGAAGAATTAAAAGCGAAAGCAAAAGTGAACCTTTGGTCTGAATCGAATGCACAACTTTACGCTCGACGAAAAATCGAGGTAGAGAGTGTTTTTGGTCATATCAAGGGCAATAGGTCGTTCCGTCGCTTTTCGCTTCGGGGCTTAGCGAAAGTACAAACGGAGTTTGGCATCGTAGCCATGGCACATAATTTACTGAAGATAGCTGGGTTACGTCAGCTACTTTCAGTAAATTATTATAGAAATAGAAAAACAGGTGGAGAAAAACAACTCGTTTTTCTCCACCTGTTTTATTTTAGGGACTTATTAGACAGCCCC
>NZ_JBIWDO010000028.1:0-2343 GCF_044762055.1 Peribacillus sp. NPDC097198 | reverse complement strand
ACTTATTTTTAATCGCTGTGTTTTTCAGCGACCATTTCATCTTATCATTTTCTTTATAAGAAGTCAATAGTTTTTATTGTGTCATTTCTTCTAGCGATTCAGCTATAAGCAATGAAGTTTTGCGTTTGTTTTCTTAGTGCTTATTTATATTAATCCTTTTCAGTTTCAAAGTCAACACATTTAAGTGAAATACCTTATTATAATTTATTAGGATAATAATGTTCCTCCTCCATTGGATAACAAGTACCACTGACAGTACTCTTTAAGGGAAGGATTATCCCTCCACTCTTCATTTATACACAATAAGCTTTCAATGTTAATCAAGGACAATTATTACTTTCTACCATAAAGGGATAGCCTTTTAAATAAGGAGCAAATAATTTCTATATAGAGCCTTAGTCAGATATTACACACCACTCTTGTTACTCTTGCAGATATCATTCTAATATCACAATTATGAAACAAGTAAGCTGACATGAGTCTATATTAATATTAAAGGTCCATATCTAAGGTTAATGGAGAATCCCCTTATTGAACTTATGATAGAGAGCTGCACCACCAGGGGCGTAAATGAAACGAGTTCTCCTAATGTGAATGCTTAATATCCTTACACTCTGATTATACAGCTTAACTTATTAAGCGAATTTAAGTTACTTCTAACTCAAATATAACTCTTAAAACAGTCAGAGGGCATTACCCATTTACATGATACGGTGAAATTAATAACAAACGGTTCGTATTATGTTATAGGCTGTGTTAAAGATAAGGGTTGATTTTCGTAAGGGAATATTGTTTGTGAAATGTTACGCTTAAACTAACGAGGCGGTTTAGTTGAAGAAGGAGGACTTTTTATTAACTTAAAGAATAATAATTATTTTAGATCTATTAAGGGGGATTGTATATG
The DNA here is from genome assembly GCF_044762055.1 of Peribacillus sp. NPDC097198. Lineage (NCBI taxonomy): Bacteria > Bacillati > Bacillota > Bacilli > Caryophanales > Bacillaceae > Peribacillus > Peribacillus sp. NPDC097198. The sequence continues at coordinate 1,439 of NZ_JBIWDO010000028.1, read as the reverse complement.
CAATCAACAGACCCTACAACTTTTACAGAATGGGTGCAGCCACATTCGATAGAATGGTATAAACAACTTAGTGACATTCAGGGTAAATACATATATTCTTGGAATTCTACACTAACAGAGCCTAACGGAGAATCAATATTTGATAAAGAAGTAACTAAAATCACAGTTGGAAGGAAAGTATTGGATGTTGGATGTGGACACGGCGAGCTAACAAATGAATGTGGCTCGGTAGCAAAAGAAATAATAGGGTTTGATGTAACAGAAAAGTTCTTACAAGTTAGGCTAAAAGATAAAAAACCAAATGTATCTTTTGTTTTAGGAAATATAAAAAATGGATTGCCTTTTGATGGATGAATTTGATTGTGCATACATAAGGAAAGGTCCTACATCCGCATATCCATACCTTAAGAAAGTTATAAAAAGTGGTGGCAAAATAATTGGTCTCCATCCTGGAGATGAGACAAATTATTACCCCTTTTATTTCCTAACCTCTTTGATTCTTCAATAGGAACTCCAATCTTAAATCTCATTAATCATAGAATTGATATTAGTAAGTTCTCTCATTCTAAGATTGAAGCAATAAATAGTACAGAGTATATTCACTCCCCATTGGATGTTTTAAAATTACGTTGTTTCGGTCAACACCCTTCCATTTATGAAACTTTAAAAGAAAAAAACTTGTATGAAGTATCTAAGATTTTCGAGCAAAATGCCACAAAAGATGGTTTACCTATAACATTTTCTTGTTATATAGTTCGAGCAACTGTTTAATATTTTCTTTTCTGCTTCTTATAGAACTAGCAGAGGCTTTAAAGTTATAAGTCCTGGAGTTGATCTTTTTTTAGAAAATCTAAAAGGAACTGATCTAATAGCCAGTTTTATTGACTATTGCGCGCAGCTCCTCTCAATTTATTATTTTAATTTTAAATTCCAATCATGAAGATTTTGAGTTAGGTCTTTGAAATCTATAATTAATATCATGTTGAATAGAGCGTTATAAATTACTGTTTATATGCTCATTACTTTCATTATTGAGTCTACCTTCATTAATAAAAAATAACCCGCAGTATAAGGGGTACAGATAATATTTAATTTGTTATGTAATATAGACCATCGTTTATAAAAAACACAGCACTTTAAATATGAGAATAAGTTTTTTTTAATATATGAGTGTGTAGAAAGGGATAAAACTTTGGAAGTCCCCTCCACCTTATAACGTAATTTGTAAAACTATTGCTAAAATAAGATATGAATTTAATTCTTTATTTATAGGTAAAGCTCTTTCCCTCTACAAAAGTAACCCATGTTCCATTTTTATTGAGAACACAAAAAAGGCCAGCCTAGTGGCTGACCTTGAAATGGCTTGGCGGCGTCCTACTCTCACAGGGGGAAACCCCCAACTACCATCGGCGCTGAAGAGCTTAACTGCCGTGTTCGGA
>NZ_JBIWDO010000027.1:0-2571 GCF_044762055.1 Peribacillus sp. NPDC097198 | reverse complement strand
AACTTCAAATCACACTATATGGATAGATACTATCGTTCCTTATATATAATCATACACTGTAGAACTGAACATTGTTATTTATTTCAAAACTATATAAAATATGTAACGTAGATAAGTTATCAAATTTTATGGAGGATATGCATGAATGTAGAACTTACAAGATTTAGAGTGAAGGAAGGAAAATCAGAACAAGTAGATGAATGGTTAAGGTTTCTTAATGAAAATATGAATAATGTGCTGATAACGCTTGAAGGAGAAAAGATGTATGTAGAAACGATATTTAGAGAGATTCTAAATGGTGAGGAATATCTATATTGGTACTCTGTCCAAGGTGATAATGGTCTCGAAGTGAACGATTCAGATCACTGGATAGATAAAAAACATGTAGAGTATTGGAAAGAATGTATCGATGAAACATTTAGGCCGGTCGATTTAAAAACCGAAGTAGTGATGACCCCTCCTAATATAAGGGAAATGATGAAAAGACCTCAATTTTTTGAGGTCTTTTTTGTATTTCACACCCCCTATTTGTTTGGAAGCAGTAAAACTATCAAACCTTGCCTATCACCGCTTGAAAACATAATTTAGGTTTATGAATTTTAAATTTAAATTTCCATATGATACATCATTTAAGATTAATTGGTACCTAAACCCATTTTCAACTATCCTATCCAGTTACAAGTAATTATAACGTTTACTCTTCATTATACAGGGAAAAAACCTAATATAAATGAAGAAAAGGAGCTGGAATAATGCATAACTATATACAACAATATATTAATGGTGAATGGGTGGATTCCACAAGTACAGAAACGATTGAAGTTATTAACCCAGCTACAGAAAAAGTCATCGGGAAAATTAGTGCTGGTTCTAAAGAGGATGTCGATCGTGCAGTTGAAGCAGCACGTGCTGCCTTCCCCTCCTTCTCTAGAATGGATATAGAAGACAGAATTAAACTTTTAGAGAATATTGCTAAAGAATATGAAAACCGGAAAGATGATCTTGTTAAAGTTATAACCGAAGAGTTAGGTTCTCCTATTACTCGTAGTGAACAGATTCAGTACGAGATGGGCTTACAGCATTTTAAAAAAGCGGCTGAACTCCTTAAAACCTTCGAGTTTACTGAACAAAGAGGAAACACCTTAATCAAAAAAGAAGCAATTGGCGTTGCCGGTCTTATTACCCCCTGGAATTTCCCGACAAATCAACCCTCTACCAAACTAGCAAGTGCATTTGCTGCAGGTAGCACGGTCGTACTAAAGCCTGCCGCCATGACACCATTTGCGGCAATCATCCTAGCAGAGATCTTTGATAAAGCCGGATTACCTAAAGGGGTATTCAACTTAGTAAATGGGTCGGGCTCAACCATTGGGGACGCCATCAGTTCTCATCCAGGTATCGATTTCGTTTCCTTCACCGGTTCGGGTCCCGTGGGTACGAAAATCATGGAAAATGCGGCTCAAGATATAAAGAAAGTGTCACTTGAACTAGGAGGGAAATCTCCGTTAGTTATTTTAAAAGACGCAAATGTTAAAGATGCGGCACGAACAGCCATTTTAAATGTTGCGATGAATACCGGACAAGTTTGTACAGCGGCAACACGGACCATCATTCCAAAATCGATGCATGATGAATTCATTGAGGCCGTCAAAGAAGCACTTCCTGATTTTCCCGTAGGTGATCCACAAGATAAAAATACCTTCATGGGACCACAAGTTTCTAAAGAGCAATGGGAAACTGTACAGTCTTATATAAATAAAGGTACAGAAGAAGGAGCCACTCTTGTCGCTGGTGGGCCAGGAAAACCAGATGGACTCGATAAAGGATATTTCTCAAAAATCACCGTTTTCACTAATGTAAAAAACGATATGACCATTGCCCAAGAAGAAATCTTTGGACCTGTCATGTCCATACTGACTTATGAAACCATCGATGAAGCCATCGAAATAGCCAATGACACAAAATATGGTTTAGCCGGGTATGTATTCGGTCAAAATCCAGATGAATTGTTCAAAGTGGCTTCAAACATTCGGGCCGGCCAAATCACGGTCAACAATCCAAAAACAGACTTCTCTGCTCCATTCGGCGGTTTCAAACAGTCAGGAATCGGTCGTGAATGGGGTGATTATGGAATTGAGGAATTCCTAGAACCGAAAGCTATTATAGGTATGCCCTCTTAAGGGTTTATGTGGGTGTCCTTGTCGGGCACCCTTTAACTATGATGGAATTAAACATAATACTTCCTTATAAATGCCCACATCTCAACCATTTTATTTCCTATATCTATCCAGATAAATCTGATTTACTATAGTAGTAGCAATGAATGATTACACTTTGATGGCAATCTATACATTGGTTTCCCTACATCTACTTTCAACGATACCTGAAAGTTCGACCAAAAGGCATGTAATATTTTTGAATGCCCGACCAAGCTAATAGACTCCAATAAAAATCTTAATTATGCAAAAAAAGGGATGGGGCTGTCTAATAAGTCCCTAAAATAAAACAGGTGGAGAAAAACGAGTTGTTTTTCTCCACCTGTTTTTCTATTTCTATAATAATTTACTGAAA
>NZ_JBIWDO010000026.1:0-3150 GCF_044762055.1 Peribacillus sp. NPDC097198 | reverse complement strand
AAAAATATTAATTGAATTTAGTATAGACAGTATAGATTCAACGGAATTTTAAAAAAACAAATAAATTCTTCAATTAAATCTTCATTTCTTTATTTAGGTGTTTCGTTTCTTCTTTATTATTATTCATTTCAAGTAAAGGTGCCTTTTGTTTTGAAGAAAGAAAGGTATGCTCATAAATTTAATCAACTTAGAAGAGGCAGCAACGATCAGAGTGTGAATATGACTCTGAGAAGAGATTAATGGTTCTAAAGATTATGTTTTCTTATTAAAATCTATCTGATGTTAATGTAATAATAATGCTTTCGATTGGGAAAGTATTTCCTAATATACTAGCTGGGAATTCATATAAGATGGTACATTCTATGCAAGGTTGTGTAGGGATTAATCCATTATGGTCCATCTTCTACCCAATAGGTGAGTTGTGTTAAATTAAAAAAAGTATTAGTTCCTTTATTTTCAACTATACATCGAGTATTCTTAATGGGAGATAACCACTAGGATAAAAGAGGGATAATTCGTGAAGCACCTATACAGTGAAATACTACAATTTAGGGGTACGCATTATGACTTTGGATTCATGCAGGGGGAAAAGTTAAAGGATTCCCTCACTGTTAAAAATCGTGAAGATCAGTGGAAAGTAAGGCAGCCACGTTTTACGGTTGAAGAGGAAGAGGTCAAAAATGCAATTACTTCATTTGCACCTGGCGTATGGGAAGAAATACTCGGGTTCCAAGAAGCATTAAAATGGCCAATCGAACGTGTTCTCCAGGAATTCGGCGGCTATAGATTGGATTATGTTCGATCGGGTTGTTCAATCATGACAGGCGATTCGTATTTGGTGCGTAATTATGATTACCATCCGAAAACCTATGAGGGACGTTATGTGCTATTCCAGCCGACGGACCAGGGGTATGCGAGCATCGGTCCGAGCCAACGCGGGACTGGACGGATGGATGGGATGAACGAAAAAGGGCTATCGATGGGATATAACTTCATGAATCGGAAAAATCCCGGCGATGGATTCATTTGCTGCATGATTGGCCGATTGATATTGGAGTCTTGTGCAAATGTCGAGGAAGCCGTTGCGATGCTGAAGGAAATTCCGCATCGACATTCATTCACATACGTCGTTCATGATGGAAGTGGGAAGAGTTTTATAATAGAAACGTCCCCAAGAAATGTGGAGGTCCGGACAGCGACTGCCTGCACCAATCATTTTGAGATCCTGAAGCATGAAAACCGTCATCATCTTGTGGATTCGAAACGGAGATTGGACACTATCCATCAACAACAGGATAGCATCTCGGATACATATGAAGCATTTCGTTTGTTTAACGACACCAATCAGGGTGTTTTTTCCGATTTGTATAGCAGCTGGGCAGGGACGATCCATACGTCGGTTTATTTGCCGCGTGAAATGAAAGCATGGATTGCACTGGGCGGCAATCAAGAGCCTACGGTTTTGGACTTTGCAAAATGGCTTGCAGGAGAAGATATTGAAAAAGAAAGAATCATGGGTGTGATTGATACCACCATCCCATTTGTACATATGGATGAAGGGGCGAATTGGTTCCGTGAGTAAGAGTGGATAATGGAGGCTCGATCTTTGGATTGGGCTTCTTTATTTATTCGTGTCTCCAAAATTGCGTGTATTTTTACATGATGAGGGATAATATGTAGGGATGACGACATCATTATTAGATTAAAACGAATGAACATAGTATGAAACAATGCTGTGTAAAGGGATAGTTGTATAATAGAATGGATGGTAAAGTGGATACATATAAAATCTAACAGAAGATTCTACCAAATGGGGAATAGAGGGAGATAAATCATGGAAACAAAAAGAGTATTACCGGTTCTTTTCTTAGTGATGTTTTTAGTCATGGTTGGGTTTGGAATCATCATTCCTGTCATGCCTTTCCTGGCTGAAAAAGTGGGAGGAAGCCCGACAGAGCTTGGTCTTTTGATGGCTGTCTATTCGTTCATGCAATTGATATTCGCACCAATGTGGGGCCGGATATCTGACAGGATTGGCCGGAAGCCGGTCATGATGATCGGGATTGCAGGCTTGGCTGTTTCGTTTTTCATCATGGCATCGGCGGATTCTTTACTGGTGTTATTCATCGCCAGGATTATCGGGGGTGCCTTATCTTCAGCGAATATGCCAACTGCCATGGCATACGTAGCAGATATTACGACGCCCGAAGAACGGGGAAAAGGGATGGGAATCATTGGGGCCGCTACAGGACTTGGCTTCATATTCGGTCCGGCCATTGGTGGGATATTCTCGGAGACGAGTTTGAATATGCCGTTTTACATCGCCGGCATTTCATCCATCATTACCCTCATATTAGTCATGATATTACTGAAAGAATCGCTTACTGAAGAAAAAAGATCCCACCGGACGGAAGAAAAGGTGTCCATGTGGAAATCCTTTAAAGGCCCGATGAGCGTCCTGTTTATTCTGCAATTGATCATTACCCTTTCCATGGCGGGCTTAGAGACGACGTTTGCTTATTTTGCAGCCCAAAAGGCCGATATAAGTCTTGTTCAATTAGGTTATATCTTTATGATCATGGGATTCGGTAGTGCGATTGTTCAAGGTGGATTAATCGGACCGATGACCAAGAAGTTCGGGGAAGGAAACGTCATTCGAATCGGAATTGTCGTATCGGCGATTGGATTTGTGCTCATCTTGTTCTCGACTAATTTCTGGACATCGGCGATTTTCCTGACGATTTTCGGATTGGGGAACGGTGTCATCCGCCCTGCCATCTCGGCACTGGTCACTAAAAGTTCAACATCCGGCCATGGTGGGGTCACGGGCTTACTTTCTTCCTTTGATTCATTCGGAAGGATTGCGGGCCCTCCTATAGGTGGTTGGTTATTCTCCATCTACATCGGTTTACCTTTTATATCCGGTGCGATCCTATCGCTGTTTGCATTGGTCCTTTATCAAGTGTTCCATGCAAGGAAACGATCAGTGGAAACAAGCAGCTAATCAAGAACATAAATAAGAAAAAACGAGTTAGGAAATTCCTACTCGTTTTTATTGTAGAAAAGAAAACCCTAGGCTAGGCCTAGGGTTCTAAAAAGCTTTCAGCATGGTATTAAAAAAACTCTCCCATGGTGCTAAAATATTTTTGG
>NZ_JBIWDO010000025.1:1731-4694 GCF_044762055.1 Peribacillus sp. NPDC097198 | reverse complement strand
CCACGCTTCCACCTCTGACCTATCAACCTGATCATCTTTCAGGGATCTTACTAGCTTGCGCCATGGGAAATCTCATCTTGAGGGGGGCTTCATGCTTAGATGCTTTCAGCACTTATCCCTTCCGCACGTAGCTACCCAGCTATGCCTTTGGCAAGACAACTGGTACACCAGCGGTGCGTCCATCCCGGTCCTCTCGTACTAAGGACAGCTCCTCTCAAATTTCCTGCGCCCGCGACGGATAGGGACCGAACTGTCTCACGACGTTCTGAACCCAGCTCGCGTACCGCTTTAATGGGCGAACAGCCCAACCCTTGGGACCGACTACAGCCCCAGGATGCGATGAGCCGACATCGAGGTGCCAAACCTCCCCGTCGATGTGGACTCTTGGGGGAGATAAGCCTGTTATCCCCGGGGTAGCTTTTATCCGTTGAGCGATGGCCCTTCCATGCGGAACCACCGGATCACTAAGCCCGACTTTCGTCCCTGCTCGACTTGTAGGTCTCGCAGTCAAGCTCCCTTGTGCCTTTACACTCTGCGAATGATTTCCAACCATTCTGAGGGAACCTTTGGGCGCCTCCGTTACTCTTTAGGAGGCGACCGCCCCAGTCAAACTGCCCACCTGACACTGTCTCCCACCCCGATAAGGGGCGCGGGTTAGAATTTCAATACAGCCAGGGTAGTATCCCACCAACGCCTCCACCGAAGCTAGCGCTCCGGCTTCTCAGGCTCCTACCTATCCTGTACAAGCTGTAACAAAATTCAATATCAGGCTGCAGTAAAGCTCCACGGGGTCTTTCCGTCCTGTCGCGGGTAACCTGCATCTTCACAGGTACTATAATTTCACCGAGTCTCTCGTTGAGACAGTGCCCAGATCGTTACACCTTTCGTGCGGGTCGGAACTTACCCGACAAGGAATTTCGCTACCTTAGGACCGTTATAGTTACGGCCGCCGTTTACTGGGGCTTCGGTTCAAAGCTTCGCTTGCGCTAACCTCTCCCCTTAACCTTCCAGCACCGGGCAGGTGTCAGCCCCTATACTTCGCCTTGCGGCTTCGCAGAGACCTGTGTTTTTGCTAAACAGTCGCCTGGGCCTATTCACTGCGGCTTTTCTGGGCTATTCACCCTAAAAAGCACCCCTTCTCCCGAAGTTACGGGGTCATTTTGCCGAGTTCCTTAACGAGAGTTCTCTCGCACACCTTAGGATTCTCTCCTCGCCTACCTGTGTCGGTTTGCGGTACGGGCACCTTACATCTCACTAGAGGCTTTTCTTGGCAGTGTGGAATCAGGAACTTCGGTACTATATTTCCCTCGCCATCACAGCTCCGCCTTAATGGAAACGGGATTTGCCTCGTTTCCGGCCTAACTGCTTGGACGCGCATATCCAACAGCGCGCTTACCCTATCCTTCTGCGTCCCCCCATCGTTCAAACGATGTATAGGTGGTACAGGAATATCAACCTGTTGTCCATCGCCTACGCCTTTCGGCCTCGGCTTAGGTCCCGACTAACCCTGAGCGGACGAGCCTTCCTCAGGAAACCTTAGGCATTCGGTGGAAGGGATTCTCACCCTTCTTTCGCTACTCATACCGGCATTCTCACTTCTAAGCGCTCCACCAGTCCTTACGGTCTGACTTCAACGCCCTTAGAACGCTCTCCTACCATCGACACCATACGGTGTCAATCCACAGCTTCGGTGATACGTTTAGCCCCGGTACATTTTCGGCGCGGAGTCACTCGACCAGTGAGCTATTACGCACTCTTTAAATGGTGGCTGCTTCTGAGCCAACATCCTGGTTGTCTAAGCAACTCCACATCCTTTTCCACTTAACGTATACTTTGGGACCTTAGCTGGTGGTCTGGGCTGTTTCCCTTTCGACTACGGATCTTATCACTCGCAGTCTGACTCCCAAGAATAAGTATTTGGCATTCGGAGTTTGACTGAATTCGGTAACCCGTTGGGGGCCCCTAGTCCAATCAGTGCTCTACCTCCAATACTCTCATCTTGAGGCTAGCCCTAAAGCTATTTCGGAGAGAACCAGCTATCTCCAGGTTCGATTGGAATTTCTCCGCTACCCACACCTCATCCCCGCACTTTTCAACGTGCGTGGGTTCGGGCCTCCATTCAGTGTTACCTGAACTTCACCCTGGACATGGGTAGATCACCTGGTTTCGGGTCTACGACCTCATACTCATTCGCCCTATTCAGACTCGCTTTCGCTGCGGCTCCGTCTTATCAACTTAACCTCGCATGAAATCGTAACTCGCCGGTTCATTCTACAAAAGGCACGCCATTACCCATTAACGGGCTTTGACTACTTGTAGGCACACGGTTTCAGGATCTATTTCACTCCCCTTCCGGGGTGCTTTTCACCTTTCCCTCACGGTACTGGTTCACTATCGGTCACTAGGTAGTATTTAGCCTTGGGAGATGGTCCTCCCTGCTTCCGACGGGATTTCTCGTGTCCCGCCGTACTCAGGATCCACTCAGGAGGGAACGAAGTTTCAACTACAGGGTTTTTACCTTCTTTGACGGACCTTTCCAGGTCACTTCATTTACCCCGTTCCTTTGTAACTCCATATTGAGTGTCCTACAACCCCAAGAGGCAAGCCTCTTGGTTTGGGCTACATTCCGTTTCGCTCGCCGCTACTCAGGAAATCGCTATTGCTTTCTCTTCCTCCGGGTACTTAGATGTTTCAGTTCCCCGGGTCTGCCTTCAATACCCTATGTATTCAGGTAGAGATACTGTTCCATTACGAACAGTGGGTTTCCCCATTCGGAAATCTCCGGATCAAAGCTTACTTACAGCTCCCCGAAGCATATCGGTGTTAGTCCCGTCCTTCATCGGCTCCTAGTGCCAAGGCATCCACCGTGCGCCCTTTCTAACTTAACCGTTAAAAAGATCTTACTGATGCTTTGAAAAAAATTAATTGCCTTCTATCTATTATCTAGTTTTCAAGGAACAATG
>NZ_JBIWDO010000024.1:0-10574 GCF_044762055.1 Peribacillus sp. NPDC097198 | reverse complement strand
AAGTACAGTCCAATCCCTAATAGGGATGGCAAGCACAGTATATACGGCACTGTCGTTTTAGCACCCACAGTGGGTGCTTTTTTATTGTTTTTTTACCCAAATCGTAAAATTCGATTACAATTAAAATACCTACAAGTTGAGTGATATCAAGGTCTGGGCATGGAAGACTTTGATATATAATTTGAACATTTTATTGATATCAATTTGGGCAAACGAAAAAACCCTCTGGTTTCCTTTTCATGGCATTCGCCTTAAAGGTCAGAGAGTTCATCATAGTCAAGAGTATAGGGACGTGTATTCTGTTGTATCCATTTTTCAATAACCTCCAGATTTGGTCTGGTTTCATGGTTGGCTATTGTCAAACAATAATTATATAGTTCATCTTGGTCTACTACAAACTGAAACCCGTTAAACTTTAGAAATAAATCGGTAGATATGAACGCGGCTCTTTTATTTCCATCTGCAAAGCAATGGGAGATAGTAATTTTGTATAAATAGACTGCTGCTTTTTTAAATAGTCCAGGATATTGTTCTTCTCCCCAATAGATGGTCTGTGGTTCGATTGCACGCTTCTCTACACATGGATGGTCTAATCCATAGGTAACTCCGCCAAACTCTTCAAAACCTTGCTTATGGGCTTCAGTTATATCCTCTTGTGTTAGATAAAATATTTCTTCCACTTATGAACGAGAAAGACGTTGCAATGCTTCACGATTTTGTCGAATCGTTTGTTTAATAAGAGCATTTCGCAATTGGTCACGTTTCATTTTCTTTTGTTGAAGTGTTTGCATAGTCTCCAACTCCTTTTCGATTACTGCCATATCATCTTCACCTGTTCCATCATTGTTTTTTGGATTGTCAGATAACTTGTCCAAATCTTTTTCATCTTCGGTCATACGCTCACCTCTTATTGGGAATATATTCCCAATATGGCCGAGTATGCCTTCGATTTATACTCAATAGTAGCAAAATGTGTTCTAGGTGTCTACAAATTGTCTACAAACTAGTTAAATAACATTCGACAATTCTTCCATTCTAATTATCAAAAAAGGGGGAGATTATTCTTTACCCTTTCCCTTTTTCTTTAAACGACTAAATAATAGAATTGGAAGATATATAAGGTATATAAGGTATATATTATCATTATACACTTTTTTTAATAGGGGAAACTTCCTTCTTGTTTTGGAAATACCCTTGGCATAAAAGAAAGCAGAAAAATGGCGATTTTTGGGGTGCGATAAGCAAAGAAAATTTGAGTATTGGGAAGAAAAAAAGCATCCATATTGGTTTGCTTTTTTTTCTTGGTTTTTTTCACCCAAATCGTAAAATCTGATTACAATTAAAGTACCTACAAGTTGAGTGATATCAAGGTCTGGCATATCGCTATGCGATATGCTAAAGGAATATAGAGATTTTGGGGCGATATTCGATTTTTTGCGAAGCAAAAATCGGATGAGCCTTTGAAAATTGTCACCAACAATTTTCGTTCTCTATTCTTTTAATCTTTTGATCTTGATTACTTGGCTTGCGCAAATGGATCACCAAATCCATTTGCAAATACACAAATCCATTTTAATTAGCATGTTCCTTGAACCTAACCATTCAAGAGATTCATGTACTGATATGGGATCAGGTCACCAACCTGTGAAATTATCTTTGTCCGACGCGTCGTGCGTAGAGATGCGCTTGCGATGTGTCAACGAGGGCTGTCAACGAAAGTTGGCTTCTACTCAATAATTTTTCAAGTAATATGGGCGACACAGAAATAATGTAAATGACCAATTCATTTATGTTCGTCATTAAAGAAGTGGTAAGTCCTTTGGGACAAATCCATAAGACGGGGTGGCGGAAACGCTACGACGTTTTGGAGTGCGGGGAGGGTAACTAATCTCTATCTTTCGAGAGTGATCTCGGATGGTATATTGGTGTATGTCTGGAAACGGGCAACCTAAATAGCTCAACCGTAATAAGTACACATTTGGATGTGTATAACGGGGTCTGACTGGCTGTTCATACAGTTGAAAGATCCTTACTCCTAAATGATTCACGAGACGTATTTTGACCGTAATTTCTATGACTTACAGTTTCCAACTGAAACCGAGAAATCGGGTAGTAAGGTGGGTTTTCTATATTCTACCACTGGTCTTTTTTAGAGATCTGGAGGAACTGTAACGAGAAAACGTGACGTGATGATTAACTTTAATGTACTAATGTGGGAAGTCGTAGTGGGGTCTTGCTATTGATTTGGGTGGTACCGAATTGATGTAAGATTGCCGACGATTGGAGCAGACCTGATTAGACTTTGAGAACAATTGCTGCGGTGGTGGTTGTTCGAATCCAATAAGGTGTACGGGTGGTGCCGTTACTTAGGATGGTCGAAAGGGAGAAGGGTTACGTTAAAATGGATGGTGCTATGGTGGCATCAAAATGTGTTTTTTCAACTGGCTTAGCCTGACGGGGGACTGCGGGCGTGGTGGCCTGTGGGATGAAACCAAATGGCGGGAGCTAGTTCATTGTTTTTTTAATCATCGGGAGGTGACGTGAGATGAGCGAAAAGTATTTAATAGGTAACTGGGTTAGTTTTGTTCAACAGATTCAACACCTAGTATCAAGAGGATATGGCGAGTTTTGCCTGATTAAGTATCCTGAAAAAAAAGCTGAAAAATTCCTAAAAATAGATCGAAAATTAATAGATAAGTACGATGCAAATTTGAACAAAGACAAATCTTATTACAACAAGAAACGCAAACTATGTAACTTCAAATTTTTACGGTGGAATGACGTTGGGATCATACTAAAGACTAAAGGGGATGTAAAAGATGGAATCATTGTTGATGATGTATTTTTAAGTGTCAAAAAGAAAAAAATCCAAGTTCATGTTGGAGAAACTATGACGTTGAATATTGGATATGATGGAAAAGGAGCTGTCACAGTTTTCATAGACAATGAGTCCTTTAAAATTGTGAAGGCTACAGCTGCGTCTTACATAGATTCTAGTGAATACAATAAGGCAATCAATACATTTAACAATCTGAACGGCCTGCCGTCTTGGGGAGGCATTGTTAGTCAAAAAATCAAGATGAAGGATCACCTTGTCAAAAAGATGAAAAAACAACTGCCACAAGAAAAAGTATATGTTTTTTCTAAGAAGATGATTATCAATACTAAACGTACGGCTGTAAAAGTTTTTTAGTTTCTATTTCGTTTCTTCGGTTGATGGTGAGTGATTATGATTAAGTGACTTCCTTATGGAAATTACTTTGATTGTGTAACGCTAAAACGAAGACGATAAAATACCAAAAGACCACACCTTTCAAGGTTGGTCTTTTTTTGTGATTTATAGAGGTAAATTGAGATTAGGTTTCAAAATCTTACCTACCCTTGTGGTGGGTGTTTTTTTTTATTTTCAAAAAAAAAAAGACCCATTTTTGTGCACACTTTTTGTACACATGACAGGGTAACATTAGTTTTCGTTGTTTTTAATAGGGTGGAAATGTTGACATAACAACGTTTGTTAGCTTAAATATGAGTTAACAGTTAGCCTTATGTAAAGGAATTATTAGCCTTACATTAATTAATAAAAAGGGGAGGATTCTGATGAAATACATACAAGAAATTTCGAGAGAATTAGGTCTGAAACCATACGTCCTTCGTCGTTGGGAAGAGTATGGTTGGTTGGGTCCAGATCCAGTCATGAAGGATCCTGGGAACAATAATTCTAGGTTGTATAGTGATACTCAACTAGAAAGGATTTACTATATTAACCACAAGATAAATGAACAAAAGGAGAAAGGAATTCAACGAACTGATAAACAACAAATGGACCGATGGCTGCTCGACAATTTCGGTGGGGAAGTGGTCGAAATTGAAAAACAGGAAATTGAGTTTACACAGGTACTTCCTGGGTCGATGGATTCTTTGATAGAGGTGGTAGTTAACCAGAATAAGAAACTATTAGACCTAGAGTCAATGGTCAGAGAACAGTCAAAACGACCTAATCCGAAGGATTATACAAATGATTTTGAAGAAATGAAACAGCAACTGGCTTTTAGCCAGGAAAGAGAAGAGAAGTTGATCGGCTTAATTGAAAAATTGCAGGAAAAGGTGGAAGAAAGTGAAGAAAACAGGAAAAAACCAGAAAAAAAAGGGTTTTGGAGTAGGCTATTCGGTGATTGAGCCGAATAGCCTTTTTAGTGATCAGTTGAGATTAAGGTTACCAAAGTCGTCAAAACCTTGGCGTTTCTGCTTTTTTTTGAGAATCAAAAAAAATGACCCCTGTTTTATTGTTTATTTTAATTAACATAATTTAAAATAATATTAAAAATAAAACGCATTAAATAAAATAATGTAAAAAATGATTACATTATTTTATTTAGTGATAAAATAATTTTACATAATTAAAAATAACTTAAAAATAAAATAATATTAAAAATAAATAATGTTGTATTTTATTAACGTTAATTAAAAATAACGATAAAATTATATTGTAATTATTATTTTTTATTGTGTTTTTTTAATTTTAATTATAAAAATATAATGTTTAGTATATTAATAAACATAAAATTAAATAACGTTATTTAGGTTTTCTGTTATATTTTATAACGTTATTAAAAATAGATAAAATCTCTTTAAAATGACTATTTAAAGGTATTTATAACGTTAGTTATAAATGAAACATTATTTTTTATAATATTATTTTTTTTAATGTTATAAAAAATAATGGTAAAGAAACTAGTATTTTAAAAAAATATAATGTAAAATTAAAATAACAAAGAAGGATAATTTAATGTTTGCGAGAATTATATAATAGAGAAGAAAAGGGAGGAAAAATAATGACACAGTTCAGTATTGAAAGTTTAAGAGAATTACTGAAAAACAACGGTTTTGATGGAAAAACGATTGAAATCGAAGTTGAGAAGGCTTTAGCCATTGAAAACGAGAGAAAAAGACAGGAAAAAGAAGAAAACGAAAAAGTCAAAACGACCGAACAAGCTGCGACGTATTTAGGTCAAAATCTGAAAGGGAAATGGGATGGTCAAAAGGTCCGTCGTCTCATGAGGGAAGGGAAGTTAGACCCTATTGAGAGACCCGAAAAACGTGTCCAGAAACGTGGTCATCGGTTCCATATAGATGAACTAAACAAATACATAAAACAACACAAAATGAGTCGTGAAGAACTGTTGACTGAAAATATAGAGTTGAAAAAGAAGATCGAGGAGTTAGAAAAGAAACTGTCTGGGTTCACCCAGGACCCCGTAACAGAAGAGAAAACGTCGGTAGGGTTAATACCCACGGAACCTTCAGAAAGTCCAAAAATGGACGGTTTACGGACGTCAGAAACAACTGATTTGGAACAGGTAGACGTTAAAACGAAAAAAAATGAGGAAAAAACAGATTCTGCTAACCTGGTCATCTCCAAAATGGAGATCGTTGGAGAAGAAGGCCTTCATCTCTACAAAATTAAGTTTCTATTGAACAAAGAGGTTAGGTTTGGATTGGTCTCGGATGATACGAATGAAGAAAACCCAATGATCCAGTTCGTTGAGTTATGGGACGAAAATCGTACGAAAGTCTATACATTCGGGTCTAACGAGGAAGATAACCAGTATCTTGAATCTATCTCATTCAAAACAGACAAAAATGTGAAAAGAAAAATAAGTGGATTCAAGAAAAACTAGAATAATCAGTTTTAAAGGGTAGATAATTCATCTAGAAACAGCAAATTAGTAAGAGTTGTCTTAATTGAAAGATAAGCTGGATGCTTCAGTTAAATATTTCCACATTGCTTTATGAATGGGTATAATTAGACTTGTATATTACAGAAAAAGGAAGGAATTGATAGGATGGGACGAAGTAAATTGTTAAAAGATGTGGTAAATGGAAAAGAAAGTATTGAAAGTATTTTTTTGAGATTAAAGGTTATATTAACTGACCTTCACAATGAAGCTATTATGGAATGGGTTAACGGAGAATTAAAAGGTTATAACGATTCAAAAGTTCCTGAATATAGAAGACTTACAGGGCGTCTTGCGGGGGATTATATTGTAAATCATCACGCTAAGTATACCGATGCAGTTGTTCCTTTAATAGGTTTACTACCTAGTGAGGAAATTGATAGGTTCAGATTATTAGAAGTTGATATGAGTATCGGAGCAATTCAAAATCTATTAAATGGAGAGAATCGAGAGAATCTTTCGAAGATTATTCCTACTGAAATATGTCACGCAATTTCAACAGACGAAATCCAAATACTTGGAATGAATGCAAGATTTGCATCTACACAGCTTGATGAAATTGTTTCTAATGTAAAAGCGAAACTAGTGGAAATAGTCATGGAATTAGAAAAACAATTTGAAAATCTAGATGACTTAGATATAAAGGATCAGGTAGAGAATTCTGCTTCTAAAAAAGAAAAAGTCACTGTTAATATTGAACAAATAATTTATGGGGACTCAATAGAGGTAGGAGATAAGAATAAAATCAATAAGTCTAGATTGGGTCTTTTTGGTGGTGGCAGACAATAACTATAAGAATTGGAGATAAAAATAAAATTAAAGATTCATTTATTGGTCAGCAATATACTTCCAATAATGGTAGCGATAAAGAACCAGAAAAGAAAAAATCATTCGCTGAAAAACATCCCGTTTTTGTTTCTTTTTCTCTTTCAATAATAGTGGGAATCATCTTACTCTTTTCATTTTGGGGAAAACTAGTAGAATGGGTGGAAAGTTTTTTTTAATAACTGGTAGCTTGGATTCTTCACTTTACATAAATGAATTTATGTAAAGTGAAGAATCCTTTTGTACCAAGGAAGGTTTTTTATTTTTTGTGTTGAACTAAAAAACGTAAAGTAGAGTTTACGAAAAAGGAGTGATTTCAATGGTTTGTGTACCTATAAAAGATCCAAAGATCGTTAAGGAAATGATGGAGGTACTTGACGGTCGACAAAATGGATTTATATATTCATTGTATTTTGAATTCGGCCTGTCGACCGCGCTACGGGTTTCTGATATTTTATCCTTGAAAAAGAAGGATATTAAGGACGGGGTTGTGTATATCAAGACCCAAAAGACGGGAGTCGTGAAACACATCGGATTAAACGATAAGTGTCGAAGTAAGATGGAAATGTATTTGGAGATGAAAAAAGATGATGATATCATCTTCGACTTTACTCGTCAGTGGGTTCATCAAATAATCAAGTGGGCGGCCGACCAGGTCGGTTTTAATAAGTCATTGGTGTCTTGTCATACCACTAGAAAAACCTCGGCTTGGCGGTTTTATGAAAAATCAGGATTTGATATCGTCAAGACTGGTCAACTCTTAGGACATAAATCTTCAACAGAAACCAGAAAGTACCTAGGAATCGACGAAGAAGAGGTGAATGAGTTAAATATAACCATTGAATGGTGAGGGTTTTTTAAAGGTTTTCCTTGGTTCTTCCGTAATCTATTAAAAATACATAGGAAACTAGTAAAAATGTCGATATGATGGTATTATTTGAGAAAATAAGTTTCATACATAGAAAAAGTACGAAAAAAAGAACTAGTCCGTGTTTTGGTCGACGAGGACTAGTTCGGGTGAGACCTCAAAGTCTCTTTGATATGTGTTTATAATAATAAGATTGACCGAAAAAGTCAAGAATTCCTTTTTATTAATAACATTTGTTGAGGTCTCCCCATCAAAAGTCTGTATAGACCATTGAGAGGGGGATTTTTTATTATGGGTAAATTATCAGAGGCATTTGATTTAACTGAAAGACAATGGGGTTTTTCGTTTTTTGAAGAACAAAAATTAAAAATAGAAGAAATCAAGAAGAGCTCGTGGGGAAATCGAGATCATTTGAACCAATTAGGGACATTGATTGAAGATATGAAGTGGCATGATAAACCGATACGTTTTTTCTCTCCGTTAAAACAGATGGAATTGTATTTCGGGTGGATGAAGGACGGAGTCGGTGATTATAGGACACGAAGAATCATCGGAGCCAAGTTGGATGATTATTTTGTACCGATTAACGAAGAAGAATATGAAAAAATTAAAAACGAAGGAAAAAAAGAAATTCGTTTTAAAACAAAACACGCTTTGGAATTTGATTTGTCTTCGGTCCCAGTCGACCATCCTTACCATTTTGGTTGCATGTTGTCTATGTACCCAGAAGAAAGCTATATTGATTGGGTAGTGAATGGAGACGAGTCGAAAAAAGAATTCGTTTCTCAATACGGAACGATCAAAGAAATTAAGATCCCGATGGTAAAACAAAGAAAAATGACACACAAATTTTATACTCCGTCAAAGGCTAAGAGGTTTATTGTGCGTGATTTTAAAGGAAAAAAAGATAGTTACTACAATACGTCCATGACGTATCAGATACCGTCAAAAAGGGACTTTAGAAGATTGGGTGAACGTGTTACTGAATTCTGCTTGCTGTTCTCTGAAATCGACTTTTACAAAGAAAAAGCCTATAAGCATATGAAACAAAAAGATGTATTGCAGTTGATCTATAAAGAATTAGATGAACACGGATTCCCTAGACCAACAGAAGTCGTATACCCAAGGGGTTTACATTTGGTTTGGAAGATTAACCCAATCCCTTCCTACAGGTCTTGGGAATGGGTAATGATGCAGAAAAAAATTCACTCTATCTTGAAACCATTTGGTTCGGATGCGCAAACGGTAACGGATAAGGTCCGATTACTTCGACTAGTGGGGACCATACATAGTAAAACAGGTAAAAAAATTTGGGGTCAATCGTACACGGACGATCGTTATTCGTTTGACGAATTAATAGGAAAATTCTGTTCGGAAGAAGTAGAAAAAGAGAAGAAAAAACGAGAAAAAAACAGGAAGAGATACGAAAAATCGCTAGAAAAAAAATTCGAAGTAATTGAAGGCGGAAAACGCGTTCTGAAGCAGGCTAGCATTAGTAAGGAAAAACCCTTACATGACAGTAACTACGTCGGAAATATCATCCATGAAAAATATAGAAGAGATTTAGTCCATTTGATTAATCTTCGTGAAGGGAACATGGACGGTTATCGTGAATTCTGTTGTTTCTTGATGAGATACTGGACTCTCTGTATCACAGACGGTCAGACGGTCAAGGCTATTCGTGAAATGGAAAAACTCTATTATTCTATGGATATAAAGGGAGATTATACATTACAAGAAATAATTTCTTACACGAAAAGCGCGGAGAGAGGCTTTAAATTATGGAAAAAGAACTGGCGTAATGGCTACAGTTACAGAAACGATACGTTGGTTGAGAAATTAGATATTACGAAGGAAGAACAAAAATCCATGTGGATCATGATGGATGAGGAAGAAACCAAGAGACGTGAGAGAGAAAGAGATTATACGAAGAAGAAAGAAAAGAGAAAAGCTTCTGGTTCTGTTGGTAATGATGAACTAAGGGAGGAAATCATTCGTGTGACAGAAGAAAACCCAGGAATGAAATCGTATAAAGTCGCGGAATTGGTGAAGAAAAAGATGGGGAAATGTAGTAAGAATACGGTTGAAAAGGTTTGGGCTAGAGAGACAAAATAAAAATTGTCACTTTTGTCCCCCCCTAGATTACTACTTCTAAGGTATAAAGGTTTTATGTAGTTAGGGGTTGTAGGTTCTTAAGGGTTTTTTTAGCTACTTTACCAACTAGCTTAGCTGGTCAAGTAGCTTTTCTTTTACCCTAAACATTAGCCTAATATTTAGGCACTTTTATGGTGTTTGAGAATGACAGTCCCGTAGCGGGTAGCGATTCCACAGTGGACGAGGAGTCCACGAGGACCTTGATCTTGGGTTTAGTCAAAAGAAAAAACAAACAGATGTCCACTATTACAAACATAATCTGTGTGAACCTGGGAATTTGGTTAGGAGAATAGTAAACAGCTATTCGTTCTTCTTTTTTAAACGATAAAGACAAAAAAAAGAACCACTCCTCCTCCCAAGATGGAAACGGTTCTTCTTCTAATGAAGATTTATGATTAGATTATACACTTTTTTAACAGGGAGACACCAGGTCGGGCTTTAACCTCTTTATCTGGACGGATATGATGCAGGATTATCTATTTGATTTACCGAATGATGTACTAAGAACCAGGAGGGTGATTAAATGGATATATTAAAACTACTTCAAGAGAATCCAAAGGCATTTAACGTAATTGAACCACCTAAAATACAACATGTAATCCAAAATAAAGACTATTTGAATGCTGCTGTTGAAGATTACCTTAAAGACCAGGAAGAAAGACAACAGGAGGAAGCAGACTATAAAAAATCTCTCTTGAATTCCATACAAGGAATTGAAAGGAATACTGCTTTGTTAATGGAAATGACACATCTTCTTCAAAAAAGTAATGATAAACAGGATGAAACTTTTGAGTTGATGGTTGAAATACTAGAGATTATGAAAAGTAAAGATCAGGACGAAGCAAATTCTAAATTTATGAATGTTATAGAAAAAATCAAGACTTTTACGGATAATGCAAGTACAGTCCAATCCCTAATAGGGATGGCAAGCACAGTATATACGGCACTGTCGTTTTAGCACCCACAGTGGGTGCTTTTTTATTGTTTTTTTA
>NZ_JBIWDO010000023.1:0-12022 GCF_044762055.1 Peribacillus sp. NPDC097198 | reverse complement strand
TTTTACTACTACGTATACGTCCACATCCATGTAAACGATCAAAAAAAGCCAAATAAAAACGGCCCTGACTATTCAGAAAGGGCCGCCTTTTTTAACATTGCGAGGACGAAAGAATGTTCATAATTCCATCCTCTTTATGTTGTTGCGAAGAACTATCGTATTTCGCATTATGTATTATATCCAAATGGATCCCAGCTTGTGTGTGCTAAAATATGGTAAATAAAAATACCTTAACTATTCAGTAAAGGTATTTCCGTCGTAATGAGCGAAGAACTATCGTAATTCCCTCATATCCTGCTCTAGCTTGAGGAAAACTATCGTAAACCTCAACACTTAGAATGTACCCCAATGATAATGGATAACAAATCGTTTGTCAACAGATTGTAGACAGTTGTAGACAGTCCGTCTACAAAAAATTACTACGGCAAGACCTTAAATCCGAATCTTTGCTTCAAGCTATGACCGCCATCATACAGAGCGGCATCGATAAGCGGATAGATCGTCGGCTTTTTCGGTTGTAACCCATTGCATGATCGGTTTAGTGTACCAGGCACAAAATCAGCTAATTGAAGGCCGATATTGTTATCTGCTTTGATCAGAAAGTTAATGTTTAACAAGCGATCCTGGAAAGCATTCGGGCTATAATACAACGTACCATTGGCCACAATTTTATGATAGGTATTGCGGAGTTTGGTATCATCTGTCGTGTTAATGCCTTCGATATAAACTTGGCCTTTGGCATCCTTGCTTCTTAAAAAATGTACAAAGTTTTCAAGCACGATTTGAAGCACGATGTAATATTCATCGTTTAATTCACTGTCATTATAATATGATTTAAAATCGCTAATATGAATAGAAGCTCCAAGGGTGGTGAGATCGTAATTCCGGAAGATATTATCCATCCCCTGCCAGAATTCATCCCGCTTTTCTTTCTGGCGGATCACCTTATATGGATCTTTACCCGCGCGAATTTCCCATTCATGAAGAATGATATCAGTATTTCCAAAGACCTGCTGTTTTAACGATCTAACTTGAGGAACGATTTCACTTTCGTATGCTTCTTTTTTGATGATGACCCCTGCTAAACATAGGTGATGTATATTACTCCCGTTTGGTTTTGATTCATCCAGGAATAAATAGTATTCGTTACTCATGCCATTTCCCCCATAACAATTTCTAATATTTCAACAATTATATCATGATTAAACTGATATTTTTTTATTTATAGAAAGACTAAAGAGAGTAAAATACATAATTTGGAGGTCCGTGATGCAATAGAAGCTCTAAACAGAGCATTAGAACTGACTGAAGAAGCAGAGCCTCCGACGAGGCTTTCACCTCCATTTCGGTAAAAATTCGGTACACTTTCGGTCTACTGTCTCAATGCTATCATTGGGACAGTAGACTTAATGCGTAAGCATTGGATAAACCGCAATCCATTTTACCGTACTCCAAGCTATATGGGAGGAACAAAGGATTTTAAGAGACGAAAAAGACATAGCTGCTATAAAGATGGAAATGGACGAAAAAAGAAAAGTATGGAAAGCCATAATGAAAAAAGAAGTTTCCGGTTAATATCATACATAGACAAATCCCGGACAAAATTTGGGATTTTTATTTTAAACTTGATAAGCTCTTGAAAGCTGGATTTTTTCACCTATACTTAGATTCAAAGCAGGGATTAACCAAGCCCACGGATAATGTAATTGATACCTAGCTGTTAAAGAAGGGTAAAAAGCTTCATCAATTTACTTATCCACCCTATCTATCCAGCTAATCCATGTTAGTATCCAAGTTAGAAAGGTGGGAGGAAACTTGAATAAAATTGAAAAACCAGGTGAAGAAAAGCAAGATGAAAACCTGGATAAAGGTTTTACAGTAAAAGAGGTAGCTAGTTTCATAAATGAAACACCAAACGTCATTAGAAACTGGTTTAAGGAGCTGCGGAATTATATCCCTCATGAAAAAGACTCCAACAACTACAATATATATAAAAGCGAGGGGATAGAACGCTTTAAAGAGATACAAGCCCTTCACCGGGAGCAAAACTGGAGCATGAAGCAAATTGAACATTACTTTGCTACTGGAGGGGAATCTTTCAAACCGGAACCAGAAAAGAAAGCCGGGGAAATCATAGCGGAAGAACTCAAAGCAATGAGGGAAGAAATAGAAGCACTAAGGGAAGAAAACAAACAAATAAAAGAACAGCTGGATAACCAGGAAACTTTTAATAAGGAGTTTGTTATTCCAGGTATGCAACAATTAAAAGAGGGAGTAACATCCATTAGGGGAAGTATAGAAAGGGATAAAGAACTGGATCAAGCCAATCAAGCAGCAAAAGAAGCTAAACGGTTAATAGCGGCCTCCAACGAAAACCCGGATAATCAAAAAAAAGGCTTCTTTGCTCGACTTTTCGGAAAGTGAACAAAGAAGCCTTTACGCTCTTTTTCTATGCCTTTGACTAAAAAGGTCTGGCGAGGTAATTATTGTATAATTATGGTATGACAAACTCTCCAGAGTTGGTCATACTAAACCAAAAACCCCGGCTAGTCACCGGGTTTTTCTAATCTATATTCTATCGAGATTATCATTCTATTCTAAGTTCCTTTTGCATTTCAGTTTTCACTGAATTCCGAATGCCAGGAATCATATTTTTAATCTCTGTTTTTGCTCTCGTCTCTTCTGAAGATATAAAATCATATTTCGGATTTAAAAAATTCAAATATTCACGTTGGTGATCTATCAAGTCCTTACAGGATTTACTAACAACATCCGAGAAGTAAAGCAGATTAAAATAATAATAATTATTTGCTTCACGCCATTTTTCATCTGCTCTTCGGTAATTTATCACTCTTCCAATTTTTTGAATTTCCCTGATTGCAGATTGTTTTCCTTCATAGTTCCTCCATAATTTTATAATCCTAGCTCGATCAAAACTCGTCATCTTTAATTCATCAAAATGTAAGTTTAAATCTTCTTCGTCAAAATTTTCAAACGTTAAAGCTTCTACATTACCTTCTAAACTAGAAATATGACCATATGCAGTTTCTAAATGGAAATACATTTCTGGATACTTTTCGTGTTTTTTTGAAGTAAATAACTCAAAGTCTTTAAAGTTTTTTTGTTGCTGTAATTTTAGTTTTTCTAGCTCTTTGGTTATTTCCCCTTGATAGTCTGCCATATTTTTTTTGAAAACTTGTTGTGCCATTAATCGAGATAGGTAGCCCAGTATAGAAACTCCACCAATTACCTTTAAAAAATCAATTATTAATTCCACTTTTTAAACCAATTCGAAAATTCCCCGTCTTCCCTTTGCTTTTTTTGCTGAAATTGATTGAATGCTTCAATTAACCCTTGTTTTGAAATGAAATCATTCATTAATTTATGCTGGACCAAATAGAATTCCGCTTCCTTGTCGGTTAAAGTGTCCTGGTTAGAATGATAAAACATAGCGGGCATAAGCTTCTTTGGCTCTCTCTTTCTCCCTGTTTTTTGGCTGTAAGTACCTTTACCGTGATAAGCTGCCATATAATCAATACTCATAATTAATACCTCATTTCTTTTTTTTATTGTAATCTTCATAGGCTTTCTTTTGACGGTCATTAAATGCTTTTACCTGGTAATAGTGCTATTCACAAAAATACCTTTCCAGCTCCCCATTGGTCCAACTATAAAGAGGTTTTAGCCATTCAACCCGCGGGAATCTTCTCTGACAATACAAACAATAATTGTCTTTACTTGTTATTTCTGTTTTCCTCTTTATAATTTTTCAATACAGGCGGCTTTGCTTGTGGATCTGCTTTGCTTGCTTCCAGGTAACGAAATACCGCCTTTATATTTTCATGTGCAAAATCTATGTCTGCTTTCGTCCTATAATTTGGTGTTTTTCCTTCCCTTTCAGCTAAAATCCGTATATACATATCCCGGTAATTATATAGCTCGTCCTCTAGTTCTTCGTCCGTCATCTTGCAATATTTTAAACATGCTGCAAAATCACCTTCAGCAGCTAATTGATTCAATCGCTCCTGTTCTTCAGTTTTGGCCGATACCCTTTCAAATTCTTTAGGGTCAAACCCTGGCCCTTTTTTTATGGATGATTCTAGCATTTTGATCCTGGATTTAATCCCCACCGAAAACACGCTCCCACCTGTCACCTTCCAGTTCTATTCCGTGTTCATCCATATAATCAACAATTTTCTCGGCCAACAATTTTTGAAGTGCTTCATAATCGAATTGAGAACGTTTTGTGATTGGCTCCAAGGTTCTGATCAAATTCTCTGCTTTTGCGTTCAATTTATCTGCTTTTTCGTGCTGCTCCATATAACAAGCCATGGCCCATTCAACATATACTTTTCTGAATACCTCATGATCCATAATAAGCAAGCTCTCAATGTCTGCTGTTCCCTTTTCAGCAGCCTTGCTTTCATCCGGCAATTTCTTCTCGATCCGATTCAAACGGGTTTTAATGCTCATTTATCCCCTTCCTCCTTTTTAACTGTTCTTCGATTTTATCCAATCGCTCGGCAAGCTCTCCCAGCTCCATTGATTTCAGCGCGGTATTTGATAACGTGGCAAGGGTTTTCGCCTTATCAATCGTCATTTCTCCCTCCTGTAGCAATATATTAATAACTTTGGCTAACAATCTTCTAATGTCCTGGGGCTTATTGATCCGTATATTCTTGGTGAAATGTTCATTCATAGGCTCACTCCTTCCACTTCTTTTTTTATAAATTGAAAATATCCTTATATATCAAGCCTTACCGCATTTTTAAGTTTACAAACCGTGCATAAAACCCCCGGTTATAGTTACAAAATGAAATGGCTAGTGCTTCCGCTCCTGGACGTATCTTTTTAATCTTTATACAGATACACCAGGAAAGACCGCCCCGCCTTCACACCCCAAAACAAGGGTAATTGACCAACACATTAACCAGCAGTTTGACCAGCAAATTAATGGCCAAATCCAGTGTCTTTTTTAAAGTCCGAATTCTTATAAAACCCTTATTTATCAAGGATTGGAATCGTCTTTTCACTGTCTTTTTGTAGTATCTGTTCAAAGGTAATTAACACTGAAAGTGTCCAATACATTGACCAGCTGATTAACCAGAAAAACGGAACCCACGGCCCCGGCCACCCCTTTTAATCTATTAATTGCATACACCTTAAATTGATTAAGAGGCATCATTCTGGCTTTTCAACTTAATAGCAAAGGTTTTATATCTCCTTACACTTAAAATGGCTTAAACGGGCTATATGGGCTTAATTTTTTATATTCATATAAGCAACTAGCCTAATTTATCTTTAACAGCTGGTTGTCTACAAAATGAAATTCGTTTCAAATCACTTTGCAAACGGTTTTTGCTGTTGTATTGATCCTAGCAATTTATTTATTAAAAAATGTACTTATCAATCTATTTTTTCTTGTTTTTTTAACTTGGATAGGGTATCTATTTAAGGCTTTAATCTATATAAACTTATATAGTATATCTTAATCTTTTAATTTTTTTAGTCTTTGTTTAATGTAGCCGATATGACGAATTAAATCGTCATATCGGCTACATTTGCCTTCTCTATAAATTGGAAGCTGTGTTTTCATTTCGTCATATCTACTACATTTGTTTGCTTCCCCTTTCGTCATATCTACTACATTTGTCCGGCCTGACTATAATACTTTTTCAATGATGCCCCTTGTATGTAGGTTGATATATTGGAAAATACGTTATTCATTTGTTTGAGCTGCAAATCATTAGTATCCAGGAAGAATTGTTGAATGTACTCATTCATTTGCTGGACGTTTAACTGTGACCGCTGTAGACGTTTCTTCTGCTCTGCATCCAATATAGCCTTTGTACCTGTCCGCTTGGCATATACGTCCCTTACGTTATTTAAAATATCATCCAATGTTTTAGGTACTGGCATATCTTCAACCGATACAGCAACCTCTTTATTACTGATCCCTAATTCTTCATAGCGTAATTTTTCCGCTTCCTGGCGTACATCTTCCCTTAACACATTTTGTTTTAAACGATTGAGCTTTAATGCATGAACCTTAATTTCAACAAGCTTCCCATGTCCCTTTTCAAAACTGATCAATTTCATTGCTTGTAAATCCTCTAAATGCTTTTTAATACGCGAATAATTGACTGTTTTGACCGTCATACCCAACATACGGCCAAAATCATTAACGCTTACTGAACCCTCTTTAAATTGCTCTACATACTTACATAAGGCATAGACAACAATATGTCTGTATTGAATTTCCTTGTTCTTCAGCTTTTCAAATAATAAATTTTCAAAAGTATACCGATCAATCACGGCAAAAAATTCTTCTGTAGCTAAATTACGAATAGTGCTTGGTGCTGACTTGCCGCCATTAACGTTGTATCCGCTGGTATAATCAAATAAAGGGAACTTATCAAGTGCTTTAAACGCCTTTGATATCGTAATCCTGTGTGACGATAAGCCAGCAGATAACCAATAATGACTAAATCTCATTATCTTTTCTTTCCCTGTAGCTGTACCTTCAGCTTCTTTTCTATTCATTTCTGATAATATCAGCATGAACAGCACTTTTTGGAAATCCGTCAATTCGGCTACATAGGTTCCGTTTTGAAACATTGACTTATATACTTTAAAATAAGGTTGATTATTAGTGTTCAAAACTATAAGCTCCTTTCTTGGGGTATGGCTCGCTTCTCGCAAAAGCGGCCTTTTTTTATACCCTTTTTCAATTCGTCATTTTGGCTACATAGGTATCATTTTGTAACCTTTATGAATTACCGATTTTGAGCCATTTTCTTGCTGATTTCTTCAATTTTCCAGGCTTTATACGCTTCATAATCTTTAAGCAGCTGTTCTTTATCAAAACCCTGGTCAACTAAGAAATTAAGGATTTTAGGCGTGATCTTAACGGAATCCCCATTTTCGTTCGTCCTCACTGTAACCTCTACTGTTTTAGTCATTAAAGCCATTTCCTTTACTGATAAGCCCAGCTTTTCCCGTGCTGCTAAAATGGGATTTTTCATAATATATCCCTCCTTTTCTATTAATTTAAAAATAAAAGGGGAAACAACATACAAACCCGTTTCCCGGATCTGGTAGTCATTCCCCCACAAATAACATATATAGTTTTTGTAGCGAAAAACTTACAGACTGGTGGTGTAGCTACATCCAATCACATTTTCCCTACCATAAAGATAAAACAAAATTACTCTCTTTAAAATCTTATCATTATTCCTACACTTTTTCTTATTTCCCTTATTTCCCGTCTTTTTTTCTTCGTTTCCCGTTTCCTTCAAAATATTCCTTCAATTGTTCCTCTGATATTCGGTATTGCTGGCCGATCTTTGAAGCTCTTAGCAAACCCTGTTTTATATGCCTATACACGGTTATGTTTGCAAGTATACATTAAATGTCTGACTGACCGTAGGACCAAACTATGTATGCTTATATAGTAAATATAAGCTTATGTAGTGGTAATGCTTAACCCCCGTTATCTTAACAGCAATTCTTTCAACTACTTAGCTGATTATGCTTGACAGATCTTAGGGTTTTTGACTTGCTGAAGTGAAGCAATGAAACGGCTGGAAGACAGTCTTATCCCCTATGCTGAAAGAAAGCTAAAAAAGCAATCTAACAGAATAGGAGGGATAAGCGTCTAATTTACTTGCGTCAGTTCGCAATGTATCCGTATGTATAGACCCTATTCACTCAACAGTTTTCACCGTACACGTCCTTTACCTAAAGGCTTGTCCTCTACATAAAGCCACCCCTATGCGACAAGCTGAACGTGTTCCCTAGCACCGTAATGCTAATGGCTACCACCCGAACCTTTTAAGGTAGTTCTCACCTTCCCCCAACAGATGAATAGGAATCCATTGAGGGTTGCCCACTTTGTAAGAGCATACTCTGTACTCTCTGCACGAACGTAGACTATCCAATCAGTTTTTAAGGTGCTTTCAGGCAATTGCACCTGAACAGTACACAAAAAAGACGCTATCCCTTAACCTGTCAGCTTCCAAGTTAAAGAGATAACGCCTTTTGTTAAACTTTGTCCGATTATGTATGCAAAATACTAGCATTTACTAGTTGAATCCAATGGACGTAGAGTTTATAATAGGTGTATCAAATTAGTCCTGTGTCGTCAGGGCTAAAAATTTAACTTAGTGGTGAGAACACTAGGTTATAGGAGAAGTCATTTCCGTTAGTGCCTGAGAAACACTAACATATGGGAATGGCTTTTTTGTTGTCCGTTCATATTAAGTTATCATAATTTTAACTCTATCAGTATGGTAAAGCAACCATAAATTGAATAGGTTCTGATTGGTTTACGCTATACCGGTACCCCTAAAAGTAATTGTTTGTTTGAGGTGAATTTCTTTATGGTTAAATAGTAAAAACACTCGATCATTTGAGATACGGGTGTTTTTTGTTTTAAGTAACACGTTTTGTATTCATCTTATATCCACTAAAAATAACTTCTACGGAACGAAATTGATTTTTATTTTATAGGTATCCATTCTTGCCCTTCAACACTCCAATTCGCTAAGAAATCATCCTGAGCTAAAATAGATTCATATAGAGGTTTTAAAAAAATAGTCAATTTATCCATTACCTCAGTGAAGGAGAAATGTTCAAATCCATTTCTTTTTAACAATGCGTTCCATTGTATATTACGCTGTTCATTCTCTGAAAATTCTTTCGTAAATAATATATGATCTTTAGTGAAGTTTGTTCCCCTCTTTTGAAACGTTTCAAATATAGCTTCATATAAAACTATGCCCTCGAAATTTTTAATAGATAACATACTATAAATATCGTAAAAATCTTTTAATCTACTATTGGCAACCGACAAAGAAATCATTGCCTCAAATTTCTCCGATATTACTGATTCCATTGTATAGGAAAGTACTTCAGGTTTCTCGGAATCTAATAGAGTAGGATATTCCCTTATTTCAGCACTTGGTACTATAATATCTCCAAAGCCGATATCTAACTGTAACCTATTTCGGACTGTTCCTATATAACACTTTACTTTTAGCCGAACTCCCTCATAATCGGCATCCTCTTTTATTCTTTCAACCTCAATCGAGTCTTTATCAAACACCACAGCATCATCAACTTCAGGTTTAATTTGACAAACGACTTCAAAAGCCGTTTTAATTGCCTCCATGTCATTAGAAATCTGTTTCGCTAAAAAATCCATGTCTTTTGTTGGTCTGGACATATTTTCCGATAATGAATATAAAAATAGTCCGCCCTTTAGAATAAACCTTTCCCTATATGGAGAAAGCGATAATCGATATAAGAGTCTTTCCTGAAAATACAACCTTAATATCAGTTCATTTGCTTTTCTTTGTGTCCTACTCACATTTTTTAATTTAGCGAGAACGGAGGCTTGGATATTTGGCATGAAATTATAGCACCTCTAAATAACTTTGTAATTTTGTTTTTACTCTGAACTTTTCAGAATAGTCCACCAACTTTTCGATATTCTTATCTGATCTTTTCATATATTCATTTAGGCTTTCTTTCACAATGTCTACTCCAATTTTATCCTTATATCTTATACAATCACATAGTGTTTTTTCCATATCATAAATTTTTATATTATGTCCATTTATATCTATTTCATTTATTCCTCCGAAATAATGTATATCTGAAAAATAAACTACCTTAATTGGTGGATAATCAGCAATATTGGATTTGTTGTATTTTCGAGGTAATGCAACATAATATTCCCAAGGAGTATATGTAGTTAATTCATAAAAAGATAGAGCTGATAAGAGACAAATTACTCCTTTAGGAAGAATTATTGAAACCTCAACTAAGTCCTCGTTATTACTAACGGGATAATCTACCCATCTGTAAAGACCTTGTTTTAACTTGGTTATAAACCCATTTACTTCAAGTTCCTTTATTCTATACGTATTTATTCCAAACCTCATTAAATCTCCAGTTTTTGCAAACCCCTTATTTTTATAAAAAAATTCTTCTATATCCGCAAGATTATAGTTATTCATCAATGGGAACACTCCTTTCACCCCCTATTATGATTCATTTTACCATTTTTTATTGGAATTATTCAAAAAAATGGCGGCACTTTTGACAAGTGCCGCCTTTTTCTTGAAAAATAAACAATTCAAATTATTTACGCATATTTTAAAAAGTAGCGGCACTTATCAAAAGTGCCGCCTTTTTCTCGAAAAACGAACAATTCTAAGTTTATTCCCCAGTTATTCATTTTGTGCTCTCCTTTGCTTTTGCATAAATAGTAGAACGAGGAACACCAGTTAATTTTGAAATATCCGAAACACTCATTCCGTTTATTTCTCTATTCTCATAAAGCTGCAAGGCTTTTTTTACCTCTTTTTCGTCCTGGCCTTTCCTTCCCATGTGTTTCCCTTGCTTCTTTGCCCTCTCCCGACCTTCTGAAGTACGGCTTACAATTAGATCCCTTTCAAATTCTCCAATCGCTCCTAACATAGTAAACATTAGTTTTCCAGCAGCGGTACTAAAATCTATTTGCTCCTTTAAAAATACCAGACCTACTCCTTCAGCTTCCAATTCAATAGCAATATTATGAAGGTCCCTAACAGAACGGGCCAAGCGGTCAATTTTAGTAACCACTAATTTATCACCTTTTCTTAATGCTTTTCTTGCATTGTCTAATTCCTGGCGATCTGTTTTCTTTCCACTTTCTTTTTCCATATATATTTTTTCGCAACCATATTCTTTTAATTGTTCAATTTGGCTTTCAAGCGACTGTCCAACTGTCGATACCCTTGCATATCCAACTTTCATTTGCTCTCATACCCCTTTTTGTCTAAAAGTTATATATCTTCTATATCTTTAATTATAGACTATCTTTTAGACGTAAAAAAGAACAAAAAGAAGAATAAAAAGGAAGGTTTTAGTCTGGTACAAAACTTATAACTTTTAGACACCAGCTCGGAATCTATTCGGAACCTCTGAAACAAATTCAGAACCCATTCCCCCCATAAAGAAAAGTTAATTCGCTTGTAGGCTCAATCTCCGACCCCCAAGGAGCTACTTGGGGTGTGGATTGCTACTTACCCACCGGTTAAGGGATAGGATAGACAGATTTTTTCGTAGAACTCCCATATAACCTGTGTTTACCTTTTAGAGCATAAAAAAAAGACCTCTGGACGAGAGCGGTCTAGGTGTCTTCAATCTTGCCTTCTCCGACTTTCTTCACTTCAATATCAAATGTTTTCTTTTTTCATCTTTTCCATCGTTTTCATCCCCTTTAATCCGATATAATGAGTTCGGTCCCGAAGCTTCTCAATTCGCGACTGAAACGCTAAAGAATAAAACGGTTGGGATCAAGTAGGGAAAGAACGCACCGATAAGTATGGCCGTATCTTAGCTTACGTATGGGTAGGAAATAAAACGTATCAAGAAATGGTACTCGAAAAAGGATTAGCGGCTACAGCATACCTATATAACGATTTAACGATGTTTGATCAGTTCCATAAAGCGCAAGATATCGCTCGTAATAAAAAGATTGGCGTATGGAGTATTCCCGGATATGCTCACGTAGACCATGACCACGGTATCCATTATGAAGAGGAAAAGAAAGTCACACCAAAGCCAGCACCAGTAGCGCCGAAGCCACAGCTTAAACCGGCTCCAGCTCCAGCTCCTACTCCAGAACCAGAAACAGAGTTCTTCCAGAACTGCACAGATTTACGTACAAAATATCCAGATGGCGTACCAGCCGACCATCTGCTTATCAAGCGAAGATGGACCGAGATAAAGATAATTACGCTTGTGAACGATAAAAGGTAGTGTGTACACCGATTCGTTGAAAGCTCCCTGGAATCGAGATCTATTTGATAAAATAGGCACGAAAAAAAGACCCTGCCAAATTAAGTGACAGGGCTTTTCCGGTTCGCTTTATTTTGTTTTACTACTACGTATACGTCCACATCCATGTAAACGATCAAAAAAAGCCAAATAAAAACGGCCCTGACTATTCAGAAAGGGCCGCCTTTTTTAA
>NZ_JBIWDO010000022.1:0-13040 GCF_044762055.1 Peribacillus sp. NPDC097198 | reverse complement strand
CGCCGATGGTAGTTGGGGGTTTCCCCCTGTGAGAGTAGGACGCCGCCAAGCCATTTCAAAGGTCAGCCATTAGGCTTGGCCTTTTTTTGTGTGCAAAAAAGGGGTGTATGCCCCTAGTGACTTATGATCTTTCAGGGATTTCACCGACCAAGACTTCCAGGTTTAAGCCATTCGAAGACTAACAAAGGTATCTTGGCTTGGCTTATTTTAAGGAACTGCACAATAGAGGGGTAATCATCATTCGGCATCGTTTTCAGGAGTTCTGCCCACCATTCTGTTTCATAACGAGCTATTATACTAAGGTTGTATGAGATTAAATAATGAATCAGGAGTTCAGGTAGTGAAAAAGCCGGTGAATTCTTATTGAGTGATAGCATAAAAAGTTCAGCCTCCATATTGAATCGCATAGGAGAGGGCCCATTCATGCCGAGTGGCCCATCTACTTTTAATGATAGCTTCCCCTTCATCTCTTTCAAGTCAGTTACTTCTTTCGTTTTACCCTTCATGAATTCGAAGAAACGGTCGGTCGTCATTTGGTAGCTATCGAGTATAGAAGAAGGTAGTTCAAAACTATCATGGATATAAACGGGCGTGATGAAATTTGTTTTGGAATGGGTCCACGCAATCGATTGCAATTCAGGAATTTCTGCCAATAAGGATTCCATCGAAAACTTCTCCCCTTCCAAATGTTTAATATGGAATAAGTTTTCGGCAACCGAAGTGAAAAGTCCATTCTTCTGTGTTTTTACTTCATCCTTTAAAAAATCATATTGCTGTTTTTTTCTTTTCCTTGTCGTGACTCCATGGGCAAGTAAAGAGGTAGACTCCGGATAGTTAGGATTAACGGTAAGGAGGCAGGCTTTTAATAAATGGGTAAACCCATAAAAGGATAATATTGGTTGTATGCAAAGAGGTGCTTTGGCTGATTGGTTATAGTAGATTTTAGAGTGCTCAATATAGTAAATGAATGGGTAACAGTTTTCATAACTTTTTTTTTCGGCATCTTCTATTTTTCCTTGGGTATAACGTTTTTGTAAAAAAAGTTGAGAAGAAGTAGCCGAAAAAAAGGGGGTGAATTTATCGAAATTATCATTGTTTTCAGGCATAATGAGTACTCCTTTTAATTAATAGAATAATCAAACATTTCATTCTTATCTTGACAGTAGTATAACCAATTGATAACCTACAAATAATATTTTTAAGTAGGAGGGGAAAAAAATGTGGGAAAATAAATTTGCAAAAGAGGGTTTAACTTTTGATGATGTCCTATTAATACCGGCAAAATCAGAGGTTTTACCGAAAGATGTTAATCTTCAGGTCAATCTAGCAGAAAATTTAAGGCTTAACCTTCCTATCATCAGTGCAGGAATGGATACCGTAACAGAAGCTGAAATGGCAATTGCGATGGCCCGTCAAGGTGGATTAGGTATCATTCATAAAAATATGTCGATTGAGGCTCAAGCTGAACTGGTTGATAAAGTAAAACGGTCAGAAAGTGGTGTCATTACGGATCCATTTTTCTTGACGCCCGATCATCAAGTGTTTGACGCAGAGCATTTAATGGGTAAATACCGGATCTCAGGTGTTCCTGTCGTTAATAATGAAGAGGAACAAAAGCTCGTTGGTATCATTACAAACCGTGACTTGCGATTTATTTCCGATTTCTCCTTGAAAATTTCCAGTGTAATGACTGTGGAGAATCTTGTGACGGCCCCGGTTGGAACAAACTTGGAACAAGCTGAAAAGATTCTTCAAAAGTATAAAATTGAAAAACTACCTCTTGTAAATGATCAAGGCGTATTAAAGGGCCTTATTACAATTAAAGATATTGAAAAAGTCATCGAGTTTCCTAATTCCGCTAAAGATAAGCAAGGTAGACTACTTGCAGGTGCAGCGGTGGGAGTAACCAAAGACACAATGAAACGTGTAGAAATGCTAGTGAAGTCTCAAGTAGATGCTATTGTACTAGATACGGCACATGGTCACTCTGCTGGGGTCCTTAACGTAGTAAAAGATATCCGTGAGGCTTATCCTAATTTAACAATCATCGCAGGAAACGTTGCAACTGCCGAAGGAACGAAAGCTTTAATCGAGGCAGGAGCCGATGTTGTTAAAGTGGGGATCGGACCAGGTTCAATTTGTACTACTCGGGTGGTTGCCGGTGTGGGTGTCCCACAAATCACCGCTGTTTACGATTGTGCTACAGAAGCAAGAAAGCACGGTAAAACGATTATCGCAGATGGAGGAATTAAATACTCGGGCGATATCGTCAAGGCACTTGCTGCAGGTGGTCATGCCGTTATGCTAGGTAGCATGTTAGCCGGAACAACTGAGAGCCCTGGAGAAACGGAAATTTTCCAAGGACGCCGTTTCAAAGTATATCGGGGAATGGGTTCCGTTGCTGCTATGGAAAAGGGTTCTAAAGATCGGTATTTCCAAGAAGATAATAAGAAATTCGTGCCAGAAGGAATTGAAGGCAGACTTCCTTATAAAGGGCCACTATCAGAAACCATCTATCAGTTAATTGGTGGAATCCGGTCCGGTATGGGTTATTGCGGAACTGGTTCATTAGAAGAGTTGAGAGATAATGCTCAGTTTGTTAAGATGACGGGTGCTGGATTAAGAGAAAGTCATCCACATGATGTACAAATTACCAAAGAAGCTCCCAATTACTCTATGTAATCAAATTAACATATGATTGTCATAAAAATTTATTGTAAAAATAGACAGGGTCTTCGATTACTCTGTCTATTTTTTTTATTTTTTCTGTGATAAACTAGACAAAGTGTCAAGGGGATTACATAGAATTCTTTGTATTCTATAGAGATAAGCTTAATAGTTGGAGGTATTGGAAATTGAAAAAAATCAGCAAGATTACTCTCGTTTTCACTTTTGTCTTTGTTCTTGTTATGTCACAATTTGCCTATCAACCACAGAAGGCTCAAGCTGAAACTGATTTAGGCTTAAAGGCAGAGGCTGCCATCATCATTGATGGAGTAACAGGGCAAATCGTCTACGAAAAAAATGCCGATAAAGTTTTAGGCATTGCTTCTATGTCAAAAATGATGACAGAGTATATCATCATGGAAGCGATTAAAAATGGGAAAATCACTTGGGATCAAAAGGTTAAAATAAATAAGTATGTTCACGATCTTTCAAAGGCACCGAACTTGTCGAATATTGGCTTAACTGAAGGAGAAGATTATACAGTTAAGGAACTATACCAAGCTATGGCTGTCTATTCAGGAAATGCTGCAACAGTAGCTCTTGCGCAGCTAATTTCTGGCAGCGAAAAGAATTTCGTGAAATTGATGAATGAAAAAGCTGGTAAATTAGGACTGAAGCATTATAAATTTGTTAACGCGAGTGGTTTAAATAACTCGGATCTTTTAGGGGAATACCCTACTGGTAAGGCTGATGAAGAGAATGTCATGACAGCTAAAGATACGGCACTTCTTGCTTATCGTCTAATTA
This sequence comes from Peribacillus sp. NPDC097198, assembly GCF_044762055.1. Lineage (NCBI taxonomy): Bacteria > Bacillati > Bacillota > Bacilli > Caryophanales > Bacillaceae > Peribacillus > Peribacillus sp. NPDC097198. Next base: position 9,566 of record NZ_JBIWDO010000022.1, on the reverse strand, counting down.
ACGACTATCCGGAAGTATTAGATTATGCCAGTATTTCTAAGCTGAAGTTCCGAGATGGAAAAGAGTATTCTAATTTCAACTGGATGTTACCTGGTCTAATTTTTGAATATGAGGGTGTAGATGGACTTAAAACAGGTTCTACAGACTACGCTGGTTACGCTCATACGGGCACAGTCATCCGAGATGGGCAGCGTTATATAACGGTAGTGATGAAATCCACTACTAAAAACGAACGTTTTGCCGATAGCACTAAGCTGATGAATTATGCATACAGTACATTTAAAAAAGAAAAAGTCCTTCCTGCTAATTACGAAGTAAAAGGTAGCAAGAGCCTGGCTGTCGTGAAAGGGAAGGAAGACAGCATTAAAGTTCAATCTAAGAAAGCGATTGAAATGCTAGTCGAAAACGGCGAAAAAGATCAATATAATACTAAAGTTGTAGTTGATAAAAGCAAGTTGAATAAAGATGGTAAGTTAACAGCCCCAATCAAAAAAGGGGAGAAGCTGGGTTATATCGCTGTAACTCCTAAGCAGGGTGAAGATTATGGATTTATTAACAGTGATACAGCGAAAGTCGATTTAGTGGCTGCTGAAACTGTTGATAAAGCTAACTGGTTCGTATTATCAATGCGCGCAATCGGTGGATTCTTCGGTGATGTATGGAGCAGTGTAGCCTCTACGGTTAAAGGCTGGTTTTAATTTTCGTGTATAAAATGGTTGCGTAATGTGTAAAATTATAGTACATTATGGAAAACAATTTGATTTCGAGAAAACCATGACAGGAAAAAGTAATAAGTGCTTCTTTCTTAAGAGAGCCGGTGGCTGGTGCAAATCGGTGTGAGAGTCTTATGAATCCCTCCTGGAGTAAAGTATGGAACGCCTTTACTAGGTTAGTAATTACTTTCGGCTAAAAGCCGTTATCGTGATAAGTGGAAGGTGTTTTTTCGTACACCTTTAACTAGGGTGGCAACGCGGGTTAACTCTCGTCCCTTCTTCAGGGGACGGGAGTTTTTTGCGTTCTCGAGTAAAATCATCAGTAAATAAGGAGGAAATGTAATGTTGGACTTGAAATACGTAAGAAATAACTTTGAAGAGTTAAAGAATGTTTTGCAATTCAGGGGAGAAGATTTGACCGATTTGGGTAAATTCGAGGAACTGGACGTTAAACGCCGGTCTTTAATTGCGGATACAGAAAAGTTAAAAAGTAAACGAAATGAAGTATCTCAACAGGTAGCCGTTTTAAAACGGGAGAAGAAAGATGCAGACCAACTGATTACGGAGATGCGTCAGGTTGGCGATCAAATAAAGGGGTATGACGAAGAACTACGTGAAGTAGAAGCAAAATTAGAGAAGTTGCTCCTTTCTATACCGAATATTCCACATGAAAGTGTTCCAGTAGGAGAAACGGAAGACGATAACGTGGAAATTCGCAAATGGGGTGAATTGCCGGAATTCACATTCGAACCTAAGCCCCATTGGGATGTGGCTGGTGATCTAGGAATACTGGACTTCGAAAGAGCTGCGAAAGTGACGGGTAGTCGTTTTGTCTTTTATAGAGGTCTTGGTGCCCGTTTGGAACGTGCATTGATTAGCTTTATGCTGGATTTACATGTCGAAGAACATGGATATGAGGAAATGCTGCCTCCTTATATGGTCAATCGTGCAAGCATGACAGGTACAGGACAGCTGCCTAAGTTCGAGGAAGACGCATTCAGAATTGAAAGCGAGGATTATTTCTTGATTCCTACTGCGGAAGTACCGGTTACCAACTTCCATCGTGATGAAATCTTGAGTGCCGATGATCTGCCAATCAGCTATGCGGCATATAGTGCATCTTTCCGTTCAGAAGCAGGTTCTGCAGGCCGGGATACACGCGGGTTAATTCGCCAGCATCAATTCAACAAAGTGGAATTAGTTAAATTCGTGAAGCCGGAAGATTCATACGCAGAATTAGAAAAGCTTACAGGTCATGCCGAGAAAGTTCTTCAATTACTTGGATTGCCTTACCGAGTCCTGAGTATGTGTACGGGTGACCTTGGATTTACTGCCGCTAAAAAATATGACCTTGAAGTATGGATTCCAAGCTATGGAACCTACCGGGAAATCTCATCATGCAGTAACTTTGAGGCATTCCAGGCTAGACGGGCCAATATCCGATTCCGTCGTGAGGCGAAAGGCAAACCGGAACACGTTCATACATTGAATGGATCGGGTCTTGCCATTGGACGGACAGTAGCCGCTCTTTTGGAAAACTATCAACAGGAAGACGGCACGGTCATCATCCCTGAAGTATTACGCCCGTATATGCGTGGTGCGGAAGTCATCAAGCCAAAATAATGTTTAAAATCATAATGTGGACCAGACCCCGAAAAGGGTAATCTGGTCCACTAATAATTATTTTAAAAAAGTGTTCTAAGAGTGCTTGACTTCTTTTGTGAATCGGTGTAATATAATAAATGTTGATACGGAGGTATACCCAAGTTCGGCTGAAGGGATCGGTCTTGAAAACCGACAGGGGAGTCAAATCCCGCGGGGGTTCGAATCCCTCTACCTCCTCCATAACTTATTAATAACCACAGCGCATAAATTGGATATCGTTGTCCCGTTACAGAAATGTAACGGGATTTTTGTTTTCTGATATAACATAAAAACCATTGGCACCAATGCCAATGGTTTTTATTTATTTATTACGTAGTAAACGGGTTTGTTCCATGTATTCAGCAATCCGTTTTATAAGAGGTTCGATGCTAGCTTCATCATGCATAAGATCATATTCATTAATGTTTAAACGAAGGACCGGACAGGCATTGAATTGATTGATCCATTCCTCGTAACGATTGTGCATTTCCTGCCAATATTCAATCGGTGTATGCTGTTCCATCGGACGTCCACGTACTTGGATTCGATTAAGGATATCATCGATTGAACCCTCAAGATAGATGACCAAATCGGGGTGGGGGAAGTAAGGTGTCAGCACCATGGCGTTGAACAGGCTGGTATACGTTTCGTAGTCCACTTCATTCATAGTGCCTTTTTCATAGTGCATTTTCGCAAAAATCCCCGTATCTTCATAAATGGATCGGTCCTGAATGAAGCCGCCGCCATACTCGAAAATCTTTTTCTGCTCTTTAAACCGTTCAGCGAGGAAATAGATTTGCAGGTGGAAACTCCAACGATCAAAATCATCATAGAATTTATCAAGATAAGGGTTGGCATCCACCTTTTCAAAAGATGTCCTGAATTGCAGGGCATCCGCCAAGGCGTTCGTCATCGTCGATTTACCTACGCCAACCGTACCGGCTATTGTAATGACAGCATTGTTCGGGATATTATACTTTTTACGCAAGTTCATGTGGTACTACTCCTTTTTGCAGGGCATTCTCTATTTGGTTAATCATCATATTTAGATCGTTCTTGTTCCCGACGAAGTCTAAATCATCCCCATTAAATGTGAGGACGGGTATGTCTGGGTGCTTTTGCTCGAACGTTTCCATGAATATTTGATAATCTGAGGATAGCTGTTGTAGGTAACTAGGACTGATATTTTTTTCGAATTCACGCCCTCTTTTGCTAATTCGAGTTAAGAGTGTGTCTAAACTAGCATTCAAATAAATGACCATATTTGGCTTCGGCATGTCTCGAGTTAAAATATTAAATATTTCAATGTATTTATTGTACTGTTCGTCCTTTAACGTTCGTTCTGCAAAAATCAAATTCTTGAATATATGATAATCAGCCACCACGGCTTGTTCATTGGTGAGAAACTTGGTTTCGATATCTTCTAATTGCTTATAACGGTTACATAGAAAAAACATCTCTGTTTGAAAGCTCCACTCATCGATATTATCGTAAAATTTCCCGAGAAATGGATTTTCATCAACGATTTCTTTCAATAAAGAAATGTTGAAGTGATCAGAAATTACTTTTGCAAGTGATGTTTTTCCCACACCAATTGGTCCTTCGACAGTGATAAATGGGATGGTTTTCATCCATTCTGTCCTCCTTCAATGAGGTATCGGACTGAAACTTCCAGTTTGTTATGTTTTTCAGCCAAAAGATATTGTAACACAACTGGGAGGATTCTGTGGTATTTTGTTGGTTCCAAATTGTAGAGAATGACTGGTAAGCACGAAGGAAAATACTCAAAAATCCAATGAACTTTTCTTTGTAGAAGCTTTAAGGACGTGGTTCATCATGGTCAGTGCATAATAGTTATCATCCTTTGAGGCAGAAGCGATACAATCTTCAGGAACCCATAATTCATATTCTCTCATATAAGCATCGTTGGCTGTGAAAAGGACACAGATGTTACCGGCAATCCCTGTGAGGATCAAACGTTTTACATGAAGTTGATGGAGAAGCGTGTTCAGCGCCGTTCCATAAAAAGCGGAATGCTTCGGTTTGATTAAGAAGAACTCATCTTGCTCTGGTTTGATTCTTTCTATTAGATTAGCATTTCTTTCATTTTTGCAGGTCTCGATGATTTTATTGTAATCGGCCTGCCATAACTTATAGTGATCGTTAATATAAATGATTGGATAGCCATTTTCTTTCATATATCTTTTTAATTCTATTATCGGTTTCATGATAGCTTTAGTATGTTGAAGGAGCATATCACCATTATCGAAATTAAAGTCATTGATCATATCGATAATCAGTAGGGCGATTGAAGGGGAATCAGGTCGGTTCATGTAGTATCCTCCTTAAGTATGCAAAATTACTTGCGACAGGTAGCTGCTTACGGTACTATTCATTAGAATAAGTAGTTGACCTTTATTTTGTCTTATATTTGTCTATTTACTCCTACTTAGTAAAAGGGGGTTTTTTCATGAAAGATGATATATATTATATGAATGTAGCCTTGGGTGAAGCCGAGAAAGCGCGTCAACTGAATGAAGTACCAATCGGGGCCGTAATAGTTATAGAAGACCGGATCGTTGCGAGAGGTCACAATTTACGGGAAACCGACCAAAACGCGATAGCCCATGCGGAGCTGCTTGCCATCAATGAAGCGTGTGTGGAACTTGGTAGTTGGAGACTTGAAGAGGGGACGCTTTATGTCACACTGGAGCCGTGCCCGATGTGTGCTGGCGCAATTCTGCAGTCAAGGGTGAAACGGGTCGTATTTGGTGCCCATGATCCAAAAGCAGGCTGTGCGGGAACCTTTATGGACTTACTTCAAGATCAGCGGTTCAATCATCAATGTGAGGTTACGAGCGGTGTGCTCGAAGAAGAGTGTGGCGGGATTTTAACAGCTTTCTTTAAACAACTGAGGAATCGAAAGAAAGCGCTGAAGCAAAAGAAAAGGGAAGAAAGCCAGGTAACAGAAAATTAATGACGTGAAACTAAGAGTCAGTTTTTCACCCCCTAAAAAATGGAGCATTGCCATTCCATGCCCAACACTTGCGTTTTTTTTATAACCTTAGTATAATAAGATATGCGTCGTAGTGACGCTATGAATATTGGTCTCACATTTGCCGTGCTAGACGGGGAGGTAGCGGTGCCCTGTACTCGCAATCCGCTCTAGCGAGGTTGAATTCCTTCTCGAGGTTAGCATTCTGTAGGGTCTGCCTTAAGTAAGTGGTGTTGACGCCCGGGTCCTGCGCAATGGGTCTCCATGAACCATGTCAGGTCCGGAAGGAAGCAGCATTAAGTGGAAGTTCTCATGTGCCGCAGGGTTGCCTGGGCTGAGCTAACTGCTTAAGTAACGCTTATGGTTGCTAATCGACGGAAGGTGCACGGCAGTTATTTTACATAATCAAAAAACTCATTCGTAAAGGGTGGGTTTTTTTGCGCGTTAAGAAGGTAATTCGGTTCATCGGAGCATTTTTCTTTAATGGATTTTGAAATTAAGGAAACCAGTACGGTATAATAGAAATGATGGAGAAAATAAGGAGGGATTTCCGTGGGGTATCAGGCATTATACCGAGTGTGGCGGCCACAACAGTTCATTGATGTTGTTGGACAGGGGCATGTGACGAAAACGTTGCAGAATGCTCTTGTCGGGCAAAAAGTTTCCCATGCCTATTTATTCTCGGGACCGCGTGGGACAGGGAAAACGAGTGCGGCCAAAATACTTGCAAAAGCAGTTAACTGCGAACATGCGCCTACAAGTGAACCCTGTAACGAATGTGCTACTTGCCGCGGAATCACCGATGGCTCCATATCAGATGTTATTGAAATAGATGCAGCATCCAATAATGGCGTCGAAGAAATCCGTGACATTCGTGATAAGGTCAAATATGCACCGAATGCGGTTACATATAAAGTTTATATTATTGATGAGGTACACATGCTTTCGCAGGGGGCGTTTAATGCCTTATTAAAAACATTGGAAGAACCACCAAAGCACGTCATTTTCATATTGGCGACGACTGAACCTCATAAAATTCCATTAACGATCATTTCCCGCTGTCAGCGATTTGATTTTAAAAGAATACAACCACAGGACATTGTCGGACGGATGTCACAAATCATCGCCGAGAGTGGGATTTCCTGTGATGAGCAGGCTCTTCACATCATTGCCAGAGCAGCCGAGGGCGGGATGCGTGATGCGCTTAGTCTACTTGACCAGGCCATTTCATTCAGTTCCGAAACGGTATCGGTGGAAGATGCTTTAACGGTAACGGGCTCCGTGTCTCAATCGTTCTTAAGTAGATTGGCGAAAGCGATATACGATAAGGAAGTTGCCGTGGCTCTTGAAGTCCTTGATGAATTATTGGCTATGGGAAAAGACCCAGCCCGCTTCATTGAAGATATGATTTATTATTTCCGTGACATGCTTCTGTTCCAGGCTGCCCCATCTCTTGCAGAATCCTTTGAAAGGGTGTTGATTGACCCGCAATTCAAGGAGTTGGCAGAAGTGATCCCTTCTAAATCGATCTATTCGATTATTGAAAGTTTCAACCAAACGCAACAAGATATGAGGTGGACGAACCATCCCCGTATATTCCTGGAAGTTTCCTTGGTGAAGCTATGTAATGAGCAAAAGCCTAATGAAATGGATAACGGGAAGGTCCAACAATTGCTTCAAAAGATAGAAGCGTTGGAAAAACAAATGATGGATTTACAGCAAAATGGAGTTGCTGCCGTTGTTTCTGAAAAACGGGCGGAACAGGCAAAACCCCAACGGTCGATGAAAAAGGCTTACAAGGCGCCGACGGGAAAGATAAACCAAGTATTGAAGCAAGCCACGAAACCTAATTTACAGGGTGTAAAGAGTAAATGGGGGGAAGTGCTTGAACAGTTAGGGCAGCAAAACCAAAAGTCACTCGCGGCTCTGTTGACGGAAGCGGAACCTGTTGCTGCGTCTACGGAAGCTTTTGTGGTAAAATTCAAATATGATATTCATTGCCAAATGGCGATGGAAAATAACCGTTTCATAGAAGTGATCGCCTCTATCATGCAGCAATTAACTGGTCATCGTATGGAGATAGCCGGAGTTCCGGAGAGTCAGTGGCAGAAGTTGCGGGAGGATTTTATTTCAACACAACAGTTTGAAGGCCCAGAAGAAACGGAATCAAAAGAAGAAGACCCTTTCATAGCCGAAGCAAGAAAGTTAGTCGGAGATGATTTGCTCGAAATTAAAGAATAATTGGAGGTAGGAAAAATGGGTATGCGTGGCGGTAATATGCAAAATATGATGAAACAAATGCAAAAAATGCAAAAGAAAATGGCAGAGGCACAAGAAGAGTTAGGTGAAAAGAAGATTGAAGGAACAGCTGGTGGCGGAATGGTAACGGTTATTGTAACCGGACATAAGGAAATCGTAGATGTCATTATCAAACCGGAAGTCGTTGACCCGGATGATATCGATATGCTGCAAGATCTAGTGTTGGCTGCTACCAATGATGCTTTGAAAAAGGCAGAAGAACTAACAAGCCAAACGATGGGACAATTCACCAAGGGAATGAACCTTCCAGGCATGTTTTAAGCAAGTTTAAAAGAAACTTCCTTTCAAGGGGGTTTCTTTTGAAATTTTAGGAGGAATTTGATGCATTATCCAGAACCGATTTCCAAGCTTATTGATAGCTTTATGAAATTGCCGGGGATAGGGCCGAAAACTGCGGCTCGATTAGCCTTTCATGTACTGAGCATGAAAGAAGATACTGTTTTGGATTTTGCGAAAGCGTTGGTGAATGCAAAGCGAAATCTCATGTACTGTACAGTATGCGGGCACATAACGGATCAGGATCCTTGCTATATTTGCGAGGATCAAAGAAGAGATAGGGACTTGATATGTGTAGTGCAGGACCCTAAGGATGTCATAGCCATGGAAAAGATGAGGGAATTCAATGGCCTGTATCATGTATTGCATGGCAGTATTTCGCCAATGGACGGTATTGGTCCGGAAGATATAAATATTCCTGATTTATTGAAGCGACTTCAAGATGAAACGGTACAGGAGGTCATATTGGCCACGAATCCTAATATCGAAGGAGAAGCGACGGCCATGTACATTTCCCGGTTGCTTAAACCATCGGGAATTAAAGTGACGCGGATTGCTCACGGACTTCCGGTTGGAGGGGACTTGGAGTATGCAGATGAAGTGACTCTATCAAAAGCAATAGAAGGAAGAAGAGAAATATAAGATAGCTTGGAGGACTCCGCGTGTTCTTTCGTAAAAAAAAACAGCTTCGAAACGAATATAATGAGGCGTTGATAGGGGAACTTGAACAGTTGAAAAGGAATTGGCATAACCAAAAATCCTTACTTGAAAAAAGTGTAGACCCATCTGTAGAAGTAATCGCACAAACGAGGTTAGCGGAAGTGAAGTATTTCTACTTATTTAGAGAAGTGAAAAGAAGAAATGTACGCATACAAAGATGATAGACCGTGGTTATAAGGGGTTTCCTTTATAACCATTTTTTTGGGCCGGTTCTTTATCTATATCATCCAACATATAAGTGTAATACAAGCTTGTGGGGAGGTATGAGATTGGAACCAATTGTTTTTGTGGCTGTAATTGGCGGTTTGATTCTTGTTCTTTTAATTATAGGAGCACCATTGAAACCCATTCGATTTATAGGACAAGGCATTATAAAAGTCATCATTGGGGCAGCTTTTTTATTCTTCCTTAATATGCTGGGTAATCAAGCGGGTATTCATGTCCCGATCAATTTAGTGACCTCTGCGGTTGCTGGACTGCTTGGGATACCGGGAGTTGCTGCTCTAGCGGCTATCGGATACTGGATAGTATAGAAGTGAAAGCGGAAGGTGTTGAAAGAAGCTTCAAGGAAAACTCCTTGAAGCTTCTATTGATTTAACGAAAGTGGAGGCAAGCCATGTATTTTTTATAAAATAGTAAAATATCTATTGACGAAAATAAAACAACCTGATAATATATTAGGAGTCGCAACAATGACAAACAAATTAATAAACATTCAATCAACAAAACAACATAAATAAATGTTGACAAGAGCTTGGATGCGTGGTAAGATAATAAAGTCGCTTACGAGGTAAGTGATTGAATAATTGCTCTTTGAAAACTGAACAAAACAAAGCGCCAACGTAAATTTTGAGTGAGCACACACTATAAAAAAGCAAAATGAGCAAGTCAAACATTTC
>NZ_JBIWDO010000021.1:0-36912 GCF_044762055.1 Peribacillus sp. NPDC097198 | reverse complement strand
CGTTCCCATTCCGAACACGGCAGTTAAGCTCTTCAGCGCCGATGGTAGTTGGGGGTTTCCCCCTGTGAGAGTAGGACGCCGCCAAGCCATTTCAAGGTCAGCCATTAGGCTGGCCTTTTTTGTGTTAATTTTCCAAGACGTGAAAGATACATTTGAAAAATGAGAGTATTGCAGCAATATGATGATATCTCCTATCATTCTTTTTTAGCATGCGCATCCGGGCTTCTCACAGACGTTAGGAGATTAGGGGGCAGAATTCTTCGTTTCTATAAGGAAATATGTTAAACTTAACTTAGTTCTGAAACTGTCATTGGGGGAATAGCCTATGGATACCTCTGCTAAAGATGAAATGATTTCTTCATTTGCTGGATGGTTGGAAGACCAAGGGAAATCAGCTAATACGATTAAAACGTATACAGGTGTTCTTTCTCAGTTTTGTGAACAGACACAAAAGGTACTAAGGGAAATTAATTCTGAGGATGTTCAATTGTATCTTGATTATTTAGAAAATTGCAAGAAAAGTCCAGGGACAATAGAAAAGCATTATAATGCTTTGAATGTCTTCTTTAAATTTTTAGCGAAGCCACAAATTATGCTTTCTGTTGAGCGTAAGGTAAAGGAATCTAAAAATGAAGCACCTGAGTCACTAAGCATCAAAGATCAAGAAGCTCTTTTGAAGGATATAGAGGCAGAAGGAAATCCTAGGAATGTCGCCATTGTTTATCTTTTGTTACATACTGGCATTCGTGTTTCGGAGCTATGTGATTTAAATGGAAGTGATGTTATCATGGAGGGCAATCGGAATTATATTCTTGTCCGGAATGCAAAAGGTGAAATTGACAGAACCGTTCCGCTAACAGATTTAGCAGTGCAGTATGTGAGAACCTATCTCTGTTCACTGAAGGAAAAAGCAGACCCATTGTTTATCTCAAGCTATAATCAAAGAATCACGCCGAGGTCGGTACAATACATTTTAAAAAAATACAATGTACACCCACATAAATTACGTCATACATTTTGCCAGAGACTAGTGGATAATGGTATTGATATACAAACTGTTTCCAAGCTAGCAGGCCATAAGGACTTAAACGTGACGAAGCGTTACTTAAAAGAAAAATCATTGAACCTGGAAAACGCAATAGATCAAACCTTTACTAAAAACTAAATGTTCAATAAATCTTAAGGGAACGGGGAAACTCGTTTCTTTTTTTGTTTTCACTGCCTTCTCCCTTTTACCCAATTTCATGATTACTTCGTATACGACCGGAACGATAAGTAAGGTAAGCAATGTAAAGCTCACTAGTCCATCCATTACGGTAATGCCAACTCCTTGTGAAATAAGGTCGCTTCCTTCTGTGCCAATTGCGAGAGGAATCAATGCGCTAATCATGGACAAGGCTGTCATCAAGATCGGACGAAGACGGGTTGACCCAGCTTCGAGAGTCGAGAGGCCGTTTTCTTCGTTTTTAAGTACACGATCGACCAATACGATGGCGTTGGTTACCATAATCCCCATTATCGGTATTACTGAAGAAGAAGCCAAAAACGTACTAAAAAAGGAACAATTCCTTGGTCTCTTAAACGTAAGCCCGTAATCAAATAACGCATATAAAACGCCAGGCACCTTCGGTACGATAAACGTATCAATCAAAGGAGGTGCCATCCTTATGTCCACAAACAAATTAACCATTGTTCCAGTAAAACTCGATCCTTTTCCAACTGAAACTACTTCGTTTCATTCTTCTGAATACACTGCTGTACTAGGCTGTGTTATTAAAACAGCTGAAGCTGAAATAACTTTCTTCAATGGCGTAGATGAGCACATTATCCAAACCATTATGAAGGAGCTGAAGAGTCGATAAAGCATGATTTTACGAGTGTGCAAAACATCTATATTATTTGTGGAAAGACTAATAACATTTGGTAATTGACTATAGGATGAATTTTTTGATTGGGTTGATCGCTCGCCTTTCTTCGGAAAAAATGCCATACATTCGCACTCATCGGGTCCTTATTTTGTATATGTTTTTTTGCTACGAATCGTAACAATAAAGTAAATAAATGTAGGTGGACGATTGCCTGTAAGTTTGTTGATAATATAATTTGGAGGTATGAAAAAAATGATTAATATGAATATTAAAGCATTGCGTATACAGCATCAACTTACACAAGAAGAAGTAGCAGAACGTTTAAATGTGTCTCGACAGGTGATAGCTAAATGGGAAAAAGGGGACTCTACACCCGATATCCAATATTGTATGGAGCTCGCGAAGCTTTACAATGTTACATTAGATAATCTTGTTCGTTTTAAACAACAAGAAAATGGCTTCGGTGTACCACCGAAAGGAAAGCATTTTTTTGGTACAGCCACACTAGGTGAACGAGGACAAATTGTTATACCTAAAAAAGCACGGGAACTGTTTCAATTAAATCCAGGAGATATGCTAATTATCTTGGGGGATGAAGAGCGTGGTCTTGCGATTGTACCTGAACAAATGTTGAGTAGCTTTTTCAATATGGTAAACCTAAATTTTAAACAGGAGGAAGATAAATGAACAACGCTATTACAATCAACTCCCTAACGAAAACATATGGTACTAAAAATGCTGTTGACCACGTCTCTTTATCAATTCAAGAAACGGAATTATTTGGCCTTCTTGGTGTTAATGGTGCAGGGAAAACGACATTGATTAAAATGCTTTCGTGTCTAACAAAGCCTTCGAGCGGAGATGCAACATTGTTAGGGAAAAGTATTATAAATGAGCCAGAGCAAGTACGTACTGCGATTGCGGTATCCCCACAAGAGACGGCGATTGCACCCAATCTAACGGTACGTGAAAATTTAGAGTTAATGGCTGGAGTACACGGCTTTAATAAAGAGAAAACAAAGATAATAATTGATGAAATGCTTGCTCAGTTTTCATTGCAGCCTTTTGAAAAGCAACGCAGCAAAACATTATCAGGTGGTTGGCAACGCAAATTGAGCATCTCTATGGCTTTAATTAGTGAGCCGCGGATTTTATTTTTAGATGAGCCGACACTTGGATTAGATATTATCGGACGCCGTGAACTTTGGGCTTTAATAAAAAAACTGAAGGAAAAAACAACCATTATATTAACGACGCATTATTTAGAGGAAGCAGAGGCATTGTCTGACCGTATTTGCATTATGAAAGACGGGCAAATTAAAGCAATTGGTTCGGCTCAAGAGCTTATTGAAAAGGCTAACACAGTGAGCTTTGAGGATGCATTTGTGTATTTTGTAACGGAAGGTGATATCCAATGAGAATGCTCGTATTTGCAAACAGAACGACAAAGGAAATTTTAAGGGACCCACTATCACTCTTTTTTGGAATCGGCTTCCCGGTTGCGTTATTACTGCTGTTATCCGCAATTAATCGTAGCATTCCAGTTGATCTTTTTAATGTTGATTCACTAACTCCTGGTATCGCGGTATTTGGTCTATCCTTTATGGCTCTCTTTGCCGCACAAGTTTTATCGAAAGACCGAGCAAGCTCATTTTTAACAAGGCTTTTCACAACACCTATGACATCAACAGATTTTATTATGGGCTATTCTTTACCTTTACTAATGATGTCGATTGTACAGGGAATTTTTTGTTATATTGTTGCGATGTTTATGGGGTTAGCCATCTCTCTTTCTATGATTGTGGCACTAGCTTTACTCATTCCAACATCAATTATTTTTATAGGGATTGGGCTATTATGTGGAACGCTGTTAAGTGAAAGAGCAGCTGTAGGTATTTGTGGAGCACTACTGACCAATTTATCTGCATGGCTTTCGGGCGCATGGATTGACTTAAACCTGATTGGTGGCCTATTCAAAGACGTTGCATTTATTTTACCATTTGTTCATGCAGTCGAAATGGGAAAAGCTGCTCTTACTGGTGAATACGGTGATATTTCCCCTCATATCTGGTGGGTGCTTGGTTATGCCATCATCATATCGGTAGTAGCAATTGCAATGTTTAAAAAGAAAATGCAGGCAGAATAATTATAATAAAGAAAGCAAAGAACCCAGAAAAATTAATTTTCGGGTTTGTTTAGCACTTTCCTCCATGACAAACTGCCTCACTTTTTACATGGTATCTTAAAATTTACTTAAGAAAACCCTGCTCAAGCTTAAAGCAGTAATGAATGGAAGTAAAACCCATTATTGATGAATTTTTTGATTGGGTTGATTGCTCGCCTTTCTTCGGTATCAGTACCTGGTGAAGTTAATAACGGAATTACCTAATGTACCGTTTTATGAACATCTTAAACAGCTTTTTTTTGCTTATTATATCTATACCATCCAAATAACAAACCAAGTATAGCTGTTATTACACCATATTTAAGCAAGATAATTATGTATTCCATGGGAGACAAATAGGATGTTTCAGTCACATCAAAACTCACTCGTGTAACTTGTTCATACCTTACAAATAAAATTCCTATACCTATTCCCATAAAAAACTATATATAGCGCTTTTTCTAAGTATTTTTTCCATTTTAATATCCCCTTATAATTCATATACTAACTATTCAATTAGGAATGGAAAAACACCTTTTTTTAGCAACTTGCCAGGTAAACATTAACTATGAGGAAATAAACCCAGTTAACATAATCCCCATAAGCATAAGTATGTTGCCAATTTTCTTATTGAATTGGTTAGATTCAATCATTGAGGGGTTACTGAAGGGCGACGATCCTTTATTGAATCCAGTTACCTGGACCTGACTGTTCAGCGTATGTACTTGACCCTAAAGCGTAGATTGACCTGACGATAGATAAACTCTTAAGGATGAAGTCGGGGGATGGAGCAGGATATGGGACTGGTAAAGATACAGAGGCTTTAGAGGTGATTAGAGAGGTCTTTTTAAAAAAAGACCAAATGGTGTCATCTTGGAAGGTTTTTTGCTTTATCTGGAAAAGGACGAGACTAGAAGTACCCTTTGTTCCAAGCTCATCATATTAATGAAAGATCATTTGCATATACACTCATGACTTTTTGGAAGGGGCTGCCGCCTCTTTTTTTTATTTTTTATACGTCTTTCTTCATATTTATAATTTAATTGCTTCAACTATTCATGATTGAGTTTTAAAAGGAGGAAAAAAGGAAAAAGTAAAGGGAAGCGTAGCGTAGCTATTCATTAAACGGGGGGGAACAGGATATGAGATGGAAAAAAGGAATGCTGATCTATAACGAATGTGCAGGAAATAGTAAGGTGGAAAAGGCATTAGAGGAATGTCTCCCTATTCTGACACCCCAAATTGATGAATTTCTTATTCTTCAGACCAAGGAAAAGGGTGATGCTGACAAGTTTTGTTCGGAATATGGAGAAGGTATGGACGTAGTATTCGTTCTGGGAGGAGATGGAACGGTGCATGAATGTGTGAATGGTCTTTCTCCACTCGAACATCGACCGCTTTTGGGAATATTACCTGGAGGGACGTGCAATGATTTCTCCAGAACCTTGGAAATACCTCAAAATATCCGTCGTGCGGCGGAAACTATAGTGAACGGAAATGTCCGTATGATCGATGTGGGGAAGGCGGACGATCATTACCTTTTGAATTTTTGGGGTATTGGACTGATTACCGATACGTCAAACAATATAGATGAACAAGAAAAAAGTAAATTCGGGAAGATTGGTTATTTTTTAAGTGCAATTAGAACGATAGGCGATCAAGAACCGTTTCCTTTTAGAGTCGAATATGATGAAACGTGTGTCGAAGGAAAAGCTGTCATGATTTTAGTCTTGAATGGTAATTTTATCGGAACGAATTCAATGCCTTTTTCAATGGTCCAGCCAGACGATGGGCTGTTTGATATCGTCATCGTGAAAGAATCGAGCCTAAGTGTATTTAGGGAGATCTTAGCCATGAAGAGTTCGTTGACTGAAAGTGTCAGCTCAGAGTCAGGTGTCATGTATGTCCAGGCAAGAAAATTGAAGGTGGAAACCGAATTACCTCTCGAAGTCGATATGGATGGAGAGATTTATAATCAGACGCCTACACAGATAGAAGTTCTGAAACATCATCTTGCTTTTTTGTCTCCTAGCTCAGGAGTATAACAGAATCAGACGCATTAAGAGTATATATTTATATTTATTCCTCCTTATTTCTGCATTTGTTTACAAAATAAGATAAAATATAAAATGATATTTCATTTTTTGCAGGAGGAACATACATGATATACCAGGTCCGATTGTTAAAGGGTATTTTTGAACCGCAAAGAAGCCGTTACCAATTGCAAAATGCGGAAGCGGTCACACGACTTTTCTGGAAATTAATAGGATTATATTTTCTTAGTGTCTTAGTTTTTTCAGTAAGTGGATATTTTGGAATTGGTTCAGAATCATTTTCTAAAAATATTACGAAGATGGATGTAAGTGAATTTGAAACGGGAAAATTACTGATTGTAATTGGAAATATGATTGCAGGATTGTTTTATCCTTCTATTTATATCTTTTTAGCTTCTTTATTCTTTTGGGTAGTATTGGATATCCCATACATAAAAACCGTGATTGTTCAAATGATTACGCTTAGTTTGCACTTACTGGAGAAGGTTTTGTTAATTCCCCTTTTTGTTTTGATGGATATTGGGCATGATGCCAACCCCTTTTCACTTGGAGTCATCAGCCAGTACTTCATTCGAAGCGATTACTTTATTCATTTTTTTAGTGAAATCACCATTTTTCAAATTTTAATCATTTCTTTACAATATTATTATTTGAAGGTATATACGGAACGAAGCAAGGCCTTTGTCTTATCAATGATCATTCTATTTTATATTGCCTCGTGGTTTGCTAAAGCATTTTTAGCATATCTACAAGTTGGCGTATTCGTATAAGGCGGTGAGAAAAATGAAAAAGTGGAAATTAGCAGCCCTATCAGTAGCATCTTTGGCCTTGATATCGGGTAATATTTACTTGATTGAAAAAAAAGACAGTAAAGTGGAACGGACCGTTTTTACCGAAAGATGGACACAAGTTAAGAAAGATACCATAACTGAAACATTTCAAACAAAGGGAATCTTTAAACCGGCAGAAGAATATGATGTTTATTTTGATGCTAAAAACAATGATTTTCAGAAATTCCTGGTTCACGAAGGGGACGAGGTAACGGCTGGAACATCCCTATTTGAATACACTACAACCGAACTGGATGCACTAAAAGATAATTTGGAAGCGGAAAAGGCCGCAACCGAAGGAGAAATCGTCGGAATTGATGAGTACATAAATAAGTTGAAAGCTTATCAAAGTGGTCTGGCCCTGGATTCAAACAAAACGGTTATCGATGAGACAGTAGAAAAGAACCTAAATATAGACATCACCACTTCTTCCTCAGACTTAATTAAAAGTAATATTGAGCAGGAGATGTACAAGCAGGAACTTGAAAAAAATAGCTTGAAGGAAAAAGTGGTCATGCTAGAAGCACAATTAAGCTCAATTGAGGTGCAAACCAATGCCGTTGAGACGACAAGTGAAGCGGATGGTGTCGTGAAGAAGATCAATAAAAATTTAACGAATCCGATTATTTCAATTGCTTCGACAGATATGGCCATCGAAGGTTCCTTCTCTGAAGAAGAGTTAAAGAAGGCAGAGGTAGGGATGGAGATAAAAGCTAGTTCTCCTGATTTGAAAAAGAGGTTGGGCGGAACCATCAGCCGTATACATCCTTATCCCAAAGAGGAGCCAACCCTAAAGGATGAAAATCGCTATACATTCGAAGCGGAAATTGTAACGGAAGCAGAGAATAAGGAAGCGCTATTAGACGGTTCAAAGGTCGACCTTACCGTTATAACGAATGTGAAGACGGGAGTCCCGACTGTTCCAACAGAAGCGATACATGAACGGAAGCAGCCGCATGTCTATAAAATGACCAATAAAGGGCATTTGAACCGACAATACTTTACAAAAGGGGCTCAAGCAAAAGGGAAGCAAGAGATGCTTAAAGGTCCAGCAGTGGGAGATGTCATCCTTTTAGAACCGAAAAAGGTAGTGAAGAACCACTCTTACTTCATTACCCCGCTCAAATTGGACAAGGTTCACTCTGCAACTTTTAAGAAACTATCCAAAAGGGAAAAAGTTAGATACATTTTACTAGGATTTTTGGAAAAATAATTTTCAGTTAAATCAAAAATGGCCATAATTTTTTTACTGTTAAAACTAATTACCTATTTAAACAATAAGTGTAAACCCACGTAGCACTCAATATTCTTAATCCCCTCTGTACTTTCGGAGTGTGGGGAAAGAAAATATATTTACAGATTAATATTTTTAGTATAATATTTTAATATAAGTTAGCTCGCTTAATCTTATAAAAAAGAACGGGGGAACCAATTTTGCGGATTATATTCGCTAGGGGTGAATTCAGAGATGAAAGGGCCATTGTGTTTCCGATTCCTAACCCGACAGCTAACCCCGTAAGCGTCTTCGAGGGAACATGTGTGAATAACACGCCAATAGGGAAAATGACACGTAGGGTGTCTTTTTTTTAAGCGTAAGGATAGAAGTTTTTCAATATACAGAAAAATTTTTCTCTTTTTATTAGTATCTTGTTTCCCTTACCGAGACAAATGTTTTTACATCAAAGACTATATGGAAGGTGAGGAAATTAAATGAAGAAATTCAAACTGAGTTTAGCAAGCCAAATATTCATTGGCTTAATTCTAGGAATTATCGTAGGTGCTATATTTTATGGAAGTGAGACGGCACAAAGCTATCTACAACCATTAGGTGATATCTTCCTACGTATGATTAAAATGATCGTCGTTCCAATTATCGTTTCTAGCCTTATTGTTGCAGTTGCAGGCGTGGGCGATATTAAATCAGTAGGGAAATTAGGTGCCAAGTCACTATCCTACTTTATAGTAGTAACACTAGTTGCAATAGGCGTAGGTTTATTATCTGCCAATATTATTCAGCCTGGCGCGGGCGTAAATATGGGTGAGCTTGAACAAACGGATATTTCCACTTATGTTGACACAGCAGAAACTAAGCAACACGAATCCTTTATAGATACAATCGTTCATATTGTCCCATCTAATCCGATTAAAGCAATGGTAGAAGGCGATATGCTTGCAATCATTTTCTTCTCAGTCTTGTTTGGACTAAGCATTGCAGCTATCGGTGAAAAAGGAGTACCAGTATTCCGTTTCTTCCAAGGTGCGGCGGAAGGTATGTTCAATCTAACCAATATGGTTATGAAATTTGCTCCGATTGGGGTATTTGCACTAATCGGTGTGACAATCTCTAAATTCGGTTTATCATCACTAATCCCATTAGGAAAGTTAGCCCTTTCCGTATACGGAACGATGATTTTCTTCGTAGTTGTCATCCTGGGGCTCATTGCAAAATTTGTAGGCTTCAGTATCTTTAAGTTAATTGCCATTTTGAAAGAAGAATTGATCTTAGCATTTTCCACAGCAAGTTCAGAAGCGGTTCTTCCAAGAATCATGGAGAAGATGGAGAAAGCCGGTTGTCCAAAACATATTACGTCTTTTGTTATTCCGACTGGTTACTCATTCAACCTAGATGGTTCCACATTATACCAAGCTTTAGCAGCCATCTTCATTGCTCAAATGTACGGCATACATCTAAGTGCTTATGAGCAAATAACGCTAATGTTAGTGTTGATGATTACCTCTAAAGGAATTGCCGGTGTACCGGGCGTATCCTTCGTTGTACTTTTAGCAACATTAGGTACGGTGGGCATCCCAATTGAAGGACTTGCCTTCATAGCAGGTATTGACCGTATCCTTGATATGGGTCGTACTGTAGTAAACGTTATTGGTAACTCTTTAGCAGCCATCGTTATTTCCAAGTGGGAAGGTCAATTCAACCCTCCTGCCGAAAAAGGAAAACTCGAACAGGCTTCTTAATATAAGTCAAAACTCCAGGGTGATTGCACTCTGGAGTTTTTTTGTATTCAGATGAAAGTCGAAAACAACTTATTGATGGACGATCCAGAAATGGGAGTCAGGGGAAAAGTTCATAGCCATAACGCTTTCATTAAATGAATCTTGGTGAAAGGTTTCCAAAACAGTCAGTTGGGCTTCTTCTAGGCAATCAAGGACTTCCTGCTGACTCGGGATATGGAGATAGGCTTCTTCTTGGTGAGACTTTCCCTTTGTGAAGATATCACCGAACTCATATAGCCGTTCATCCTGTTTACTATCACACCAAATCATTTCTTCCTGTTCCCAAAAATTAAGATACCTTTCATTACTGTCGCGAATCGGTGTGGTGAATAGGAAACGGCCTCCTGGTCTAAGTATGCGTTTGATTTCTTTCAAAGCGAGAATGCGGTTTTTTCGTTGAGGGATTTTCATTAAACCATGAAAGGAAAAGAGTGCATGGTCGAATGACGAGTCGTTGAAAGGGATTTCCGTGGCATTCCCAAGAAAGAATGGAATCTCCATATTTTCATCTTGTGAAAACTTCCGGGCTTCTTGAATCTTGGAGGGTGAAGGGTCCAGTCCGGTTATATGATGAAACCCATTCTTGTATAGAGCAAAGGTCGTCCTCCCTGTACTGCATCCAATATCAAGGATGGAGTCGGCTTGATGAAAGTATTTATCGAATGCAAATTTTTCGAGTTCCCAAAGACCCCAATTTTTTGATGAATCGGCGACAGCGTCTTCCTGCAAGTGATTGATGAAATCGTCTTTTTCTATTTTATCCATCATTCATCCTCCAAGCTTTTATTTTTACTATAATATGGAAATTACTGCCTGTCTAGTTTCTTATTTTTACTACTATTTTATATACACTTCGTGAATATTAAAAAGTTTGATAAAATAGAACTATTGATGAAAGGCTCGGAGGGAATATAATCATGAAAAATGAAGGTAATGACATCTTATATATGCATATGCAGGCTTCCGAAAGATTTGTCCTTTTTAATGGCCTTAATTTTCGAGAATTCTCCTATTCCTTACCGCATAGCTTGAATTCCATCTTATTATTGAAACATCAATATGATGGTGGGGAGTACGATTTGAATGTCTTGCTGGAGAGCGTTTCATCTGAGAACGTTTATAAGCTACTTAAAGAGGATGTTCGTGCATATGGAGATTTCTGTTGGGTCGATTTTAAGGAAGCGGATTGTCTAGAAGAATTGGACGGCAGGGAATTAGCGGAACTCCTATATGTGGGGCATACCAAAAATCACTTAGAACCCCCTTTCTTTCACAAACTGAATAATCAATTTGTCTATCTGGCCCAAGATGATGGATGGTTTAATAAAATTTACTTTCGTTCGATTTCAACGTACTATAAGATGCTGGGAAATTTACTTCCGTTGAAGCTTGAACCATTGAAAGTCGAAAGAACATGGTTAGGAATGAGGAAGAAAAAAGAATTGCCTGCAATTCCTTTGGATATTATTTCTTCCCTGGCTCCTATATTGGCGGAAGGTATAGTTTTTTCTTTTAGACATGTGAAGATTACAAGGACCAAAATCGAGATCCCAGCATGGATCGTGGGAGATTATTTGAACATGGATGAGATGCATGATGATTTCTTAGATAGAAAAGAACAAGGACCTGATGCCTTCATTACTTTTCATCGTAAAGAAAAGGTTTGGGAGAGCGTTATCAACACGACGCTATATAAATAACTTCTTTAGCTAATTAAGGGTTTGGGTCGTAGGACTTGCAACTGGGTGCATAAACTTCTAATTATAGCTATAGAAGGGGGAACTTTCACTTTTCCCGTTTTAGTGTAAAGTGTTACAATGGAACATGGTTAAAAGAATATTGGAGGGTAATAACTCATGAAAACTAAACTTGGTTTGCTTTATGGTGGGAAATCTGCGGAACATGATGTTTCTTTGCAGACAGCTTTAGCAGTCATTAAAGCTCTCGACTTAGCAAAGTTTGACATATATCCGATTTACATAACAAAAGAAGGTTCTTGGGTAAATGGTCCAAAGTTGACTGGTCCGGCAAAATCCGTGGAGGAATTGGCTTTATCATCCGATAAATTGACTTCTCCTTTGTCATTGCAAGCCCATTTAACTGATGAAAATAGTGGGTCCACGGGTTATGATGTCATTTTCCCTCTTCTACATGGACCGAATGGCGAAGATGGAACAGTACAGGGGATGCTTGAGCTGTTGAATCTTCCTTATGTGGGAAATGGGGTACTGGCTTCATCCGCAGGGATGGATAAGGTCATCATGAAAAATATTTTTGCACAGGCGGGATTACCGCAAGTTAACTATACATGGTTCATCCGCTCGGAATGGGAGAGTAACACAGAACGGTCCATTGAGAAGGTGGAAGAAGTATGTGGGTACCCTTGTTTTGTAAAACCGGCTAATTTAGGCTCAAGCGTAGGAGTCAGCAAATGTAATAATGCTAATGAGTTGAAGAAGGCGGTCGCAGAAGCATTTCAATTCGATCGGAAAATCATCGTTGAAGAAGGAGTCATCGCCCGTGAAGTGGAGTTTGGCGTGATCGGGAATGATACCCCATCTTGTTCTGTGGCAGGAGAAATCATTCCTAAGACAGACTTTGACTTCTATGATTATTCAGCTAAATACGTCGACGGAAATTCAGCGATGGCCATACCTGCCGAAATAGAGGAAAGTCAATACAAAGCTTTATCTCAAATGGCAATCACAGCCTTCAAGTCATTGGACTGTTCCGGACTCGTCCGGGCCGATTTCTTTTTGACGAAAGATGGAAAGGTCTATATCAATGAAGTGAATACGATGCCTGGCTTTACGCCATTCAGCATGTTCCCGCTATTATGGAAGCACACGGGTCTTGAATATCCACAATTAATAGAAGAACTTGTGAAGCTTGCTTTAGAGCGCTATGAAGAAAAACAACAAATTAAATATACAGTGTAAGCGGTAATGTAAAGTGGGTTCCTGTATTTCAATTATACGCAGGACTTACTCTAGCAAGCAGGAATCGGTTCTCCATGCCGATTGCTGCTTAGTTTGGTTATAAAGAAAATGGAAGATTTAGTTTGATGAACGAAGGAGGAACGAAAGTGATAAAGAGAACGTTGAGACAAATATCTGAGATGGTAAATGGATTGAACGATAGTAAGGTATTTGAACCCATTGAAATTCATGGTGTAACCATCGATTCAAGAGCGGTTACGAAAGGATGCTTGTTCGTTCCGTTAAAGGGAGAGCAAGTCGATGGCCATCAATATGTCAGAAGTGCCATTGCGCAGGGAGCATCCGCTTCTTTTTGGCAGCAGGATATTCCGAATCCACCTACTGATTTACCAATCATCCTTGTGGAAAATACTGAAAAGGCATTACAGCAATTGGCACGCGCTTATCGGGACCAATTGAATATTAAAGTCATTGGAATAACGGGGAGCAATGGTAAAACCACTACGAAAGATATGACGGCTGCCCTGCTGGCCACTACCTATAAAGTCCATAAGACGAATGGTAACTTCAATAATCATCTTGGATTACCACTAACTATCCTATCCATGGATGAGGAAACAGAAGCAGCCGTTTTAGAAATGGGCATGAGTAGTCGTGGGGAAATCGAATTTTTATCCAAGCTAGCAAAACCAGATGTAGCCATTATTACAAATATAGGCGAATCGCATTTGTTGGATTTAGGCTCGCGAGAAGAAATCGCCAATGCGAAGCTAGAAATCGTGGAGGGATTGCCACAGGGCGGAACGCTTATTTACCATGGTGACGAACCTTTGCTGGAAAGCCGGATTCAAAAGCAATTCCCCCATTTACGTGTCCTATCCTTCGGACGTACGGAGCGGAATGACTTGTTCCCATTGACGATTACCCAAGAGGCAGACAGTACCTCGTTTACACTTGGTGGAGAGAATCAAGGTGACTATCAAATCCCGGTTTTGGGTCAGCATAACGTGCTCAATGCATTGGCTGCCATTCTTGCCGCAAAAGAACTGAATATAGGTAACGAATCCATCCATAAGGGCTTAGAAGCCATTCGCCTTACAAACATGAGGATGGAGATGGTCGAAGGCATAAATGGGCAGAAAATCATTAATGATGCTTACAATGCCAGCCCCACTTCCGTCAAGGCAGCAATTGAGCTGATTGAAGGTCTATCCGGTTTTAGGAATAAAATCCTTGTACTTGGAGATATGTTGGAGTTAGGAGCAAGCGAAAAAGATTTCCACTTGAGAATAGGTGAACTGATAGCGGTTGATCAAATTGATAAGGTCTTTACATATGGACCGCTTGCCGATTATATTGCTAAGGGTGCACGTAAAACATTTGCAGCTGAGAATGTTCAATCTTTTCAAGATAAACAACAATTAATAGAAGCGCTACAGACTTCTACTGATGCCCATGATTTAATTTTGGTCAAAGCTTCAAGAGGCATGAAGTTAGAAGAAGTCGTAAAAGCCTTGCAAAAATGATGAGAAATAGAGAAAGAGCCGATTTCATTATGAAATCGGCTCTTTCTCTATTGAAGGCTTAAAACAAGGTACCAGCAATGATGCAGATATCATCATTGATTTCGGAATGCTTCATCCTGGAGAGTAATAATTCATGAAGAAGATCTGATGTATCTAAGTGGACATTATCTATAAACTCCTGTTCAATCTTATCGAATCTATGAATGGTATGGTTACTGGGAGACTCAGAAAGTCCATCGGTATATATAACGAAACGACTCCCAGCTTCATAGTGAATGGACCCTTTTTCTATAGGCATATCTGGTACAAGACCTATAGGCATCGAGCCATTACTTAAAATTTGCAATTCATTATTGCAAGGGGAATACATCATTGCAGGAGGATGCCCATTGTTAACATATTCAATAATTCGAGCGGCCGTATCCACAAAAGCAATGAAGGCCGTAAAGTATGGGGCATTCGTATTTTCCTTTTGATACTCCTGGAACAGATGGCCCATATGCTTGTTCAGTTCTTTCGTAATGAAGGTGGGGTCTTTTACACGCTTGATAAGCCCAGGCATTAAAGAGCGGATAGACATGCTGATGAGTGCGGCTTGAATTCCTTTTCCACAAACATCGATGATGATGAACCCGTATTTCCCGTCCTCGACCTCCTGCCAGTAAAATAAATCCCCCGACAGCTCACTTGATGGCTGGAAAAGCCCCTGGATTTCGATATCTTTCTTTTGTATGGATGTAGGAAGGACAAGCTGTTGAAAGTTTTGAGCTACACGCAAGTTTTGCTTAACTTTAAGTCCGATATTTACTAGTTCCTGTTCCTTCATCTTCGTTGAGTATAACTGCATGCTAATATTCTGAAGAGCTTTCAATTTCAGCTTAATCTCCACTGGGTCTGCAGGGAAGGCCATCGACTCATAAATCGTTTTTTTGGGTAAGGTCTGTGGATCCTTTAACTTTTTTGAACGCTTATAAATGAATAGTATGGGTATCTCATAAGACTCGGCTAAAGCAAATAAGGCGGTTTGTTGGGAGGAGTCTCTCGAAAGGTATAAAGGTAGGATGAATAAGGATTGCAATAAGTCCGTCTTATTTCGAAACAGATGTTGTTGTCCTACCGGGTCTTCTAAAAAAATGACTTTCTTGTCTAGTGTTTGTAATACAAGGCTAAAGTCTCTACATTCTGGGATATCCAACGTATATATATTCATATAACCCCCTGATATTTGTTAGGTTGTGCATATGCAGGACTATTATACTATACAAAGACACATTTCATGCTTTTTTTGCACGAGAATTCATAATATTGTTGATATTACTGCACGTTTATTGGGTTATAATGTAAAATATAGTAGGTATAAAGTCTTAGTTAAGGGGAAGGGGAAATACAGTTGAGTGGGTGTCCATTTACATCATTATTTAGTTTGAAAAATAAGGAATCATTGAAGAAACAAGAGAAGCAGCCTACAGTCCCCATTAAAATAGGATCTACTCCGACTCGTGCACCTATATTCTCGGAAATTGAAAAGGGAAAGAATGCTCTTCAGCTTATGTTTGTGAATTTGGAAGAACAGGATATTACGACACTTATGAGTCTAAAGCCTATTATGGAAAAGAACGTTGAAAAGATAGTGGACGCTTTTTATGCTCGCATTTCGGAAATTCCCAACCTAACCATGATCATTCAGGAACATTCCACTATTCATAGGTTAAAGCAGACATTAGAGAAATATATTCTGGATATGGTTTCGGGGGACGTCGGGGAGAAGTACGTGATACGACGTAAGGTTATTGGTAGTGTGCATAACCGGATAGGTCTTTTCCCAGAGTGGTATATCGGTGCCTTTACCATCATTCAGCATGAGGTCCTGCAGATGCTGACCCGTGAGTGTGATAGTTGGCAAGAAGCCCAGGATTATTATTACTCATTTCAAAAGCTTTGTTCATTCGATATGCAAATTGCGATCCAGACATATATAAAGTCTTATACATCCTCCATGATGAAGCTAAATGAGATTGAGGAGCTTCAATACCGTTTGAACGATTCTTCTTCCATATTGGCATCCAGTGCGAAACAAACCATGGCTTCGCTAGCCGAACGGGATACTCGGGTCCAAAGCATGCTCGAAGATATTGATGAAATTAATACTGGGTCAAAAGCGATGATCCATCATGTTGAAACAGGAAAAGGCAATGTCTCGAAGGCTTTGAAGAAAGTCGATGATGTCGTGGACTTAATCGAAAAAGTTAAGAACTTAACAGAGGAACTGAATGAGGACTCCTTACATATTGGGCAAGTGGTACAGACGATACGCACCCTATCTAATCAAACCAATATTCTATCGCTAAATGCAGGGATTGAAGCAGCTCGAGCAGGCCAACACGGAAAAGGTTTCTCTATAGTCGCACAAGAAGTTAGAAACCTTGCCCGCAAAACCGAGCTATCACTTGATTCCATTCAACAACAGGTGGCATCAGTCCAGAAGACGGTGATGAAATTTGATGAGAGTTTTCAAAGTATCGTGGATGAAGCGAGATTCTTTAGACATGTAAATAAAGAAATCATAGATATCCTGGATGATTCGGTAAGAAGCGTGAAAGAGAGCGACGGGAAAATCAGTCATTTGGGCGGAGAAATTGGAGAATTTAGATCAACGTTTGAGGAACTCACATCGGCTTCTTCCCAAATATCAGAGATGGCTGAGCAATTGAGTTCATTGAATATTGAACTATCGCAGAAGTTCAAGGGTTAATGGATACTAAATTAAAGAGGTGACCTATGATGAAAGGGTACCTGGAATTTGAAGGGAAAACGTATGCATCAACGTATGAAATGACACAAGTTCTTTTAGAACAGGCGAATGAAAAGATTATTCGAATTGACTTGGGGGAATTGCCAAACAGTCCCGAGGAAAGGCTTTCGATAAAGTTGTGGCTGTTGCAAATCGATCGATGCGTGGAAGAAAATACTTTAGAAACAAAAGCAATAATAGGTTCAGTCTGGAGCCAGTTTTACCGATTAGAACATCAGGAAGATTATATTCATCCATATCTTTCAAAAACTTTGGAGCAGATTCAAAATGCCAATAAAAAAAATCCAGGTTAGACAGTTGAATGTGAAAACGCTCGCCCAGACTGTAAATGAAATCATGCAGGAATTTGAAATGTTTAAGGTAAAGGATAGCTCTGAATTTTTGTTCTTTAATGTGAAATTAGTGATTTGGGAACTTTTATCGAACGTTATACAACATGAAGGTCAGGATAAAGCAGATCTAGAGATTGAGGAAGAAGCCTTCGAGCGAATCTCCATAAAAATTCATTCATTTGCTGGAGGGTTTAATTGGGAGAGCTATAGGAAGATGGAATGCCCCGATGTGAGTAATGAAGGGGGCAGGGGCTTATACTTGATCCAGCAATTATGTGAGTTTTCCTTTGATGAGGCAGGAAAAAGAGCTACAGCGGTATTTAATGTGAAAGAGGTGGTGGGCGCGCATGCTTCATGTCCATATTGATCAAAATACGTTTAATGTGCATATCTTAAGTGATATTCATTATGAGAACTCGTCCTATCTTGAAAGGCTATTGAATACCTTCCAGGTTCCGGATAATATAGATCGCCTTCAAATCGATTTATCACAAGTGAAATTTATTGATAGCACCGGCATTAGTTTCCTCGTTAAATGGTTATATCCATTATCCGCAAACTTGGAAATAGAAATGACGGGTGCAACGAAGCCTGTGAAAAAGATATTGTCCATTTGTAAAATCGAACAATTCGTTTTATTGGTCTAAATGGGAAGGAGTTCGGGTACCATATGGGTACCCGGATTTTTTTTATTTCGGAATCGGTTGGGCATCGTTCCTTATTTCACTTCTAGGAGAAAAACCCGATGAATGGGTATCAAGACTATTGTTTTTGGGGGAAATGGATATTTGACATGTCGGCTTCCCGCCGTATTCTTTATAAGTAACGATGGATACGAAAATATCCTTTATTGCAATAACAGTTTGAAAATGGTAATATGAAGTATGAGTTTAAATGTCTTATCATTGATGAATAATTAATTAGATTAATCAGGTTGAGGCAACATATTGTTTCTTCTTTCATGTTTTTCATGAGGTTTTTTGAGATTATTTTAGATTAAATAGGCCGCGCGTCTGGTCATATATAAAAGCTGCGTACCACAGTGGCTTTAGTAGCTAATAGGGAAATAAGCTGCATTTAGCGTCTTTCCACTTCTGCACATCCTCAACGCACCGGGCCTGTTTTGTATAAGAATCTTGGCGCTCGTCAAGTTTTATTCAGACAGACTTTTAAGTCTGTGGAATAATAGGTGCAGCAGCCCTCACCTGAAATAAAACGGTGAATAACCGTTTATGCTACTTTTAATTTTCCATTTTGAATTTAATTTTGGTTACATGCACTTTTAAAAAGATGGGCGTATGTTAAAAATAAGTCTACACGTGCGCAATGCATTAAATGCCAGTGAAACGCAAGTACTGGTATATTTCCTTTTTAAAAAATCATATTGAGTTCATTAGAGCTAAAAGGTAGATATTCTTTTAGGTGATAATGATAAACTTTTTCATAAGAATAAAGTAGAACATCTGTCATGATGATGAGGATTTGAACTAATCAATTCGTGCATTGAATGCACGTGTAAATTTACGATATAAAAAGGAGTACGAAAACATTGACATTGTTTAGCGAATTAGGTTTAGATAGAACGTCTATGAAATCAATAGAAAAAATGGGATTTGAAGAAGCGAGTCCGATTCAAGCCCAAACGATTCCTCTAGCACTTGAAGGTAAAGATATTATTGGTCAAGCGCAAACGGGAACAGGTAAAACAGCAGCATTCGGTATTCCATTGATGGAAAACATCGATATTGCCAACGAAAATGTGCAAGGGATTGTTATTGCACCTACTCGTGAGCTTGCCATTCAAGTTTCTGAAGAACTTTTCAAACTTGGTTACGGAAAGCGCGCTCGTGTATTAGCAGTGTACGGAGGACAAGACATCGACCGTCAAATCCGTGCCTTAAAGAAAAAACCACATATCATCGTTGGTACACCTGGTCGTCTGTTAGATCATATCAAACGTAAAAACATCAAATTAGGTGGAGTTCACACTGTAGTCCTTGATGAAGCGGATGAAATGCTTAACATGGGATTCATTGAGGATATCGAGTCTATCCTTTCAACGGTTCCTGATGAAAGACAAACATTGCTTTTCTCAGCTACAATGCCTGACCCAATCCGTAAAATTGCAGAACGTTTCATGCATGAACCAGTTCTTGTTCGTGTAAAAGCGAAAGAGATGACTGTTGACCGCATCGAACAATACTACTTGGAATTAAGAGAAAGTGAAAAATTCGATACATTAGCACGTCTTTTCGATATCCAAACACCAGAACTTGCCATCGTATTCGGACGTACAAAACGTCGCGTCGATGAATTGTCTTCTGCATTGAATATCCGTGGCTATAGTGCTGAAGGAATTCACGGTGACCTTAGCCAAGCGAAGCGTATTTCTGTATTGAAGAAATTCAAAGAAGGAAATCTTGATGTCCTTGTAGCTACGGACGTAGCCGCTCGTGGACTTGATATTTCCGGTGTAACGCATGTATACAACTTTGATATTCCTCAAGACCCAGAAAGTTACGTTCACCGTATCGGTCGTACAGGACGTGCCGGTAAACATGGTATTGCAATCACATTTGTAACACCAAGAGAAAGAGGGCAACTTCAAGCAGTTGAACATACAACTAGAAAACGTATGGAGAGAATGAAAACTCCTACTTCAACTGAAGCGTTGCAAGGGCAACAAAAAGCAGTAACGGAGAAAGTTCTTTCTGCAATCGAGAATGACGATTTATCGTTATACCTTGGTCAAGCTGAAGAGTTATTGAAACAACATAGTGCAGCTGATTTAGTTGCAGCTATGCTTAAGTCAATGACGAAAGAACCGGATCAAACTCCGATTAAATTAACTGAAGAATCTCCTTCAATGCGTCGTAACCGTGGTGGAAGCAGTTCGTCTAACAGACCGCGTAATGGACGTAGTTCTTCAGGCAGAAAAGATTACGGTAGCGGGGCAAACAAACGTCCTAGCTCGAACCGTAAATCTAATGGCTATGGCAACCGTAGCACAAGCCAAAAAAGAGAAAAATCTAGCAATTAATTGAAATGAATTTCGATAAATAAGTCGCTCATCTGAGCGGCTTATTTTTTATTCAATAAAGTGTTTAAGTGGATGTTTTTGTAATAAATAGAATTAAATGAATGAGGTAGTTGTAAGAAAAGTTTGAATTCTGTACAATGAGGTATATCAAATTGGATGCACACCAATGTGTGGAATAACAAGAGCATTCATTTTAAATCGGAAAAGGAGGGTACTATGGAACCTCAAAGCCTCATATCCGATAAGGCACTGACTGCTTGGAAATTCAGTGGGCTTATTGGCTGTTCAATCATTTGGGTTTTGAGCTTGGTCATTTTAGTGCTGACGATCATTCAAGGGTGGACTTATTGGATCTTTGGAGCGTTGCTTATCTTCTCTTTCGTTCAATGTTACCTGACCGTATTTTTGATTCCTTCTTTACGCTGGAAAAGATGGCGTTATGACGTGCGAAATACGGAGATTGATATCCAAAGTGGGATTTTTGTGATTAAAAGGACCCTCATCCCGATGATTCGGGTACAGCATGTTGAAACGAAGCAAGGCCCCTTATTAAGGAAGTATGATTTGGCATCCGTGGAAATATCCACAGCTGCAACGGTGCATATTATACCTGCTCTGGATTTAACGGAAGCGGATGAATTACGGCACTATATTTCCAGGATGGCCAGTGTGGAGGAAGAAGATGTTTGAACCGAAACGGCTTCACCCCATTGCTGTCCTTCTCAATATCATTAAATCGATAAAAGAGTTGGTTTTGCCATTCTTGATAGTGATCGTGTTACCAGGGCAAAATAATGATGTCCCGGGATGGGTCCAGCCATTAGTTATCGGCGTCGTCGTGCTCTTGCTCGTTATTCGTGCTTTCATACAATGGTTGCGCTTTACATATCGGTTAGAGTCCGGGGAGCTCAGGATAGAATCCGGCGTATTCATCAGGAAGAAGCGTTATATTAAGTTTGACCGGATACATAGTATCGATATTTCAGAGGGGATTATCCAACGCATATTCAGTCTTGTGAAAGTGAATATCGAAACGGCTGGTGGCACTCAGGCTGATGCCGTTTTGTCCGCCATTAGAAAAAGCGAAGCGAATCAGCTGAATACAATAATTATTGAGGAGAAAAAGAAAAAAACTTCTTCTGACATCCTTGAAGGGGAACGTACAGAAGAAGATTTACACGTCGTGGAAAAAGATAGGGCTTCCTCTACTTTTAAGCAAGCGTTGCCTCAACTTTTTGTTATGGCGGCAACGTCGGGGGCAATCGGTGTATTCTTATCCGGTGGAATCGCTTTTATATCACAGTTCGATGAAATCATTCCTTTTGAAAAAATCTTCAAGAATTATGAAGAGTATATCGGGCTCGGGTCAGTCATACTAACTGGTTTTGCCATTTTGGGCTTATTGGTCGTTTACGTGTTGGCCACTGTGAGTATGGTCATTAGATATGCCAACTTCACCGCTTTGAGGACAGGTGAGGAGCTTGTTATTACAAGGGGATTGTTGGAGAAAAAACAATTAACAATTCCCATCCGCAAGGTCCAGGGGATTCGGATCATGGAAAATCTCGTACGTAAGCCATTGGGATTGGCCACTGTGTATTTGGAGTATGCTGGGGGAAGTGCGGAAGATCGTGAAAGTCTTTCCATCATGCTCTTTCCGTTAATTAAAAAGAAACACTTGCCTGATAAAATCCAAGAATTTTTACCAGGCTATGAAACGGTAGTGGATATAAAGCCTTTGCCTAGACGTGCTTATTATCGTTATGTCATCCGCAAAGCAATCGTATTCATCCCGATTATCGCGGTCCTCATATGGTTCTTCAGAACATGGGGATTTTTCTCCTTATTACTGATTCCACTTGCCTTCCTTTGGTCCTATTTGCAGTTCATAGAGGCCGGGTGGAAGACCCAGGGGGACTTATTGATACTGAGCAGCCGTTTAATCTCCAAGCAGACTTTAATCATGCCAAGAAACAGGATTCAATCGCTTACATATAAAAAGGGATATTTCCAGAAGCGAAGCCATTTAGCGACGATATCAGCTTCCATAAAGTCAGGGATCAGCTCCCAAGTGGGTACAGTGGTTGATATAGAAGATAAGGATTGCCATCTAATTGAAAAGTGGTACCTGCACAATAAGTAGCCGACTCCGTATTTAGAGTCGGCTGTTCGGTTTACCATTTTTTTCTCCAGAAAAGGGGCGCTGTCAAAAAACCGGCAGCCAGTCCCGCTAAATGACCGACAATGTTTATTTGTGGCTGAATAAATGTCATAATTACTGCAATGCCTGTTAACGTATAAACCGTATTTCTTTCATTGGTGGAAAAGTTGCTTTTATGAAAGAGGACAAGATAGAGGTAGAAGCCTAGTATGCCAAAAATTGCGCCGCTTGCACCTACGTGTGTATATGTGAGTGGCAGTAACAAGTAAGTGGCGATATTGGCTAGGATACCGGTCATTAAAAAAAAGATGGCGAATTTAACAAAGCCAAGGTATTTTTCGAGGGCTGGACCGAAGATGGCAAGAGAAAACCCATTAAAAAGTAAATGTGTAAACGTCCCATGCAGAAAAATAGGTGTAATCAAACGCCACCATTGGCCCTCGGCAATGTACAGGTTCACGCCTGTACCATAATAAAAAAGAACATTACCAGGAAACAAAGGGAATAGGTTGAAAACAAACACGATCATCATCATGAACATGAGGCCGGTTACGGCGCGATAAGAAGACACGTATTCGCGAAAACTTTCTGTTCTTGTAAACATGGAATTCTCCTTAGTATTGGATTTCTATACATATAATATCATTTTTTAGGAGGTATCGTCCTCTGATAATATGCAAGAAAGTAACTTAGTAGAAGAGGTGTTGAAGTGATTAAAGGAATTGGTGTGGATATAACGGAGTTGGATAGGATTGAATTGCTGCTTAGTCGGCAGCCTCGCTTCAAGAATCGCATATTAACCGATACAGAAATTTTACTGTTTGATAAGTTGCAAGGCAGAAGGAAGATTGAGTATTTTGCTGGCCGTTTTGCTGCCAAGGAAGCCTTTTCAAAAGCTGTGGGGACTGGAATTGGGAAGCATCTATCTTTCTTGGATATAGAAATTGTTTCAGATGGAAATGGAAAGCCCATGATTATGAAGCCATTTTCTGTAGGTGTCCATCTTTCAATCAGTCATAGCCGTGACTATGCGATTGCACAAGTCGTAGTTGAAGGGGACTGATTGAGTTTGTCTTATCGGGTCATAAACCTCAAGGTTGTCTCATATACATTTAGTGCTATAGGGAGACAAGGCCCGGTAAAAGGTACATGGCAGAGTAGGTGCTCTCAAAAAGGTTTTGGCGGGACGGGAAAAGTCGTGTCTAAAATCTTGGGATGCAAGTCATCAGTCGAGCCAATGTCCGGATCCTGCCTTTTCCTCTCCCTTTTACGTTCAAATGACAAAAAGGGGTTGAAAAGATGAAGAAGATGGTAATGCTTTTTGCAGGGATCATGCTCTTGCTTGCTCTTTCTGCTTGCGGCCAAAAATCACAGGGTGATGTAGTGAGCGATTTAAATGAAAAGATTGGGGAAATGAAGGGGTATAAAGCAAACGCGAAAATGACGCTGAAGATGGGGACGGAGCCTCAAGTGTACACTGTGGAAATTTGGCATAAAAATCCTGCGTTTTACCGAGTGAATCTAAAAAATGAAGAGAAGGACCAGAGCCAAATGATTTTGAAAAACGATGATGGTGTGTATGTACTGACGCCCGCTTTGAACAAAAGCTTCAAGTTTCAAAGTGAATGGCCGGAAAACAGTAGCCAGGCCTATTTGTATGAATCGTTGGTGAAAGATATCACGGAAGATAAAAGCGCAACATATAAAGAAACGGATAAGCATTATGTTTTCGAGACCAAAACACGCTACCAAAACAATAAGATGCTTCCTTTTCAAGAAATCACACTCAATAAAAAGGACCTATCCCCGGTAAGCGTTAAGGTCATGGATCCGGATAAAACAGCATTAGTCCTGGTGGAATTCTCTAAAGTGAAATTTGATACGACATTCGACAAGGATGCATTCGATATGAAAAAGAACATGACAAGTGCCCAACTTGAAGCTCCTGTCATGGCAGAAGTGAAGGATGAAGGATTTTCCGTTAAATATCCATCCAATCTTGATGATATGAATCTAACAGAAGAAAAGAAAATCGCAGCTGATGGGGGAGATCGTGTCATCCTGACCTATGAAGGGTCAACTAGTTTTACATTAGTGCAAGAAAAAGCAAAAGTAGTCCAAACCTCTGTTTCTACCAATGTCAATGGAGAGCCTGTCGACTTAGGTTTTACAGTGGGGGCGATGACGGGAAATACAGTAGCCTGGACCTTTGACGGTGTGGATTACATGTTAGCTTCGAAGGACTTAACACAGGAAAAGATGATAGAAATAGCCCGTTCTGTTGGTGGAGATTCTGTTAAGTAAGGCGAAGAATTCAATCAAGCTAGGCTTTCCCACAATTACATTGGGCTGGGAGGGCCTTGGCTTGCCATTGAATAGAAGAATATATCTTTACTGAAGTAATCGGGCGTTTAGTCGGTATATAAAATTTGGGTAAAAAAAGCACTTTATCTTTCTATCCGTTAGTAATAGAATGGGCTATAATAAAAAACAAACTTCTATAATGAGAAGAAATCGTTATTGGTGATGTCAGAAAGAAGGAACGGGTTTTGGAAACACAAGGGTTTCATCGTGATACTTGGGCAGAAGTGAACTTAGATAGTGTGTATGAAAATATTTCAACCATGAAGAACAGACTACCGTCCAGTGTTAGTCTGTTTGCTGTGGTCAAAGCAAATGCATATGGTCATGGAGATTACGAAGTGGCTCAAACTGCATTGCAAGCAGGTGCTGACTTTTTATGTGTCGCGTTTCTTGATGAGGCACTAGCATTAAGAGAAAAGGGAATAATCGCTCCCATTTTAGTTCTAGGGGCTTCGAGACCCGAAAGTGCTGGGATAGCTGCCGGACATGGCATATCGTTGACAGTTTTTGATCGTGATTGGTTAATAAAGGCAAGTCATATACTCAAGGCAGGGCAGGTTCTGGACGTTCATGTGAAAGTGGATAGTGGGATGGGCAGGATTGGTGTCCGTACGACAGAACAGCTAAAGGAATTGGAAAGTTCAATTCAACAGGAAGAATGCTTCAACTTTCAAGGGGTATTCACTCATTTTGCAACGGCAGATGAACTCGATACGGATTATTATGAAAAGCAACTTGAATTATTCAAAAAAATGCTATCGGTATTGAATAGGAAACCTCCTTACATTCATGCTGCTAATAGTGCAGCGTCCTTAAGGTTCCCTGAAGCCGATTTCAATGCAATCAGAATGGGAATCTCCATGTATGGGTTAAGCCCCTCCCAAGAAATGCTTGGTCTTTTACCATTTCCGTTGAAACAGGCGATCTCTTTAAAAACCAAGATCGTCGCCGTTAAGCAACTCGCTAAGGGCGATAGTGTCAGCTACGGAGCTACGTATACGGCTAGTGAGGATGAATGGATTGCTACTTTGCCGATCGGGTATGCCGATGGTTGGATCCGTAAGCTTCAAGGGCAGGAAGTTATTGTAGAAGGACAAAGGGTCCCCATCGTAGGCAGGATTTGCATGGATCAGTGTATGATCAAATTACCTCGTCCTTTCCCGGTGGGAACGGAAGTGACCCTAATTGGCGAGAATGGAAATGAGTCGATATCGGTGGATGAAATAGCGGCCAAGCTTGAAACGATCAATTATGAGGTAACATGCATGTTAGGAGCGAGAGTTCCACGGTTATATCTGAAAAACGGCATGTTTAGCCACGTACGCAATATACTATTAGGATAGACGGGATTGTAAGAAAATCCAAAGTTTGTGAATAAGAAATCCATTATTATGCTGATAATAGAATGGAGAAATGGAATATACTCTTTGCAGATAGGAATTTTAATGGTAATATTGAAAAGGATATATAATAAAGGTGTGTAGTGATGGTGGAGGTGTATGTTTGTGTCTGAATCCAGCGCAACAAGAGAGATATTAATTCGATTACCTCAAAATTTTTTAACTGAACTAGATGGGTATGCGAGTGAAGAAAATGTTAATCGCAGTGAATTTATTTATCGTGCCACAAAAATGTATCTTCGCGAACGTAAAAAGAAAGAATTTCGCGAATCAATGAAACGCGGTTATATCGAAATGGCGGCCATTAATTTGACGATTGCTTCTGAAGCTTTTCAAGCTGAGTTCGAGGCTGGGCATTGCGTTGAACGTTTAGTTAGCGGAGGCTGAGCCATTGATTGTTGTAAAGCGTGGTGACGTGTACTTCGCAGACCTTTCTCCGGTAGTAGGGTCAGAGCAAGGTGGAACCCGTCCGGTACTCATTCTACAAAATGATATTGGTAATCGCTTTAGTCCGACTGTGATAGTGGCAGCCATTACAGCTCAAATTCAAAAAGCGAAATTGCCTACACATGTTGAGATTAATGCGAAAAAGTACGGATTCGAACGTGATTCTGTCATTTTACTGGAACAGATCCGTACAATTGATAAGCAGCGTTTAACTGATAAAATAACACATCTTGACGATCCTATGATGCAAAAAGTCAATGAAGCTCTGCAAATTAGCTTAGGTCTGATTGAGTTTTAAAGAAAAAGTTTCCCGTCATTACGGGCGTTATTATAATTCGAATTCTATAAGGTAAAACTGGCGATTCCTTTTCTAAAGGAATCGTTTTTTTGCATACAAACTTTTGAGTGTATCGGTCAGTTTATCAAAAAATGATGGTGAAGCTATCGATTAAAGTTACTAAATAACCATTAAGCAGGAAATGGGAGGATTTTGACGAATAACAATTAGATAAGGGGTGTAAAGTGCTTGCAACGGCATTCCATTCCATTGATGTTTCTTGATGTGAATCTTGGGTAAAATGATGTGTTAGGACGATAAGGATCGATATATAGGATTGAAATAAAACTAAAATTGGAAAAGATTACAGTTCAGTAACATTGATGTGACGCAGAGGGTAAAACATAGTAATTGTGGTAAAATGGAGGGGTATTATGAATCAATTGGTTTACAATTTTATTAAACAAAACCAAGACTACATCCTAACTGAATGGATGAACATCATGAAGGAAAATACAGATGTGAGATTGATAAAAGTTGTCTCCGATAAGATGTTCACACAAACGAGTAGTGAATTTATAGATATGATAATCGCCCATGTCGATAGTAAGGACAGGGAGTTCACGTTGAAACTTTCAGATTTTGCCGAGAAAGTGGTCCAACTAGGGTGGCCCCTTACTTTCGTCAATGAAGGATTTCAAAAATTCTTGATTATCGTCATGCAAGGTATGGCTGATAAAGGTATTGTATCTCCAGATAATCAAATGGAGCTGGTTAATTATTTAAATAAATGGTCGACTCCGATAAGTAATGAAATCGTCAATATATATTCGCAAACCTGGGAAAGGACCGTCTCGTTGCAGAGAATGGCCTTACAGGAACTTTCGGCACCTTTAATTCCCGTATTGGAGGGCATCACGGTTATGCCTTTGGTCGGTACAATTGATACGGAACGTGCAAAGCAAATCATGGAAAATCTTTTGACGGGAGTGGTCAAGCACAGATCCGAAGTCGTTCTTATCGATATTACGGGTGTGCCGGTAGTCGATACCATGGTAGCCCATCATATTATTCAAGCAGGAGAAGCGGTTCGATTGGTGGGGGCAAGGTGCATATTATGCGGGATCCGGCCGGAAATTGCCCAAACGATCGTAAATCTAGGAATTAACTTGAATGAGGTAATTACAAAAAACACCTTGAAGAAGGGAATAGAGGTTGCGTTGGAATTAACGAGCCGAAAAATTGTAGAGGTGGAGAGAGACATATGAGGATTCCAATTTTAAAGCTTTATGACTGTTTGCTAGTCTCTATCCAATGGGAATTGGATGATATGACTGCCCTTCAGTTTCAAGAAGATTTATTGGATAAGATCCATGAAACCAGTGCCAATGGTGTGGTGATTGATATTACTTCCATTGATTTTATAGATTCCTTTATCGCAAAGGTATTGGGAGATGTTTTCAGTATGTCAAAGCTTATGGGGGCCAAGGTTGTCATTACAGGAATCCAGCCGGCAGTTGCTATCACCTTAATAGAATTGGGAATTAGTCTCGAAGATGTCCTAACAGCTTTAGATCTAGAGAAGGGCCTGGAAAAATTACAACAGGAATTGGGGGATTAGTGTATGGGGGTCCAATCCTGCGTAAAAATTATTAATGAGTGGGACATAGTAGCTGCAAGGCAGCTTGGAAGGAACTTCGCTAAAGAACTGGGCTTTGGCACGGTAGACCAGGCTAGAATCACAACCGCCATAAGCGAATTGGCACGGAATATATACTTATATGCAGGACAAGGAAATGTGAGTCTGGAAAAATTGCTTGTAAACGGCAAGTCGGGCTTGAAAATCATTGCAGAAGATAACGGACCAGGTATACAGGATATCCGTAGAGTAATGGAGGACGGTTTTACGACCTCAGGGGGGTTGGGGGCAGGCCTGCCTGGAGCAAAACGCTTAATGGATGATTTCGATATTGAGTCGATACCGGGTGAGGGGACTAAGATTTCCGCCATCAAGTGGCTCCGTTAGGAGGGAATATGGATATAAGAGAAAAAATGGATAAAAAGTACCAGGAGGCGCTTTCTACCTATTTAAAAGATCAAAATGAACAAGCTCTCTATCAGGGTCAAAAAATCAGCAGATTAAATATTAAATATAATATATCCCCTGAAGAGATCATCAGTATGCATAAAAATAATCTAATGGCATTGTATCCGGATCTGCCAACCAAAGTGGTGGATTCATTCGATTTTCTATTAGAAGTCATGATGGGGTATGGCATTGCTTATCGTGAACATCAGAGTCTAAGGCACCAACAGCAGGAGCTGAAATCTGAAATAGAGATTGCGGCAAAGGTACAACACACCCTTTTGGAAACGAAGATACCCGAAATCAAGAACTTGGATGTTGGCGTGATAAGTGTACCAGCCCGACAGATGAATGGGGATTACTATCACTTTGTTGAAGATGAACTTGGGTGTATTGGAATAGGCATTGCGGATGTAATCGGGAAAGGCATTCCTGCGGCCCTATGCATGTCGATGATCAAATACGCGATGGATAGCTTGCCGGAACACCGCCATGAACCGAAGAGTGTACTGGAAAGTTTAAATCGCGTCGTTGAACATAATGTGGATCCAAGCATGTTCATTACGATGTTTTATGGCTTATATAACCCTCATGATAAGCGGTTCACTTTTGCATCGGCCGGGCATGAGCCAGGGTTTTATTATGATGCGTCTGCCGGAACCTTCAGTGACTTGGATGCAAAAGGTTTACTGCTGGGCGTGGATAAAAAAACGAAATATAAACAATATGAAAAATTCGTAAAACCGGGTGACATGATTATCCTTTTATCCGATGGGGTAACGGAATGCCGTACGAGTGATGGTTTCATAGAGCGTGAAACCCTTATAGAATTCATTAAGAAGAACATGCACTTACAGCCGCAGGAAATAGTGAATAATCTTTATAAACAGTTGGAGAAAATGCAGAATTTTCAACTGCGGGACGATTTTACATTAATAATTTTCAAAGCGAATGTTTAGCTTTGAAAATCAAGGGTATATATAAATAAGAATTGATGAGGATGTAAAGAGGTGGGTCAAGGATGAATATAGCAGTAGATGTTAATGAGTTAAACACGGAATATACAGTTAAGCTTCAAGGCGAAATTGATGCCTATACAGCACCAAAGCTTAGAGAATCATTATTTCCACTATCAGAGCAAGAGAATGTTTCAATTATTATTGATTTAAAGGAAGTATCCTATATGGATAGCACGGGATTGGGCGTATTCGTTGGTGCTTTTAAAAACGTAAGAGCACATAATGGCGAATTCACTTTAATAGGACTATCGGAAAGGTTACGACGTTTATTTGATATTACAGGTCTTGCAGATATTATTGATATTAAAAGTGGTACAGAGGGTGGGTTAGAATGAGTCAAGTATATGATTACATCGAAATGAAAATACCTGCAAAACCGGAATTCATCGGTGTCATTCGTTTAACACTTTCTGGGATAGGTAGCCGAATGGGATTTGCGTACGACGAAATTGAAGATTTGAAAATTGCTACAAGTGAAGCCTGTACGAATGCGGTTCAGCATGCGTATAAAGATAAAGAAAATGGCGAAGTGAAAGTAAGTTTTGGGCTCTATCCTGATCGTTTGGAAGTAATGGTTTCTGATAGTGGTGAAAGCTGTAATTTCGAAGAGGTACGTCAAGGGCTTGGACCATATGAACATGGAGAAAAAGTCGAATTCTTAAGAGAAGGAGGCTTGGGCCTTTACCTCATTGAAACCTTGATGGATGATGTGAAAATTCACCAGCATGAAGGGGTTACGGTTTTTATGACTAAGTTTTTAGAAGGAGAGCAGGTGGAGATGGATGCAAAAACAGTCTCAACCTAATCAAGCGCAAAGAGAAAAGGTAAATGAATGGATCAGAGCCTATCAGTTGAATCAGGATGATGAAGCACAAAGTAACTTAGTCATTCATTACAAGGGTTTAGTGGAGACGATTTCCAGGAAATACGCAAAGGGGAAATCGTTTCAAGAAGATATCTCTCAGGTCGGAATGATTGGTTTATTAGGTGCCATTCGCCGATATGACGAATCTTTCGGTAAAAGCTTCGAAGCGTTTGCGGTTCCTACGATAATCGGCGAAATTAAAAGATTCTTGCGGGATAAAACATGGAGTGTCCATGTTCCGAGAAGAATTAAAGAACTTGGACCGAAAATTAGAGTGACCGTTGAGGAATTAACGACCACGTTGCATCGTTCGCCAAGAATTGATGAGATAGCGGACCATATTGGGGTAGCCGAAGAAGAAGTCTTGGAAGCAATGGAGATGGGAAAAAGTTATCAAGCTTTATCCGTTGACCATTCCATCGAGGCAGATTCTGATGGCGGTACGGTTACGTTACTCGATATATTTGGAAACGTTGACGAAGGTTTCGAGCGTGTCAACCAACGATTAGTACTTGAAAAGGTTCTCCATGTATTGAGTGACCGCGAAAAGTTGATCATTCAATACACGTATTTAGAGAACTTAAGCCAAAAAGAAGCGGGCGACAAGCTTGGGATATCGCAAATGCATGTTTCAAGACTTCAACGTCGTGCAATTAAAAAGCTTCAGGAGGCAATTAATGCTGAAAATTCGGAGTTAATTCCGTGATTAAAGAGATTTTGCGAGAAGAAAATATAGAAGTCCTTGTCTCTCAAACCTCTAAAAACAATATGGTTTTTTGTGGTGATGATTACTTCTTTCTTCATGAGGAAGATTACTTTATTTGTGTTTTGGCTGATGGTCTCGGTAGTGGGGAACATGCATATGAATCTTCCCACGCGGTTATAGAGCAAGTCAAAATGCATCATCATTTAGATGTAGAGTCACTTATGGATGTATGTAATCAGGTATTGATTGCTAAACGGGGGGCGGCCGTCGCCATCATGAAGATTTATTATGAAGAGAAGGAGTTTGTCTACAGTTCAGTAGGGAACATCCGCTTTTTCCTATATAATCCGATGGATGACAAGTTGGTATATCCTCTCCCTGTTACCGGGTATTTGTCAGGTAGAAAGCAAAAGTACAGGACACAGAGATTTAAATATGAACAGAACGCAAAATTTATTTTTCATTCAGATGGACTGGAACTCAAAGGAGCTAAATCGTTTCTAAAGAGGAAGGTTCCTATCGAAAAAAATGCTCGTTGTATTTTAGAAAGCTGTCCACAAACAGCGGATGATACAACTCTTATTTTAGGAAGCTTACTTTCGCCATAAACGGAAGTGGGCTTTTTTGTATGCGAATTCGCACAATGATCGTTCATTTGCTAGACTATACATAGAAGAACAAAAAGGGTGGAGGTTTTATGAATTGGTAATGGTAGAAGATTCTTTGAACGTATTGATTAAGCAAATATCCAATGAGCTAACCTTAAAGAACAATCAAGTACAGAATGTCATACAGATGCTCCAGGATGGTAATACCGTGCCTTTTATAGCTCGTTATCGTAAAGAAATGACGGGTTCGCTAGATGAGGTACAGATCCGTTCGATTATGGACAGATGGAATTACCTAGAGAACCTTGGTCAGAGAAAAGTGGAAGTCATCCGATCCATCAGTGAACAGGGTAAGATGACAGACGAATTGGCTTTACAAATCGATAAGGCAGGAAAGCTACAGGAAGTCGAAGATCTTTATAGACCTTATAAGCAAAAACGAAGGACTAAGGCTACGGTTGCTAAGGAAAAAGGCCTGGAACCTCTGGCATTATGGTTACTTGAATGTAAGGTTTATGCTTCCGTCCGTGAAAAAGCAGAGGGATTCATATCAGATGAAAAAGAAGTCTCTTCTATAGAAGAAGCAATAGCAGGTGCTCAGGATATTATTGCAGAATTACTTTCTGATGATGCGGAATTAAGAAAATGGATCAGGGATGAGATTTTTAAGGCAGGCAAGTTGACCTCGACCGTGAAAAATGCTGAAAAGGATGAGAAAGCGATTTTTGAGATGTACTATGAATATGAGGAGCCCATTCATAAAATCGTTCCGCATCGGGTTTTAGCCCTTAATAGAGGTGAAAAGGAAGACATTTTACGAATATCAATACAGCCGCGAACGGATATCATCATCAGTTACTTAGAACGGAAAGTGATTAAAAATAATCAGTCCGAAGTTGCTGAATTGCTTAAAGTCGCCATAGAAGACGGCTTCAAACGATTGATTTTACCTTCTATAGAGAGGGAAATCCGAAAAGAACTAACCGAAAAAGCGGAAGACCAAGCCATTCATATCTTTTCGGAAAACCTCCGGAATTTGCTTTTACAACCTCCGCTTAAAG
The DNA here is from genome assembly GCF_044762055.1 of Peribacillus sp. NPDC097198. Classification (NCBI taxonomy): domain Bacteria; kingdom Bacillati; phylum Bacillota; class Bacilli; order Caryophanales; family Bacillaceae; genus Peribacillus; species Peribacillus sp. NPDC097198. The sequence goes on along the minus strand of NZ_JBIWDO010000021.1, from coordinate 3,341 downwards.
GGAAAGTGGTGCTAGCTCTCGATCCGGCGTATCGAACGGGCTGTAAATTGGCTGTTATTGATGAGACAGGAAAGGTGATGGACATTAGTGTAATCTATCCACATCCTCCTGTAGGTAAGAAAGAAGCAGCCCGCACGAAAACGATAGAAATTCTTCAGCGCTTCAATGTAGAGATTGTTGCCATTGGAAACGGGACCGCATCTAGGGAGTCTGAGCAGTTCATTGCTGATATTCTAAAGGAAATGAAAGGGAACATCTCCTATATCATTGTCAATGAAGCGGGAGCGAGCGTGTATTCAGCTTCAGATATTGCCCGTGAGGAGTTTCCGGACCTTCAAGTCGAGCAAAGAAGTGCTGTGTCGATTGGTAGGAGGTTACAAGATCCACTTGCTGAACTTGTCAAAATAGATCCTAAATCTGTAGGAGTAGGGCAGTACCAACATGATGTTTCACAAAAAAAACTATCTGAATCTCTTACTTTCGTGGTTGAAACAGCCGTTAACCAAGTAGGGGTGAACGTCAATACCGCTTCTCCATCCCTATTACAATATGTAGCGGGGTTATCAAAATCTGTTGCACAAAATATCGTCAAAAAAAGAGAAGAAGAAGGAAAGTTCTCAAGTAGGAAGGAATTAAAAAAGATTCCTCGACTAGGCGCAAAAACATATGAGCAATGCATAGGCTTCTTACGCATTCTAAATGGCAAGGAACCGCTTGATCAAACAGCCATCCATCCGGAGAACTATGGAGCTGTGAATAAAATGCTAAAGAAAATCGGTTTCACTTCTGATGACCTTGGTAGTGATGAGTTGAATAAACAATTAGTCAGCTTAAATCCGAAAGAATTGGCTGATGAGTTGGATATCGGGGAAATAACGATTAAAGACATCATCGATGATTTGGTCAAACCGGGAAGAGATCCGAGAGACGAGCTTTCAAAACCCTTGCTTAAAAAGGACGTTTTGAAAATGGAAGATTTAAAGACCGGCATGGAACTACAAGGTACGGTGAGAAATGTTGTAGACTTCGGTGCTTTTGTGGACATTGGCGTCAAACAAGATGGACTCGTGCATATTTCCAAACTTAGTAACCGTTTTATAAAGAATCCGATGGACGTTGTGGCTGTCGGAGACGTAGTAACGGTTTGGGTGGAACAAGTTGATGCTCAAAAACAGAGAGTGTCGCTGACCATGTTACAACCTAAGGACCAAAATTAATGAATGAAAAGACTCCTTCTTTTTTAGAAGGGGTTTTTTTTATAGGAGAGCGAACACTACGTAAGTAGAATCATGATCATAAATGTAGCGTTTCTTTTTTTTGATAAAAAAACCAGCATTGATTCAACATTTTCACTTGATAATAATCCTTATCATAGAAAGCTCTTCTAATTTGGTTTTGAAACCATTTCGGCATAACGCTAACCTCCCCAAAGATTCCTGTTGTTTTATTAGTCTATGTTATAATAGGTTGTCTTGTTACCATGGAAGGAGTGTGGGAGATGGATAATCAACAATTGCAAAAATTGGTTGAGGAAATTTCGATGAATCACTTTCAAAGGAAGTTTAAGCATCAAGCTAGTTTTAACCCACGACTTCGCACAACAGGTGGAAGGTACTTGCTTGGTACTCATAATATAGAAATAAACAAGAAATATTTCGAGGAACGTGGTTTGGAAGAATTGATTGGGATCATAAAACATGAATTATGTCACTATCATCTCCATCTTAAGAAGAAAGGGTACCAGCACCGGGATGCAGACTTTAAGCATTTACTCAAAAAAACGGGAGCCCCAAGATTCTGTTCGCCTTTGCCTTCGAATCAAGTTAAGAGGAAAAGGAATACAATTCAATATATATGTGCACAATGTCAGCAGGTATATTTAAGAAAAAAAAGAATTGATACTTCGAGATTTGTCTGTGGAAAGTGCCGAGGAACGTTGATTTACCAAGGGATTAAAGAAAAAGAAATAAAAAAATAAAAAAAAGAAAAAGATGTCTTGACTTTAACTCTGAACCTCTTTATAATCATAAGAGTCGACAAGATAACAACTTGTTCTTCACGACAACCACTAAGGTCCTTGAGCATAAAAAGGGAACCAACTTTCACTATTCCGCAGTAGCTCAGTGGTAGAGCATTCGGCTGTTAACCGAACGGTCGTAGGTTCGAGTCCTACCTGCGGAGCCATTTTTTTGGGGAAGTACTCAAGAGGCTGAAGAGGCGCCCCTGCTAAGGGTGTAGGTCGCGCGAGCGGCGCGAGGGTTCAAATCCCTCCTTCTCCGCCAGAAACATTTTAATTAAGGCCCATTGGTCAAGCGGTTAAGACACCGCCCTTTCACGGCGGTAACACGGGTTCGAATCCCGTATGGGTCACTTTTTTCGTAACGTTATTTGCTGGTCCCGTGGTGTAGCGGTTAACATGCCTGCCTGTCACGCAGGAGATCGCGGGTTCGATTCCCGTCGGGACCGCCATTATTTTTTTAAAAATAAACTCTTGCTAAAGTGATGTTATAGTGATATAATATTAACCTAGCTGTTAATGAGTTTGATTGATGGGCTATAGCCAAGCGGTAAGGCAACGGATTTTGATTCCGTCATGCGAAGGTTCGATCCCTTCTAGCCCAGCCATTTTCGTTTAGAGCCATTAGCTCAGTTGGTAGAGCATCTGACTTTTAATCAGAGGGTCGAAGGTTCGAATCCTTCATGGCTCACCATTTTCATTTTATTACGCGGGTGTGGCGGAATTGGCAGACGCACCAGACTTAGGATCTGGCGCCGCAAGGCGTGGGGGTTCAAGTCCCTTCACCCGCATAACTTTCTACTTGACAACAAGTTGAAAAGGTGTTAAACTTACGAAGTCGCTTTCGCGGTCGTGGCGGAATGGCAGACGCGCTAGGTTGAGGGCCTAGTGGGGGAAACCCCGTGGAGGTTCGACTCCTCTCGGCCGCACCAATAACATCATAGAAATTAGCGCCCGTAGCTCAATTGGATAGAGCATCTGACTACGAATCAGAAGGTTGTAGGTTCGACTCCCGCCGGGCGCACCATATTTTACGGGAAGTAGCTCAGCTTGGTAGAGCACTTGGTTTGGGACCAAGGGGTCGCAGGTTCGAATCCTGTCTTCCCGACCATTATTTCTCGGAATCATTCATATATTATATAATGCGGGTGTAGTTTAGTGGTAAAACCTCAGCCTTCCAAGCTGATGATGAGAGTTCGATTCTCTTCACCCGCTCCATTATTACCATTATTGCTCTTTGAAAACTGAACAAAACAAAGCGCCAACGTAAATTTTGAGTGAGCACACACTATAAAAAAGCAAAATGAGCAAGTCAAACATTTCT
>NZ_JBIWDO010000020.1:0-40222 GCF_044762055.1 Peribacillus sp. NPDC097198 | reverse complement strand
CCGACACGATTCAGTTCGATAAAGGCGTTTCACCGATTGAATTCCATAGGCCAGATGATTTAATGGAGATTGTGGAGCGGATTAGTAAGAAGAGTTAATAGTTTTTGCTCTAGTTACGAGTCAAGAAGTTATATTTTCTAAAGAAATGTGACCAAATTAGGAACCGCTAAACCTTTTAAATTCAAGTATTTCAGCTCGTTTCGTGACCAATTTTGTGACCAATATTTCAACTAAAATTCAAACTCTCAAGCCACTATTATTCACTCTAATTTTTATTCTAACTACTAACATAAAGTTGGTAGTTTTTTTATTTGTATACCTAGTTTCTTCTATTATTATTTATTTACTCCACCAAACTAAATCCGAGATCTGTTAACTCCTGGAAATACTTAACCTCAAATTTCTTCATCAGCACACCGTAAAAGTATCCGAACTTATCCCTTACCTTCTTCACCTTTAGAGCCCTCACAGTTTGTTTGAGCGATGTTAAACCAACTTCTAGGGCTAACTGCTTGTTTCCCTCAAAGCAGTACTTATACGCTGCTATATTGACCCTAGACCAAAGCTTTTCAATCGTCTCTGCCTTGTCAAAATAATATCCTGCCAACTTAGTGAAGTCTTTTGGAACATTATCTGATACAAATTCAGCAGGGAGCGATTGGTTACGTATATTATCTTTTATTTTGCTAGTTTTAGAAAGATTAATAGATTCTATTGGTGCGTCAATATTTACCGGTTCAGGTACGTCATTCGAAGAAGATAAAGAAATCTCGCTACCCACTTTTGGGAGTGCCACATGCGGCACTGAGCCTTGCTCGTACTTGCTAAAAACATATACATTATGCCCTTGTTTCCCGTTCCCTTTTTGAGTATTGATCACCTGTACGATACCAAACTCCTTAGCCTTTTTAAGCATCCGTTCAAATGTGCTACGGCTGATTTCACCTAGTTCATTACAAGCAGCAACCAATGTCTGTATCTTAGCGTTACAGATGCCTGGGACTGTAACTGAGAAGCGTGCCAGTCTTTTTAAACCTATTAGTTCCCCCTTGGTAAAGGATGCCTTAAAATCGACCATATGTTGCTCAAAGTGGTTGTTAAAGTTCTTTAAATCTTTAAAATTTGATAAGTGTATGTATTGGCTAATATGACCTGATTTCATTATTGACACCTCCGTTTTTTGCATAGCAAAGCAAGCCTCTTGTTTTAGTACTCAACAGGTAAGTATTCTTATAAAAATAGTTGGTTTAGAGAGTCTAAACATCACGAATAGACTCTCCTGCTTGATACTTATCTTGTATATCTCACACCGCCGCCTGGATCAGCTGAATCTTTGTAATCCACTTGGCTCGCTCCGAATAGACCAACTGCGGACGCGATTAAAGCAATAATAACTAACTTCTTCATGTTCTCACCCCCCTTCAAGTCGCAAACATATAGTTTTAAACCGATAATGCTTCAATTACATTTTCATCTAAACCTAGCCTTTTTAATTCAAATAACGCTAACTTCCTAAAGTAAAATTCCCCGCCCATTTTAAAGTGTTTTAAAGACTGCGAGAAGTGTTTCAATGGTTCCCTAATGAATCCCCTATAGTAATGGTGATATGCTTTCTGAACATCGTTTAACTCATCCATATTGAGAGTATTAAGCAATTCTTCTCCTACTTTTAAATTGCCTTTTTTGATGTACCAAAAAGCGATGTTATGTATCTCAGATGGCTTATTACTTTCAAAATTCAGATATTTTGGCTGTTTCCCCATCATAATGTTGGCGAAGTCTAGTCCATTTTTTAAATTCATACGAACACCTTCACATCGTGAATCGTTTGCCCATTTCAAAGCTTCTTCATAAATCTCAATAGTTTTTTCAGGTTCGTCCAATAAAAAGGTATTACCATACCATACAGAAACTAATGCACTGTAATAATTATCTAGATTATCATTCATTATTTTCTTACAAACACGCCTAACTTCATTAATATAGTTTTTAGAAACTAAGCTTGCTAGAGAGATTATTGAATATCTGATTTGATACATACCTCTAATATAGTCATCTGAAATTGAATCTATTGCATGTTCTAGCCCCATTGTATATTCATCTAGTAATCTAACGGACTGTTCTTCAACATAGATATAACTTTTGAAAAGTTTTACTCCTATTTCTACGTCACGATTCGAGGGGATGATATCACTATATGCATTGAGAGCTTGTATACTAGAAATTCTTTTAGAAGTGTAATGATCATCAATATCGTAAATAGTGGCAAATTCAACATCATAACGATCCTTTGATTGAAGCATTTTATCAATCAGTATCCTTTTTTCTTTTTTTAATTTGTTGTTGTCATAATACTCTAGGCTCCGTTGATTATTGAATATAGTGTAATCCAAGTTTACTCTTAATGAATTATCCATCAAAACCGCCCCAATCTTTTTTATAGTGTGTAGCCAAATACATTGCGTAGAATAATACGCTAGAAGCTAAGAGTATGGTGAATTTACTTTCTGAAATTAATGCCTTCATACTGTCAACCTCCTTCACAAGGTTAATTGTTATCGCTCTGACCGATAACTTGTACAAAAACATATCGGATCGACAGATGTGTTTTAAACTAACTCACGCCTAGTAATACCAAATTCGAATGCTTTAACCTGACGACCACGTTTACCAAGATTCTTTCGCATGTCACGATAACCATCTAGCCGTGTATATGCTGCAAATAACACCTCTACAATCACTTTAGACGATTCTCTGTTACCTTTACGATCAGTTTCTTTGAGTTTTTTTCTAGTCCTGCTATTTCTTTTTCTGTAGCTATATAAATTTCTTTAAAAACCTGATCAGCCAGTGTAATAGATGGATTAAATCTATTTGATTTCATGCTTCATCCTCCCCATATACTGCCGTAACTTTTAATTCAACATCGTAAACATCTGGTGTAATCACTGTTCCGTTCACCTTAAGGAAAGATAGGAACACTTGTTGGATAGCATCAGGATCAAGGTTAACATTTACCCATTCTTCAGCTGCTTCGTGTGACGTTGCCATGCGATTGATTGAGATTGTTGATTTAAGTTCCATAAACACTTGGAACTCCTCTAGCCCCTGTTTTTGATTGTTGTTTACTACAATTGTTGATATTGTCATTATGTAATTCCCCATTTCTATATAATTTTGGTATTCCAGTTTTACTTCCGAATAATAACGAATTGAGTTATTAACTTAATTAGATATTAACTCAATTCGTTAATAACGTCAAGAGTTACCATGTGATATAATTAAATTATTAGAGAGGTGACTCAATTTGATTAGATTTAAGCTAAAGGAAGTATTAGAAAAGCAAGGTAAGACTATGTACTGGTTATCAAAAGAATCTGGAGTAAGACCCAATACAATAAGTCAATGGATTAATAACGAAGAGTTAAACGATGATAAGAAGGTTAAATCAATAGGTGTAGAAACATTAAACAATATTTGTAATACTCTTAACTGTGAAATTGAAGATATTATTGTTCATGTAACAGAAGAAAACCACCAATCTTAATGACTGGTGGTTTTTTTTGGCTATGTTAAAGGTAAAGGTTGATTTAATAATGCACAAAAATGAGTTAGAAAATGTATCTCCAAGCTCATTTTACTTTGATGTATGTTTTATTACTAAAACACCCGCTAGTAGAACAAGAACTTCAAATTTCATTAAACCTTTTTTCAATAAAACGATAAACTCAAATATCCCAATTCATTAAGTAAAATAACTATTGTAATAATTGTTGGCTTTCTCACTCTTGCTATAATCTAAGAAGCCAGTTCAAAAATGCGCTTTTGTGTTTCAAGACAACGCCCCAGATTAATAATTGGATTCACAGATTGCGAAGTTTCTTTCTCTAGACTGGTTAGTTTAATCGCATTATCTGTTGCAAGTTTATTTGTATACTCAAACAATCCATTTAAAAACACATCCACCTCCCCCATTGAAAGTGGAATGTTGATTTTTTCATAATCAGGTTGCATTTTCAGTTCACCCAAATGCTCCATCATATCTGAAAGTATCTCCATTGTAAGAGTACCCTTGCCCACAGCGTTCAGGTAGACCGTTAGAGCCTCTCTAAATTTTACAACAACATCAGACTCTTGTTTTTTCTTTGATTCAATATAACTTTTTACACCTGCCATACCTGCCTTGCCCACCATAAAAAGGGTATCCCTATACTTCCAGCCACAGTATAAAATAGCCTCCAACTTGCTGACAGGTCTAAGTATTTTTACTATTTTCCCTTTGCTATTACGAACCTCGCCACCATATATCTTATTCTCTCCCGTAGAAATCTTCATCATAATTTCATCAGGTATTTTAAAGGATACTTGAACAATTGCCATTCTAACAACTCCTTTTTCTATCTCGCGGGCTCAACTACCGACTTTTAATCTGCAACTCAATCATATTCAATAACACTTGCTATTAATGTCTTTAAAACCCTACTGCCCCGTTAGTTTAAGTGTAACATTTACAAAGAATATCATTTTGGTATCTATTTCTTATGCATGTTCATCGAGCCACATTAAAAGAAATTCTTTTGTTTTATCAACAGGGAAGTACCATTTACCTCCCACTTTTCTTTTTGGAAATCTTGGATCATAAAAGAACTCTTTTTGTACTGTACTCAATGACATGCATGTTCTTTTAGTTAATTCTTTAGTGTCCCAAAATATTAACTCTGCATCAACTTTTTTGATATGCTCTTTTAATTCTTCTAAGTAAAGTCTCCGCACTTCATTTTCATCTACACTAATATTAATCATTTATCTGCTCCTCTTGCATCTATATTTAAAACCTATGTTCTTTTAGCCATGTAAGCAGAAATTCTTTTGTTTTCTGTGAAGGGAATAACCATTTCCTTTCTAATCCACAGTTTCTTTTTTGGGTTTGCTTCATTCACTCCTTTCATTATCTAACTCTAAATAAATCAAAGTAGTAATTGGATCTAATCTGTGTACCATCCCATCATAATCCCAATCAAACCCCTCTTCCCATACAGCAAACTTTACAAGTGAGCTTAGTTACATAATCATCAAATAACTATAACTTATCCCTAATATATCCGGTAATTCCAAAATTTAATTCCGTCAATTTCAGCCCTCCCTATTTTATATATTGACAAGATAGGTCAAAAGACCTTGTGACCATATTGTAAAAACTGAATTGAATCTAATCCTTGGTGGCTTTAACATTTATTAAATAGTAAAATATTACTGAATTAAATTTCAATATTAAGAAGGAGAATGATCAATGAATGATGATAATAAAAAAATGAATGAGGTTGTAAGGAACTTACAATCAATATCCAAAAACTATATAAACCAAATAAATACCTTTAATATAAATATGGCCCCTATATATCAATCAATTCATGAGATGACATATAAAATGAGTCAAATTGGAAACCTTGCAAGAAAATACATTAATGAAAGTGGAATTCAAAAATCTCTTGCAAAAATCAGAAAAGGAGTAATTGAAACTGAAGAGGACTTAAAACTTTTTAAAAGTCTTATGGTTGAAATGGGTTATCCGCCACACGAAGGAATTAATATAGGCACAATGAGATCACTTGCTCAGAGTTATAGAGAGGATAAAAGTCTCATTACTTCTGAGGTCATTGACGATTTTATGTTCAATTATTATGATAGTGAAAAAATAAAGTCTCTAGCTATTGAATGGGAAAATAACAAGATACTCAAAGAGAGACTGCCTATTTTAAGAAATGTTGTTACTGCACATAACTTAGGGCTATATAACCTTTCTATTCCAGCTATTTTAGCACAGTTAGAAGGGACTCTAGTTGATGCATTTGGAATTAAAGGGAAGGTCGATGGCAATATAATAAAATTAATATTAAAGTCATTATTGAGAAAAGATATCCTAAAAAATAGCGGTTTTAATTTTGATAATGAAATACATGATTATTATGAAAAAAATATACTTGTCGGATTTGAACATGGTAAAACAATAGGATCAGAGATTAGCAGAAATGCTATCCTACATGGGGCAGATAAGTCTTATGGGGAACTTGCAAATTCAATAAAGGTCATACTTTTATTCGACTATATAGCAAATGCTATCGAAACACTTGAAAGTGACACTAAGAATCACTGCAAAAGGGAAGTTAAAAAGTATAGGCAAAACAAGAAAAATAATTATAGAAAAAAATAACATCTCTAGTGAGGTCGAACTTTACATAGTTATTAATATAAGGAGAAATCATTACCACTATTCGAAAATGATATAGTGGTAATGATTTTTATCAAATTTTGAACTCTAATTTTCTAGTGTTCTCACTCTTGAATACAGTTTTAACTAATTCTAGGCGTTTTATAGGCGTTATAGCTTCTCCCCTTAAATTCTCTTAAACGCACCTCTCTCATACTTAAAATATCTTCTTTTAAGTCGTCTATACTGTTTATCTGTTTAACTTTAAATGGATAATCTTCAGCTTTAAATTGCATGTTGATTTTCCTTATAATTAAGAGCCTTCCCGCTTTCCATTCACCTTTATAATAGTAATTACTGTACTTATCTAATTTTGAATACATCTGTTTAGTCGTATATAGACTATTTTGGAACTCTAGATACCAATCAATATCTAACCAATTACAGGATACATCGGGAATAAACTCGGCGTTTTCTATAGAAGGTTCTATTTCATATCTATTTACTGCTCCATACTTGCGCCTATCAATAAAGCCTTGATTAATCATTAAATAGTGGTCTATTTTCAACGTCTTTCCTATACTAAAAATGCACCATAATATCTTTGACTAATTTTTTTGGTCTTGGCCCTTCTCTATTCACCTCATTTTCACCCTTATTCCACCCTAAACAAACCTCAATCCCTTGTGGCTCTAAGGCTCATACGATATCCACCCCTATTTTCACTCCTTAATTTTCACAAACCCTTATAAACTCTACACTTTACATCCCCCAACACAAAAATACGATAGTCGATTTTACCGACTACCGATAGCTACTTATCAAATTATAAATTTTCTTCACACTCTCACTCTGGCTTCCCTCATATTAAAATACAGATCATAGACTATCCCCTCACCATAAACCGAAACTTTCATCCTCACAAACTCAATTCTCCACTTATCATCTTTACCCAAATAAACATAGCAACTCCTCTTCTTATCCATATACATGTCACTAATATCATCAAGTAACCTTAAACTTTCATATTCTTCTTCCTTTAATATTCTTCCAGTATCAACACTTCTTAATTTCAACTTATGCAAACTAGCCACCTCATTACATAATTTGTCTCAATTTTACCATCTCACTTATATTTCATCCTGAATTCAATCATACAGTTACCAAATATTTAACATTTAAAGATTCCCAACTATTTTCTAGTCACAAATTAATCACATATCTATAAAACTATGTATAAGAATGATACAGTCACTTTACCTCTTACCTAACTAAATACCCTCCACTTTATTCCAGACATCTCCAACACGCTCAGAATTAGTTATATGGGTACGGGGGGGTTGTTTCACAATAGAAATAAAGAGGCAGCCTATATAAGCTACCCTCTCTGAAAACTGTATTATATTATTTTGGTGCTAATGTTGGGTTTCCAAGTACAGCGTTATAAGAAGAGTTAATTTCTAAAAATTTAACTCCTGTAACATCCACTTCGGCATACTTTGCATTTGTTTGATAATCTATATCTCCACTATGAAATAACTCATTGCCATCCCCTGAGATTGTAATAACACCTTTATATTTATCACTGTCTGACATCCCATATGAGAATCTAAGTTTAGAATATTTGCTATCAATTTTGTAAACAACTACATTATTATTCCAGTGTGAATAACCGTAAATATTTTTGGTGAATCTTTGCTTATTAATAGATACATTCTGGTTAAAATAAATACCGTCTTTTGAATACTCATCCTTATTAGTCAACCCAATAACACCCTTACTCGGTATAATCCCTAAATACAATGCTTTCCCACTGGCATCATACTTAACTTGTTGATCAGTATAGCTAGTCAATATCGGAATGATATTATCAACTTCCACATAATTCCTTCCGCTCATTCTTACGAATTTACTTGTTCCATTCTGTACTCCATTTGTAAAAATCTTACCTGATACCACAGACGGAACACTCTTCTTCAATTTTGTATTCTCTGCTTTCAATTTCTTATTCTCTGCCTTTAAAGTTTTCACTTGCTGCTTAAGCTCATTCTTTGTTGGCTCCTTTGCTGATGCAAAAGTACCGAAACTAAAACTGATACCTAAAACTAATGCAATTAACACAGATAATTTCTTCATAGACCCCTCCAAAAATGGTATTTTTTATCTATTTAATTCTACAATCGTATGTATATAGTAGCAATCTAATTCAATCGACAAATTCAGCCTAAGTATTCCAATACAAACTTATTTCCCTTTCCACTTTCCCCTCTGCCAATTTGACTAATGTATAGGTTCTTCTTACTTCTGGTAACTTATTAATTCTTTCCATTTCTTTCTCATCCATCATTTTCAACTCTTACAATATCCTCAAACCTCACTTTAATAATATGGCCATTCTCTTGTTCCAACTCTAAATAAATCATCTTATTTATGGGATCTAATCGATGTACTAACCCTGTATATTCCCAATCAAACCCCTCTTCCCATACAGTAAACTTTACAATTGAACTTAATTCCATTGCAGCATGTATTTTACTTTTAAATTCCTCTAACTGATACTCATCAACAATTGGCTTGTCTTGGCGATAATAATCAAGTTTTAAGTTTTTTAGCATTTTAACATGTTCTGGTAACATCATTGCAGATTGCCATTTAATATTTCCTCGATCTCTTAGTGACATAAGAACATCTCCATTCATTCTATAATTTATATTATAGAACATTAGTTCTTATTTCAGTCAAAAAAATTTATCCAATTATTAAATAACTGTAACTTAGCCCTAATATATCCGGTTCGTTCAAAATTTATTTCTGTCAATTTCAGCCCCCCTACATTATATATTCTTGATATAGGTTAAAAGACCTTGTGACAAAATTGATGAATATATGATTTATTAATTATTTGGATTACATACTAATAAATTTTTACTATAATGGTTATATAAGGGATTATTATTAAGTAGTATTTTGCGTAACACTCATACAATAAAGCTACACTAGACTGCATTTGGAAACATATTAATGCTATATAAACTAATCATTTATTAAGGAGAAAATAGAATGGATAAGAAAAATGAAAAGCAATTGAGCGAGCACTTTATAAACTTTGTTATAAAGAAGAAGAAGTTTGATTTTAATGCTTTTAAGACACAAGAAGAAGTTGACGCTTATCAAATAGAATTAGAAGAGTTTAGGTAAGATATACGGGGTTAGTCGCAGCTGTGTGAGTGATATTGTGAGTAGAAGAACGTGGAAGAATATTAAGGATTAGTGAGAAAATATATTAACTAAGGAGAATAAAAAGAATGAAAAGGTATAATCAATTTGAATCAGTTAAAAGGGTATCTGAATTACTTTCAGATAATAAATATAATCCATCAAGAGTTAATAATAGGTGTAATGATGAAGCTGATATAATTTTGTCTCATGATAAAAAAATCAAGATTCTGGTAAGACATTTAGAAAAAGATCATGCCTATAAAAATTCGCCTTTACCATATAAGGTATATAAAGTAGAAGCATTTGATACCAATGAAGAAAGAGATATAGGAGTTAGAAACTTGGACTTTGTGATTGGGTATAACTTTAATGATGATTGCTTTGCCTGTATACCTATAAGCGAATATATAGATAAAAGAAGTGTCGTAATTCATGAAAAAGAGGATACGAGACATGAATTTTTTAATTCTCTTATGTCCTTAGAGAAAGTTTTGAAATAAGTTTAATCTAAGGATAAAAAGGGTGTTTTTTATTAGGAGGAATTAAGGATGAGATTAAGTGTTAACTATAACGAGTTCCCCAAAGTAAATGGGAATATTATTCCGATAGGTACAAGATACTCACCAGTAGTTGATGTTGAGTTTATAGAAGATGAAAGTGAGTTTAAAAGAACTTTACACACTGATTACATCTGAGACTGGTGTTTCAAGAGATAGACTAAAAATAATGAATTGGGAAGAGTTATGGTAAATTCTTAGTTTTAAAGGAGATATAATAATGTTCAATGTTTCTTTGGAAGAATATTAAAATAGCGAGTTAGGAATTATTAAAAGTATAAAACAGAAATGTACTAATTTATAAGGAGGAATTCTGTGAAAAATATTTTAGTAGTCATTCTGATCATGGCTCCAGCATTATACTTTGGATATGAAGGTAAAGACCTTGTAATGGGATTATCAATTGTAGCGGGAGCACTTACTGCTGCTTTTCTTAACTTAGATAAGTTCGAGCGGTTTAGTGGCGCAGGATTCGGAGCTGAAATGAGAAAAGTTGAAAAGGCAGTAGAAGATGCTTATGCAACGATTGATAATCTAAAGGATATAGCAAAGCCTTTATTTAATATAGTCATATCCACACTGACATATGAAGGGAGAATAGGAGGAATGGAAATAAAAGAAAAAGACAAATACAAAGAAAATATTTTAGCTTTATCTAAGGATTTAGATATCTATGATGAAAAGTTTCAGCAAAAAATAGACACTTTTAATATATTACACATATGGGATGCGTATGATGAATTTCTAAAAATGCAATTTAAAGAAACTCAAAACAGTGATTTGTATAACAAGCTATATGCTTTATCGGACAGAAAGACTACAGATTTCCCCTCTGAAGATCAATTGCAACATTTACTAAATGGGGAAGAAATTTCCGAAAAAGCAAATGAACTTCTTCATGATTATTTATTTTATCAAAAGCATAAGAAGTTTTCCTAGATTTGTAATTGAGTTATCATTAATGAAAAAATAATGATTATATAGCAAGGCAGATAAATAAAACCCGCCTTGCTTTTTGCTTACTATCTTATATGCAGCTCTAACTTTCCACTATTATCACTACTGATTTTAGCTAATTCCGGGCGTACTCTAACTGTTTTAGCTTCTCCCTTAAATTCTCTTAAACGCACCTCTCTCATACTTAAAATATCTTCTTTTAAGTCGTCTATACTGTTTATCTGTTTAACTTTAAATGGATAATCTTCAGCTTTAAATTGCATGTTGATTTTCCCTATAATTAAGAGCCTTCCCGCTTTCCATTCACCTTTATAATAGTAATTACTGTACTTATCTAATTTTGAATACATCTGTTTAGTCGTATATAGACTATTTTGGAACTCTAGATACCAATCAATATCTAACCAATTACAGGATACATCGGGAATAAACTCGGCGTTTTCTATAGAAGGTTCTATTTCATACCTATTTACTGCTCCATACTTGCCCATATCAATAAAGCCTTGATTAATCATTAAATAGTGGCCTATTTTCTGTGAATCTGTTTTTATCGGAGAAGGAGCATTGAAATAAATATATTGATGAAAGGATCGGTCAGTATTTGCTGTGATATAGCCATCTCTCCTCAATCTTTTTAATACATTATTAGCCGATACGTGTGGCCTAGCATTAGCGGAAAAATGTAATGCAGCAATTTGATCTCGTGTAAGACATTTGAATTTTTCTAATGAAGAAAGAATTTCTAAATCACGTTTTTTCATATAAACAATTCTCCTTATAAAAAGATATTTGTTGATTCGCTTTTATCTTCTGGCTCTGAATTTTTACTACTTGCTTTAAAGCTATGATTCTTCCAATCGTTTACTTTATAGTTTTCTAATATTCTCTCTGTAGCTTCTTCATTTAGATAAGGTGCTTTTAATTCCAAAAGGTCATCTAAATTCAGTAAGAACTTTCCCTTATCATTTTTGCTAATTTTTTCACTTCCGGGGGTTTCTCCAATCTGAGCATTTTTTTTATCTACAGTTCTGAATCCCATTCTTACAGATAACACGCCCCTTATATCCGTACTCAGAATTGAATGTGACGGACGTTGCATTGATAGTATTAGATATATTCCATAAGCTCGCCCGAGCGATGCTATTTGTAACAAATCACTCATTATAGTTTCGTCTTTAATCATGACGAACTCATCTATTGCTAATACTATATAAGGAGGCTTTGACTCTTTAGGTAATTTGTTAATATGTCTTACTTTGTGTTTTTTCAATAAGCTACCTCGTTTAGCAAGCTCTATTTTTAGATACGATAAAGCAGGAGCAAGCTCTTTTATTAGGTAACTCACACTTTTTACATGTTTAACATCTTCATATACGTTAAATTCGCTCATTTTGAAATCCGCCAAGTATAGTTGTAATTCTTCTGCCTCATATAATTGAATTAAAGTGGATAATATCACATGTAAAATCGAACTCTTCCCACTTCCTGGTTCACCAAAAATTAATAAGTTAGGATTGTTCGTTGCATCATACACGCGCAATAAACCATTATTATCTTTCCCTGTTACAATTGGGAAAACGAATTTTTTTCGATTGATGATATTTGATATTTCTTCGAAGTTATACGGAACATTATCATTATTCAAAGGACTTGCATGTAATGTAAGAACATAATTTTTAAGGTCGCCTTCAATTTCTATGTTCTTAGAAAAATGTTGCTTAAATACATATTCCTTCTTTATCATTTCCTTCGGATCCGTACCCTTTAAAAGTGAAAACGTATATCTTAGAGTTTTATTATCCTTATCAATCTTAATCTCGTGTATCTTCGGATATATGGTTATCTCCTTTGAGCCGTTTTTATACTTTTGAATCAGTCCAGCATTCTTAAAAGCTTTTTTAAGTTCAATCTTTGCACTCTGACGATCTATAAACTCTTTTATTTTTCCCATAGGTTATCCTCCTTGTTATCAAATTTGAAACAAAAACCAAAAGATTAATCCGTACCCTACTACAGGGAGTACGAACCTAAATAGGCTTGATAATACACTTGATACAGAAGACAAACCACTGGAAGCTAAAGCTGTCTCTGACAAAGCTACAACAGCAATTAAACCACCACTGACAAGGAAAAATGCAAAAGCAGGATCACCTATAGGGAAAAATGAAGTTATAGTTATAGAAGGGAAAAATGAGTATATATTTGAATGTAGAGGGGTTTTCCTTTGGATTGATGTAGCTGGCCGGCTCATAAAATCCTTATAGGGAATAACCTCTATTTTGTGTTTTTTAAACATGTATCTCTCTCCCTTATTTCGATTTCAACGGATTCCATAATCGCCAAGATATCATCAGATTCTTCATGTTCAAATTGTTTTAAAGATTCATAATAGAAAGCATTCAGAACACTTACTGGTAAAATTTTCAGACATTTTTTTAATTCCATCTCGACACCTCCAATTGAAAAAACTTTGGTTCCCCCTCGCCCTCCCCCTCCTTATCCGTTCACCTTCGGTTCTCTAAATGAAATCCAAACTACCTTTATATCAACAATGGGACAATATAAAACTTAATTTCTATATGATTTAGCAGTAAATTAGGTAGCTGATAAAGTATATATATGGGCTGAAAGAAAAATAATTGCCTGTACATGAAAGAATTATTTAATTTTTATGGAATTTTAATTGAAAGGACTTTAACTATAAGTTGAAGAATTAGTATTTATAGGATGTGATTTACATATGAATATAGAGAATACGATTGATCACTGGATGAATACACGAGGAGTTAAAAATAAACACTTATCTAAAGCCTGTAACGTATCTGAGCAAACTTTTTCGAAATGGCGACATAACAAAACACAGCCTAATCTATCACATGCTGCAATAATTGCTAAAGAGCTAGGGATTATGGTGGATGACTTAATTAAAAAGGAAGATGTATAAAATGAAAAAGTTCATATGTGGATTATTTTTAGTTGCCTTCTTAACTGGTTGCTCTGCAAATACTGATGATGATACTACAGAAGTATATGATCCAGACAAAGATAAAACTGTTGGGGAGATTTTAGAGGAAAGAGCAGAGGAATATAAAGAAAAACAAGGGATTACTTTGAATGCTGAAGATGTGCAATTCGACATGGTAAATAACCTTGATACGAAATTTCTTATTACTGGAACTGCTAAATTAGATGATTATTATAACTATGGCTTTACAAATGAAAAAGATTATTTTTCAACATATGTTTCACCCGATGATAATTCAGATGGATGGTATGTTTTTTTTGAAAGAGATTCATATAGTGAATTGTATGAGATGCTAAAAGATCAAGGAAGTACATCTGTTTATATCAGTGCAGTGATACCTAAAAATGTTTATAAACAAGGGCAAGGAAACATGGCGGTAGCTGCATCATCTGATTTTTAAAACTAAAAAAAGGACAGCAACCAATTTAATGGCTACTGTCCTTTTTTTGGTTTTAAAATTGTTTTTTTATGTATATCTTTGGAATTGATTTTCTAACATCACGAAATAACTTACTTAACATTTTAGTGTACCTGCATCGACTCTTTAGTTAGTTATTTTACAAATGTAGAAACACCGTCTAAAACTCTACTTAACATTGTTCGTGTACCTGCTTCGTCGCCTGTAATATTGCCAATATGAACAGTCATGTTATTGTTATACGTGTTCCCACTCGTAGAATTATTGTTATTAGTTACATCTGACGAGCTATTGCTATTTTTCCAGAGTGGTACATTTAATAAACTCTGTGGCTGGTTCAAAGTACCACTTAATATTTTAGAAGCTGCTAATATATTCTGTGTATCAGCTTTATTAGATATCATTTCATTTGGATGAACATACATTAACCGGCCATTGTTACTAGACCAGGAAGGGAGGATACCACCTTCTTTAGCTTGAGCAACTTTAATAGGCTTGTAGTCTTTACCATTTAAGTATTTGTTAGCTTGGTTAATCAGGTCAATTAAGTTATTAGCTACGGCTTTACCGAGAATGTCAGTATTCGCTGCAATGTTTTCTCCGTACTTTTTTAGATCCTTTACAATCTTATCTGCATTACCATTGATGATATCTGACCGCATCTGAGCAAATTTCTTCTCGTCATTTATTAGATTATCGTAGTTTGATTCAACTTTTTCTTTTTCTTCATTGAGATTATCTATACGGAGCTCACGTTCACGATCAGTTTGCATATCAGCGATAGCTTCATCTTGATCTTGAAGTTGTTCATTAAGTTCCTGGAGTTTCTTCAATGCTTCAGGTGAGCTATCCATCGACCATTTTGAAATTTCATCTAATGTCTTTTGACGGTCTGATTGCGCATCAGCTAAGTTTTTAGCATAATCTTCTTCGTTAGCTTCTTTATTGATAGCATCAATCATCTTATCAATAGCTTTAACTGCAGCTTCTTTTTGGGCTTCCAACGCTTGCTTGAAGGCATCTATTGCTTGTTCTGCCATAGCTTCACGTTCAGAGAGGAGTTGAGATTCGAGGTCATACAGTTCAGATGTACGGTCAATTAATTCTTCATTGAGAGTGGCTTTTTGTGCTGCTGTTAATTCTTTATTATTCTTAATTTCATCCTTCAAATATTTTATGGAATTCTTCTGATAGCCAATTTCCTTTGCTAAAAGTTTTTCCTTTTTAAGTTGAAGTTTTATCCACTCATCTGTACCTTCGCCAGCATACTGCATTTGCAAATCCACTTTACGAAGGTCATCTTCCAATTCTTTACGTTGATGGTCATAGTAAGAAAGGTTGCTCTGAATTAATTCCATGCGTAATTCTTGAATTTGTTGCTCGACAGCCAACATTTCTTCTTCAAGTGAAAGGACATCTGATTGGGCATCTGCTACATTTGAAGCATCCTCAGCAATAGCTTTACTTGTATCTGATTGCAGCTCTTTTAAGTAATCTTCTGGATCAACTAATTTACCACCAGACTCAATTTGAAGATGAAGATGAGCCCCATGAGAATCACCGGTATTTCCAATGTTGCCTAGCTGTTGCCCAGCCTCTATTCTTTGTCCAGCTTTTACTTTTAAGGAATCTTTCTGCATGTGCATATACTTAGCGACTTTACCGTCATCTTGCTCAACAACTACCCAATAACCTGCAGATTTGCTATAAGAGGCTGTAATAACCTTACCGCCCTTTAAGGATTTAACAGGGCTACCTGATTTACCATTTGATAAATCTAAACCTTTGTGTGCGCGACCAGTGCGACTTTCTTGATAATCTCCGGATACTCTAAAATTGTTAAGGTAATAATCAGCCACATTTTTACTTTTACTACTTTTTGTTGAAGTGCTACCACTGCTACCACCATTGTAATACCGCATAACATTATTAACGTAATTTGGATCTCCGTAACGATTGTATCCGTATTTCTTTTTCTGAATGGCAGAGAAATTCTTCATGTTCTGAACAGAATATCCACCATTTTTCTTGAAATAACTTAGAATGCCTTCACCCATGTTATAAGCGGCAAGAGCCTCTTTAACATCTCCATTAGTTTTCTTTAGAAGGGAAGCAAGCATTTGTGTTCCTTTGTTAATACTAGCTACAGCACCCTTACCATTGTAGCCATTTACCTGCATAACATTGGAGCTTGCTTTGCCTAATTGTGATTCCTGAGTCGCTACTGCTTTTACTAAGGCAGCATCGATACCATATTTAGAAGAGGCAGAATTAATAGTAGAAGAATGAGTTCCTGAAACTTTAGAACCAGCGTTTCCAGTGTAGTTACCAGTCGTTTCTACAATACCTGTATCTTTAATTTTTCCGGATTTAATTTGTTCTTTGAGAGACTTAGCTTGATCGCTTAAGAGTTTTTCTTTCTTCTCAAGTTGCTTAATTTCTTCTTTTAGAGCGTTACGAAACTGCTTAGAATACTGTGGATACTTTGACTGAATAGCTTGTTGCTTGGCTAAGGCGAGGTTTACCTTTTCAATAGCTTCTTTAAATTTATCAGCTACATATATAGAATTCTTATATTCTTTGTTTGCCTCTTTGGCTGACTTACCAGCATTGCCACTGGACTTAGCAGCCTTTTCTGTAGCTTCTGCAGTGCGACCTTGATAATCTATATTTTTTCCAAGTGTTCCAGTGTATTTTTCGAAATCAGGTATTAGTTTTTCAATTTCATCATTTAAATAAGAAATTTCAGAATCGCCCGCAACATCAGCACGTTTATAGGCTTTTTCTGCTTCAAGCATACCTGATTCATTTTGTATTTCAGCAGCTGCGTTATAAGTGTCGATTGCGGCTTGTTTATATGCTTGAACCATTTTATCAACAGCTAGAATTTCAGCCTTTAGAATTTCAATCCTTGATTTAGCACCTAACGCTGAATTTAGTGTTTGATTCTCTTGTGAGCTAAGTTGACCTTTTGCAGCCAAACTAACAGCTTCGAGGAGTATATCATTAGCTTGAGTTTCTCTGAGGATGGCGTCTATATTTGCTTCGCTGCCTTCAACAAGGTGAGGATATATGCCAGATAAGAAGTTCATAGCGTCGCCTAATAATAATTTCTGCTGTTCATTGAGGTTTTCTTGTTGACTTAGAAGTTGGTAGACAGCTACTTGTTCATAGATTGAGTCGATTTGTGAAGAGGTAATACCGGCAAGCATTTCTGAGGCTGATGCATTTTGATTTTGTATATTGACGGAGTTAGCTAGTTCTTGGGAGTATTTTTCATAGGCAGATGCAGTAGTATCGGCAGCACTTCCAAGTGAATCAGTTGCGCCTTCTGCTACAGTGGCTTCATCACTATAAGCTGTAAGTTTATCAGTTGCTTCCCCATTTACATTTGACAAAGAATCAACAGCATCAGCACTTTTATTTGTAGTATTAGTTAAATCTTGAAGTGCTTTATCTCTTTCCTTAAGTCCTGTTTGTTTACCTTCAAGCTCTTGCAATTTAGATAGGTTTTCTGCATATTTCTCTTGTTTCCCACCAACATCTCCAACAAGTTGAATGTAAGTTTCATACTCATTTTTTGCATCTTCAAAATCTATTTCTAAAGCTTTTACTTTTTTTGTATTTCCTGAAGCGCTTGCTTGTGCAATTTCTTCACCATATAATTTTACTCGCTCATTAAACTCTGATTTTGCATCTTCAATCGCTTGGATAGAATGCTTTTTTCGATAATTTGCTATTATGTCTAGGGATTGTACCGTCTTTTCTTCTGTAGCGTTTAGCTCTTTCTTTACCTCGTCTATATCTGTGGAGACAGCATTCATTTCAATCATATTTGCATTTTGAGCTTGAGCTACTTGTTCACTAGTCATCGCTTTCAATGAATTTATGTAATCGTCCGTTTTTTGCTTATTTAAAGTTAATTTATCACCATAATCACCAGTAGACTTAATCAAGTGGGGGGCGATGGCTTGAATCTGTTTTAAGGTGTTGTGTAGTTCATCTTGCTTTTCAGCATTTCCTTTTGCTTGTGGAGATAATTCATTATACTTCGCTATTAAACCTTCTAACTGCGTTTTTTGTTCAGCGGTTGCTTTTGCGGTTTCTGTTAACGATTCCGTGTTAACTTCAGTGGCTTTTTTAGCACCCATTACAGCTGTTGCAAATAACTCCACGCCAACTATAGCTAATCCAAAAACCCCCAACGAGGCTTTAGCTCCTATCGCTGCAACTTTCAACGCTTGGAATGCTTTAACTCCACCATAGATACCGACTGCTAATAATGGTAAATAAATATTTAACCCATGAGTTTCTTCCGTTAATTCGGTAAATCCTTTAGTCATAAATGTTACAGTTTCTAAAAATAGAACTAATGCAGCACCTACGCCATTTTCCCCAACAGATTGAGCTAATTCTTGGAAACTTGCAATCATTTCATTCGTCTTGAATCGAAGACCATCTTGGAAAGTTTCTAATTCCTGTGTTGCACTCCCATATGATTCAATTGAGAAGCCAGTATTTTTCAATACATTCGCTTGATTCTCTAAGAGGCTACTCACTTTATTGATGTGATAGACGCCTCCTAAAGTCTGGGCGATACTATTTTTCTGTTGAGAAGAATAAGTATCATATTGTGACCCTAGTTCAGCCAAAACATCGGTAGCTGATCTCATCTCACCATTCAAATCATTTGTTTCTATTCCAAGTCCTTGAATCATTTTCTGAGTATCGTCACGCATGTACCTGCTAAATAATGCCTTATAAAACGTACCAGCTTCCTGACCGCCTATTTTTAAAACCTCGATACTATTTGCTAACATGCCATTTAGTTCATGGAATGATACTCCAGCCATAGCAGCAGTAGAAGATGATTTAGAAAGACCTTCTGCAAGAGAAACTGTATCAGCACCAGTTTGGTTACTTACAGAGTTTAATGCATCAACAACGCCTGTGGTTTCTTCTACAGACAGTTTATACTGACGCATAATTGCCACCAAAGCACTCGCTGCGTCAGTATTTGATCGAAATTCCCCAACTGTAGAAAGTAACATTGCGTTACTATTCAGTGCTTCAGCATCTTTTTGATTAAAGCCAAGTTTACTAATTTCACCAAGCGATTCTAAACTTGCGTCAATAGTCTGACCAAATTTATCCGCAGCTGCAGTAGCATTATTGAAAACATCTTCCATATTTGCATTGTCTGACACTTTTTCAATTGATATTAATCTTTCATCTAATACATATAACGTATCGATAAAGGATCTTAAAGCTTGAAAAGGGGCAAAAAACAGAGCAGAAGCTGCAGCATATTTACCTAGATTGAGGAATGCGTGTTGGAGGGATGATCCGAAATTATTTGTATTTATAGAGGCTTGTTTAGCATCAGCAGAAATCTGTTTAAATTTCATATTTAGATTATCCATATTTTGATTTAATTTAGGAGCCGATGTATTTAGCTTATTAACGGAGGATAGCCAGCTATTCACTCCTGCTGAATCAAACTTTGAATTGCCTTTATTCGCATTAATTAGGTTTTGTGCTTTAAGTTTCGCTTCTTGTTTATATAACTCTAATTGATGTTTTAATTTACTGTTTTGAGAGTCAACTTCCCTGTTGATTTTTTGTTCAGACTGAAGTTGTTTTTCTCTTATCGCTGCAGTGTTGTCAGATACACTATGTCCAGTTTGAACAAACATCTTATCTAAACCAGTAATACCTTTTAATTTAGCTAATTCATATTTTAACTTTTCAACTTGCCCATTAGCTTTTGTTACAGCAATGTTTAATCCTTCGACTTCTTTAGTCACGGGATTTATTTTTTTATCAATTTTAGTTGTGCCCAACAGCTTATACTTTTCAATTAATTTATCCATTGAGGAAAAATCTTTTGATGATATTAGGTTGGATTGTTTACCATCATTTAATTGGCTCTTTAGCTTTTTAACTTCCTCTGCCATTTGACTAAACTGTTTGTTATTAATACCAATATCTATTTTCAAATCTTTGCTAATTTGACTTAATTGAGATTTAATTGTTGTCTCTGTGGCATTCATATCTAGCTGACCAGTTATCAATATTTTTAGAGCATCATTCATTTTTCTTAACTCCTTTTTTTAAAAGTGTAAAATATGCAAATAAAAAAAGGCACATATCTAATGCGCCCTTTGTTATTTAAATATTTTGTTTGAATTTTCATATTGAAGGGTTATAAGGTTCCACTTCTTCGAGGAGTATTTCATAATGAGTATCGTAATCTAATGGGGGATAAATTATTCTATACAGATAATCCTTATACACCAACTCAACATTCATCTCTAATCGGGAATCAGGATAAGTGTACATAAGGTTTTTAACCTCCGTAACGTTTATTGCCATATCTGACTTAGCGAGTTCGGGAGAATAAGGCTCAATCTCCATATCAAAGGCAGAATAGGTTACTTTGTCTTCTGCATAAACAGGATCGCCAAATATGTCTTTGCCTAAATATTCACCTTTTGTCTTTTCGAATAAGTACGCTTTCTTAGGGAGCCTCATATTACCCTTATCCTCCTATAAGGATTTAGTTGATTCATTATATTTGGTGGATAGTCTGTTATATAACTT
Source organism: Peribacillus sp. NPDC097198 (assembly GCF_044762055.1). Taxonomy (NCBI): domain Bacteria; kingdom Bacillati; phylum Bacillota; class Bacilli; order Caryophanales; family Bacillaceae; genus Peribacillus; species Peribacillus sp. NPDC097198. Next base: position 19,235 of record NZ_JBIWDO010000020.1, on the reverse strand, counting down.
TCACTTAATCTTCCTTTAGTCTCAGACTTAACATTATCTAGTCCATGTGCTCTATAATCAAAAGCTGCCATTTTTAATAAAGTGGAAGTCAAAGCAATAGGAATAGCTTCTATACGACAATAATTTAAAATATAGTCACATGCGCCGCTTAAGTACAACTCTAATTTATCTGAGTTTTCATTAGTGTCTTCTATTCCCAATAGTATTTTCAATTTACTAATAGCATCTAAAGTATCTGTTAAATACATTTACTTTCCCTCTTTTATTGTTTTTTTCTTCGTATCTTCGTTCTTGTTATTTACAATTTCATAACCTTTATCTTTGTACAATAAATTAAATGCCTTTTCTGTAGCACGAATAACATTACCCTCTTTATTCTTATATTGCTTCATCTAATTCAATCTCCTTTCAAAAATCACTTTCACTTTTAACTAAGATAAAATATTGTTTCTTTACGTACCCCATTAAAAAAAGGACAAGGAGAATATCCCCCTCATCCTTTGATTTATGTATTACGCTTTTGGTGCTAGTACAGCAAACGCATCTTCTTTGACAGGTAAGAAACCAATCCGCATAGTTGCTTTAATAGCAATCATATCGTTCTCAGCTAGAGATAATGGTTTACCATCAGACATAGTAACAGTATGTAATGTTGCTTCTGTTAGAATTTCATACTCAATTCCTTGACGAATACCTACTAGAGCATAGTCAAAATCACCTGCAACTAGTTCAGCTTTTGTTTTGTCAAAACCTCTATTAGATGCATATTCAATAGGTACACCATAAAGTTCTTTCTGAGATACACCTTCAACATATAATGAATTTCCGTTTGAGTCACGAAGTTTACGTAAAGAATTTTTAATGCCCCTGTGACCAATAAATGCGTTAACATCCATACCAGCATCTTCAACTAATGCCATTACATCAGAAACATCAAGATCCATTGCATCATTTGTTCCTAATACTACTTCGTTTCCAGCAGCGTTAGCTACACCATAAATACTCTTTGCAAATGGCGTATTAACACCAAAGATAGTAGCGCTATCAATAGCATTGTAAAAAGATTTTACAATTTCCGGCTTCAATTCAGCAAATACATTAATTATAGTGTCATTCAATTTTTCTCTTGTAACAGGAATAATAACCGCTAATTTTTGTGCTTCAATTTCTGGATAAATCCAACTAGCTTTAGCTGTTTGAATCCGTTCCGCTTCCTTAACCCAGTATGCTCCAGGGCCATCAGCCATCATAGTAAATACCTTTTTATCTGATGTCATAGGTTCTACTTTTGCTAGTTTGAGCATTGTAGAACCTTGAGCTACCTCTTTCATAATTCCTGTTGCTGTTTCTACCGGTACTAAACCTCGTAATTCGTCTTTTAAATATGCCATTTTTATAATTGCTCCATTCATTATTTGATTTGTTTATTACTATTTATTGCTTTCTCGTCTGATTGTCTTTAATTACGCTAAAGAAATCCCCTGTACTTCCCTGACCACCTGAAGAACCTTCATTAATTGTGGTTCCATTTTCTTTTAATATTTCATCCCGTACTGATTTAATTTGGGAACCCCATACCTCTTCAAACTTAGTAAGATTTGCTTTGGTACTTTCCTCATCATTACCCAATAGTTGTTCTACAAAGAAATTCGGAAGTTTCTTCTCTGATAAATAATCAGTGGCAGTCGCCCTCAAATCTTTTCTGAGGATTTCTGCGTCAGACTTTGCGATTTTTTCTTCCAATTCTCTAATCCTTTTTTGATCAGGCGTTTCAGAAGGGTTACGATTTGATATCTCTTCAGATATAAGTTTTTCTAAATTGTTGGCTTTCCAGGTTTCTAAACCTTTATGAAAGTGCGAATCCAACTTAGGCTGTAGTAACTTTTTGCCCTCTTCGCTTTCTAAATATGAATTAACTCCATCAGATGTTAAAAACCCCTGAATGTAGCTTTTCACTTCTTCATTTGCTTTTTGTTCCTCTAGGAACGCTTTCACTGTTGCTAAATCCATTTTTAATTCCTCCTAACCCATCATGTACGAGCCATAATGTGTCTTAATTTTCTGTGTATCCTTCCCACTAGACACACTTTTTGCCCCTGACCATATAGCAAAATTCCCATAAAAAATAGCCCTTTCAATTGAAAGCGACTAAATTTGTTCAAACCATTCATCATACATATCAAATGAAGCGTTTGAATTTATAGTTAAATAATCTTTTAGAATTGGCATCCAAACGGATCTACACCAGAGATGTGCTGGAAGTTCAGGACGAGTAGGATCATCTATGCTCCATACTAATCCATCATGATTTCTACAAAAATCGGTTGTTCTGTGATCCAGCACTGCCGTAAATCCTAATTTTTTAACAACACCACTATCACTAAATAACTTTTCCTGTGACTCCGTTATTACTCTAGCTGATTCCGTCATACTTAATGATTTCGAATGGTTATATCGGATTCCAAACTGTTTATCGATTTTTCCTTTAATTTTATCCATGGATTCACCAAGTCTAATACTCTGTGAAAAATCCGATAAAATTTTTTGAAGTAATGAATTGTGATTGTTTTTAATACGTTGAGTAAATAAAACACCACTCCAATTCCTCTCGATTGCAGTAGCTATGAAAGCTGCAGTTAATTTGTTGTACCTACTTTTATTTCCTAATGCTCGTTCAAAAGCATAAGCATTTTTATAATAAGTACCTGCATATAAGGCGGATAGGAGAGCATAGACTAATGTATTTTCATTTTGGTGGAGATTGTCTAATTCTTTCTGCAGAAAGGACTCAATACTTTGTAGCCGATTATCTTTATACAAGTCTGAATAGGTTATAAGGCCATCATTTCCATACTTTAAAAATAACGAATTTAAATACTCTAATATATTATCTTGGGACTTTTTATAAAGTTTTAAAACTTCGGTATGCTCTGCAATTGCTTGGTCAAACATTTCCTCTACTATGAGAATAAGGTACTCTTCAAATTCATTCATTCAATATTCCGTCTTGTTTAGCTATTTGTTTATCTAAGCTTATTAAGCCCATAGCATCTTGTTCTTTCTTTAAACGCTCTAATGCAGCTCCTGGATCACTAACCCTTGGAAGCCATGATAATAAGTCTTCTTGAGGTAATATACCTTGTAACGCTACAATCATATTTACAATTGACTGCTCATCAACTGGGATATTCCTTGTGAAAGTTACTGCGCAATCACGGAAATCGAAATCCAAATCCTGTGTGAACTTCAACCATGCACAGAATAATCTCATTCGCTTCTTGAGTACTTTCTCGAATAGTGAAACTTTTATAGAAGTTATATTTTCTAATTCTTGTAACTTAAGACGAACACTCACACCTGATGTATTACTTTGAAAATTTTCATTTAAGTTTACTGTATTAGATTGAATATATATCTCGTCTTGCCAATCTTTAAGCATGTCTTTAATAAATGAACCATGAGGGTCTTTCGTTGCCCAGTAAACCTTACTACCTTTAGGAGCTAGTATGATTCCGTTCTGTTTCATTTTAACTGTTTCTTCAATAGTTAAATCAGCATTCTCAATAACCAAATAAGCTGTACGGTGGTCAAGTATCTCATTCGCCGCTGTACTTTGAACTGAATTATATAAATCAATTATTCTCATGATGTCCCAGAATGCAGATTTTCTGGTATCACTAGCTGTAGATTCAATAACAGGACAAATAGGAAAGAAATTTTTATTTCTTTCGATTATTTTTAGTAATCCTCCATGTAATTCATACTTAGTAAAGTGAACATCATCCCAGACATCTACATAAACATTGTCATCAAATGGTTTTTTATATCTTCTTACTCCAACTGAAATATTACGTTCAATTGAACCGTCATGTAAAACAATCATTTCTAACGGACTAAATGCTGTACAGTGGAATTCTAATTCTTTGTTTGAATATGCGACTTCATATGCATATCCAAAAGTTTCTGTAAGTTGCTTCAATCGAATATTATGTTCTTTTTCCCAATATGAAAAATAAAAATCAATTATATTAATAAAATCCTTGTTTCCTTTTTTAGATTGATATGCAACTGGATTTCCTAATACATACCCTACATAGTTATGTACGATTTTTGCACAATAATTAAAATAAGCTCTCTCATCATTACGAGTGGAATCAACTTTTGGAGCTTCACCTAAAATTTTATGTTTGCCATCATAATAATCTTGTAATTTTTGATTCTTAGGAGTTTGTAAATCTAATTCATGGAGCAATTTAAATATTAATTCATCTTTAACAGCCATTATTACACCTCAATTAAAAAAGCCGATTCAATGGAATCGACCTAATTTCTTTCTTTATTTCTAGTTCTAATATTTGTTTAGCAAACTCACTAAGACAGTCTGGGAAATCGTCATAACGCGAGTATTCTACTCCTGCAAAGTCTTTAAGTTGTTCAATAGCTTCTTCATCAGATTCGTTAAAAATAATTCTACCCATATTCACATCACCGACTATAGTATTAATTTTGTCATCCTTATTTTTAGACTGGTGATTATTAATCCACTTAATTTTCCTGGACTTTAATTCTGGATCATTGCTGATCAACTCTTGAAGCCGAATAACATCCGCACCAGAATATACGTTCTTTTCTATAGATACCGCTGTAATGGATGGATATTTTTTCAACAACTTTAATGTGTGCTGCATATATTCGTCAAACTCGAATTTGTAAATTTCCCCTTTCCGTACATACCTAATATTGTTATAAGAGATACTCCCAACAATAAATGCATAATAATTTTTCTTACTCTGGACTTTATTACTTGTTCCAGCAGGGTCAATAACTAGCATTGTTTTAGTAAATTCATGAGATTCTATTTTTTCAGGAGTTTCCGTAATAATCGTAGTGAATTTTTTCTGTCCTTTGGAGTCTAATCTAGCCTGTACTTCCTGGTTGAATGATGCGGGGTTTGAGTAGTAGTCGAGTGCGTAGTCTAGGCAATCCCAATAGTCTGCCCATAATAAAGGATATTTCATTTCATCTTCATGCGAATAATAAAATTCCTTTGCTGTATCTAACCTATTTTCGTCATTTTTATTTTGTAGTAGTTTCTTGAATTCCAACCACAGTCCTTCATTAAATAAGGCATCCACATCATCAACGAGTACGCCCTTTTCTAATCTAAACTTCCACGTAGGATCTTTATATAATCTAGAGTAAAAGTCTTCTGGGTGCTGTAAGGTTCCTAGTCCAATCATATGACTCTGACGAACAATTTTTCCATTTACCTTTTTAGGTTTCTGCATAGCTTTTGTAGCGTCATCTGAAAACCTTTTCCATTTTTCTTCACGAGCTTTTTCTGTTCTAACATCATCGTCATCCTGAAAATCATCTAAAATCAATAATTCAACACGGACATTTTGTGGGTTTTTACGTCCCCTCATAGGTGATGTACTTGATATACTTTCTACCATTGTTTGATTAGTAAATTCAATCACTTCACTATTATTTATAAATGCCCGATTAGATGGGTCAATTAATTTTCCAAATGAGTATTCTATGTAAATATTATTTAAAATGGCATCTTTAATTTGTTTGATAAATTTCTTTGCTGTATTACCGATACTCGATCCTACCAAGGTATACCGCTTTAATCCATATGCATGAGCCCAAACTACTGGTGCTAAGTTTCCGGCTACAGATTTCCCTAATCCACGTGGACATATATAACCTTGTCTATTGTGAGTATTTCTAAGAATCATATCTTCAATGTCCTGCCAAATTTGCAAATGGATTGGAGCTAATGGAGCACAATCTTCATCATTTACAAATACATCTTGAAGGAAATAATAACAAAAGAATTCAAGTGATCTCTTACCTAAACTATATGCAAGGCCTTCAAACCCGAATAGATTATTTTCGTATTTATTCATTAGGTATCGCTGTTTTCTCAAGGCATCCTTAGAGGGATAGCCTTTTTTTATGTAGTCCTTATATAGATACTCACGTAACAAATCACGGTTCCTTTTTGTATCTATTAATGCTATCTGTGATTGATCCATTTTTCACCTCCGAAAAAAATATTATAAAAAATATGTGAACCTTGTTTCCCCAAAATTCTCCCATATACAAAGAGAATGGGGGGGTAGCAGAGTCGAGGGCTGTAAGTATGCTAAGCACTAACGCACCTGTATCGTACTATATGACGCTCTAATAGAGTGTGAATATTTAAAAGTTCATCTCAAATTATTGATATTAGTTAACTTCTTTATACTTTTGCTGTTTATATAGACTGTGTTTGTAAAGGTATACCTTTAAGGTAATGAATTTAAGCTTAAAAGAGCCTATTTGTTACGTTTGTAAACACCTAAATTCCATTTATAAGCGTTTATATATTTACCTTTACCTTTACAAACACTCATGTTATAATAAATATATACCAAAGGGGGAGATCATTACCATGACAACTAAACGATTCGGTTACATTCGAGTAAGTTCCAAAGATCAAAACATCGACCGCCAACTTACTGAAATGCTTGCTTTAGACATTGATGAAAGAGATATATTTATCGATAAAGAATCAGGTAAGGACTTCAATAGAAGTGAGTATCAAGCATTAAAAGGAAGGTTAAGAGAAGGAGATATGTTGTACATTAAGTCTATTGATCGCTTTGGGCGTGACTCGAAGGACATTAAGCGTGAATGGGAAGCCATTACACAGGATATTAAGGCAGATATTAAGGTTCTTGATATGCCATTACTTGATACAACGCAGTATAAAGATACACTGGGAACATTCGTAAGCGACCTAGTACTACAGGTTCTAGCCTTTGTAGCTCAAAGGGAACGTGAAGATATAAATAAGAGGCAGAAAGAAGGAATTGCTGCTGCTAAAGCACAAGGAAAGCACTTAGGAAGGCCTGTTATTGGATACAATACAATGGATAAGAAACAGTTAGAAGACATCCATACTTACTATCCACAATGGAAACAAGGGGCAATGACAGCGGTTCAGTTCATGGGTGAGTTAAAGCTAAAGAAGAATACATTTTATAAGGTTATAAAAGAATATGAAGCAACGTTAATTGAAGCCTAACTACTTAAATGTAGCGAGGCTTTTTATTCGTCTTTATTCTCTTCGTTATCCCCTGCCAACATACGCTGTTCAAACTCTTCATCTTCCATCTCAAGTATATCTTTAGGTGCATTGCTGCTGTTGTCTGTTATAGATGTATTTAATTGGACATTGCTTGTAGGCTTACCTAGTGCGTTATGTATAAACTCACGGCTTGCTTTAAGAGCTATACCCTCGTCATTGGATCTCATTAGCTTGCTTAGTGTAGTGACTGCCTCCTCTAGATTATTAAGAAAGTATGAGCGTGCCATATTTTTTTTCTCCTGCTTAAATCTGTCAACGGCCTCTATATATTCTTTCTTCTTTCTGTACGTATAAATTGTTTGTCGACTTACCCCAATCCTTTTTGCAATTGTAGTTACATCCATGCCACCATAGGCTTCTAAGATAGCAGCTTCTTCTTGCTTAGCATTAAGTCCAAACTCACTTAACTCATTATTCAACTATTATGCCCCCTTTACAATTTGACATGGATACTCTTCACAATCAACAATTCTAACCGCCTTTTTCATGTTGTCATTGTCATAATAAAAACCTTCCATTTCTAATTTATTTTAGCTAACACAAAAAGCACTCAACCCAATCAGGTTTAGTGCTTTTTATATTTATAAACTTAATGTTTACTCTCAAATAATCTTGCATTATTAGGATTAGGTAATTCTAATTTGTGTTTAACCTTCTCCATTAATCTCATCCTCGTTTGTATTCCATCATAGCTTCTATTATTTAGCCAACCACAGTTAAGAAGTTTTTCAACACAAAGAGTATTGCATCCGTAATAGGCCATATAAGAGAGTAAGTGTAGATTTTCTGCTTCGCTCCAAGGTACACTTGCTTGCTTTTCGTTTTCCATAATCCAAACCTCCTAGTTTAAAATACCTACTAATAGTCTATAACTAGTTGAGTGGATTTAGAAAGAATTATTTTATTTAAAAGAAAAAGACCCCACTGATTAAAGTGTGGGTCTTTATTTACTTATATAACTTATTAAAATCAATTGGTCTAACAACTATATAACCATCATCTAAATTTTCAATAGCAAAGTTATCCCGCATATCTATTGCTTTATCTTTTATTAATCTTTCATGTAAAGTTTCTAAGGGGAAGGGATTATGATCATTCTTCGACTTCTTGAATTTAATTTTAATAGCCATAACCAAGTCCTCCTTTCCAATTAGATTTATAAATTGAGCAATTTTTCTAAGGATTTTAAAGCTTTTTCCTTAGTAGGATATCCGTTTGTATTCCATTTAGTGACTTTATTTTTTTTACCATCTAAAGTTCTAATTCTATATCCTTCTGTTTTCCAATTAGACCGACCTTCACTTAAAAGGACAATTTTTGATTTATGGGTGACTTCATCTCTGACCCACTCCGAATGTTCGTTCGTAACCCTATTATATACCCAATCAAGATTATCCTCAAGTAATGCGATATCATTCATCATTTCAATAACAGATTCATACCTTGATGTTTCTTCTAATGATAAAGCCTTCTGTATAACCGCCCTTAACTTAATAGGAATGTGAGGTAAAAAAGATTCCTTCTTAGGGAATGCGTTATTTGCAATTGCACTTGCTAGTTCCATGGAATTTGTAATATTTAATTCCTGTAGCTGTTTTGTAAAGTAATCGTTACCATTACACATACGGTAAATTGTTAAGCCAGATTGGTAAATATCCGAAAAAATAGAATTCCTACCATGTATATATGTTTCAGGTGGAACATGTAAAGGATAAGACTTTTTAGGGTTGGCAAAACCGTTCTCATTAAGGTATTTCGAAAGACCGAAATCAGTAAGTACTGCTTTACCGGCATCATTTATTAAAATATTCGTTGGCTTAATATCAAAATGCACTAAAAATTTTGAATGCATATAATTTAAACCTGACAGGAATTCTAAAGAATATTTAATTATTTCTCGGATCGTTAGGCACCTTTTTGCTAATAAAGAATTCAAAGACCCATTTTTATAAAAATCCATAACAATATAAACATTTTCAGGGTCCTGAGAAGCATATCGCACACCCATAATATTGGGATGACTGGAAGCATACAACATTTGGGCTTCATTAAAATATTCTTTAGTATTAGTAAATTCTTTAGACTTGTTTATTTTTTTTACTACAACTTCAGCATTTAATTGAGGATCAGAAGCTATATATACTTTAGAATTCCTGCCTTCTCCACCAATTTCTTTAAGTAATTTAAGTTGAACTACAGAATCTATAACTAACATGAAGCTACCTCCATTTGAAGCATTGAAGTAGCTGCTATGATGCATTCACGTTCTTCTTTTTTGTACGATAACCAATTTTCAATTTCTAAAAAAATATCTTTTTCTTGAATGCAACTTTTTATATCTTCTCTTTTCATCTCTAACAACCCTGCCATTTTTACAATATTTAAAAGGTCATATTTCTCAATTGAACTATTTGCAAATAGTTCTTGAAATACACCCTCTATATGCATACGGAAAACTATTTGATTCTTTGCGACTGTTTCCGTCACCCTTAACCCTGCTAATTTTATATTATATTGCATAACAATCGCTAAAAAGTTTGTTCTTATAAATGCAAGTTGCTCAGGTACTTCTAACGCAGAAGGTATAACCAAGTAGTGACTTTTAATAATTTCAAGTTCAGAATTGTCATCTAACTTTACAACAGCATAAAAAATTTTACCTTTTTTTAATTTTTCAGGTACAGATACTCTAATTCCAAGAGAATACATAATAACAACCTCCCAATCTCTCGATATTTTACCATATTTAAAGATTAATAGGAGGTATTAACTGTTGTTATTATATTATGTATAATTTATAGGTAATTAGTTTTAATCACTCTGAAAGTATATTTAACGCAAGCGTTTTTGCGTATAGTTGTTATATATAGTATAATTTACCTATCAATAATAAAAGGGGAATTTTATGAATATCAAATACACATCTAAATACCTAATTGTAATCGCGCTTATTTTTTCGATATTTTCATTCAGCACATCATCTACACAAGCAGCATCAAATGAAACAAAGTATGTGGATATTACTTCTGGCACATTGACCGTAAGAAGTGGCCCTGGAACAAACTTTAAAAAGGTTGGGGCGTTGAAGAAGTATAAAAAGGTAACTGTTTATAATACTAAAAGTGGCTGGTCAGAGATAAAATACAATAAGAAGAAAGCATATGTTTCAAGCAAGTATCTTGTAAATGTATATCTTAAAAATAGTCGAGGAACTTATACAATCAAAGACTCTAAGGGTAGTAAATACAAAGTTTATATGATCGCTAAAAATGAACAAAAAGCTAAAGCTGTATTTTATAGCGATGGATGGAATATTACTTGGGCAGGAGCTGCTGAAGGAGACACTCTTTATAAAGGTGACTACAAGTTGTATCTACGTAAAAATGGATCTAATAAAATCACTTATACTGGAAATCAAAAGAAAGACTTTATATACAATAAAACTAGACATATGATCTATTCAGTCCCTTCTAAGTATAAAGGACAGCCTGATATATATGCTATAGCCGAAGTTATGTCTTCTAATTTCGAAGAAGCACAGTTATATATAGTTAAGGATGGCAAGTTGAAAAAGGTTAGTACAATTGAATACACTCAGAGACTAAAAATTACTGGCAAAAATACTTATCAAATAGCTTCTTATGATAATTCCGTTGGCCAATGGTATATAGACTCTTTAAAACTTGATACAGGCAAAAGTAAATTTAAATACATTAAAACTAATAAAGTTAATACTATAAACAGCTGGAGAAAAGATTGGAAATAGTAATTTGAGAGGGCTGAGAAGCCTTCTTTTTTATTCATCTAATTCACCGGATGGAGATTGAGTAATTTAGATGAAGGGGATAAGTTTATGTATGACGCAGAAGAGATTCTATTGATTAACCAAAGATTCCATTCTTTTCGTCTTCAAAATCCCTTAGATTATAAATGGGAAGTTGTAGAGATGTCATTGCGGTGTGCTATAAATTTCGATACTAATTAATGTTGTATCCTTATGTAATCCTGTAAATTCAGTATCAAAGAATATATTCATTACTCACCTTTTAGAATTTCATTCGCCTTATATTGAATATATAAATCCTTAATTTCCGTGAGACACATTTTATTCATTACAAATTCATAATCGTAGCCGGTTAGCTCCATAATCTTACCAACAATTTTATTCAATTCTTTAAAATCCACTTTTCTTCCCCCTCATTATGAAATCCTGTATTCGTCCATCCATTGCTTCACATTTTTTCGTTGGACGTTGTATTGATTAGCAATCTCCACAAGTTGCATATTCTCAACCATATTTTTTAATTCAGCTTTACTCGGTTTATCTTTTTTATTATTTATTTTGTAATCCGCTTTACAATCACGGCCACAAAAATCTTTATCTTTTAATAAGTATTTAAAGCAATTATTGCATTGATAAACATGATGACCTTCAGTTGCATGTTCTTTAATTAGATCTTCCATTTTGAAGTAATCCAATAACCTGTGTAACTTCATATGTTGACTCTGCGGCATTACCATAAGATTTTGAATCCTATTATCAAGAGGGTTAAAGTTAAAATGATGAACAATTTCATCCTCTCTTAGTTCTCTTCCTAACATTAATTCTGCAATTATATGGTGCTCATACACATACCCCACACTTCCACCACTTTTTATTGCTCTCTTATGATCTGGTTTATATATTGCTATGTATCCATTAAATTCCCATTTATTGTTCTTCATTTTTACACTCCTATATTTCCAAGAAAAGCATTTCTTACTTACTATTAATTTTTTGATCTTAATGACAGGCATCGAACCTGCACTAATATTCTTTATCATATAATGCATAATGAATATTACACTCAACCGGTGAGCAACATTAAGAAAATAACCGATATCACTATCGGATGAAAGTATTGTTAAATTACTTAATATCTTTTTGTAAAGTTTTAACTACCTTTAAAATATCTTTTTCTACGTCGATTCCTTGACGTTTAATTTCAACTAAAGTATTTAAATATTTAAGTGTTAACTCGTTATTAGCTTTCATTTATATTTCCTCTTTTCCATTTTAATTTTATTTTATTTGCATTACTCTTTTTAGACTGTAGCGAGGGGATAATCCGGGGATCTTATTACGAAGTAATTTAGTCTTCCTTTTCTGGAATGTTTTCTACTTCCTGTTTCGCATCTTTTTTCAACAACACTTTCACATATTGAGCTGTAATAAATTTATTCTCATTCACAAATTGAAATGCAGCAGCATTCAATCCATATTTGTCTGCTACGTATGCCCTTAAAACCCTAGTTAACTCTCTTTTACCAATCGATAAATGCATCTTATAGCTCCTCTTTATTATTTCTCTTTTTAAAAACTGCAATTAAATCCTTTAATTTAGACTTTTCATAATATGTTGGGTATGTAACCGGTCTATCCTCTAGCTTGGCAATTGCATACTCCAAGCCTCGTTTAAAAAAGTAATCTTCCTTAGATTTAATTTCCAAATCGTCAGAATAATTAATGAGTCTATGTAATCTTTGGTTTAATAGCTGGTGTCCTAGATTTCTCCCCATTTTGCGCTCCTTTTTGATTAAAGATATCTATTAGCTTAATATCTCGTGACTCACATAATTTACATTTTTCAATCTCAGCTTTTGATACATAGAAACAATAGTTACAGTACTGATGTATCATTATTATTTACTCCTGATAAAAGGATATCTTTATAAACCAATTTATTTAGACCTAACTCTAGCTTCACAGTATCTTGCTTTATCCTCTCGCTAGCTTCTTGGACATCTAAAATACGTTCATAGACAGCCTTAATGGACTCTTCAGGAAATGCTAGCAGTAGCGATTTATAAATAGGTGATTCAATAATTGATTGAAATTCATCGTAAATACGATAAGCAGTCTTACTTGTAGTAAATTTTATATTAGTAAAATGTTTTAACATAAAATATCCAATAACATCATGCTCATACTTTTCTTCGATTGTTATTTTTTCGGTTGCTGCTTTTTTATAAAATCCAATTAAATCATCCACCAACATCACTACTTTTGAAGGTTTAAAAAAGGGAACTACCTTGACTACATGCTTAACTCCATTTACATAAACATTTACATCAACTTTAACTTTATATATATCATTTTCTTTTTTAATATCCGAAATTTTCAAACTGGTCATTTTATCTATCTCCTTTTTTGATCCATACAAATTAGGTTGAGGCTTTCCAGACCTCAACCATTTGTATAAAATTACAACTAAAATTCAGGAGGATTGGCACGAAATGAATAAAGTATCGTATTGCCTATCCATCAATCATTTTTTTTAAAGTGGCATGACTAACATTGGCACCTATCTCATGGTAGGCGATAACCACTACAAATCTAATCTTTAACTTTCACTTTAACTACTTTGTATTCAAATTCATCGTGTGATCGAATGAACTCAGCTGCTGCGATTTCTTTTTCACGACTCATGTTACCTTTTAACCTAAACCATTTACTAATGTGCGATTCGCTAATTAAAAGGTGTTCGGCAATAGCTTTATTCGTTATTTCTTTTCTGTTTTTTTCTTCGCGTAGTAGGAAGATTTCTTTTCTTTCCAATGTTCCTCCCCCCCTTTGTCAATAAAATTCGTGAAATTATATACTAAATAAATTGCCTTATGAACAATAAAAATAGACAGCCCAATGACTGTCTATCAGATTTTGGATGTTTGATAAGAAGTGAAGGGAGTTTTTATATTCCCTTATATAGTATAGAAGGATAATTACCTAATATATCCAAATGTAGTGTAAAATGGTTAACTTATTATTATAACAATATTCTATGTATTATATCAACTTATTTTTCTTTTTTTCTTAATATATTTTGCTTCACATTTCCGACATACGGACTTGAATCCATCCGATACGTTCCTCTGATCCTTTCCAAAGTTATTTTTACTTACAAACTTTTCTTCTCTACACCGTGTACATTTTTTCATTCCTAAACCACTTTCCATGTCTGCGTATGTATCACCAATATTTTTCGCAATCCTATTTTTTATTACATTTTTTAATTTTCCTACCGTATAATTTTCATTATATTTGTGATTTATAAATTCGATAATCTTCGGGTATGGATTACCTTCCTCTCCTACAGCGCCATAAACATCAATATCTTCATGTTCCCCGATAATCAACTTAATAATGTCTTCATCTTCATTGGATAAATCAGCATGTTGGATTGCATCTTTTAGTTCATCTTTAACAATTTGAAATGTCGATTCGGGTTTATTACTATATTTCTCTTTGATCAATTTGTACAAAGGAAAATATTTACGTATGCTATCATCGTATTGGACTGTTAAAAGGCTATTAATATGATTAGGGTCGGAGAGATTTATTAAGCCTAATACAAAGCTTTCAGCTGCGTTTGAGTCATATTGTGCTACAATAACTTGCTTTGATTTTTTACTCATTACAGGTTTCCTTAAGATATCATTAATCCTCACAATATCTGTTCCTAACTGGTTGTACATTTTATTTAGCAATAAATAACGTTGCTGCGGGCTATAAATTGACTCATCCTTGCTAAAATGTTTAATCCAATTGCTTTTCAAAATTTTCTTTTCATCTTTATCTAACTGATTACTAAACCCATACAATAAACCAAAATTTAAATGGTAATTATATTGCTCTTTCAATTCATCAAATTTATCTAGATTTTCTAGTACATTTTTATCCCTCAACTCTCTATACTTATCTTTACTCAATCCGTTAATTACGTTTGATCCATCAACATACTTTTCCAGTAAATCTATGTTAATTTCTAACCCTCTCACAGCTTCCATTGACTCTTCATCGAAAGATTCATCAATTCCTACTATTCTATTACTAAACGCTTGCCTTTTAATGGCCTCATCGGATAGTAAGCCATAGTCTTTAGCATGTTCCTGTATAAGGTACCAGGCGATATCGGATATAGTTAAAGCAAAATAACTATCACTATATAATGGTGATTGACTTCGAAGCGCACCGTTATACAATCCAAATTTCCAATGATCAATGTAGTCTTGAATGTAACTAAATAAAGGATGATTGATCATTTCTGTCAGAATATTAACCCTTTGAGCATTATCAAACTCTTTATTTAGCTCTCCTTTTAAAATTGAAAATGCCATTTTGTAATAATCGTTCATTTTGGCAGACTTTAAATTTTGCAATACCTTCCTTTCGGAAGATGTAAGAGTCCCTTTTGATTCTAAATAATCTACAAACCTATTATGCTTATTCTTCATTTCCTGTATATTTAACTTTAATTTTACTTTTTCATCTGTCATTTTATTTCCTCCATTTTATCGATATGTATTATTTATATATGGTGATAATATATACTTGCTTAAGAACTAGGTATTTTCTAACCTCTGCAGGAAATGGTGAAATTATAACAATGTAAATCACCACTCCCCATTCTGATAAAAGGTGGCTTTAATCATTAATAACTAACCTACTTAAAGCACCCTTTGAATAATAGAAAACCACGATAAACTATCGAATTACTCATATGTGAGAGGTAGAAGATTCTAACGAATCTTCTGAATATTATTCTTTTAACTTTTCTACTAACTATTATGTATACTCTTCTATTAACTATTATTAATACTATTATAGTAACTCTTATAGTCGAGGGCCGATACCCTTTAAACCCAATGGTACCAACAGGTTTGGAAGCTTGATAAAAAACTCAGTTCCATATTTAGAAAGGCATTTCCCATTCTTCATCATCCATTTCCTGTTTAGGGTACTTCATTTCCTGTTTAGGTAAATCAACTTCCGTTTCTGCATAATCCATTTCCTGTTTATCTAAACTCATTTCCTCTTTTTCAAAACTCATTTCCTGTTTACCGAAATTCATTTCCTTCATTTTTGCAGTGTTATATCTAGGTAAATATCTTGAAGCTGGTTCCTCTCCCTTTAAAATCTGCAATTCATAATTATTGGGACGTATTTCTTCAAGCAGTGGGACACCATCTTTTTTTGTATTAAGCAGTTTTTCTATGTGGGTATGTACAGTTTTAACTAACTTATAATTTAATGTCTCTGCGATAGTACTTAAACGCCACCACATTTGGCCTTCATCTTTTGTTCCATATTTATAGGATTTAAGGAGAAACAGGTAAGTTAAGAATTCAGTTCTACTTAACACTCCCTCAGTTAATAATTCAAAGTCATCTATAGATACCATGAAAAATTGAACAGGTAAGAGTTTGTCATCTTTAGATTTCTTGTAATTAGGGATATAATTTGTGTACCAGTGGCGACTGTGAATTGAACCTTTTATGGTAGGTAAGTATGCTGAATGCATCTTAGGGGTAATTAAATTTACGGATCTCTCATCTACAATAGTAATTCGGTCTTCAGCAGAACTATATTTTCCATTAGTCGTTCCTTCAAAGCTTTCTAAACGATTGAGCGCTACCTTTATTTGTTTTGAGCTACAACCTATGTAATCGGCAAACTCTTTATAATTTAGTGTAAATTTATTTATCATCATGAATTGAAGAAAAATATAGACCACTACTTCAAGCTCAGTGATTTTAGTTTCTCCCATCTCCCATGTTGTAATTGTTTTCCCTGGATTATCAGGATCATTTATCCTTACTGGGACTAAACCTTTTATAGACTCCTTTGTGAACAATTCATCAAACAAACCATTATGTATAAATGTGTATCGCATACCGTTATCCTCTATAATTTTCTTAATTGCATCTTTACCTTTCAATATAGTTCTTTTTTGTCTAGTGCTCATTTAATATCTCCTTTGTATAATTGGTTAAATGGGTAATTGCTTATCTTATAACTGGGCATGTTCTTTCATAATTTCTTCAATCTCAGGTATCCTTGGATAAACCCAAAACCTTCTATCTGATAGGCTGTATGCCGACAGCAGAAATGTATAACCATCCTTCTTAATCTTTTTGCTTAATACTGCATCATATATAAAAATCAGATCATTCTTAGTAACCACAATTCATTCCTCCGTTATTCTAAAAAATATGTATTCTTCTTACCAATCGATTTCAAGCAACATTAACAGTCGATAGTATTTACTTCGATTAAGCTCTGCCTTCCCATTTAAATAGCGTCCTAATGAATTAGGATCTAACCCTATGCTTCTTGCGACATAAGACTGGGTAAACCCCATTGATTTAATAATCTTTTTACATTGTGCACCGGTCATAAAATTACCTCGTCCCTCCTTTCAAAAAAATAATTGACTATCTTCTATCAAACTGATAAACTATGATTTATAGAAAGTCAAAGCACACCAAACTAATCTATATCAATTAAATATAGGAAAAGTAGACAAATCTGGAAATATTAATCAGACTTGTCATTTTGTCGTGTTTAGCTTTCTTTTTTTATATTGTAGCCGTATTTTTCCATTTGGCAAACAAAGTAGAGAAATTATTTTGTGAATTTATTCATGACGGTATCTAAATGTAGGCTCGAACCTACACTATTCCTCCAGGCTATATTTATCAATGCCATCCTTTTGGTTAAAAGTAATTATACTCATATAGCTCATCCTTAGCGAAGGTCATAAATACCCTTTTCGAAAAGTTGAACAGGGTGGATCGAAAAAACACAGCATTTGGAAAACCTAGACAAAGGGCATTATTCAATAAATTATAAAATAGGACTGGTTTTAATCAGTCTTTTTTCTTTGCGCTTTATCAAAATATTTATTGAATAATGACCTTAAACTTGTTCCATGCTAAAATAAAAATAAGAGTGTATAAAGGTTTGGGAGTCTCAGGAGGCTCTTAAAGATGACAGGAAGTATTAAAAAGAATCAAAATACAAAGAAGTGGGATTTGGTATTTGATGCAGGAAATGACCCTTTAACCGGAAAACGTAGGCAAATTAAACGTAGAGGTTTTCTTACTAAACAAGAAGCGCTAGACGCAATGACGTTATTAAAATCAGAGGTCTTACAAGATGAGTTTACTGACTTATCATCCTTAAGTTTAGCAAAGTTTATGGATGAGTGGTTTATTGAACGTAAAATACAATTACAATCAAGCACTTACGAGACACATTATATTTACTTTAGAACGGTAATAAAGCCTCGTCTAGGGCATTTTAAACTACAGAAACTAAGCCCTATAATAGTGCAAAATTTTATAAATAATCTCGTTCAAGAAGGTAACTACTCTGAGAACACAATCCATCTAATATTTCGTGTCTTAAGTGCAGCATTAAAAAAAGCAACTATTATTAGACTGATTAAGTCCAATCCTACCATAGGCATTACATTACCTAAAATCAGAAAGAAAGAACTCGCAATATGGTCTCTTGAACAGATCAATTATTTTATTGCAGCATCTAAACAGACTAAACGATTGACACGTTGTTTTGTAGGTTTCCTGATCGGTTTCCTTTGTGGATGCCGCGAAGGGGAAATAATGGCACTTAGGTGGAAAGATTTAGACTTTTCCAGTAACACCCTATATATACGTCAAACTTTGACTCAAAAGGCTGTTATTAAGGCAGGAGCTAAAAATAATTCCAGTGTGAGATCAGTTAGTATTCCTGAAAAACTAATACCTGAACTTTTACGTCACCAACAAATGATCAATGAAGAAAAAGCATTGTTAGGTGAGAAGTATGAAGATAATGATTTAATAATTTGTACAAGATACGGAAAGCCCATGATTCCACGAAATTTCAGGAAAGAGTTTTATAATTTAACGGATAAAGTTGGCTTACCTCGAATAAAATTTCATTCCTCTAGACATTCACACGCCACCCTTCTCATACAACAAAATGTGAATGTTAAATTAATATCTGAACGTCTTGGTCATTCCGATATTTCTACAACCCTTGATATTTACAGCCACGTTTCGAAAAACATGCAACAAAGCGTAGCAATTGAACTAGATAAAATACTGCAATTGTGACCAATTTCGTGACCAGCGTAACCTAATACTAGTTGTATCATAGGCTCAGCTACTCTTTTCCCCTTCATGCCCGAAGAAGGAATTGTCGAAGAAGGTGAACTGAAAATCCATCAGGCTTCACATGCCCGCTACTTCGAGGATTTCCTTAAGTTCG
>NZ_JBIWDO010000019.1:0-44792 GCF_044762055.1 Peribacillus sp. NPDC097198 | reverse complement strand
ATTCCTTTCATTTTAATAATATAATAATACGTAGTTCGTTTTAAATGTATCTTTATAGAACCTATAAGCACTCTTATTCAAATATTAATCTAATTAAGATATGATTATAGTAAAATTACCGTATACCTGTATAAATTAAGAAAAGAAACTACTTTAATGATAAGGAGAGCTAAAATGCGTCGTTCACCTATAGATTATTTACGCATAGCAGGAATCTTGGATGGTATTTCATTACTGACGTTATTACTTATTGCTATGCCACTAAAATATTTTGCTGATTTACCGCTTGCAGTGACGATTAATGGTAGTATACACGGGGGTATTTTCCTTTTGTATATTGGAAGCATTCTATATGCAGCTATTCGCATCCAGTGGTCGATTAGTTGGTCACTTGCCGCTGTATTTGTCGCTTTTATTCCATTTGGGAATTTTATCTTTGACGTTTATTTAAAAAAAGTGAAAGATCGCTACCCTGTTAAGCCTTTCCAAATGTCATGGATTATCTATAGCATTATATTCTTTTCATTTATAGACTTATTTGCTCAGCTTCCGGTCATGAGTACATTTGCGAAGTCAGTAGGGGCGAGTGCATTTATTGCAGGCATTGTGGTCGGTTTATATTCTTTTACGAACTCATTTGGCAATATCGCATCGGGAATATTAACGGATAAAATTGGTCCACTCTCGATGATGTTATTTGGACTGGCCGCTACGAGTGCATCATTATTTTCTTATCATTTCGTTGATGACCCTCTGACTTTGCTTATTGTTCGATCTCTACACGGCTTTTTTGGTGGCCTAATTGTACCCGCTGCATTTACGCTCCTAGCGAATACAACTGCGCATGATAAACAGGGGAGTAAGAGTGCGGTAACTGGATCATTCGTGGGGATTGCTGCCATTATAGGACCAGCTTTCAGTGGAATAATGGCGAGTAAAACATCCGTTCCGAATGTCTTCACCGTAATAGGCGCACTCGGTGTCTTATTACTTGTTTGCTCTTTTTTATTACGTCAAGTACACGTCAAGAAGCAAGAGAGAGAAGCGTCGCATGTCTCATTCAATTGGAACCGGGATGTACAAAAAGCATTTATGGGTGCGTTCTTTTTGATGTTTTCCCAAGGGGCATTGGCTTATTTGCTGCCTTTGCATGTAGAAGCACTTGGCTATAGTTCCCGGATGTCCGGTACACTAATGAGCATGTTTGGAATTGTAGCGGTTTTCCTATTTATTTTACCGACAAATCGAGTGTTTAACCGGGTAGATCCTGTGTATACAATGCTTATTGGTGTGGCTGTTTTAGCCATTAGCCAAATGCTGATTGGGCAAATGACGACGACGTTGACATTATATCTTGTAATGATTCTATACGGGATTGGATTCTCAAGTTTATTCCCGTCTATTAATACACTCTTGATACAATCCACGACGCCTGAAACACGTGGACAGGCTTATGGATATTTTTATGCATTTTTCTCTATCGGTGTGGTTGTTGGTTCATCGGTTCTTGGTTTTTTACGGATTGGTATCGCTGGAGGGTTTATGCTCACGGGTGTAGTGCTCACAGGATTTTTTATAGTTGTCCTTTTCGATATTCGAAAAAGGGTAAAGAGCAAGAAAATTTCTGATTTTAGTATGAAATGATTAATGAAAAAGGAATGCAGGATTGTTTTACGTACTTTAGCTTATGCCTTTTTTGTATTGATGCTTCTAGACTTGTTCATTTTTTCGTGTAAATCTGATAAACTTGTAGCACTTATAGATTGAAAGGTGTAGGTATTATGATTAAGGAATTTAGGGAGTTTATTGCTAAAGGCAACGTACTTGATCTGGCTATTGCAGTAGTGATGGGGGCGGCATTTGGAAAAATCGTTTCGTCACTAGTTGAAAATATTATCATGCCGATTGTTGGGATTTTACTAGGGGGAATCAATCTTTCTTCACTGTCCATAACGGTGGGAAGTGCGGTCATTCAATATGGATCGTTTATTCAAGCCGTGATTGATTTCTTGATTATTGCGTTTGCTATTTTCATATTTATGAAGTTGGCAAATTCCATTTTTAGAAAAAAAGAGCAAGAAGAGGTCGTGGTGGAAGCACCAGCAACTGAACAATATTTAAAGGATATCCGTGACCTTTTGCAAAAAAATGTACGCGAGGATGACAGGAGATGAATCTCTTCATTTTCTGAGCACGGTAAGGTTATATAGAAAATAAATAGAATGATAAAGAACATGTCTGGAACAGTTTCGTTCCAGACATGTTCTTTATTTGTGTTCATAGAGGTTTCGGGTTTAAGAAATTATAGACGGTAATCACTTCAATCTTCTGGTCTGATTATTAAGCATCAGGAATAATCGTTACGGCGATTGCCCGAACGGGAGCATCTATTCCATCGCTTACAACCTGATAGTATTTAGTTATTAATTCATTTAATTCGTTTTGAAATAGCGTAAAGTTTTCCTCATCCATCTTTAATTCTACTAAAGAAAAGGTAGCGCCATCCTCTAGTTGTTTTTTTTCTTCTAGTTTTTTAAGATAACTTTGATATTGAGTCAGCAATGATAATTGATAATAGGAAAAATAATCAAGCTTCTTTTCACTAGAAACATTTTTCCATTCTTCCACACTAAGTCTGGCCTCGATTTCATTGAGTGCATAATATTTTTCGGAAACGGATTTAACCTTCTTTTCTTTAATCACTCGGATAACATCAGAATCTAGCATGGTTTGTATATGTCTATATAGGGTCGCTTGTGGAACGTTTTTAATGATCTTGACCATTTCCAATGGGGTTAATCCATTGTCTTTATTCCTCATCAACACCTGTGCAATTTTCATTCTTACGGGATGCATTAAAACGTCTACTTTATCAATCATTATATTCTCCTTGTATATTAACTTATGAATTATCTAATTCTTATTATAAATAATGAGAATGAGTATTGCAATTTATTCCTTTTGAGGTTAGCATTGTTATTATCAATAACGATAATGAGATTGGAAAATTGGAAGGAGCGTTGGAAATGAAATTGCATTATGGATTAGATGATTTTAAAGAGATTGATATGATGGCCATTCTGCCCATCATATTACCGGTTATCGCAATAGGTATCCTATTAGTTTCGATTGCCTTACTTGATTTATATAAACATAGAAAGACAAGAGAGAACGTTCTCATT
The DNA here is from genome assembly GCF_044762055.1 of Peribacillus sp. NPDC097198. Classification (NCBI taxonomy): domain Bacteria; kingdom Bacillati; phylum Bacillota; class Bacilli; order Caryophanales; family Bacillaceae; genus Peribacillus; species Peribacillus sp. NPDC097198. The sequence continues at coordinate 41,610 of NZ_JBIWDO010000019.1, read as the reverse complement.
TGGACTTTGATTATTTTGTTTGTTAATACATTTGGACCCATTTTGTACTTTGTATTAGGACGAAAGGATATGGAGAAACCATGAAATTAGAAATCAAGAATGTGACGAAAGCATTTAAAGGAAAAATCGCTGTAAATCATTTTTCGATGGAATTGCAATCGGGGGAATGTGTCGGGTTAATCGGGCCTAATGGTGCTGGTAAATCAACTTTGATTAAAGTGATTTCTGATATTATCGATCCAAATAAAGGTGAAGTCTTGTTGAATGGTATAAAAATATCAAAAATGAAAAAGGAAATTGGTTACTTACCACAGTACCCTAACTTTTTTCATTGGATGTCAGCGAATGAGACCCTTACGTTTATGGGAAAACTATCAGGTTTGAATAAAAAAGAATTATCACATTCGATACCGGATATTTTGGGGAAAGTCGGCCTAATTGGCGAAGGAAACTCAAAGGTTGGTACATTCTCAGGAGGAATGAAACAACGACTTGGGATCGCACAAGCATTACTGCACAAGCCTTCGCTTATTGTCATGGATGAACCGGTATCCGCATTAGATCCGATCGGCCGAAGAGAAGTGTTAAACCTGATTGAGGAAATCAAAAAGGAGACAACCATTTTATTATCAACCCATATTTTGAGTGACGCGGAAGAAATATGCGAACGATTTGTCATTATAAAAAACGGCACAAAAATTGAAGATACGACAAATACCGAATTAATAAACCGCCACAGTGAAAATAAGGTCTATATCGAAATTGCAGCAAAAGATCAAATGTGGATTGATGTCGTAAAGAAATTACCCTATGTGAATGGAGTAGATGTCATCGGACATAAAGTGAAAATAAACGTTGAAAATATAGAGGAAAACAAAAAAATGATACTGGAGAATGCAATCGCGCATGATGTGGACATCGTTAAATTCGAAATCCATCATGATACGTTAGAAGAAATCTTCTTGAAACTGGTGGTACAGAAATGAATAACTTTCTTGTATTGGTAAAAAAGGAATTTGTTCAAATGATCCGCGAGTATAAAGTGGTTTGGCTACCGATTGTCTTTATTTTTCTTGGAGCTACACAGCCGGTGCTCACTTATTACTTGCCATCCATTTTGGAAGAAATTGGAGGTGGTCAGGGAATTACCATTGACCCGAACCTGGCCAATCAAAAAGGAGGGGAAGTATTAGCTAGTACGGTAGGATCTCAATTTGATCAACTTGGGCTTATGGTACTTGTCATTTCAATGATGGGAATTATTCAATCAGACAAGGAAAATGGGATGCTATCCTTTATTTTAACACGGCCTGTGTCTGTTATTTCATATATCACTGGAAAGCTTGCTTCCTATTATCTGATAGCGGCTTTTAGTGTAGCCATTGGATACCTCACTTCATTTTTATACGTGAATTTTCTGTTTACAGATGTTCCATTTTCACAGATGATAAGTGGATTATTATTTTACCTTGTTTGGATTCTTTTCATTGTTGCCTTTACCACCATGATTAGTACAATTTTTTCGAGTCAAGGGATAATTGCATTGATTTCTATTGTAGTCCTAATAGGTTATAGATTGATCGTCGGTTTGAGTCCACTAATCGACCAGTTTAATCCTGCTAGTATGAGTATACATGCCATGGAAACGCTAATCGTGGAATCAGTAAATTCTAACGTGCTAGGAAATCTGCTTGTTACTCTACTTTGGATTTTCCTGATACTCTTTGTCATGATTTATTGGATTGACAAAAAAAAGTTTAATCATGAATAAATACGGAATAATCTGCAATGAAGATTGACTAATAATGAAAGGTTCTTAAAGTAACATCCTATATACGTTCTATCTCTGTTTTTTTAATACCTAATACTCTGGGAGTTGTTTTCCTGGAGTTTTTTAATTTGTTCTTTTTTGAAGGCTCTGTTCTAAAATATTGTTGCTAATGGTAAAACAGAGACATCTTTTATGCTGTCTCTGTTGTTCAAAAAAAGTAAAGTATACTTTACTTTTGTTTCGATTGCTATATAATAATATAAGTAAAGCTAACTTTACATTTGAGAGGGGAGTTAAATATGAAAAATAGAATCCCAGAATTACGAAAACAATTGGGCTTTACGCAGCAAATTATGGCTGAGAAGTTAAGCGTCTCACGTCAGACGATTATTTCTCTTGAAAATGAAAAGTACAATCCATCTATTCTTTTGGCTTACCAAATAGCCAAGCTATTCGGTAAAACAATTGAAGAAGTATTTATTTTTGAAGAAGAGTAAAGGAGTGAACACGATGAAAAATATAGAAAACAGAAAAATATGGTATACAGCACTTTTAGTTGTAGGAGCTACACTATATATATTGGCAGAATTAATGGAGTTAATTGATAGTTTTTGGAGTGGAATGGGGTTAGGGTTTGTCGTTATTTCTGGGCTTCGTTTAGTTCAAATTGCGCGTTATAAAAATAATGATGAGTATGCTAAAAAAATAACAGTAGCAAATAATGATGAGCGCAATCAATTTCTTGCTAATAAAGCTCGTTCTACCGCTTTTTATAATTCTATTTTACTAGAAGCGATTGTTGGTATTGTCTTACACATAATAGGAAAAGCAGAAATTGCCCAAGTAATCTTAACGGTTCTGTGTGGTCAATTAATTATATATTGGGTAACCTATGTGTTCTTAAAATCAAAATATTGAAGAACGATACAAATAATACTAAGTTTATTAATAAATTCGGTGAGAGGTGATTGATTATGAATAATAAAAGTCCTAATAATAAGAGATGGTTTGTATTAATTGCAGCACTGATTATGTTATATTTTTCTCTAAAAGACTTCGATTTATCTCGATTAGAAAAATTAACATTTAAAGATGTTCTGCCATTAATCGTGATTACAACTATTATTTTTTTATTTAGAACAAGTATACTCTCTGTTGTTTTACTCAGTATACGAAAATTATGGAATAAGTTAACTAAAAAAAAAAAGGATTAGCAGATGATTTTATTTGCTAGTCCTTTATTATTTTCTCACTATCTCAATGGCTTGTTAAACTAAACTGCTCCGATAGTGAAATAAGGCATATTAGTAAAATACATCATTTAAAATTCCTAATATCAATTACAGTGGTGAAATTTGCCTTTTTACAGGCGTTCAACAACATTTCATCTGTATTTTCTTTAGAGGGAATCTTTTTGTTTAATTCTAAGAAACGATGCCATATCAAATAACCGTTTAGGTATTTTGTTGCTACACCATTAAAACGGAACATCCAATCTTTTAATCGACGATGATAGCTATTAACGTGCTGGATGTGATAAATATTTTTCCGAACATATTCCTTTTTACGTGCATTAATAGCTTCGTGTTTTAACCCTTTCATAGCCGCAAATTTCTTATAGTTCGTTGCCGTATCTGTGCATAGCAAAGCAGAATCATCTAAATAATCACCTAGTACATTATCTATATCAAATGCTGTTATTCGCCCTTTACCAGCAACTTCAGAGAGGATTTGACCGTTTCTATCGTAAGCAACAACCACACATATTTGTTCTTTAGATATACCTCTTTTAGAAGCAGAACCGCCTCTTTTTCGAGGTTTACGATGAGTAAGATTCTTCTTCCCTTTATCACTCTCCAAGAAAAAGGTTTCGTCCCTTTCAACTACACCTAAAAGTTTCTGATGACCAATTGATTGCAAGGCAAACAGTACCTTATGTCTCCAATAAAAGGCGGTACTAAGGTGGATTTTTAATTCTTTAGCGATAGCTCTTAATGAACAACCGTCCACCATCATTTCTATGTATTTAAGCCATTTATGAGGATATTTAGTACCAGACAAAGGGCTGGCGGTCATATCGTTAAACGACTTTCCACAATCTTTACATAGATAACGTTGACGAGCTTTATATGTACCATTTCTTTTAACAGACATACTCCCGCAATGTACACAGGCTAATCCATTAGAAAAACGTTTCTCCCGAATTCCCACAATCTTGTTTGAAATATTGGTCTTAGAATCTGGGAACAAATCTTCCTTCATAGCAAAGAAAAGCTTTAACTGTTCATCTTTGGTAAGGTCTGAAAATTGTTCATACATATCTAGCCACATCAATAGAATTGCTCCTGTCATAATAAGTTCAATTATTATAACAGTATGGTATCCTCAGCAACAAATTATACGAACATAGCCTTTTTGAAATAAAAAAAATATTTTTAATAGTACTATGGAATTATTCAGGTGTATAGATGGGATCAAAGTCAGAAGGGTGAAGAAGTAACGGATAGCTCATACCAAGAATCATTTATGAGAACGGGGTCATTAAGGATTTAAACGTTCAGGAAAAACTACCTATTAAAATGGGTGATGTTTTCCATATCTCAACATTTCATAATGTTAGGTAATCTAACAAGTATATTGTGTAATTGAAAAACAAATGATACAATTTAGAAAATTCCGAAATGTGAAACTGGCATTCCGAATTTCGGAATTGTATTAATTGGCTTACAAACTATCAATCTATGAGAAGCGTAATGGAATTATAGTTGAAATGGAGGAATAATCATGCATACAGTTGATTTGAATTGTGATTTAGGAGAAAGCTTTGGGGCCTATCGAATGGGAAATGATGAAGAAATTTTAAATTACGTTACTTCAGTGAATGTTGCGTGCGGTTTTCACGCTGGTGACCCATCAGTCATGAGAAAAACAGTTCAGTTAGCTTTGGAAAAGGATGTAAAGATCGGTGCCCATCCTGGTTTACAAGATTTAATGGGATTTGGGCGACGGAATATTAATATTTCCCCTCAGGAAGCTTATGATATTGTGGTGTATCAGATGGGTGCATTGAATGGTTTCTTGCAATCTGAAGGAGGCCGGATGCAGCATGTCAAACCACACGGGGCACTCTATAATATGGCGGCTCAAAACAAAGATTTGTCACTTGCCATTGCAGAAGCCGTATATAAAATTAATCCACAACTAATATTATTCGGTTTGTCGGGAAGTGAATTGATACGTGCTGGTCAATCTATTGGTTTACGGACTGCTAGTGAAGTGTTTGCCGATCGTACGTATCAAGATGATGGCTCATTGACATCTCGAAGGGAAAAGAATGCATTAATTGAAAGTGAGGATGAAGCTGTAGCTCAAGTCATTACCATGGTTAAGGAAGGAAAGGTCCTGTCCCAGCAAGGAACGGAAGTAGCAATTAAGGCAGATACGATTTGTATACATGGAGATGGAACTCACGCACTAAGCTTTGCGAGTCATGTTAAAAAATCGCTAGAACTGTCTGAAATTACAGTTAGTTCCTTCACTTAATAACAAACATCTAGGAGGTAGATTCTATTGGAGCCAATCAAAAATACATCGGTACATAAAATTTCAAATAAGCCAAAGACCAATAAGACTTTATTGTTGGGTGCAGCATTCCTTATGGCAACGTCAGCTATTGGACCAGGATTTTTAATGCAAACAACGGTTTATACTCAAAGTCTGGCAGCAAGTTTTGGATTCGTCATTCTTATTTCTGTTATTCTCGATATTTTTGCTCAAACAAATGTGTGGCGGATTATTGCTGTTTCTGAAAAAAGAGGACAAGAGATTGCTAATATGGTTCTTCCTGGGCTAGGTTACGTTCTAGCGGCTCTCATCGTTCTGGGGGGACTCGCATTTAATATAGGGAATATCGCTGGAGCTGGACTTGGTTTAAATGCGATGACAGGGATGTCTCCAACAACTGGAGCTGCCATTAGCGCAGTCATTGCTGTTTTAATTTTTGTGGTGAAAGAAGCAGGAAAAGCCATGGATCGGTTTACCCAGATAGCTGGCTTTGTAATGATCTGCTTGATGGTTTACGTAGCATGGACAACCTCTCCTCCAGTAGGGGAAGCGGTAGTGAAGACATTTGCTCCCGATAAGATAGATATTATTGCAATCGTTACGTTAGTTGGGGGATCTGTGGGTGGTTATATTACATTTGCAGGTGGACATCGTCTATTAGATGCGGGAGTCAAAGGTGTCGGTGCCCTTCCAGAAGTTACGAAAAGTTCCGTAGTAGGCATTTTAATTACCACCGTTATGAGAATTGCTTTATTTCTAGCTGTCTTGGGCGTTGTTTCAAAAGGTTTACAAATTGATTCTGAAAACCCCGCAGCATCCGTATTTCAACTTGCCGCTGGAAATGCTGGCTATAAAATTTTTGGTGTTGTTATGTGGGGAGCTGCCATAACATCAGTAGTAGGTGCTGCTTATACCTCCGTTTCATTTATCAGAACATTCAGCCAAAGGATAGAGAAAAAAGCGAATTGGATTATTATTGGCTTTATCCTTCTTTCCACCATTTGCTTTTTATTAATAGGTAAACCGGTTAAAGTACTCCTTGTGGTAGGGGCAATTAACGGCCTCATTTTACCGATAGCTCTTGGAACACTATTAATCGCCGCTTATAGGAAGAATATTGTAGGTGACTATAAACATCCATTGTGGCTAACGATTTCCGGTGTGTTCGTTGTCGTTGTTATGGCATTAATGGGTGGGTATACATTAATTACCCAACTACCATCACTATTTTAATAGCATTCAATAAAAGAGCAAAATCCAATTACATAGGAGATGTCTAATATGATTGATTTTTCCAAAGCGAGCCCTGCAGAGTTACGCTCCATGATCCGTAATAATGAATGGACCAAACCGACTGCTGGGATGGCAAATGGTTATGCCCAAGCAAACCTAGCTATCTTAAAAAAGGAGCATGCATTCGATTTTTTGTTATTTTGTCAACGTAACCCTAAGTCTTGTCCATTACTGGATGTAACTGAAATAGGTTCTCCTGTTCCTAAGTTCGCTGCTCAAGCAGGAGATATCCGGACAGATATCCCTAAATATCGCATTTATAAATACGGTGAATGGGTAGAAGAAGTGACGGATATTTCGGATTATTGGGAAGATGATATGGTGGGATTCCTAATCGGTTGCAGCTTCACTTTCGAACATGCTTTGTTGAACAATGATATTTCGATTCGTCATATTGAGGAAGACTGCAATGTTCCTATGTATAAAACGAACATTCCTTGTATAGAAGCAGGGATTTTCCATGGGGAAATGGTAGTAAGCATGCGTCCGATTCCTCAAAAGGATGTCGTTCGAGCTACTCAGGTTACCTCACGTTTTCCTGCCGTACATGGTGGACCAATCCATGTTGGAAACCCAGAGGCGATTGGCATCGCCTCTATTGATCAACCGGATTTTGGCGATGCGGTAACCATTCATGATGGGGAAGTACCGGTTTTCTGGGCATGTGGCGTGACGCCTCAATCCATCGCGATGGAAACAAAACCAGCCATTATGATTACGCATGCACCAGGACATATGTTCATAACAGATATCCGGGATGAAAAGTTGGGTGTTTTATAATAAAAGGAAAGAGATGAGTTCTATGCCGGAGAAGCTTTCAAGTAATACAAATGTTGTACTGTCTCCATTAGGCGATTCCGCAATCGTGATTACATTTGGAAATGAAATGAAGGGTAACGTTCATAAAAAAATAAAAATATTCAAGGACATGCTTGAAGAAGAACCATTTATAGGTTTCATAGAATGTGTACCGGCTTTTACAAACTTGACGGTCTATTATGATGCGTTGATGATTTATAACGAACAAAAGCAAAAAAGTAAAGAGGCAAGCATTTCCCCATATGCAGTCGTTCGGACATTCATCGAAGCAAAATTAAAGCGGGTGAAGAAGGATAAAGCCCTGGACCAACGGACGATTTGTCTGCCTGTTTGTTATGGAGGGGAATTTGGACCGGATCTGGAGCATGTTGCCCGATTCAATCATTTAACCACAGATGAAGTCATTCATATCCATTCCAGTGGAGAATACTTAGCTTATATGATTGGTTTTGCACCAGGTTTTCCATTTTTGGGTGGGCTTTCTGAAAAAATCGCGACGTCTAGGAGGAGGTCACCTAGAATGAACATACCAAAAGGTGCCGTTGGAATTGCAGGAATGCAAACGGGTGTATATCCCATCTCAACACCAGGGGGATGGCAATTAATTGGCCAAACACCATCTACTTTATTTCTCCCTAATGAATCACCGCCGAGCTTATTACAAGCAGGAGATAAGGTGAAGTTCATTCCCATTTCTTCTGTGGAGTATAAAGAAATTGCTCGTAAGGAGGAGTTAAAATGAGTATGCGTGTCTTGAAACCAGGATTGTTAACAAGCATCCAGGACCTTGGAAGAAAAGGATTTCAGCAGCACGGAGTGATCGTAAGCGGTGCCATGGATCCTTACTCTCTTCGCATTGCCAATATGTTGGTTGGCAATGAAGAAGGAGAGGCCGCCCTGGAAATCACCTTATTGGGACCGACTCTTATAATAGAAAAAGATTGTTTAATTGCAATAACGGGCGGCAATTTATCACCGACCATTAATGGAGAAGCCGTGCCGATGTGGAGACCTGTTTTTGTGAAAAAAGGAGCGGTTCTTGCATTCTCGGGATGTCGATCAGGCTGTCGCGCATATTTATCTGTTGCGGGTGGATACTCCATTCCCTCCATCATGAATAGCAAAAGTACCTATTTAAGGGCAGGAATGGGCGGATATAAGGGAAGGGCCTTACAAGTGGATGATGTGCTAGATTTTAATGAAGCTTCTCCTCATCATGCGAAGTACGGGTTAAACGTATTCTCAACAGTCAAATGGTTTGTTGACGAAAAAGATTTTATGCCCGAAAATAAGCCCGTTATCCGAGTTATAAATGGAAGCCAATACGAATTTTTTACGGAGTCCAGTAAAGTTCAATTCGAACAAGAGTTATTTAAAGTATCCAACCAGTCTGACAGGATGGGGTATCGAATTTCAGGGCCTTCGCTTGAATTAAAGGAAAAGCGGGAGCTGTTGTCAGAGGCGGTAACAAATGGTTCCATTCAAGTTCCACCGGATGGTAATCCTATCATCTTACTAGCGGATAGCCAAACAACCGGGGGATACCCCAAAATTGCTCAAGTCATTACGGCTGATATCCCATTCATCGGACAAGTCAAACCAGGGGATTCCATTCAGTTTGCTATGGTTACTTTAAGAGATGCGGAACATTCATATCTTCAAAAGGAACAACTTCTAAAAGAATTGAAGACTTCGATTGCATTAGCTCTGAAGGGGTTTAAATAAAGCATTAATGTAGGGAAAGGTTCAATTACCATGAACGTCTTACTTAAGACATTCTTTTGGGAATGGGCCTCTACTTATTTTTTTCCATCATTTATAATGAAATATGGGAGAGGTGAACAAAACGCTTCCAATGAATAAATGATACTTAAAATAAGAATGGGGACATTGTATGCAAGCTCATAATAAAACGGTAGTCAAATCCATGCAAATTCTTACTCTTTTCCTGAATCATCCCAAACTGTCATTTAACGAAATGATGGATTATTCCAACCTACCCAAAACCTCCTTGCATCGTATGGTCGTGTCATTAGAAGAAATGGGATTTTTAACAAAAGATGATGATGGCTATTATTCATTAGGCCTTATTTTCTTACAGCTTGGTCAACTAGTAAGTGAACGTTTAGATATTAGGAAAATCGCCTACCCCATTATGAAAGAACTTCGGGATGACGTTGAAGAGGCTGTGAATCTCATTATCAGGGATGCAGACGAAGCGATGTATATAGAAAAAGTTGATACGAAGCAGCCTGTACGCCTATATACCTCCATTGGTAGGCGCTCACCACTTTATGCAGGGGATTCTAGAATCATCCTTGCCTATTTACCTGAAGAAGATCGGGAATCGTATATAGAAAAGGTAGAATTAAAGTCAATGGCCATAGGAACGATCAATGATAAAACAATCCTTCGTCAGGCTTTGGATGAGGCGAAGAAAAACGGGTATACGATCACTTCTTCTGAACTTGAAAATTATACAAAATCCGTTAGTGCACCCATACTTAATGGGGATAATCAAATTGTCGCCGGTATTAGTGTAGCGGGTATCGAAGCACGATTTAAAGAAGATCGTTTACCAGAATTAATTGAAAAAGTAACGAATGCAGCTAAACAGATTTCTTGGAAATTGGGATGTAAAACTTCATAGTTTCATGTAGCCAAGACCTTCAGTAGGGGGAATAGAGAATGAAATCACTCTCTCGACCAGTAACAGCGATAAGCATCGCTTTCGTTGTGATCATATGGGGACTATGTTGGCCGGTCTATAAAGTGGCACTCGATTATTCACCACCACTGCTTTATGCAGGAATGCGTACATTATTAGGTGGACTGTTATTAGCCTTAACCCTTCTTCCTCAATGGAAGAAAATTCAGTGGAAGAAAAATTGGTACATCTATGTAATTGTTGCATTTTTCAATACAATCATATTCAATGGTGTCCAGACGATTGGCCTTCAATATTTACCTTCGGGGTTGTTTTCGGTCATCGTTTATCTTCAGCCGGTTTTAGTCGTGTTAATAGCTTGGAAATGGTTGAAAGAACCATTATCCGCCATTAAAATCATGGGGTTGATGATCGGTTTTACGGGGGTGGTGCTTGTATGTCTGGATGGGATTTCCGGTGAAATCTCTTATGTTGGTATTATACTAGCACTTATTACTGCAATTGGTTGGGCATTCGGTGTGGTCTATGTAAAGAAGACCAGTACACAAGTGCATGGACTTTGGCTGGTGGCGATGCAAAGCATCATTGGTGGTTTGTTTCTGACAGGCAGTGGTTTAGCAGTAGAAAATGCATCGAATATTGAGTGGAATTCAACGTACATATCCTGTTTGATTTTCGGATCAATCTTTAGTATGGCATTAGCTACCGCAGTGTATTTCAAGTTAATGAGTTCTGGCGAAGCAAGCAAAGTCGGATCTTTTACATTTCTTGTTCCTTTAATCGCTGTAGGGATAGGAACCATATTCTTAGGTGAACCATTTACTATATCCCTCCTTGAAGGCATGGTCCTCATCTTACTTAGCATCTATTTAATTAATCGAAAAGGTGCATCGAAAATTGCAAAAGTAAAAGGCGAAAATGTGGTTTAACAACATTTCTGCCTTTTATTTTTGCGTTAGGGGACTAGTTAATGTAGGTATAAAGGCGTTATGGTCAAACCTGCTTTATCCACCTCGTTTACCCTATTTCATCTAAAAACCAAATTATAAATGATTTTACCTATTGTAAAAATATACCTTTTATTTTATGGTTAGTTTAGATAAAAGAAAAAGATTCATAGGCAAAAATCATGAATGTTCAAATGTGGGCATGATTCGGAAACGTGCTATTCTAGTCGCAACATAATGTAAACGCTTCCTTTTTTGAAAATTTTAAGTGTGAGAAATTATGAGCGTTATCCCAACCAATTAAAGACTATGGATGATTTCTATAGTAAAAGAGATTTTACCGAATAAAGTGATATCGAGGGCATTTGTCACAAATTGCTGCCATAGCATAGGGAGAAGGTTAAATTCTTTTTTCCTGGCTTCATGGTTATCTTGACTGACTGGGGATACAGTACATCTAGAATGAAAAAGCACCGAGAATCGCTTGGTCTCAATATCATTGCAGGGGGTGCAGGTATGAAGCTTTCAGAATTACTTGATAAGAACATTCGAGAGTTCGGTGAATATCCTCTTATATTCTCCGGAGGCAAACAGTATACAAATGTAGAAACCATGAACTATGCCAATCAGCTCGCCAATGGATTGCGAGATCATGGAGTGGATAACGGAGAACGGGTAATCGTCATTATGCCGAATTCCCCGGAAGTGTTATTTGCCTATCAGGGAATCACAAGGGCGGGAGCGGTAATTGTACCTGTCATGTATACTTTACATCCAAAGGAAATCGCCTTTATTGCCGATAATTGCGGAGCCAAGTTGATTATTACCTCTTCTTTACTTCTTGATAATATTGGACAGGCGATTGAGTTAATGGATAAGCGGCCATCCGTACTTGTAGTTGATGCACCTACTACCGAACAAGCCCAGAATTTCTATGATTATCTGTCCCCATCACCTGATCGTGATGAGAAGTTGATTGAAGCGATGCCTGAGGATACGGCTGTCATCCTTTACACGTCAGGAACAACCGGGAATCCAAAAGGAGTCAAGCTAACTCATAGAAATCTGTGTTCCAATGCAGAAAACTCAGTAAAACACTCTAATGTAGAACGTGGAACAACACTTGGAATTCTTCCGCTTGCACATGTGTTTGGGCTTACCATTTCTCATACATGCTACATAGTGGGAAGTTCCATTGTAGTATTCCCGCGCTTCGAACCGAAAGAAGTATTGGCAGCGATTGAAACCCATAAAGTAAGAGCGTTTTCTGTAGTCCCTGCCATGATTCATGCTTTGGTAGCTTTCCCCACAGCCGGTAACTATGACACAAGCAGTTTGGAATCAGTAAGTTCTGGATCTGCACCCTTGCCTATAGCATTACTGAATGCATTTGAACAAAAATTCGGTGCTAAGGTGTTTGAAGGATACGGATTATCTGAAGCGGCTCCTATCGTAACGGCACATACTAAAAATCGCCCGATTAAACCAGGATCCGTGGGGATTCCGATACCAGGGGTAACAATAAAGATTGTGAATGAAAAGAACGAAGAGGTTCCAAGAGGAGAAATCGGTGAATTACTTGTCCGTGGAGATAATGTGACACCTGGCTATTTCCGGAATGATGAAGAAACCGATCGTACTGTAAAGGAAGGCTGGTTATATACCGGAGATCTAGGACGCTTGGATGATGAAGGATATCTATACATTGTCGATAGAAAAAAAGATCTTATCATTCGGGGAGGATTTAATATTTATTCTAGAGATTTGGAAGAAATCCTTAGTAAGCATTCAGGCATTTCAGAAGTTGCGGTTGTTGGTGTACCAGACGAGAGAATGGGTGAGGAATTAGTTGCCTGTGTTGTGAAAGACCCGTCCTCGTGCGTATTGGAAGAAGAATTGATTCTTTATTGTCAGGACAACCTTGCCAAACATAAAACGCCAAAGAGAATCATATTTTTAGATAGTTTGCCACGAAATGGAGTAGGAAAGATTTTAAAGACCCATTTAAGAAAAATGGTAAATGTGATGGATTTAACAGATTCTAAAAAAGGATGATTTCCAATCTTGAGAGGGGTTTTCAATGATGAGAAAAACCATTACCGCAACTTCAAGAGGCTTAATGATAGATTCATTTCCATATCGCTTATATCAAAAAGCAAAAAAGGTGGGAACATGGAATCCCGCTACCATTGATTATACAAAGGATGCTGAGGACTGGGGGATTTTATCGATAGGACAAAAAAATAGCATCCTTCGACTACTTTCGCAATTTCAGGCCGGAGAAGAAGCCGTTACCCTCGATTTATTACCGCTCATCATGGCAATAGCAAAAGATGGACGGATTGAAGAGGAGATGTATCTGACCACTTTCCTATTTGAAGAAGCGAAGCATACAGAATTCTTCAGGACGGTTTTGGATGCTATAGGTGAAAAAGGTGAACTGAACCCTTTGTTAACTGACACGTACAAGCAAGTTTTCCATGTTATATTACCTACTGCCATGGAGCGTCTGATTACAGATCAGTCACCAGAGGCCATTGCCGATGCAGCCACTGTATATAACATGTTTGTCGAAGGGGTTCTAGCTGAAACTGGTTATTTTTCATTCTATAAGTCTTTGGAAACATCGAAATTAATGCCTGGTTTACTTGAGGGAGTCGGTAACTTGAAAAGAGACGAATCTCGCCATATAGGGTATGGAACATTTCTGTTGCAACGATTGATTTGCGAACATCCACATATATATGATGATGTCGTCATGAAACGAATGGAGGAGCTTACTCCTTTGGCATTCAAGATTATAGATGAAGGCTTTCAAGAACCTGACCTGGAAGCGTTCAATAATGAACCCGACGAATTCGTGAATTTTGCTATGAAACAGCTAAAAGTCAGAATGGAAATTTTGTCACGAGCTAGAGGGAAGAAAATCGAAGACATTTACAAAACGACCGAAAGTGATGTTGGTGTTTATTGATAAGTAAAACAAATATTAGGGTCGATATGGGTTCATAAGAAAAGCTCAACCATTTCAAGGAATGGCTGGGCTTTTTTGTACGGCCTGGCTTGGGTGCAATCTAAATATAGGTAAGTCCCAATCTATGGTGGCAGTAGTAATAGTTAGCCTAATGTTTCTAAGATAGGATAGAGAAATGAAGCAGATATGAAAAAGAAGGAACAAACGGACTAAGGAGGATGAATGACTTAAACGTCTTATTGTTCCATACATCTCGGTAGAATATTATTAAAAAAAGCCCTGTAAATAAGAGTGGCTTATTTTACAGGGCTTTTCCTGTGGTTAACTTATAATAGTGTATTCAATCAACGAATACATTTCTCTTATGCCATTTAAAGTATGGTTTATTATCAGGATGAAGGGGGATTTTTATGCCCTTTCTTAGCTGGTACGTCTCATATTCTTCTTCAGGAATCTGATTAGAAATATGTAGTCTGCCTTGACCGTCAAAGGAGATAAGGCCTTTTTCGTACAAGGCATCATGATTGAAGCATAATAATAATCCATTATACGGGTTAAGGCGCTCATCATCGGTGCTGTCCTTCCATGGTTTAGAGTGACTACTCTTTAGCAGGGCATCCATTTCTATTCCACATAGCGGGCATTTATGATTCCAAAGAGGCATAACCGATTTTCTGAATTTTTTTTGGCCACAGCGAATGTTCATTTTGGCTTCCGATTCTGTTTCAGCAAGAAGTGCTTGTAGCGGATTCCGCTCTTTAGCAATGACTTCATCGACAGAGAGTTCTAATTGATCTTCGTCCGAATTGAAGATGTTAAGCATACTCATATATTCTAAAAGTTTTAGTGTAAGTTCTTCATTACAAGGATATAGGTATCCTGAATTGCCGGTTGCATCCTCCTGGAATGCTGAATATTTAATAGGAAGATATGGAGCAATACCGTCAAAGTATTCACGTATATTCAGGGGGACCTCCAATTCACGATACTCGGTTTCAACTAGATAACCATTATCTGTCCATCTAGTATGATTTCGAATTTTTTGAGGTTTATTATCTTCTTGACATCCCTTCTTTACAATACTTATCGCGACAATCGATCCCTTTACGTAATGGAAAATCCGATCGCCACTTTTAACTTCTTGCATCAGTTTAGATGAGTGAGGTACTAAACCGGATTTATCGATTTGAGGGGACCAGATGATCCCTAAATGTTTTTCTTCTTGATAAGTAGTACCTTGCATGACAATAAAACTATTCAACGTCTTTCCTCCTACTTGCTACGATATGCGATTTAAATGAAAGAGCTGGTTTGCTTACTCTTTGGACATATTCTATGTAACTTATCATACCTTAATTATTTTAGAAATGTAACGATAACGTGTCAAATGACGAAGTATGTATGCGGGGTGAAAGAACTCATCCTGGGAAACCCATTCTAATGTAATGTATAGAGCGGGGATATACTAATCTGAAGTAAAAAAAGAGTAAACATCAAACAGTTACAGTGTTTGATGCTTACTCTAGTTGGTTTTCTGTAATGCGCTTAATGGCATTCAAATCATTAGTTAAGAATTCGAACGGCTTTTACGAAAAGAGGTTTCCAGTATGAACCGTTGATGTTTGCATACGATACACCTTTGGAAGTTGAAGCATTAATCATTTGATTATTCCCCGCATAAATTCCTACGTGATTAATCACTCCATCATGATTAGTATCATAAAACACCAAATCACCCTTTTTCAATGAATATGAAGAAACAGGTACTCCCATTTGAGCTTGGCCAGTTGATGTGCGAGGCAAGGAGATCCCTGCTGCTTGGAATGCTTTCATGGTAAATGATGAGCAATCAAAGGCATCAGTGCGCGATGTGCTTGCAGCATATTGATACTTGGCCCCTAAGTATTTTTTAGCGGCGTTTAAAACGCGGTCCACTTCAGAAGAGGCAGAAGACACAGTCTTTGTAGCAGCTGTAGTTGCCTTTCCAGAAAGTTTAATAGTCTGTCCAATACGTAAAGTATTAGCATTTTTGATGCTAGGATTTAATGAAAGTATAGCTTTGACGGTCGTTTTATTTTTACTTGCAATTTTGGAGAGACTGTCCCCAGACTTAACTTTATATGTACTGCCCGATTTGTTTGCTGTACTGGTTGCACTAGATGTAGTGGCTTTTCCAGAAAGTTTTATGGACTGTCCAATACGTAAAGTATTAGCATTTTTGATGCTAGGATTTAATGAAAGTATAGCTTTGACGGTCGTTTTATTTTTGCTTGCAATTTTGGAGAGACTGTCTCCTGACTTAACCTTATATGTACTGGTTGAACTGCTTTTTGCAGCAGTAGCACTAGTTGAAGTAGCTTTTCCAGAAACAATGATGGATTGTCCAATACGAATTCGGTCCGAATTGGAAATGGTAGGGTTCAACTTCAATAATGCATTTAGCGAAAGATTATATTTTTTAGCAATTCCACTTAACGTATCCCCAAGTTTAACCACATGTTTCTTTGTTGAAGTTGTACTTTTCACCGTGGATTCATTTATCTTTAACACTTGTCCAGGGAAGATAAGGTTATTAGAAAGTTTATTTTGCGATTTTAATTTTTGAACGGTTGTATGATTTGCTTTAGCAATTTTATATAGACTATCACCTGATTTTACATGGTATGTACTAGCATAAGCTGAATTGCTGGCAAATAGGGTACCTATGATAGAACCCGCGATAATGAAAGATTTTTTTGAACTATTCATAAAAAGGAAGATTCCTCCTGATATTCTATAATATTATTGCACTATTTTTATAGCGCAATAATATTATAAGGCAATTAACCCAATAAAATATTAAAAATAGAAAAAAATTCTGATTTAAACATTAAATTATCATTGCTTATATTACAGGGATGTTACGAAGTGTCGGAATGTTGATGTGAGCAAGTGAAGGGTGAACCCTATTACCTATAAGGTTTCAATAATTTAGAAAATATATATATTGCAAGTCAATGATTTATTTTTGTTAAAGGTACCCTTAAATGGATTGATTGCTACATTGCAATTTTGAAAAGGTAAAATGTAACACAATATACAAGATGGCCTTATATATTTTAAACGATATACTTCGCCATAAATTGTCTGAAAAGAGTATAGTAGTAGAATGATTCCGACTATTTTAAAGCATATTGTAATAGTTAATACTTTCATTTAGAATAATACCCATTACTACGAATCATCATCATATAAATATCCTTGTATAATATCAGTGATAAGGTCTGATAGTTTCTACCTGGCTGCCATAAAAAGCCGGACTACAGGGAAGCATGAATAAAAGAGATGAAACAGTTATAGGTAGCATTTTGTAAGTCACTTTGTGATTCTTGCAGAAGGTCCCACTATTACTTTGTTTTTTTGAAGAGGCTCTTATTTTTCATGCTTTCTGTCCAGTGGCCGAAAGCATGAAAAATAAGGGCTTTTTTATGTATGCATTCAACAGTAAAAGATAAAGGAAGAGGGTGCCGTATGTATTTCTTATTGAATATTCTAGGGGTATTGGTTGTCATGGGTATCGTATACTTGTGCTCACCTAATAGAAAAAACGTGAAGTGGAAAATCATTCTTACGTTGCTTGGCATTGAATTGATTATTACATGGTTCATGTTGTCGACCACCATCGGAACATGGGTCATTAAACAGATTGCTACTTTCTTCACCTGGTTGATTGCATGTGCTAATGAAGGAATCTCTTTCGTTTTTCCTTCTGTTATGGCAAACGAACAAGTGGATTTCTTTTTCAGTGCGTTGATGCCGATCATCTTCATTATTACGTTTTTTGATATTCTATCGTATTTCGGCATCCTGACCTGGATAATAGACAAAGTCGGTTGGCTCATTTCGAAAGTGTCAGGATTACCGAAATTGGAGAGCTTCTTTTCTATCCAGATGATGTTTCTTGGGAATACGGAGGCTCTCGCTGTTATCAGGATGCAATTAAGTTCTTTAAAGGATCAGCGTTTGCTGACCTTTGGAATTATGAGTATGAGCAGTATAAGCGGTTCGATTATAGGTGCGTATTTATCCATGGTTCCGGCTGAATTTGTATTCGTCGCTATTCCATTGAATTGTTTAAATGCCTTACTTATAGCCAATATGTTAAATCCTGTTACTGTCAGTAAAGAGGAAGATGTCGTATATATTCCTACAAAAGAGGAACGTAAAGACTTCTTTTCAACCATTTCAAACAGTATGCTAGTTGGAGTCAAGATGGTGATCGTCATTATGGCCATGGTAATCGGCTATGTCGCATTAACGGCTAGCCTTAACGGTATTTTAGGGCTTGCGGTAGATGGGTTAACAATCCAAAAAATCTTTTCTGTCATCTTTAGCCCATTCGCTTTCTTGTTTGGATTAAACTGGGATGATACGATGTATGTTGCTCAATTGATGGGAATCAAACTGGCAACGAATGAATTCGTAGCCTTGCTCGACTTGAAAACACAGATCAGCGGTTTGGCCCCGCATACAGTAGCTGTGGTCGTTACGTACCTGACCTCATTTGCGAATTTTAGTACAGTCGGCATGATTTACGGAACGTTCAATTCGATTCTAGACGAGGAAAAATCGAGTATCATTGGAAGAAATGTGTGGAAGCTATTGCTTAGTGGAATGGCAGTCTCCATGCTAAGTGCCATGATTGTTGGATTGTTTGTTTGGTAACGCTGTGTCTTATAGTTTACTAGATCACCTTAAATATTGTGGCGATAATACGTGAATGAAGAATAAATTAGCCAAGTGATTTTTAGGTATAAATGATGTTAATCCCTTAATCGGTAAGATTAAGGGATTGCTTTTTTTACATGAGTATAAAGAGAAATTAATAGTCACGTTTCCGATAAGGTGAAGGCGTGAAATACAATAGAGTTGTCATAATAAAAGCATGAAGAGCAGAAATTTTGTCCATGTTTCTGCTCTTCCAATTGAGTCGATGTCAACTAAATCACCCCACTCATTTTAGATTTTCTAGGTATTTCTCCAAATCCTTATCAACTATGAAAACTTCAATCCGTTCTCCCGTTTTGGTACTAATGTCACTGTGTGAAGAAAGGACTTTACAACCTGTTAGATCCTCGACAATTTTTTCATAATCCTGACTGTACATTTCACGTAGAAGAGAGCGCATTTTTTTTACAAGCTTCTTTCCAGAATCCTGACTGACGAGGTGTTTTTCTTCGACAGTCAAGACTCCTTTAAAACGAGTGATCAGCATGTCATTAATAATGTAGGTTTTAACTTCTTGTGGTCCTCTGCCTATTAAATCACGCTGGAATTTAATGAATGCTGCACTAATTTCGGCTTCAATTTTCTTTTTTTGGTTTAACATAATGCCTCCGATTTTTTTCATCGATCGTATATGGGATTCATCATAATGCCGGATTCAAGTTTTTGTCAATACAAGTTTGTATATATATTAAAATATTAGAAATATATAGGATTAATGAGTAAATAATACTTTTATATAGAAAAACAGAAGTATATGGTCGAATATGAATCTATTTGCGAATATATGGAATTTTAATGGGGTTTACAAAGGTTTGCTGATGAGCGTAGAATATGCTCATCAATAACAATTTGATATCGGCCAAATCTCAAGTAATTGAGAACGGAGGACCCATTATTTATGGGGTTAATTCTGCTTTTGCAGAAGGGATGTGAACTCTTTCGCCATCCTACCCGTCAGCTAACTTCGTCGGCTAAAGCGAAGGAGGTCATAAGACCACCTTGATCCAGGAGGCTTTTTTGTTGTGTTTGTAGCAAAATAGCAACCTGTCATTTCAGTAGGTCTTTTTATTATGCCTATAATTACATGAAAAGGTTTCTTGGAAGACAGATCGCAAAGAGCGCTGAAAAGCTTGCTGGGCGATAAGTAGACCAATGAGTACTTTTTCTCCACTAATACTGTTTGCTTTTGCAAATATTCTTGTTTGGATTGTGAATCATTTTTTTCACTATTGAAACTAGGATAGCCATGCAATGCGGACTATTGGAGAAGGGGTAAGCATTGGTCTATTTTTTGTGTTCTTTTGGCACCAATTTCTCTACTAATCGTGAAGGAGGTAAATTGTAAAGATTTTTAAAAAAGTGAAAGGAAGGTTCGGATGGATGCTATAACTATCTTTCTAATGGGTACACCCTTTTTACTTTTCTATGGATTCATTCATTTTTGTAACAAAGTTATAACGAAAAAAGGAGAGGAGTAGAACATGTTATTCATTCTTATTGTCCCAGCGGTTACCGTGTATTTAATTCACGCTTTATTATACCCAGAGAAATATTAATAGAACGATAACGGAGGAAATGTAAATGGATTTTTTACAAATCATTGTGGTGTTGTTTTTGGTAGTGATCCTAGCCATACCATTGGCCCAATATTTAGCGGCAGTATATTCCCTTGAAACCACAAGGCAAGATCGTATGTTCGGGTGGTTAGAACGAGGCATTTTTAAAATATCTGGTATTAAGACATTTGATATGAATTGGAAGCAATATGCACAGGCATTACTCCTAAGTAACTTAGTCATGTTTGTCATCTCATACATGATTGTACGGCTTCAGGGAGTTTTACCGGGTAATCCAAGTGGGATAGCCAACATGGATCCGTCATTGGCATTCAATACGGCAGCAAGTTTTCTTACTAATACCAATTTACAGCACTATAGCGGAGAATCCGGACTTTCGTATTTATCACAAATGATTGTCATCATCTTCTTGATGTTCACGACACCAGCAACCGGTCTTTCCTTATGCATCGCTTTTTTCAGGGGTTTGACCGGTCAGAGGAGTTTAGGGAACTTTTATGTAGATTTAATTCGTTCGATCACTCGGGTGCTACTGCCTCTCTCCATTTTTGTCAGTTTGGTTCTGGTATCCCAGGGGGTACCACAGACCCTTGGTTCTACGGTAATGGCTACTACGTTAGAGGGAGCCACCCAACATATTGCAAGAGGACCTGTGGCTGCATTGGAGTCAATAAAGCACCTTGGCACAAACGGCGGTGGATTCTTCGGTGTCAACTCGGCGCATCCATTTGAGAACCCTAATGGATTTACGAATGTATTAGAGATTTTATCGATGTTTCTCATTCCTGCTGCCCTTCCATTAACATTCGGATATATGGCGAAAAATAACAAACAAGGATGGATCTTATTTTCAGCAATGGGACTCATGATGCTTGTTTTCCAAAGTGTGAATTACGCTAGTGAACAAAATGGCAATCCCCGATTGGAGGCAATAGGCCTTTCACAAGAGAGTGGAAACTTAGAGGGGAAAGAAGTCCGATTTGGGATGGCTCAGAGTGCCCTATTTACAACGGTGACTACAGCTGCCACTACAGGTTCAGTTAATAATATGCATGATACGCTGACACCGCTCGGTAGTATAGCGCCACTGGCCATGATGATGCTGAACTGTGTATTTGGCGGTGATGGGGTAGGCACGATGAACATTCTTATGTATTCCATATTGGCTGTATTCATTGCTGGACTGATGGTCGGGCGTACGCCAGAGTTTTTAGGTAAGAAAATTGAAGGGCCGGAAATGAAATTAATAGCCATGACGATCCTTCTACATCCGTTAATCATTTTGGTACCATCTGCTATTGCACTAACGGCACAGATGGGGACATCGGCCATTTCAAATCCAGGTTTCCATGGGCTCTCTCAAATTGTATATGAGTTTACTTCAGCTGCAGCCAATAACGGTTCTGGTTTCGAGGGCTTAGGGGATAATACACCTTTTTGGAACATTTCCACAGGTTTGGTCATGTTGTTTGGCCGTTATTTTTCCATGATAGCCATGATTGCTGTTGCTGGATCATTACTTGCAAAAAAACGTGTCCCAGAGACGATGGGTACATTTAAAACAGATAATCCTACATTCCTTGTCATTCTTTTATGTACGGTTTTAATTATTGGAGCTTTGACTTTCTTCCCAGTGATTACCCTAGGACCTGTCGCAGAATGGTTAACGATTAGATAAACGATGAAGAGGAGTAGTACAGATGAATACGATGCGTAATGGAAAAGTAAATAATGAAATGCTTTTTGAAGCAATAAAAGATGCTTTCAAAAAAATGAATCCCAGAGCCATGGCACGAAATCCAGTCATGTTTGTGGTGGAAATAGGATTTGTCTTGACCCTTTTTCTGACTATATTTCCCGATTTATTTGGTGGAATATCAGATAGGGGATATACCAGTGCAGTGACTTTCATTTTGCTCCTAACCATCCTGTTTGCCAACTTTGCTGAAGCATTAGCGGAAGGTCGTGGTAAAGCACAAGCGGATAGTCTGAAAAAGACAAAGCTTGATTCAAAAGCAAAGTTAATCCAAAAAGATGGATCTGTAAAGATAATCGATGCCACGGAACTGCAAAAAGGTGACATGGTTTTAGTGGAGGCCAATGATTTAATTCCTAGTGATGGAGATGTCATTGAAGGGGTGGCTGCTGTTGACGAATCGGCCATAACTGGTGAATCCGCGAATGTCATAAAAGAACCGGGTGGAGACTTCAGTTCTGTTACTGGAGGAACAAAAGTAATGAGTGACTATATAAAAATAAAAGTTAGTAGTGATCCGGGGGAGTCATTCCTGGATCGAATGATTGACTTGGTAGAAGGAGCTAAACGGCAAAAAACACCGAATGAAATTGCACTTAGTACACTCCTTGTGAGTTTGACGCTTATCTTTTTGCTTGTTTGCGTGACACTCGTACCTATTGCTTCCTATATTAAAGTGACATTGCCAATCGCAACTTTGGTGGCATTATTGGTATGTTTAATCCCAACAACCATAGGGGGTCTTCTTTCAGCGATAGGCATAGCTGGAATGGACAGAGTGACACAATTCAATGTGATTGCCAAATCGGGCAAATCGGTAGAAGCTGCAGGAGACATCAATACTATCATTCTCGATAAAACAGGCACGATCACACATGGTAACCGGATGGCTCATGCCTTGCTACCAGTACAGGGTGTGAATCAGAAGGAACTTACTACATTCGCAGCCTATTCATCTTTACATGATGAGACACCGGAAGGCCGCTCTGTTGTCGAATTGGCCAAAAGATCAGGATTACTTGAAAAAGAATTGGAAAAAAGTGACTCGGAAGGCATTGACTTTACGGCAGAAACGAGGATGAGCGGGACAGATTTTTCCGATGGAAGAATCGTCAGAAAAGGTGCCGTCGATTCAATAAAGAACTATATAAAGCAAGAAGGCGGAAACATTCCCAGCGATTTGCAAGACATTAGTGATGAAGTAGCAAGCCAAGGGGGAACGCCCTTAGTAGTCGCAGAAGGAAATCGGATCCTAGGTGTCATTTATTTGAAAGATACCGTTAAAGCAGGTATGAAAGAGCGATTTGATGAATTGAGGAAAATGGGCATCAAAACCGTCATGTGTACCGGAGATAATCCTTTAACGGCCGCCACAATCGCGAAAGAAGCCGGGGTAGACGATTACATTGCAGAGGCAAAGCCGGAAGATAAAATTGCCGTAATTAAGCGTGAACAAGCGGAAGGCAAACTTGTCGCGATGACCGGGGATGGCACGAACGATGCCCCTGCATTGGCACAGGCAGATGTGGGGCTAGCAATGAATACAGGAACAAATGCAGCCAAAGAAGCAGCAAACATGGTGGATCTGGATTCAGATCCTACAAAAATCATTGAAGTAGTGGCGATTGGAAAACAGTTACTCATGACACGTGGAGCATTAACAACGTTCAGCATTGCCAATGATGTGGCTAAATACTTTGCGATCATACCAGCCATGTTCATGCTGGCTATCCCGCAAATGAATGCCTTAAATATAATGGGATTAGCCACACCGCAAAGTGCGATATTATCAGCATTGATATTCAATGCCATTATTATCCCGCTCCTGATCCCGTTAGCCATGAAGGGTGTAAAATATGTTCCGATGAGCGCTTCAAGATTATTGACTAAGAATTTGTTCCTTTATGGATTAGGTGGCGTGGTCGTTCCTTTCATTGGCATTAAATGTATAGACCTAATACTTGAACTGTTTAAAGTAGCTTAAAATCAAATATAAGGGTGAGAATAGATGTTGAAAAATATACGTGTAGTTTTTGTGCTATTCATGATATGTGGTATGGCTTACCCGTTACTCATAACAGGACTTTCACAAGTGATGATGCCTGCACAAGCTGAAGGCAGCTTAATTAAAAATGAAAAAGGGAAAATCATCGGGTCAGAATTAATTGGTCAATCTTTTGAAGAGGCTGGCTATTTTCATGGCCGGGTTTCTTCTATAGAATATGACGCTGCAGGCTCAGGGTCGCCAAACTATTCACCATCTAATGAAGAAATGATCAAGCGAACCAAAAATGAAATGTCTGAATTTCTAAAAGCGAATCCTTCAATTAAAAAAGAGGAAATACCTTCTGACTTGATGACAAACTCTGGGTCAGGTCTTGATCCAAATATTTCTCCAAAAGGAGCACTTGTTCAGGTTCCGCGTATCGCAAAAGAGAGGGATATATCTGAACAAAGTTTATATAATCTAGTCGAAGAAAATACGGAAAATCGTTCATTTGGACTTTTCGGCGAACCTCATATTAATGTGTTGAAATTAAATATTGCTTTGGATGATCTAAAATGATCGAGTTTAGGAGAGTTCTATTTTCTCCTAACACTCTAGAAAGGAATCTGGGGGGAGTTTTATGAACGAACACTTTCGAAGGAAAACACCAGATGAAATTCTACAATCTATTTCCGACATTAAAAAAGGCAGACTGAAGATCATACTCGGATCTGTTAGTGGGTCCGGAAAAACCTATCATTTGCTTATGGAAGGAAATGAGTTGAAAGGGCGTGGTATTGACGTAGTTATCGGGATTATTAGTGATGGGTGCAACCAAATGACAATGGAGCAAGTAGGTTGCCTAGAGGCAGTGCCCACAATTGAATGGAAGAGTAATGGACTTATTAGGAAAGATTTACATGTAGATGAAATTCAAAAAAGAAATCCTGAAGTGGTTTTAGTTGACCAGTTAGCTCACAAAAACCGGCCGTCTGCTAAAAATCCTACTAGATTAGAAGATGTTATGGAATTAATAAAAAGTGATATCAGCGTTATCACAACAATAAATATTTATGAATTGAAAGGAGTAAAGAAAGTTGCTGAACATCTACTGAATCTCCCGCTTCATGTAAGTGAGATCCTACCCGAGAATACGTTGACGCTGGCTGACGAAGTACGCCTCTTGGATGTGACACCCGAAGCAATACTTAAACGTCTGCAAGAAGGAAAAATCATGGAAAACAACAAGAAAACAGAAGCCGATATGAAACTATATAATCAAGATAACTTAGCGGTTCTTAGGGAGCTGTCACTCCGTTTTTTGGCTGGAGAAGTGGAAGAAGATCTTACTGAACATAGAGAACAGGAAGGGTTAATGGGACCATCAGGTGCTTCTGAACGAATCTTGGTATGTGTACAATACCATTGGAATGGCTCCATTTTAATTCGAAGAGGCGATCAAATAGCCAAACGATTAGGCGGAGATTTAGTGGTGGTTAGCTTTATTCCAAGTCAGAAAGAGCTATCTAAAGAGGAGTCGTTATTTAAAAGTTCTATACAAAAACTTATCGTAAAGCTAAATGGGAAGTTTGAAGAAAGAGCCATAAACGGGGGTGATATTGCAAAAGAAATCGTTGGGTATGCCATGAAGCACTATATAACCCGGATTATCCTGGGTCAATCCAAAAGGACGAGATGGGAAGAAATCATCCATGGTTCTATAGTCAATAAGATATTGGGCCAAACGAAAAACATGGATGTATGTGTTGTAGCGGATAGGACAAAAGGAGAAGGGGAAAGGGTATTGCCTGCCGTTCAGTCAAAAAAAAAGAAAAAGAATCCATACCGAAGACTCTCGCCTGAAGAAATAAAAGAAAAAATACAGGGAGTGAAAAGAGGAACATTAAAGGTGTATATTGGTTCTGCTCCTGGCGTAGGGAAAACATATACCATGCTGAGGGAGGCCAATCAATTAAAGAAAAGTGAAATTGATATTGTGATTGGATTATTGGAGACACATGGTCGTAAAGAAACGGCTTCCCAAGTTGACACGTTAGAAACAATACCCCGGAAACAGGTGCCGTATAAGAACGTCTTGTTAGAGGAAATGGATCTTGACAGAATCATCATCCGTAATCCTGAAGTTGTGCTTGTTGATGAATTGGCTCATACAAATGTGCCAGGAAGTAAAAACCAAAAACGTTATCAAGACGTTATGAACATATTGGAGTCTGGGATATCCGTTATTTCTACTATGAATATTCAACATGTAGAAAGCTTGAATGATAGTGTAGAGCAAATTACAGGGGTTCGCGTACGTGAAACGGTTCCTGACAGGATTCTACAATTGGCCGATGAGCTTGAATTAATTGATGTCTCCCCAAAGGCGCTTAGGCAGCGAATGCAAGAAGGGAATATTTATACCATGGATAAAGTGGAGCAGTCCTTGAATAATTTTTTTAAGACTCGAAATCTTATAGCCTTGAGAGAACTTGCACTCCGTGAATTAGCAGATGATGTAGACGATAGGTTAGAATCATTCAAGCGAAAAGAAGGAGTAAGGGGCCCTTGGAGAAAAGCAGAAGTAATCTTTGTTTGCGTTAACCTTAAACCAGACTCTGAGCGTTTGATTAGAAGGGGTTTCCGGATAGCCTATCGACTTAAAGCAAAGTGGTATGTAGTGTATGTGAAGGATCAACGAACATTACCTAATGACAAGCAAATTATATTGGATAAAATAAAGAACCTTACGAAACGATTAGGTGGCACTTTCGAAATATATTCAACAACCAACAGGCGAATGGTGGTAAGTGAAGTCACTAAACAATTACAAGACAAAAAAGCTACACAAGTCATCATTGGACATTCAGCAAAAGAAAGGTGGCAAGAAATCATTCAAGGTTCGATTGTCGCACAACTTTTAAGAGAAGCAAGACACCTCGATGTTTTAATTGTGGCTGATTGAATGGACGTTCACGAGTGATGTATATTCATAGAATGGATTCCTGCATCAATGAGAACCTAATAAACATTAAACAGGCGGTGTGTTCCCAGACACTTTCTTTCTGATTGCTTGTGTTTGAATGAATATCGCTCCAATTAACTCTAGCTGATTCATGTCAAAATATTGAGTTATAGGGAATGTATATAGAGCTTCATTTGTATTTAAACGACTGAAAATTATCTGCTTAGGTAACTACGAGGCAGCTTTCTGTAATATATGAGTCTTCCGATGTCATAAACATGGCAGAATATTATTTTTAGAAGGATTCATACTTTGATTTAAAAATAAATATCACAAGAACGAAGTATAGAGAAACCCCAAACAATGCAGGTTTCTCTTATTCTGATTAAAGGGACCAATAGCAAAATGATCTATATTTTCTTTTGCTTTTTCGTATATTATTAAGTCGCATAAAACCCATAACTTCTAGTCGTTTTTTGCTTTTAAAGCCTGCTTCCACCAGAGGCATCGATAACTTGCCCCGTGATCCATCGTGCTTCCTCAGATGCTACAAATGCAACGATATCGGCAACATCTTCAGTGGTGCCCACTCTAGAGAATGCAGAAAATGCCTCCGCTCCGGCACGTCCTTCTGGGGTGGAGAGCATATCCTCGTTCATATCAGTAGCCGTAATTCCCGGGGCCACTGCATTCACAGTAATGCCTTTGGATGCAAAATGGGGAGCTAAGGCCAAAGTAAGTGTGTCTATGGCTCCCTTGGAAGCGGAATAAATGGTATGCATGGGACCAGCCACACGAGTAAAGCCAGAAGAAATGTTAATGATTCGTCCACCGTTCCGAATAAATGGGCTAGCTGCTTGAGTAATGAAGTACGGAGCTTTAAGGTTAACATTCATGACATCTTCAAACGTTTCAATCGATGTTTCTTCAAATGGAATGGCCGGTGAGATACCTGCGTTATTGATTAAGATATCTAAGTGTACAGTCCCCAACTCCGAGCGAGTAGCATCTTCAAATGCGGTCCAAAGCTTTTTTATACCGGAAATACCAGTGGTTAAATCTCCTTGCAGAGCCACAGCTTTTGAACCCAAGGACTTGACATCATCCACAACTTTTAAAGCAGCATCCTTATTATTGGCGTAATGAACTCCTATAAATGCCGCTCCGCCAACAGCTAATTTTTTGGCTATTTCAGCCCCTATCCCACGACTTGCCCCTGTAACCAATGCCACTTTACCATTGAATTTTCCTTTATTCGTCGACATATCATCTACTCCTTTAAAGATAAATTGAATGCATTATCAATATTAAAAGATTATAATGATTCTGAATAGTACGATATTTATGTGTCGTTACGATCAAAGGGGATATTAAGAATGGCGGACAACAGTTAAATGCAGGCTTGTTTTTTAGCATGATAGAGGTAATATGAACGTAGAGTAAAGGAAGAGGTGGAGTTCCATGATTGAATTAACAAGTGCTGACTTAATTTGCCCGTTCACTACAGCTCAGAAAGTATTGTCGGGTAAATGGTCCCTCGTAATTATCTTTCATCTAAAGAACGGACCCATACGATTCAACGAACTGTTAAGGAAATTCGACGGCCTAACGCACTCGTCACTGACTAAACAACTGAGGCAGCTGGAAAACTTTCAACTTATTCACCGTGAGGTCTATCATCAAGTTCCGCCAAAAGTGGAATACTCCCTAACCGAATTGGGGGAAAAGCTCTTCCCAACGATTAATGAGCTCACGGAATGGGGAAGCAAGTATATTGATAATTGCAAGAGTGTGGAAAAATAACCGAAACCAGGAAGGTCACATTACGTTTTTAGTCGGTCGCTCATAAGTTATTCGCATCCATTTTGGGTGGGGTAATCGGAATCATGATAGGAAGTAACACCCCCTGAACCCCCTTGATAATAAGGGATTAGAAAAGCATAGGAACGAGTACAAAAAAACTATGTCGAAGTTACCTGAATCGCCGTATATTGAACAATGCTGACGGTCGTGCGAGAGGTCGGAGGCTAAGCGCCTCCTCCTACTTGATCATTCAACTAATGCCCCTGTTTGTTTAATTATAATGCTTCACAAATACTTTTTGCTCCACAAAAAAAGTCCCGTCAGTAAACAATAAAGGTGATGCACTTTAGAGCATCGTTTCCGCTAATAAACCAGAAAAATAAACTATTATCTATTTGGATTATTTTTTAGAATTAGAAGAAAGACCTCGTCCGATAAGGTTTGCAGAAACAGGCTTTCTTCCCAATTCTCTTGCCCAAATGGATAGTTGTCCTATATGATGAATTTCGTGAACAATGGTATGTCTCATAACTTCGCCCCAAGTATCCGTTACAATTCTTCCATCTGGCAGGGTATCGTAAAATAATTGATTTTCCATACTAACATCCCAGTTATTCACAAAGTTCTCCACTTCTAAATGAAATTCTGCGTCCAATTGTCGAACCTTATTCAAGCTTTTATAATTATGGAAACTCTCCTGAAAATCAGTTTTCCCCTGTAAGAGACGTATCCAGCTCCACTCGACATCAACAATATGGAAAAGTGTGTGCAAGATACTCCCCATTCCACCTGTTCGGTTTTGCAAAAGCTCATCTTCACTTAACTCTTCACACCAACGATACCAGTCTTCTCTTACCATCCAGTTATATCTGAAAAGTGTTTTCAATCACAACCCTCCACAATAAGAAAATAATTACCGTAAAAATATACCTAAGAATATTTAAAAAATCTTATTTAGTATGACTATTTCAATAAACATAAGATAAATTCTTTCTTTAAGT
Organism: Peribacillus sp. NPDC097198; assembly: GCF_044762055.1. Lineage (NCBI taxonomy): Bacteria > Bacillati > Bacillota > Bacilli > Caryophanales > Bacillaceae > Peribacillus > Peribacillus sp. NPDC097198. The sequence continues at coordinate 11,718 of NZ_JBIWDO010000019.1, read as the reverse complement.
AAACTGATTTCACAAGCCCTCAATGGCTTCAGGGTGTTCTTGCTTTGATAAGTTCTTCACGGAATAATTTCAAAAATAGTACCTTGGTTAAAATCAGTCACTTTCATCGAGCCATAAACCCCTAAATATAGTGTAGTTTGATCAAGATTGGTTCCCAAGCTCACATAATAAGCTGATTGGGAACCAAAATTATAATCGGTTTGAATCACGTTATAATCATTTCGTTTACAATCTTCTCTTATACTAGTGTAAGCTAAAACCCCTCTAGCCGGAGATTGACTTTCTTTCTTCCGTGCAAGATCAGTAAACACAATATTTCCTGCTAAGGCGGGGATTTTATCCCCCATATAGGGTTGCACTCCTGTCAGTGCAGTTCCTCCAAATTTATCGGGTCGGGGATCTTTATGAAAATAACTAGTCACAGGTTCAAGACGATTTCCTGATACCTTTAGGGCCTCATCATAATAAGCCATTATTTTCTCTTCCAATGTTGGATTCGCAGAGCAACCCTTTACAATCGGAGTAGGGAGGATACCTTCCCACGCTCGCCAGCCAAAGTTAATCAATTCTTCTTGGTCCGCTTCAAATTTCATGAGGAAAGCTCGAACAAGATGGGTGACCGGTATTGGTTTATACGGACCGAATGAAAAAATGGACTCTACCACATCCTGTCCGACATTTCCCGCATATTTGATGTACTGATTATTAAATCTTTGAAATGAAATGCCAGGTATATTCCGTACTCCTTTAACAATTACCGTAAGTGTTTCCTGAATAGGTAGGGGAAGTTCATTGAACCGTGTGACGATGGGGGGATTTTGGATGAATGTATTCTTACCTACATCAATTTCAATTATTTTACCGGCGATTTCCATGTCGTTCTGGCTTAAATTGAATGGATCAAAGCCTGATCCACCATCCCCTGTGGTTAAAACGAGTCTTCCTGTTTCAGGTGAAAAGTTTAAGCTATTTACACCATTATGATTAGAAAATGGTCTTCTTACGTTTAGTAATGTCCGTCGTTGTTGAGGTTCACCATTCGAAGGTAAAACCCACTCTTCCAAAGTATCAATATGGTCATATCGAGTTTCTCTATCGTTCCACTTTAGGTTTAACGTCCTTAAATCGCACGGGTTAGGTGAAAAAGAATCAGGAAGAGCACCAGGGCCCTGTGCTCCAGCTACTGAATAATGAAGATAAAACAGACCGTTATCATAAAATTGGGGATGAAACGCTAGTCCTAACAATCCGCGTTCATCATATCCACCTCCAGAAGCACCTAGTTTTACGATACGCAGGCGAATATCTATAAACGTCCGTATAACTCCGTCTCTTATATAAAAAATTTCCCCTACTTGGGTTGCGATGAATATTGTTTCTTTTGAGTCACCCGGGAGTATCGCTGTTTTCAAAACAGTCGGTAAATTTATCTTACTTACAATGGGCCGTAAACCAACCTTCACTCTTTTCAATAAATTTACACTCCTTCTTCGTTTTTCTTTTATAAAGATATGATTAGACCTGTTTTATTAATACCAAATAATGAAGGAGCGAACTAGGAGTTGACCATCTTTTCGTAGCCAGCTAGAAAAAGAGGTTGTCATAATGTACTATGCCTTCATAAATCAGCTATCTATCGTTAAGTTGGATAGATATCCAGTGATTTTTAGATAAAACAGTGAATAGTATAAAGTTAGGTTACTATTTGATGGAGGTGGGATTTCTGAAGAGGGTAAAAAGTATAGCCGTACAGTATTGGCAGCATCCTTTTTTTGAAATCAAACGTGACCTTACGGAATGGTTACCTACCACTAAACTAATACTCACCGCGATATTAAGTTCGTTTGCAGCCATATTTCAATCAGCAGGGGGATATATGCCCGGCATTGGTTTTGTCGTAAGTGCGATGACGACATTACCTATATGTTTAGCAACGATTGTATCGGTTAGATACGGATTTCTTTCTTATTCTGTGACAATCCTTCTGGTATTGTTTATCCAGCCTAGCGAACTACTTATTTTTTCCTTCACAACGGGTATTCTAGGATGGGTACTTGGTGTTTCCTTCTATAAGTCGAAAACAAGGCTTATGGTTGTTTTCTTGTCGGGAGTTACCTTATTTATGGGAATCATAGCGATTCTTTTCATTTTCCGCTTTCCTGTGTTAGGCCCAGGCTTTGGTACGTCTTTTCATTTTCCATCCTTATTTCTCATAGCGGTTTTCAGTATTCTGTATGCATGGATAGCAGCAGAAGCTTGTTCGTTTGTTCTGAAGCGATTGGCTCAAACCCTGCCTGATAGAGTGATCAAGCCGGTGAATGATGTTCAGGACAGGAGAATTAAGAAAAAATGTAAAAGTCAAAAAATAGAGCCGTAGCGAACCTGCTTGGGCTCTATTTCCTGTGAAACTTAAGAAAAATGGTTTGGCTATCGAGAATAGACTCCTGGAGTACTTCATTTAACGAAGCAACAGATCCACCTACAAGTATAGTGAGAAAGTAGATCACCAGGCGTTCGAGAGAAACAGAGTTCCTTTATTAAAGGGACCCTGTTCGAAGAAGTAATCGTATTTGTTAGATGAAAGGTTTCTTATCATTATTCGAAATCATTGTACGTATATCCAGGGAATTTGACCACTTCCCATTTCTTTTTCCTTAATGCGTCCATCACTTCAGATGCCACATTTAAATTACTTTCCACAATTTCTTTAGGAACCAATGCCATCCACTGTGTTAATGAAATATCGGCATATTTGGGGCTTTTGAATACTTCTAGGTACGTAAGCGTCTCGCTGCCTGTATTTTGGATATAATGTCCAAAGCAGAACGGCATGTACCCAACATCTCCTGCTCTTACATCAAACGTACGAGCTGTTCCATCAGCTGCATAACCGGTCATCCGTCCTTGGCCAGTCAGGAAGTATTGCCATTCATCATTATTCGGATGCCAGTGTAATTCCCTCATCGCTCCCGGCAAGACTTCTACAAGCGCTACAGATATATTTTCCGACACAGGGAAATTGGTGGAATCCGCCACACGGACTGATCCCCCTGGAGATGTAACAGGCTCTTGACCAAGGAGGCTATGCGTAAAATTCCGGGTACCGAAAGGATCTGGAATCGCTACTTGATCGATTGGACCGGGAACTTCCCCTTGATAAATGTACTTTTCCTGCTTCGGGATATCTTTAAATGCACTTTCCGGTACACCAAAATTAGCAGATAGAACTTCTTTAGGGGTATGGGCGAACCAATCTGAGATTGCGAAGGTGTCTAAATCCGAGAAAGCCCCGTTATCAAACACCAATAAAAACTCACACCCTTCCTCCAAACCTTGAATCGAGTGGGGGATGCCAGGTGGGAAATACCATAGGTCGCCAACACCAACGTCTGCAATGAAGTTTTTCCCATTCTGGTCTACAGCGGTTATCCTCGCTCTGCCTGCAAGCATAAAACTCCATTCGACTTCTTTATGCCAATGCAGTTCCCTTACGCCACCTGGCGTTAAACGCATATTAACTCCTGCAAGTGTCGTGGCGACCGGCAATTCACGTATTGTAATCTGTCTTGACCATCCACCGTGCTTTAAAACCATATTCGTGTCGGAGAAGGAAAACCGTAAATTCGGAACAGTTCCCTCATCCGTCACTGGGGGCACAAGCATATCCGGATTTTCCAATGCTCGTAAAATATCACGTGGTCCGAGATCTGTTGCACCAGCACCGTCAGCTCGAATCGGTTCAGGTATTCTATCCGCATACACTGTAAAATCAATCGGCTTCGTCAATGATTTACCTCCTTAATCCATCCCGTTTAATTGAAATTAAACAGTACTACATGATGTATATTACTCACATTACTTTTCAATGCCAGTAAGAACAGGTTGCATTTGGAAGTTAATACTTATATGACGTTTCCTCCCTTTATATTTCGTTTGATTCTTATTGTGTTGGCCATTTTTGTTTTAACGAACTTATAAAAGTTTGAACGTTTTTCTTATCTTTCATAATAGGAGAGTAAACATAGGAAAGCGTACGTGGAAACGTCTCATTTTTCACCTGTAAGATAGAAAGGGTATGATGCTGTACATCTCTTTCTATGACACTACGGGACAGGAGAGAGAGGCCCATTCCATTTTTTATAAGTGTTTCTTTAATTCCTTGGTTACTACTGATGGTCAGGAGCGACTTGACTTTCAGCCCGTTTGAACGGATAAGGTGGTTCAGGTATTCACGGGTACCCGATCCTACTTCTCGAGTGACCCATGCCTGATTTTGCAGGTCGGATATCGTTAGATCTTTTTTCTTGGCTAGTTCATGTTTGTTGGATGAAATAATAAATAACTCATCTTGCATGAAGGAGTGCACGGAAAGCTCCTTTTCATTGGTCTGGCCTTCAATCAAGCCTATATCCACTTTGTATAACTGGACGGATTGAACGATTTCTTCCGTATTTCCTATCATGACTTGAAGCTCGAGTTCGGGATAGTCATTTTGTAGATCGATGAGTAAAGAGGGGAGTATATACTCGCCAATTGTAAAACTAGCACCAATCTTTAATTCTCCTTTTATCGTGTTGTGACGCTCCTCGATGTCTCGTCTCGTTTGTTCGTAAATCGTGATCATCTGCTTTGCCCGCTCGTATAAAATTTCTCCGGTTGGGGTGATTTTTATATATTTTGGCGATCGCAGAAGCAATTTTGTCTGAAACTCTTGTTCCAGTTTTTTTATATGTAAACTAACATTGGGCTGTGACATTAGAAGTCTATCGGCAGTTTTTGTGAAATTTTTGACTTCGACAAGGGTTACAAACGTTTTTAATGCATCGTAATACAAATATATCCCACCTAATCATTAGTATTCCTAATAGTTTAAATAACATATATATATTTTACTAATGATTTTACATCTGGTAAAGTTTAACTAGAAATATATAGAATTGAAAAAATGTCGTTTCATTATTGTTATGCTTGTATACTAGAATAAAAGGTTTTGCGACTATAACAATAATTATTTGAATATTCGTTATACATAAAATGATAGTTATTATTCTTTTGCGAGGTGGAAATCGTTGCAACTTCAGGTAATGAACAGTCCGTTTAACCAAGAACAAGTAGAACTTCTTAATCGTCTTTTGCCAACTTTGACAGAAACGCAAAAAGTTTGGCTGAACGGTTATTTGTCTGCGACGCAGTCTTTTTCTGCGATAACAGAGGCACCACTGCAAGAACTTCTTGTTAAACAACAAGAAAAGACAATATCAAAAGAAGTGACCATTCTCTACGGGTCCCAGACAGGCAACGCCCAAAGGATTGCGGAGAACGCGGCTAAGAAGTTAGAGGAAAAAGGCTTTCAAGTAGCCGTTTCCTCCATGAGTGATTTCAAGCCGAATCAGTTGAAGAAAGTCAAAAACCTTCTTATTGCAGTTAGTACACATGGTGAAGGTGACCCGCCGGATAATGCTTTGACGTTTCATGAATTTGTGAATGGAAGACGTGCACCGAAACTGGATGATCTCCATTTTTCCGTGTTGTCGCTTGGTGATAGCTCGTATGAGTTTTTCTGCCAAACGGGCAAGGACTTCGATGAGCGTTTGGAAGAGCTTGGTGGCAAAAGGCTTTATCCTCGCGTTGATTGCGATTTGGATTATGATGAACCTGCAACGGAGTGGCTAGAAGGTGTTATTGCGAGCTTAAGTGAGGCCGGGGAAGCGGCTATTGTTGCTCCTGCTGAGCAATCAGTTGTTGGTGAATCCGTATATTCAAGAAAAAATCCATTCAAAGCCGAAGTTCTGGAAAACTTGAATTTGAATGGCCGAGGTTCAAATAAAGAAACATGTCATCTGGAGTTGTCGCTAGAAGGCTCTGGACTCACATTTGAGCCTGGTGATAGTCTTGGTGTATATCCAGAAAATGATCCTGCTCTTGTAGACCTTATTCTTGAGGAGATCGAGTGGGAGCCTGAAGAAAAGGTGACCGTAAACAAACAGGGAGATGTTCTTTCGCTTAAAGAAGCACTCAGCTCCCATTTGGAGATAACTGTTTTGACTAAATCGCTTCTTGAACAGGCGGCACAGCTTTCAAGCAATGAAAAATTACGGGAGCTAGTGTCACCAGGAAATGAAGAAAAACTAAAAGCCTACCGTCAAGGAAGAGATTTGCTTGATTTAATCCGCGACTTTGGTCAATGGGGGGAATCGGCACAGGAGTTCGTCTCCACTCTTCGGAAAATGCCGGCCCGTCTTTATTCGATTGCGAGCTCTTTATCCGCGAATCCAGATGAAGTCCATTTAACAATCGGAACAGTGCGGTACAATACGTATGGACGTGAACGAAATGGAGTTTGTTCTATATTATGTGCGGAACGGTTACAACCAGGTGACACCTTGCCAATCTACATTCAATCTAACCAAAATTTCAAGCTGCCGAGTAATCCAGACACCCCAATCATTATGGTAGGACCAGGTACAGGTGTTGCTCCATTCCGTTCGTTTATGCAAGAACGTGAGGAAGCGGGAATACAAGGTAAATCGTGGATGTTTTTCGGGGATCAGCATTTCGTCACGGATTTCCTTTATCAGACCGAATGGCAAAAGTGGTTGAAATCAGGTGTGTTATCTAAGATGGATGTTGCGTTTTCGCGTGACACCGATGAAAAAGTATATGTACAGAACCGCATGCTTGAACATAGTGATGAGCTATTCAAGTGGTTGCAAGAGGGTGCTGCTGTTTATATTTGCGGGGATGAGAAAAATATGGCACATGATGTCCATGAAACCCTTATAGGAATTATCCAAAAAGAAGGCAGCATGAGCCGTGAGGAAGCGGTAAGCTATCTTAACAACATGCAAAAAGAAAAACGCTATCAGCGAGATGTATACTGATTTCGGACGGAAAGGAGATAAAATAATATGGTGGATCCTTTATTAAAATCAATACTAAAAGCACCAGACGGCCCGCCTAGTGACGTCGAGGAGATAAAAGAAAGAAGCAACTACTTGCGTGGAACGCTTAAGGAAGTGATGCAAGACCGGATAAGTGCCGGTATTCCCGATGATGATAATCGTTTGATGAAGCATCACGGCAGTTACTTGCAGGATGATCGGGATCTTCGAAATGAAAGACAAAAACAAAAGCTTGAACCAGCTTATCAATTCATGCTCCGTGTACGCATGCCTGGAGGTGTGGCCCAGCCAGCTCAGTGGCTTGTCATGGATGAACTTGCCCAGAAATATGGAAACGGCACGTTAAAGCTGACAACACGTGAGACGTTTCAAATGCATGGCATTTTAAAATGGAATATGAAAAAGACGATACAGGATATCCATGCGTCCATGCTTGATACGATTGCAGCATGCGGTGATGTGAACCGAAACGTCATGTGCAACTCGAATCCCTATCAATCAGAGATACATACGGAAGTATATGAATGGTCAAAAAGGTTGAGTGACTATCTATTGCCACGAACAAGGGCCTATCATGAAATTTGGCTTGATGAAGAGAAGGTGGTCGGAACACCGGATGTGGAAGAAGTGGAACCGATGTACGGACCGCTTTATTTACCACGGAAGTTCAAAATTGGTATCGCTGTTCCGCCATCGAATGACATCGATGTATATTCACAAGATTTAGGCTTCATTGCAATCGTTGAAGATGCTAAACTTGTCGGATTCAATGTAGCGATAGGCGGGGGCATGGGCATGACCCATGGCGACACTGCGACATACCCTCAGCTTGCCAAGGTAATCGGCTTTTGTACACCAGACCAAATTTTGGATGTGGCGGAAAAGGTCATTACGATTCAACGGGATTATGGAAATCGTTCCGTCCGAAAAAATGCCCGATTCAAGTATACGCTTGATCGACTTGGCTTGGAAAATGTAAAAGCCGAACTGGAAAACCGTCTTGGCTGGAACTTGGCTGAAGCGAAGGAATACCATTTCGATCATAATGGGGACCGCTATGGCTGGGTGAAAGGCGTGCAAGGTAAGTGGCATTATACCCTGTTTGTCCAAAGTGGCCGTATTGCCGATTTTGATGATTACAAGCTGATGACCGGCTTGCGTGAAATTGCGAAAGTCCATACAGGGGATATCCGGTTAACAGCCAATCAAAATCTGATCATTGCCAATGTCTCCAGTCAAAAAAAGAAAATAATCAATGAACTGATGGAACAATACGGTTTGACGGATGGCAAGCATTATTCAGCACTCCGTCGTAGCTCACTTGCATGCGTAGCTCTTCCTACATGCGGATTGGCGATGGCGGAAGCTGAGCGTTATTTACCGGATTTACTTGAAAAAATCGAGAGCATTGTTGATGAAAATGGTCTACGGGATAAAGAAATCACCATCCGTATGACGGGCTGCCCTAACAGTTGTGCCCGTCCAGCCCTCGCAGAAATTGGTTTTATCGGGAAAGCCCCCGGTAAATACAATATGTATCTCGGAGCGGCTTTTGATGGCAGCCGACTCAGTAAAATGTACCGCGAAAATATTGGCGAAGAAGAAATATTAAGCGAATTGCGTGTACTGCTTTCACGTTATGCAAAAGAACGACAAGAAGGCGAACACTTTGGAAACTTCGTCGTCCGCACGGGAGTCATTAAAGCAACAACAGACGGTATGAATTTTCATGCATAACCAAATAGTATTTGAGACAGGACTTGTGCCTGTCTCTTTTTTGGTATTTGTCGAAAAACCGATATTGAATAAACTCGAAGATAGACCGATTGTTGAACAATAAGCATTTGAACTTGGTTCTCAATAAGCCCAATCATAAGGCGGTTAAAAAATTGAAATGGGTAAAGGTAGCGTTGAGTAGTTTGATTTTTATTGTAAAAAATTTCCTTCCTCCGTATCTTGATAGAATTGGTATTTCTTATTTTGACTTCTGTATTTATTTTTGTAGTTAGGGAATCGACCTTATATAAGTATATTAAACGTGCCTCCATAATTGATTGAATAATCCAAGATGAATTAAATTGGCTTTTTTGATTGGTGGCATAACTCAAAAGATTTGACCCTATTTTTTTAGTGTAGTAATATCAGTAGATAGACAGGTGTCATAACTTAGGGTTATAAATGTTATGTAAAAAGGGGAAATAGAACATGAAATACGGGTATGCAAGGGTCAGTACAGTCAGCCAGGATTTGGCAGCACAACTTCAAGCATTAGAAAAAGAAGGGTGTGAAAAAATTTACTCTGAAAAGTTCACGGGTACTAAATCAGATCGTCCACAATTTCAAGAATTACTTTCTTTGCTACAAGTGGGGGACACCTTGGTCGTTACCAAGCTGGATCGTTTTGCACGGTCAACGGTGGATGCTCTTAAGACAATAAAGTCATTGTTTGAAAAAGGAGTCAAGGTACATATTTTGAATATGGGTCTGGTAGAGAATACACCTACAGGAAAATTGATATTTAGCGTGATGAGTGCTTTTGCAGAGTTTGAACGAGACATGATTGTAGAGCGAACTCAAGAAGGGAAAGCTATTGCGAAACTGCGTGATGATTTTAGAGAAGGTAGGCCTAAGAAATTTAGTAAGATACAGATAGAACATGCTCTTCAGCTATTAGACTCTAACTCTTATAAGCAAGTGGAAAACATGACCGGTATTTCTAAGAGTACCTTGATTAGGGCTAAAAGAAAACAAAAGGTGGTACATTAAGCAGATTTATATTTTTAAAAATATATCATCATAAAGATAAACGAGATAATTTTGGATAAGGATAAGATTTTACAGGAGTAGAATAAGGCCTAGATAATATTAATATATAATAGAAGAAACTCGTCAAAAAATTAATGAGAGCAAAAGATTTAGTGAGTAATACAACTTAAAAGGTGTAAGATGTATTTAGAACTATAAATTTTATAGAAATTGCTATTAATCTTAGGATAAGATCTCATTAAACAGGGTGAATATCCAAGAGTTTTTATCGCGATTTTAGATTGTTAATTACTGAGAATTTATAATTTGATTTTGGGGGTTGGAAATTGGAGAAATTGCTCTATTCAGCAACAAGTAGAAACAAATTTCTTGCTTTATCTTTACTCATTTTGTTTTTTATTTTAATGATTCGATATCTATTATTACCAAATCTTAAAATAGAAATTGCACTAATTAATAGCGTATTAGAGAATTTGTTTTCTACAGGGTTTACCACAATTTTAATAGCTTATTTAGTTTTTTGGTTGACACCAAAAGTTATGAATAATTCAAATATGGAAGTGATTTCTCCATATCAAATCAAGGAAAAGTTAAGAGAAGGACGAGAAGCGGATGAATATTGGTATAGTGGTGGGACTGGCCGACATACTAGAGCTGTCACGTTACCAGAACTTGCGAAAGCTTCTAGGACTTCGAATACAACTAAAAGAATTTATATTCAAGTACTTGATCCCACAAACAATGATGTCTTAGAATCATATGTAAACTATAGAAATCGGGTGAGGACCGGTGCAAAAGATCCTTGGAATATTGAAAGAGCTAAAAAGGAAATTTACGCCACTATCATTTCTGTATATATATGGAAAAGAGAACAGCCGTTAATAGAGGTAACACTTGGTTTAAAAAAGGAAGTATCACTATTCCGTTTTGATCTATCCTCTTCAGTATTGGTTATTACTAAGGAAGATCCTGCCGAACCTGCGTTATTTTGCGTTCAAGGAACCTTTTTTCATAAAGCATATAAAGAGGAACTAAGATTAAGCTTGGAACAAAGTAGAGTTTTAAGAACTGATATAAAGGGGTTTATATTTAGTGAGCTGAGTAAAGAAAAACTGATATATATTCTTAAAAAGTTAGAAATTTATGACGAAAGTTTAAATGATATTAATCTTGAAGAAATTATTGGTTTGATAAGAAAGGGGGAAAACCCTTATGCATGATATTCTTAAAAAAATTTGCTATCAAATAAATAACGAAGATAACCATTTTAATATATTAAATTCTGTTATAGAGGCTATTAATCATCTTGAAGAATCTGGATATATAGAAGGAAATTGGCATCCTCTGGGTTTTATACATATACCTTTGGGTACATTCGAAGACCATGCTATTAGGTTGCATATTTGGTCTCACAGAGAGAGAAGAAGTCAGAAACCATTCTATCCAATACACACTCATAAATTTGAGCTAAAAAGTCATATTTTAAGCGGCAGTTTAAGAAATTATATTTATGATAGTAGTTTCGTCTCTTCTGAACAAAATATAATTTATAATGTAGAATATAATTCTAGAGAATCTATTATAAAGCAGACAGGCCAAAAAGTGATAGTTGAGAAAAGGATTGAGGGAATCTATAAAAAAGGGGACTATTATTCAGTTAAAAGAGGTGATTTTCATTCTTCGGAAGTTGATGAAGGTGATTTTACAGCAACCATAGCTTTAACATATAATATTCAGGATGATTCTCCATTAGTTATAGGTGAAGTCGAGGGGAACGAAAAGTATATTTATTCCAGAAATAAATGTACTCATGAAGAGCTAAAAGAGATAATTTCTTATCTAAAACAAAGTATACAATAAGAAAAGGGAATCTCGTATTTTAGAGATTCCCTTTTAAACTCAGTTTTTATGGGGTCTCTGGATAAACAACCCCCTGGTCATTATCCTTTTATATTGCTCAGAATCAATAAACTCCTTTCTTCCATGAGATATTTTATCATTTGCTATAAGAAGTCCTTGACCAGGTTTTAATTTATATTTTATAAGATAA
>NZ_JBIWDO010000018.1:0-53170 GCF_044762055.1 Peribacillus sp. NPDC097198 | reverse complement strand
AGAAATGTTTGACTTGCTCATTTTGCTTTTTTATAGTGTGTGCTCACTCAAAATTTACGTTGGCGCTTTGTTTTGTTCAGTTTTCAAAGAGCAATGCCTTACGACAGCTTATTTATTATAACATCTTGTTAACTCAGAGTCAAGAACTTTTTAAAACTTTTTCGAAGTTTGTAATCCGTGTGAAACTCGTTCGTAACAACAGATATAAATATAACATCATTACGCAAACTGCGCAATACCTTTTTTAAAGTTTTTTTGAAATAGCAAAAGTTTTTATTTAAAAGCTAAAAATCAAACCCTAACAACCTAACAAAATTATAATCAAAAAACAAAAAACCGATTTAGAACAGTGTGCCATGAGTCGCTGCTCATATACACACTTCCTAAATCGGTTCTGATTCACCGGTTTTCCTTATGGCTTAACGATGTCTCATTAACGGGAATAACAGGACATCACGAATCGAAGGCGAATTCGTCAGCAACATAACCAGACGGTCGACCCCAATTCCCAATCCTCCGGTTGGCGGCATACCATATTCTAAAGCCTCCAAGAAGTCCTCATCCATTTCATGAGCTTCGTCATTTCCTTGCTCACGCTCTTTCAATTGTGCCTCAAAGCGTTGGCGTTGATCAATTGGATCGTTTAATTCCGTGAATGCATTCGCATGCTCTCTTCCCACTATGAACAATTCAAATCGATCAGTAAATCGATCATCCTCTGGGTTTTTCTTCGCTAAAGGTGAAATTTCTACTGGGTGTCCATAGATGAATGTAGGTTGGATTAACTTATCTTCTACTTTTTGTTCGAAGAATTCGTTAACGATATGACCAAATTCCATGGACTCTTTCACTTCAATCCCATTTTCCTTCGCAAGTTGTTGCGCTTCTTCTTTGCTCATAGTAGTCCAAAAGTCTACACCAGTATATTCTTTTACAGCATCAACCATATGGAGTCTTTTCCACTCTGGTTTTAAATCGATCTCATATTCTCCGTACTGGATAGTTGTGGTTCCAAGAACCTCTTGTGCAATATGGGCAACCAAGTTCTCTGTCAAGCTCATGATATCCTTATAATCCGCGTACGCCTCGTATAATTCAATAAGTGTGAATTCCGGGTTATGTCTAGTGGAGACCCCTTCATTCCTAAATACTCTACCGATTTCATAGACTTTCTCTAAGCCGCCGACAATCAGGCGTTTCAAGTGAAGTTCAATGGCAATCCTTAAGTTTAAGGGCATATCCAATGCATTATGGTGAGTCAGGAATGGGCGTGCAGCCGCTCCACCTGCTACAGAGTGCAATAGCGGTGTTTCCACTTCCAAATATCCTTGATCGTCTAAGTAACGTCTCATAGCCTGCACAATACGACTGCGCATGATTAAAGTGTTTTTACTTTCTTCATTTGTAATTAAGTCAACATAGCGTTTCCGGTAACGCTCCTCTACATCCTTCAAACCGTGGAACTTATCGGGAAGTGGGCGCAATGCTTTAGAAAGGAACACATATTCTTTAGCTTTAATGGAAAGTTCGCCGACTTTCGTTTTAAAGATGACACCCGTGATTCCCACAATATCACCAAGATCCGTTTGATTGAAAATTTGGTATGACTCTTCTCCAACCTTATCTAAGCGGACGTATATTTGGATTTGGCCACTTATATCTTGTATATTGGCAAAACCAGCTTTCCCTTTACCACGTTTGGTCATGACACGACCTGCAATGGTAACTTCTATTTCTTTCTCCTCTAACTCTTCTTTTTCCAATGCACCATATGCATCAACAATCTCCTGCGAAGTATGGGAACGCTCGAACCTACTGCCGAACGGGTCTTGTCCATTGTCAATCATAGCCTGCATTTTGTCGCGTCTTACCTGCAGTTGGTCATTCAATTCTTCATGACTCACGAAAATCATCTCCATCTCTATTAATCAAAGCCTCATATAACTATTTGAACTTTCTAATTGCATACCTATTTATTCTTACATAAAGTAAAGGATTTCAACAGCTTTTTATCTTAAATTCTAATATATGGACAGATAAAAACTGCCAGGTTCACTGGCAGTTTTCGATAAACGTATTATAGAAAAACAGGAAGGTAATGTCAAACATCAAACCATTTGGATGTTTTGTTCCCTCGCTTCACATTCATCAACGAGTCCATACAGAAGTCGCGTAACATCTTCTCTAGTCTCACATTCATTAATACCTTTACGTGCTTTTGCATTGCCTTTGACACCTTTAAGGTACCAGGCAGCATGCTTGCGCATTTCACGGACAGCAACATGCTCATTTTTCAACGCTATCAGACGATCCATATGAAGAATGCATACATCCATCTTTTCACGGACTGTCGGCTCATCCATCAATTGTCCAGTTTCCAAATACTTCACTGTCCTGTATATCATCCACGGGTTCCCTAAGGCCGCCCGACCAATCATGACTCCATCAACGCCAGTTTCCTTTAGCATTCTTTCAGCATCTTGCGGGGTTTCCACATCACCGTTTCCAATCAAGGGAATGTTAATGGAATTTTTCACTTCTCGAATAATGTCCCAATTAGCTTTCCCTTCATACAATTGAACCCGGGTTCTGCCATGAAGGGAAATTGCCTTGCCCCCTGCACGTTCTACCGCTTTGGCATTCTCAACAGCAAATACATGTTCATCATCCCAGCCAATGCGCATTTTAACAGTAACAGGTTTATCTACGGCATCCACAACTGCCGAAACCATCTCATATATCTTATTTGGGTCAAGTAACCATCTTGCACCGGCATCACATTTAGTGATTTTCGGGACAGGGCATCCCATGTTGATATCAATGATGTCTGCCGTTGTATTTTTATCTACAAACTTCGCTGCCTCAACTAGATTTTTCTTTTCACCACCAAAGATTTGCAAGCTTAGCGGTTTTTCTCTTTCATCTATATAAAGCATATTCAGCGTTTTGGCATTTTGAAGAACGATTCCCTTGTCACTTACCATCTCTGCGCATACCAATCCTGCACCGAACTCTTTGACAGTCAAACGAAAAGCCGAATTACATACCCCCGCCATCGGAGCCAGAACTACCCGGTTCTTCATTTCAATATCGCCTATTTTTAACACATCGTGACCCCCTATACCACTCTTTCATTTATCCTCAAGTGGTTGCAGATCCTCAATTGAAACTTTAAGAACATCCACCACTTCTAGTAAAAATTCCTCTGTGGGATTTCGGTTCCCTCTTTCAACTTCACCCAACAAAGAAACAGAAACACCCATCTCTTTTGCGAACTCCTCTTGGGTAAAACCTTTTAACTTTCGAAAAGCGCGAATACGCCTTCCCCATTTTTCAGCTTCCATAATCGAACTCCTTCTTTATCCGGAATCTTTTCAAGCAGGTCGCTCAAGGATGTATTCATTTTCGGAAGAATTATATCTGATTCCAATTCCATTAAAGGAATAATCACAAATGCTCTTTCATGCATCCGAGGATGAGGGATTGAAAGAATCTCCGTCTCAACATTTTCATGATTATATAACAAAATGTCAAGGTCTAACGTACGAGGACCCCATCTAACATTCCTTTTTCTTCCTAATTCTTGTTCAACTTGCATGCATGCTCGCAATAAGTCCTCTGGTGTTAAATCGGTTTCCACCTTAATGACAGCATTCAAAAAACAATCCTGGTCAGTATATCCGACAGGGTCCGTTTCATATAATGATGAACAAGAGACAAGTTTAATATGTGGATCTTCACTCAATAATTGGAAAGCCCTTTGAAATGTATCGAAGCTCTCCCCCATGTTCGAACCAATTGATAGATACGATATATTTTTCATTTTAGCGTCCCCTTACAATCTCTATGGCAACCGATTCATAGTGTCCTGCTATAGGAGGGTCTGGTTTATATATCTTCACTGTACACACCATGATCTTCGGAAACTTGGTGAGTAACTCCGATGCAATCCTTTCTGCAACAGCTTCCACCAGCTTGTACGGTTCCCCTTCAACGATACCTTTACAGACTTCATATAATTCACCATAATTAATGGAGTCTTCGAGATTATCGCTCATGCCCGCATTGGCCAAATTCGCTTCTACAGTCAGATCCACCCTAAATCGCTGGCCAAGCTTTGTTTCTTCCGGAAATACACCATGGTATCCGTAGAATTCCATCTTATTCACAAATATCTTATCCATTAAACTCACCTTTTCCTATAAGAGCATCCATCATTTTAGCTGTACGTCCCATTTCCTTTACATCATGCACCCGGACCATTTGGCAGCCCTGAAGAATCCCATGACATATCGTTGCTGCCGTCCCTTCCAAACGTTCATGTGCCGGTAGATTAAGAACTTGTCCGATCATGGATTTTTTCGATGTAGCGAGCAGTACTGGATACCCTAATGATACCAGCTTATCAAGATTCCTCATCATTTCCAAATTCAGTGTCAAATCTTTTGCAAACCCGATACCTGGATCTAGAATGATATTCTCATCCAAGACTCCCTCTTTCTTCACAATCCTAATGCTTTCGAATAGATCTTGCAAAGAATCACGGATAAATTGTTGGTACTCCATATTGTCTCGGTTGTGCATTAAAATAATCGGAACTTGGTACATAGCCGCTACCTTTGCCATATGTGTATCTGCTTTTGCTCCCCAAATATCGTTCAGGATGTGCGCTCCTGCTTTCAATGCCGCTTCTGCAACTTTGGACTTGTACGTATCAACGGAGATAGGAATTTCAAAAGTACGGGAAATCGCTTCAATGATAGGTACGACACGTTCTATCTCTTCCTCATCCGTTATCCGTTCATAATTAGGCCGGGTCGACTCACCACCGATGTCCAAGATATCCGCACCATCTTCAACCATCTGCTCAGCATGTCTTAATGCAGCATCTACCCGATTATATTTTCCTCCATCGGAAAATGAATCAGGCGTAACATTTAAAATCCCCATAATTAAAGTCTTTTTGCCGTAATCCAATTCTAATGAACCGCATTTGATCTTCGATGTACTAGCTAATGACATAGGACGTTCTCCTTCATTAAAAAATCTACGTATATATATGAGTTTACCTATATACCCAGGCAAAGCGCAAGCACCTTAAAATCCAGAACCTCATTACTACACAAAAAAGAGAAGCAAAGCACCCTAGAGGTGCTTTGCTTCTCGGTTAACTTTTACTCTTATTCAAAGTTATACAAAGGTGTACTTAGGTAACGCTCACCATTACTTGGAATGATTACAAGGACTTTCTTGCCTTTTCCTAGTTTCTCAGCAACTTTAACAGCGGCAGCGATAGCCCCACCGGATGAAATACCACCTAGGATACCTTCTTCTTTTGCAGCACGACGGGCGTATTCAAAAGATTCATCCGTGTTTACTTGAATAACTTCATCATAAAGATCTGTGTTTAAAATGCTAGGAACGAATCCTGCACCGATCCCTTGAATTTTATGTGGGCCAGGGTTTCCTCCTGACAATACAGGTGAATCGGCAGGCTCTACAGCGTAGATCTTAATATCAGGATATTTTTCACGAAGTACTTCACCTGCACCAGTAATCGTACCACCCGTTCCAATTCCTGCGATAAATGCATCCAGGCCATCTTCACCAAACGCTTCAATGATTTCTGGACCGGTAGTATTACGGTGAACTTCAGGGTTCGCTTTATTTTCGAATTGTTGTGGAATGAAGTATCCGTGTTCTTTAGATAACTCAGTCGCTTTAGCAATGGCACCCTTCATTCCTTCAGGTCCAGGCGTTAGAACTAAATCAGCTCCATAAGCACGAAGCAAGTTGCGACGTTCCAAGCTCATCGTTTCAGGCATTACAAGGATTGATTTATACCCTTTTGCTGCAGCTACCATCGCAAGGCCAATCCCAGTGTTACCACTTGTAGGCTCAATGATCGTATCGCCTTGTTTAAGATCTCCACTTTTTTCTGCGGCTTCGATCATAGCAAGAGCGATTCTGTCTTTAACGCTGCTCCCTGGGTTAAAATATTCAAGTTTCAAATAAATATCTGCACTATTTTCGTTTTGAAGCTTGTTTAATTTTACTATAGGCGTTTGCCCGATTAATTCCGTTACTGAATTAACTATACGTGCCATGTTCTCCACTCCTTTTATTAATACCGAGTATGTTTATTGGTTTTATTAATTTAAAGTTACCAGTTTCACTAGTTCGTTGTCAATGTTTATCTGCAATTTTCTAAATTTTCTTTTATATCCTTTTACCTACTTTTGATCTTCTGAACCATATACCCAATCTACATCAAACTCATCCCAGAAAATCTTACCGGATACCGGCGCCTGGATTTGTTCCAAGGCTTTTTGGCGGCGTATTTGCTCTTTTACTTCCTTATACGAGTATTGCCTACCGTCAATTTTCTCATGTAAATAGAGAACAGCCCATCCTTCATCCGTCTCAACCGGTTGGCTCCAATTTCCCACCTTTAACTTTTCGGCAGCGGAAATATATGCTTTCGAGATTTGTTCATTATCCTGCGATATATACCCCATGTCTCCCCCTTGATTTGCTGTGAATTCATCAAGAGATTTCTCCATGGCTAACACAGGAAATGAAACGCCTTTATTCAGTTCTTTTATTATTTGCTCTGCTTGAGCCTTAGTCGATGTAGTTATTTGAGAAATATGATAGGTAGTGGGTATTCGATAGATGTCCTTATTATTCTCATAATAGTCCTCCATGGTCGCTTCGGAAACTGTGACATCCTTTGTAAGCAGCTTCTCGAGCAGGAGATTCGATTGAATTTCCTGCTTCCATTGGGCTTTGCTTTTACTTAGATTCTGACCAGCAGTTCCATACATCGTTTTCATCATCTTCAGTTCCCGATCCACTTCATCTTCGGATATGGTCACTTTGTATTTTTTCGCTGCTTGTCCCACTACTTCTTTATCAACCATTTCCTCAAGCACGTCTTTACCATATCGTTTTTCAAGTTCATTGATCCATGCTTCCCGGGAAATATCTTTAGAGCCAATCTTCGCTGCCGTTTCCTCTCCTAAAGTGATTTTGGAAGCGATGAATGGCCAGATGACAAAGATTAGGATTGTCAATAGGTTCAACAAGGCAAGACCAGCAATGATTGCCCTAAGCTTTTGTTTAGACAAAACCCTTTTCTCCCGTCTTTTTTTTATTTTTGTGTTTCCTTTTCTAGTTCTTCAAGGTCCTCTTTGGAAAATTGGTATGTCTCATTACAGAAATGGCATTGGGCCTCTGCCTGTCCTTCCGTCTCGATGATATCCCTGATTTCCTCTTGCCCGAGGCTTATTAAGGCATTAGAAATCCTTTCCCTTGAACATGGGCATGAGAATTCTACATCTATTTTTTCTAGAACCTGTACATTTCCTTCCCCTAATAGTTCTGTTAGGATTTCTTCCGGAGTTAAACCATTTTGAATCATTTTAGAAACAGGAACGATGGTGCTTAGACGTTGTTCGATTTTCGTAATCGTTTCGTCAGAAGTACCGGGCATTAGTTGGATGATGAAACCACCCGCGGCTAGAATCGAGTTATCAGGATTCACTAATACGCCCACTCCCACCGAGGAAGGTACCTGCTCTGATGTTGCAAAATAATACGTGAAGTCTTCACCTAATTCTCCCGAAACTAGAGGAACCTGCCCAGAAAAATTATCACGTAAACCAATGTCTTTCACGACGGTTAATAACCCCTCGGTTCCAACCGCTCTTCTGACATCCAATTTTCCTTGTTCATTTAAATCAAAGTGAGTTTGTGGGTTCGTTACATATCCACGCACTTCCCCCTTTGCATTACTATCAACAAGGATGGAGCCTATAGGTCCTCCGCCCTCGATTTTAATCGTAAGCTTTTCTTCACCTTTCAACATGGCACCCATCATTACTCCGGCAGTCATAGCGCGCCCAAGTGCAGCCGATGCTGTCGGCCAGGTATAATGCCTCCGTTGCGCTTCCCCTACAGTTTCTGTTGTGGAGACCGCATACGCTCGCACTTGACCTTCATATCCTAACGCCTTTATTAAATAATCTTTCATTTATATGTCCTCCCATGCTGTTTTTTTAGGTTTACTTCTTTACTTGCTCTCGGTTCCTTTTGTAAATTAGCTGTAGGCCTTTTAATGTTAAGAAGGGCTCCACAACATCGATAACTGTGGATTCATTGGCAATCAACGTGGCCAATCCACCAGTGGCAATGACTGTCGGCTCTAAATTACTTTGTGCTTTCATGCGGTTTACGATTCCTTCGACTTGGCCTACATACCCGTATAAAATACCTGACTGCATGGCCGAAACCGTATTTTTACCTATTATTCCGTCTGGACGGCTAATTTCAATTCTCGGTAGCTTGGATGCTTTCGAGTAAAGCGCTTCTGTAGAAATTCCGATCCCTGGGGCGATTGCTCCCCCCATGTACTGCTTTTCCTCATTTATATAACAATATGTCGTTGCGGTTCCAAAATCGACGATGATGAGAGGGCTTCCAAATTCCTGTATGCCTGCTACAGCATTCACAATTCTGTCCGCTCCCACTTCGCGAGGGTTTTCATACTTTATATTCAATCCCGTTTTAATACCAGGTCCAACGATAAGTGGTTTGATTCCAAAGTATTTTTTGCACATGCGTTCAAGCGCAAACATTATAGGCGGTACAACCGATGATATAATGATGCCGTCAAATTGGTCGAATGAGAGACCTTCATGTTGCAGTAAAGACTTTATGACCATTCCATACTCATCTTCTGTTTTATTGCGGCTTGTTTCAATTCGCCAATGATATTTCAGTATTTCTTCATCGTATACGCCTAATACAGTATTCGTATTCCCAACATCTAGTACAAAAATCATTGTTTTCACCACTCCGCTAAATTATTCTCCCACATCATACCATACTGTTATTTTCGATGCTATTAGTCGCGCTTCTCAAAAGGTAAAAATATGCCAGCTGAAAATTTTGTAGGCTTTCTCATATTTATAGTGTAAAGAAAAGGGTATTTCCGAGGAGGAAATACCCTTTTGATTTCAAGTCAACTTACAACTTTTTATTGTCATCTTCTTTTGGGAAAGAAAGTGGCTTATCTTGAGGTGTACCTTCTTCAATCGGAGGTGTATTCAATCCTTCCTCCGTTATCTCAAGGTCCTCAGGTTCTCTTTTATCCAATGGATCTAAAAGAGCCTCTTTTTCCTTTTTCGTATTGATGTTAACTTTTACGTTTTCATCAGTAGTCAAATTCCCATTAAGAGCTGTATAATCCCGTTCTGGTAATTTACCATCTTGGAAAAGCCCTTTGATTTGTTCTGCATCCAGCGTTTCCACTTCTAGCAGGGTCTTGGCAACCAAATCAAGTTTTTCACGATTTTCAGTAAGGATTTTCTTACATCTTTCGTAAGCTTCTCTAATGATGCGTTGTATTTCCAAATCAATCTCATAAGCGATTGCATCGGAATAGTTTTGGTCATTATTGAAGTCGCGGCCCAAGAACACCTGTCCTTGTGAATTTCCAAACTGAAGAGGTCCAAGTTTACTCATTCCATATTCCATAACCATACTACGGGCAATGCCTGTCGCACGTTGGAAGTCATTATGAGCACCCGTACTCACTTCACCAAAAGTAACTTCTTCGGCTACCCTACCACCTAAAAGACCAACGATCTTATCTTTTAGTTCAGGCTCGGTCATGAAGAAACGGTCTTCTTTCGGAAGCATGACGGCATATCCACCAGCTTGACCACGAGGGACAATCGTAACTTTATGAACCACTTCTGCATCATCGAGGACCAGACCGATAATTGTATGACCCGCTTCATGCCAGGCAACAATATTCCGTTCTTTTTTCGATATCACGCGATTTTTCTTTGCAGGACCTGCAATTACCCGATCCGACGCTTCATCCAAATCGGACATATCGATTTTTTTCTTATCTTGACGGGCTGCAACAAGAGCCGCCTCATTCAGTAAGTTTTCAAGATCGGCACCCGAGAATCCAGGTGTACGTTGAGCGATTGCTTTTAAATCCACGCTTTCTGCCAAAGGCTTGTTACGAGCATGAACTTTCAATACTTCTTCACGACCTTTTACATCTGGGCGCCCAACTGTAATTTGACGGTCGAAGCGGCCAGGTCGTAGCAATGCTGGATCCAATACATCTGCACGGTTTGTTGCGGCGATGATGATAATGCCTTCATTTCCACCGAAACCGTCCATTTCAACAAGCAATTGGTTCAACGTTTGTTCACGTTCATCATGACCGCCGCCAAGGCCTGCGCCCCTTTGACGACCTACTGCATCGATTTCATCAATGAAGATGATACATGGTGCGTTTTTCTTTGCATTTTCAAATAAGTCACGAACACGAGATGCACCGACACCAACGAACATTTCTACGAAATCAGATCCACTGATTGAGAAGAAAGGCGTGCCTGCTTCACCAGCTACCGCTCGTGCAAGTAAGGTTTTACCTGTACCTGGAGGACCCACCAATAGGACCCCTTTAGGAATACGGGCACCAAGCTCAGCAAATTTGCGAGGGTCTTTTAAGAATTCCACGACCTCTACAAGCTCTTGCTTTTCTTCGTCTGCCCCGGCAACATCATTGAAACGAACTTTCTTCTTATCATCGTTATACAGCTTCGCCTTACTTTTCCCGAAGTTCATCACTCGGCCGCCACCGCCGCCTTGTGCTTGGTTAAGTAAAAAGAAGAATAGTATGAAAATGATTACAAATGGAATGATCGAAGTAAAGAATGTAACCCAGCCACTTGTTTGTTTTGGAGGTAAAACATCAACAATTTCAGTACCTTGTTTTTCTACAGCTTCGCCAATGCGACTCTGTGCATACTCACTAAATGGAACGTATGCAACAAAATACTTGTTTTCATCATATTCCTTCAGCTTCCCTGTAATTTCAAAAACACTGCCTTCGGGTTGCATCGTTAATGACTTGACGTCCCCACTCTCCAAATGCTTATAGAATTGATCTTGGGTCAATTTTTCCTGAGGTTCATTGTTATTGTTAAAGATGCTCACAATCCCAATGATGACTAAAAATATCAGTAAATAAAATATGGTATTACGGAAGATCCGATTCATCCCTTACCTCCTCCCACGGGTAAACAAACTATAGTAAATATTATCATACAAAATTAATGAATTACAATAATTTAACACCGCTGTTTTTATCTGGCCATCTCTTTTAACTGAATACTATTATTTCGTGTAAATCTCAGGTTTCAATATACCGATGTATGGGAGATTACGATATCTTTCCGCATAATCCAGGCCATATCCTACAACAAATGCATCAGGGACGATAAATCCAACGTAATCCGGAGTAATGTCAGCCTTCCTGCCTGTTGGTTTGTCTAACAATGTAACGATTTTAATGGATTTTGCTTTGCGGTAGCGGAAGAGCTCTGCAAGATAGCTTAGAGTTAAACCACTGTCGATGATATCCTCAATGATTAGTACGTCACGGCCTTCTACTGATGTATCAAGGTCTTTGATGATTTTCACTTCACCAGATGATACAGTGGAGTTTCCATAGCTCGAAACATCCATGAAGTCCATTTCAAGGTGTGTATCAACACGTTTCAATAAATCTGACATAAATGGCATAGCGCCTTTTAAAACACCGATAGCCAGTGGGAACTTATCTTTGTAATCAGCCTCAAGCTGTGCTCCCACTTCTCTGATTTTCTGTTGAAGTTCTTCCTCAGATATTAACACTTTTTCAATGTCATTTTGCATGGTCATTGTAATTAATTGCCCCCCAAGAAGATTAAGCTTTATTATATTCTAAGTAGATTAAAGATGATTCATCAGAAACCTGGTCCGCCTCAACATCCGATTTCTTTAAACCGGGAAGCCAAATGACCATCCCTGCTTGATCGATGATAATCGGCCATGCATTTCTTTCTAGCATCGGGACTTTCTCATTGATAAAAATCCCCTTCAACTTTTTCGTTCCACCCAATCCCTTAACATCCATTCTATCGCCTTCCTGCCTTGTGCGGGCAATCAATGGGAGTCGAACAGCCGATTCAGGGAGTATAAAAGAATCATTTCCTTTACTATAGGGAATTTCATCTTTTATATAGTGTGCTTTAATTTTATATCCATTCGGAAGAATAGTCTCACCGGGAATTTGTACTATAATAGAATATTCTTGGCTTTCTTGGCGAAAAAAACTAAAGATGCATGTTTGATAGGATTTTTCTACAATAAGGCCTTCCGGGAGATGCAGTTCTGCTGAAGGTTGAGGATTTAAAAACAAAGCTAAAAGTTGATCGATATGTAATGCCGAAAGCGATGAAGGTCTCTTCAAATAAAGATAGTTTAATATTAGTTGAATAGATCTTCTTTGTAAAGGTTTAGGCATCGCAAGTACCTTATCTATCCGAATTACAGAATGTTTCCTATCCTGTTGAACCCATATCTCGGACATTTCTTTCCTGACCAGATCCTGTAAGAACTTCTCATCTTCCATTACCTCTTCACTAAAGCGCTGGAAGTGTTCATGAACAAGCCTATTTTCTTTCTTTAGGAACGGAAGGACTTCGTGCCTGAAACGATTTCTCAGGTAATCATTCTTTTCATTACTTGGGTCGTATCTAGGCTCAAGATGATGAATGGTTGCGTATTCGATGATTTCATCCTTGGTAACTTCCAAAAAAGGCCTGATTAGCTGACCGCCATGGAAAGGTCTTTTCAGGGAGATTCCTGCTCTCGCTTGACCTGTCGCCCCTCGAGTCAAACGCATGAGAATCGTTTCGACTTGATCATC
Organism: Peribacillus sp. NPDC097198; assembly: GCF_044762055.1. Taxonomy (NCBI): domain Bacteria; kingdom Bacillati; phylum Bacillota; class Bacilli; order Caryophanales; family Bacillaceae; genus Peribacillus; species Peribacillus sp. NPDC097198. The sequence continues at coordinate 40,389 of NZ_JBIWDO010000018.1, read as the reverse complement.
GCCATGGTGTCCCAAAACGAGCGTATCTGCCTGATGTTTATCCATCATTTCTTCAAAAAAAGCAAAACGCAGCATTCTTGATGACAATTGAGAACTCTGACCGGTTTTTTCAATATATGCTGGCACATCAATCCTTTTGCCTTCAAAAACAATATCCCACTGTTCGCACATTTGTTTGACATACTGATAATCGGCAAGGGATTCGTCGCCCCGAAACATATGGTCAACACTCGCAACAATGAGCTCATAATGAAAAATAGGTTGGGCTTCCTTAAGGAAATGTAAAAGTGCCAATGAGTCAGGCCCTCCAGATACACCTACGAGCAATTTCGAACCTTCCTGAATCAAGTGGTTCCTATGAATGGTCTTTAGAACTTTTTCCTTTAACATGGGATCTTCCTTCTTTATGTACAGGTATTAGTTTCTACGTTTAAAAAGTGTAATGGGTTTCAAATATTCCACCTCTACACTTTATTAACTATATCATAACAACTGTTCATATATGTAAAGAACATAGATTATCGAGATGACGGCCACCACTAAAAAAGTCTCTACAAATCCCCCCTTCTTTTTCTTCGGCTGCCTCTGGCTTCTTCTTGCTTGTCTCGTAGTAGCTTGACTCGACGTCTTTTTCTTTGAATGCTTCTGGTCACTAAGTAAGACAACTAGGTCCTCACGCATCCGTAAGGCGGAGTCATACTTCCCGAGAAGCGCTTTATCCAGCATCTTTCTATATGGTTGCAATTCCTTTTTCTGTTTAATCACGTCTGTTAGTTGACTATACCCTTCCCCTTTTTTCTGAAAACGCGCTGGATAGGCCGAATTGATGATAATCATGGCAACAGCGAACAAATCATATTGTAGGTCAGCCTTTCTTGACCCCAACCCCCAGTATCCCCTATCGAAGAATTCGGTGAATTCCTTCACCGATCTCCCAATCAAGGTCGTTCCGCCGACATCTACACATCGCACTTTATAGTCCTGGGAAGTCACGATCAAATTCTCTGGCTTTAGATCGCCAAAGACCCACCCATTTGCATGCAAGGCAGATAAACTAGTCAATAATTGAAGGGCCAAGACCCCAATCCACGAGAACCCTTTCTTCTCAATGAAATACAAGAAATCATGACCGTGAATATACTCCATTACATAAAACGGGAGTTGCTTTCCTTTGGTCATAAAATCATCCGCTTCCAAAAATGAAGGTCCAAGGGTAGACCCCTGGACCTTGGAAAAGGATTTTAGAATATTCATCTCTGAAATGATCGATGTCCCATTATCACTGAGCTTCAGAGCATAATGACGGTTTTTGCTCTCTACTAGATAAACAAATCCGTTAGCACCGCAGCCCAACTCCTTGATAATTGTGTAATGGTTCTTATTCCACTTTCCAGTAATGATACTTCCAGGGGGGAGCTTACATAGATTCCTCAAAGTATTGTTCATCATCATTCGATAACAATCCCCTCAACGAACGTTTTTTATTGAAATAAGAAAGTGCTTCCCGTATTGCTGGTCCTGTTGGTGTGAGCCCTCCCGTACTAAGCTTGGAAAATATTTTCGTCAACGCTTCCAAGTTCGGCGTCCAATCAAGCAGTTTTTCCACATCATTCCTTTTCCCGGGAAATGCAAAGACGGAAAACCGGCTATCGCCCATTCTTGCATTCATACTGAGGGAAAGGTCTAACAAGGAATCCTTCACGGTCGGAAGCTTATGTTTCATACTCGCACTTGTATCGACAAGGATTAGCACCTCAAGCTCGCTCGTTTCTCCTAGCTCGTCGACCACCTCCATCACTTCTCCTCTTTTATCTGGCGGGAGATCTTCCATCGTTCTAGAGTCACCTAATATTTGTTGAAGTTCACGATTAATAACTCCTTGTATAGTTTGCGTCATGGCTTTTTGAGTCACCATCTGAACGGTTTGTGATAATTGTTGAGCATAAACGATTTGGCTGACACCGCCCCCGGCACCCGCAATTTTCTCGATCTCTTTCAGGCCCTTTTCATCTATTACATCGTTTTCCAATACTCCTATGACATTGATGGTGACGCCCTGCTCCCTTGCTAGTGCAGCTACTGAAGCAGGCTCCTCACCATGATTCGAGCAGCCGTCCGTTATAAGCAAAACCTGTCTTAATGTACCTGCTTTCATGTTTGGCTCTCCCTTCCTTTCAATCTGTTACCATACTTGACTAAAAGGGAGGAATTTATACAATAAAATACATAGGCAACCAGTCAACATTCTATGACTGGTTGCCTATGTAAATCTTAGTTCCTGCGAACTTGTTATATCGGGTGAAAAGGTACCAACTTGGCACATTGATTCCTCCTTATGGTTTTTATAGGCACTCCTCCTCTATTGGGCTTTTTTTCGTTTGGCCGAAACGGGAATCGAAGCCCATTTCGGTGTATTATGCTTGATTTTCGAAGTGACCACTGTCATGTCGTCATCTATGACTCCTTTTGTCCGTATGACTTCTTCTAGGATTAGATCAGATATTTCCTGCGGGTCGTCCGTTTCCATTTCCTTGATTTTCCGTTTAAGCCAAAACTCAATGTTTTCCACATGAGATGGGCCATCGAACACTCCATCACTCATCATGATCAATATATCGCCATCCCTCAGTTCCTCGGATACGACATCTACATCAACTTCTTGAATAATGCCCATTGGCAGGTTACTGGATTCTATTTTAATGATTTTATCCCCCCTCTTAATAAAGCTTGGTATGGAACAGATTTTTAAAAATCTAGCCTTTGCATCTTGAAGGTCAATCATTACTAGGTCAAGAGTAGAAAATATTTCATCAGTCGTTCGCAGAGATAATACGGAGTTTACAGATTTTATGGCTATCTTTTCTTCTATTCCGGATTGTAAAAATTTCTGAAGTAACTTCAATGTTTCCGTGCTTTCATAATGAGCCCTCTCCCCATTGCCCATCCCGTCGCTTATGGCAATCGCATATTTCCCGGCGCCAATTTCCATTGTCGTATAACTATCCCCTGATACAAGTCCTCCTCCCTTTGCAGCATGTGCTACACCCGTTTCAACCGTGAATTTTTTTGCCGACCTGAATATCACCTCACATTGCCCTTGTGGATACTTGGCACATTCCTCAGAATGAACAACAATCGTTTCCCCTAAAATATCGGAAAGCATAGGAGCAATCAATTTCTCGCATTCCCCCCTTCCTTGACAGTAAGGGACGCTCATTTCTATATCGACACCTCCCTGTTCAAGGCTGTAAATCTCCACATACCCAATATTTAGACCAAAATCCTGAATGGCCTCCATTATAGATTCCTCATGTAGATGATGATTTTTCCTTTCCCTTTGAATTTCCTTGGCGAAGTCCTCCATTACGGCTGATACACCCCGTAACTGATCAGCTACTAGTCTCCTACTCTCTTTCACCTGCCTTTTCAGTTTTTGATTGGCTTCGTAATAATTAAGTTCCTGGGCTATCGCCCCTACGACCTGCGGACCTCTCGTACAGTACTTATCCCACTCCTTTGACGTTTTTTGGGGAAGCTGTCCATCATTTTCACTCAATTGAATCATAATTTCCTGCATTCCATCATAGGTTGTATTAAAGTTCTTGGCCCAGCATTGATCCTTCTTAAAACAGATCTGACAGGTCTTTTCAGTAACATTGCTTAAAAAGTAATCAAACTCTTTTTCATCCTCCTCCACTCTTCCTCTTTCATCGACTTGTGAGAAACTATTGGAAAGCGCCTCGAATACATGTGAGAACTGTTCTACCCTTTGGGCGGTCACGTCCCTCACTTTCCGGGCATACTGCTGCTGTTCATCTGAATTTTCAGCGGTTCCGGGTATATGCTTGGCAATTTTATTTATGATGGATGACGGTGTTAATACGAATAATAAGACGGCAATAAGCGATTCATATAGTGTGACCATGATATTGTTGGTTCCTTCTCCGTACAGGCCTATTAATAGCGTTGCAATTAATAGGCCTGCGGCAACGCCGACCTTTCTTCCCTCCTTCAGTAATCCCCCAAGCAAGCCCGAAAAGGCAAGGAGGCTCATTTGATAGAGACTCGCGATGCTTGCCAGGCTAAATATTAAACCGGTGACGACGCCGACAGTGGAGCCTATGGCGGCCCCTCCTGCCAGCCCGAATAGGAGGACCAGATATCGTGAAAATATATGGTCGAGAGATAAATCATAAATCATCCAGCCTATTGTCCCGGTCATCACTGATGCAAGCAGGATGATTATACTGACGATTTCCTCCGTCCTTAATGATTGCGATTTTTTACGTATGGATAGCAGCGGGATGGACTGTATGAATATTAGGGTAAGAATCATTGCGAGTCCCGCCTCCACCCCGATCATCATCATGTCGTATAGCTGAATCGTTCGGAAGACCAGATATTGCTGGGCCAGGTTGACCAGGAAGAGTGAAGCGAACACATACATCGACATCGTCTTGAACTGTCCTTCAACTCCCGGTCTCTTAATCTTATTAAAAAGAAGGAGCAGGAACGCGGATGCAAAGATCACTAAACTATTGGAGTAATGAATGGTCAGCCCCCCTGCGATTAAACCGAATAGTGCAAGTGGCGCTCGATCACGACGCATGAGAAACACAGCAGCGAAAAACGGAAGGGCAAATGGTGATAATTGTGAAAGAATCAAGGCTCGTCCTAATAAAAAACCGATAATGGCTAATGAAATTCCCTTCTTTATAAATATGTCATCCGTTTTTGCCTGAAGCGTCTGAATCCAATTGATCGCCCCATCCTTCGCTTCCTTTAACTGAACATCTCCAAGCGGTTCCATCATAGGTCTTTCGATTTTCTCCATTTCAACACCCCATTCGTATTATTGATTTTTATTATATAGAGGACATCTCTATTTTTTTGTCATAATTTTATAAGTCATACTAAAAAACGTTCGACGAAATTCTTCTTGAACGTTCATTTGTATACAGGTTTTTAAACGCTTTTCTTAAATAGAGGAACAGGCGTTCTTTTATTTCTGAAGAAAAGCAAAGTTTTTAGGTTATTTTTGTGGAAAATGCCCTGAATATTTAAGTTAAATTTGGAAAGTGACATTTTTTCTTTTTTCTGTTGACAATCCTCTAGCACGACTGTAAGATATAACTTGTGCTTCAGTAGCACTTATCATTATGGCGGCGTAGCTCAGCTGGCTAGAGCGTACGGTTCATACCCGTGAGGTCGGGGGTTCGATCCCCTCTGCCGCTATCTTTTTACTAATTCTGGCCCGTTGGTCAAGCGGTTAAGACACCGCCCTTTCACGGCGGTAACACGGGTTCGATTCCCGTACGGGTCATCCCATAAAAAAAAGCGCCTCGGTTCCCTCTTCATTAGGAGAGTAAACCGAGGCGCTTTTTAGTTGGCATAAGTCTTTTTGCCATAGCTAAGATCAGTTTTTTGAACCTATCACTATATTAAAAGAAGGCAAGCCTAGTAGGCTTGCCTTTATCCATGATCTATATTTGTATTCATACTATGAATTATTAACAGAAACGTTGCTAATCCATTTCAGCAGCAAGTTTATCCGCGTCTTCCTCCGCGCCCTCCACGCTTTGTTTCGGTGCTTCGCTTGAGTGTCGTTAAGCGGTCTTCGCTATCCTTTAAGAATTTAGCCATTTTTTGCTCAAAGTTTTCCTTAGGTTGAAAACCATTCCCTTTAGAACGAGAGTCTTTCGAACGATTATCATTCCCTCTTCCCTGGCGCGGACGTGGTGTATACGCAGGTTTTCTCTCTCCCTCAGGTCGGTCTATTGCTTTTTTTATGGATAAGCCAATTTTACCGTCCTTTTCCACATTGATGACTTTCACTTCAACTATGTCCCCAACCTTCAAATGGTCATTAATATCTTTGACATAATTATCCGCTACTTCACTGATATGGACAAGACCCGTAGAACCCTCGGCTAACTCTACAAATGCACCAAAATTAGTAATGCCCGTTACTTTTCCTTGTAACTTGCTGCCTACTTCGATTGACATAAAAAAAATGTTCCTCCTTAGAAATGTTAAAAAATCTCTTCACTTATATTATAGCTAAAGTAAAAAAATAGTGTCAATATTAGTCGCTATCTTCCTTCGCCTTTGGAAGGTTGAAGATGACTTCACCCTTATCTGATAGGAAGTAATCCCTTCTCGCGATCTTTGCGATGTACTCCTCATCATTCAGTTTTACGATCTCTTCTTTAAGAAGTGACTCTTTCTTTTCCATTTTCGCTAACTTTCCTTCTAGTTCTTCCTTTTGCTGTACTTTTTCATCTAAGGCAATATTCTGCGTAACGAGAGTGGACACAGCCACAATCAAAAAGATAGCAGCGAAAACGGAATATAGCGTTAGTCGGCGGACTAAACCACGTTTCTTTTTTTTGACTGTTTGTACCTTTTTCTCTTGTTGAGCGACATAAGGATTTTCGATTTTTGCTACATTCCTTTTCTTGAGGCTGCTCATAGTCCTATCACTCCTCATTTTCTTCTTTTTCTCCATTTATGGATTGTCTCACTAATAGAATTCTTCATTTTCAATAAAATCCCTTTGCCTTTATTATAAAACTTCTCGCCATTTTTTGTAACAAAAACCGGAAATAAATTCCACATTTTTAAAAATATCCATTTTAGAGGCTTCCAGAATATATTTAATACAAAGAGAATCACTTTACCTATCCCTTTTAAAAGCGTTCCGACACCCTTGCCTATCCCCATGATGAATACAAACATGGTCATGATGATCCATTTAATTGGCTCAAATAGTACCAGGCGGACCAGTTCTGTTAGAAATCTAAACAGCTTGACCACCAAAGAAATGACAAATGACAATAATCGAAGATACAAATCTTTAAAAAGAGCTTGGTAGGCAGAAAATCCGCATAATAAGGCCAAAAATAAATAGAGGCGTAGCTCACCCTCATTCACTAAAAACAGGACATAAAAAATGACTAGGCCTTGAATGATCCAGAAAAGAAAGTCATGGAGGAAAACAATCCACTTATTCCTCTCTGAACGCTTCAAGAAATGGTTATACGTATCTAGGGCAGCACCAAACAAACTGCCCATTCCAATCATCGCAAGCAACGTATAAAATTGAATCGTCAGGGTCATTTGAACAATTTGCCAAAGAAGCCTTTAGCTTTCTCCCCAGATTGTTCATCTAAGTATACGAGGTCAAATACCTTCCCCTTGATTGAAACAATCCCTTTATCCACATCTAGATTCTTCATTTGTAAATTTTGTCCACGAATAGATAAGAAGCCCATGGATGTTTCAAGCAGAAACTCTTCGTTATCGAAACTTTCCACTTGTTTCACCCCGGTAATATCCAATAAACGACGGCCCTTCATCGTGACATCATGTTCCTGAATCGTTCCTTTTGTATAACCAGCATTTGGATCAATATATTGGCTCATTTCCATCCCTCACAATACCATTGATTTTGTACAAGTGTATGTGCAGATGGGATGAATTAGAACAAGCCTGTCCCTACTCTTCTGCCAGCTTTTCTTCCTTAATGATTGAAAACATCTCGGCGGCTGCTTCTTTCTTCGTCGTTTCCTGGATTTTCTCTACGCGGACGGTAACCAACTTTTGACCAAAACGCACCGTTAATTCGTCACCCTCTTTTACATTTGAACTCGCCTTTGCCTGTTGCCCATTGATGGTGATACGACCTTTATCCGCAACTTCTTTCGCAAGGGTCCTTCGCTTGATTAATCTTGATACCTTAAGGAATTTATCTAATCTCATTGGCATGTTTACATCCCCTTATAATTTAAAGTCCTTTTGCTTTGGCTTCATTCCAATAGGAATCCAATTCCTCCAGTGTATAATCAGAGAAATTCTTTTCCTCCTTTTTGATACATTCTTCTATATATGTAAACCGTTTATAAAACTTAAGATTTGCCTTATGGACAGCTTCTTCCGCTTGTATGTCATAATAGCGCGAAACATTGACAAGCGCAAAAAAGAGGTCGCCCAATTCGGACTTTATCCGATCTTTATTTGGGTTAGGATCCTTCATTTCGTCTTCAAATTCTTGCACTTCTTCTATAACCTTTTTCCATGCTTCGGAAACCTCTCCCCAGTCGAACCCGACCTTCGCTGCCCTTTTCTGATAATCCTCGGCACGAAGCAAGTTTGGCAGTGATTTCTCCACACCATCTAAAAGGGAGACATCCCTGTCTGCGTCTTGTCCGTTTTCTTCTTCTTTGATTTTCTGCCAGTTCACTAAAACGTCTTCCTCGCCACTCACTTCTACATCTCCGAACACATGAGGATGGCGCCGGACCATTTTAGCCGAAATCCCGCCAATTATATCATCTATAGTGAACATGCCTTCATCTTCACCAATTTGCGCGTGAAGCATCACTTGTAGCAGCACGTCCCCCAATTCCCCAATCATTCCATCATCATCTTCTTCATCGATTGAGTCTATCAGTTCATAAGCCTCTTCTATTAAATATTTTTTTAGGCTCTCATGTGTTTGTTTCTTATCCCACGGACATCCATCAGGTCCTCTAAGCTGCGCAATGATTTGACGAAGCTTGGAAAATTCCCGGTACTGCAAGGCCTCTTCTTTAACGGGCGGTACATAAACACTCGTTAGGTTGCTCAGTTCCATTTGCCGATCTAACTCATAAAGCGCACATTGGGTAACCTTTTCCTCGCTACTTCCTGCCGCTGTTACGATATACACTGTATAGTCATCAGGAAGCTTCTCCATCAGCGTCAATTTCACGTTAGAAGCACTGAAGGCATCGTATACCTGCCCGATGATCATGTGTTGCCGGATATGTAAGTCGTCCGGGGAAAGATCCGTTCCATCCAGAAGTTGAAATCCTTCAATCGGATCAATCTTCACGGCCTGGAATAGAGGATCAAGGAAGCTTTGACCACCTTCAAGCTTGATGGCAACTCCACGGTCCGGTCCTTTCTCCAGTAAGAGCTGGACCGTCTTCTCGGCAACCATCGGGTGGCCTGGTACAGCGTATAGAACAGGACCATTCATGGCTTCGCTTAATAACGTCTCTGATATTTCCTCGTATACAGCTTCGAACTGGTCATGTTTTTCATATACTGAATCAAAAGAAAGGAACTTAGTTCCTAGCGCCGTCAAATCCGTGATGACCGGGTGGTCCATTGTCCGGACGAAGCATTCCTTTGTTTGAGTCAGTTTCTTATAGATTCCATATGGGAGCTGGTCTAAATCGCCCGCACCAAGACCTATAATCGTTATCTCATTCGTCAACATTTTCAGTACCTCGATTCTTCTTTTTAATAAGCCGTTTAACTTTTAACCCTGCTGGTATCAAGGCAAGCTCCTCTTCCGTGAACAACCCAGTACGGATGATCATGAATAAGAAGATCACCGCTCCCATGCCCACTCCGCCTAATGCTTGGAATGTAGCAAGCATCCTACTTTCTTCAGGTGGCATCACCCAGCGGAATGCTTCATTGAATAGCAGGACTGCCAATCCCATGCAAGCCGTACTTCCTAAAATAATATACAGGTGCCTCTTTTCAAATAAAGGCTTTTTGATATGTACCTTTACTACTATATAAAACAAAATCGTCATGATAAAGAAAGCCAGAACGGTAGCACATGCCGCCCCTGCAATGTGATAGCGAGGGATAAGGGCAAGATCTAATAGCCACTTGCTCCCTACCCCGATTAGCGTGATGATTACCGGGGCTACCGAATGACCCAGACATTGTATCACCGCAGCTTTTGCCATGATTAGTGACGTAAATAATATCGATATGGAATAGATGGCTAAGGTGACTGTACCTTTTGAGTCTGTGAACAACATGTAATTGACCGGTCTCATCGTTGCCATCAAACCCACGGCGGCAGCCAATCCAATCGTTGCACTCACACGCAACACCAATCTAACCTTTCCTAGAATTTCTTGATCATTACGGTCCCGGACAAACCCGGAGATAACAGGGACAAGCGCCAATGCAAAAGAGTTCGCCACGACGGTCCCCAACTGAAGCAAAGGTTGTCCCCGGTCATAGACCCCTTTCCACCCTTTGGCTTCTCCTTCACCCATCCCGGACCCTCTCAATAGCGAGTAGAGGTGAAAGGAATCCACAAATTGAAACAGGATGAGTATAAGCCCGGTCACACAAAAGGCGAAACCTTGAAAGATTAAGCTCCTGGAAATACGAATGAAGTGGGGCCTCTTAACACCCATTGGCTTAAACAGCTTCCACTCCCGTCTCAAAAGCACGAAGGCAAACAACAGAACAAGCCCCGATATCCCTCCCGTAATCGAACCGAAGACCGCGCCCTTACCGACATCATACAGAGAATAGCCCATATGCACAAACAGTGTCGATAATACAAGGATGGTTACAACCCGGATACTTTGTTCAGCGACCTGGGAGCCAGCCGTTGGAATCATATCATTTTTCCCTTGAAAGAATCCTCTTAAAACGGATGAAAACGGCATGAGTAAATAGGAAAATGCTATGATTTTCAAAAGCCCTGATAACTCTGGGTCTCTCATGATCCCCGCAATCCAATCCGCTCCGAGAAATAGAGCCATGAATAACAATAAACCGATGGAACCTAAAACAACCAAAGCAGTCGACAGAATGTCTTTTATCGTGTAGTCATTTTCGGAAGAGCCCCGTTCTGCAATGAGTTTTGATATAACAACGGGAAAACCAAGCGTAGAGAGTGTCAAAGCCACTCCGTAAAAAGGATATACCTGTTGATAAATATAGAACCCGATATCCCCGGCGACATTTTGATATGGAATGCGATAGGCTGCACTCAAAATTTTCACGATAATGGCCGCAGCACTTAAAATCAAGGCTCCTCGAAAGATGTCCCTTGAAGTTTTATAAGGCTTTTCAGCCATTCTTTTTCCCCTTTTCACTTATATGTGGTTGTTATTATAGCACAATTTGTAGAAGTTATTTTACTTACAGGGTCCCCTCCTCTTAACACGATCCTCCAGCAAAAGCACGACTCCATTTATTCATGGGACTCCCTGTTATGATCTTTTTTTAAAAGAACAAAAAGGACAGCGATCGCTGCCCTTTACACATCCATATATATAATTGCATTTCCTGACTTACTGTTCCATTTGCCTTGCAAGGAAACTAGCTGCTGTTTCAACCGACTTCTGTTCAACTTCACCTAATGCGCCATCTTTAGAGAAAATCAGAACCGCACCTATCGGGTCACCACTGGCTATGATCGGAGCTGCTGCATAAGATTGAACTTCTTCATCATTTGAATCCACGAAGGAAATTTGTCCATTCGGTGATTCAAGGACAGGATTTCTTTCCTCCATGATTTTTTCTACCAAGTCACTGATGCTTTTATTTAAATAGTCCTTTTTAGACCCGCCCGCTACAGCAATGTAAGTATCACGATCACATATCATAACTGGATTTCCTAGGCTATCATATATTGCTTCTGCATATTCTCTTGCAAAATCACCTAGTTCACTAATAGGGGAGTATTTCTTTAGAATGACTTCTCCATCTCTGTCCACGAAGATTTCTAATGGGTCACCTTCACGGATGCGGAGAGTCCTTCGAATTTCTTTTGGGATGACAACTCTACCTAAATCATCAATTCGCCGAACGATACCAGTTGCTTTCATCTAATGTTGCCTCACTTTCATCTAATTGATTTGATATATCCTCTTTTGTAAAGCAAAAACATCACCAGCTATTGAACTTAGTATTTTTCTAATGGTAAGTTCTATACACTTTGAAAAAATATTTCTTTTTGATGTATTTTTTATAAGTGTGCCAGAAGGCTTCTTCAAGAGAACCATCTTCTCATTAATTTTTTGTCGCTTGTATTTCTTTTTTGACGAACTGGAGGCCTTTGGTCATCTCGAAAAGTATAGGTAACCACTTGGTTTGTTCTACACCTTTTATGTGCAGAACAAGTTTCATTCGATTACCGTCCATACCGAAGCCAACCATACGGCCGTATTTCGAGCCAAGCTCAAAGACCTTTTGACCGTCCACGATGCTGCTTACTTCTTCCCTAAGGAGGATGGTGATTTCCTGTTTAAGCTGTTTGATGCTCTCAATACCAGCCGTATTAGCAAACACCTTCATTTCAGCGATTAAAAATAGATAAGCAACCTCTTCCGGGTACTCGCCAAATCGATCGAGCATCTCCTCTTTTAATTCCTCAACTTCTTCTAGAGAAGCAACGCCTCTGAACCGTTTATACATTTCTATTTTCTGATGTCCGTCCATTATGTAGGCATCTGGGATGTATGCATCAATTTCAACATCAATTTCAAGTGTAGACTTTTCTTCGATTGGTTTATCCGAACGTTTTGCCTCAACAGCCTCTTGTAACATTTGAGAATATAAATCAAAACCAACTGAATCGATGAATCCATGCTGTTGAGCACCTAATATATTTCCTGCTCCCCTGATGGATAGATCCCGCATGGCAATTTTGAATCCTGATCCTAGTTCGGTGAATTCCTTAATAGATTGGAGACGTTTTTCGGCAACTTCAGTCAACACTTTATCTTTTCTATAAGTAAAGAATGCATAGGCCACCCGATTTGAACGTCCAACTCGTCCCCGTAGCTGATAAAGCTGGGAAAGGCCCATTCTATCTGCTTCATTAACGATGAGCGTATTAACATTGGGAATATCCACACCGGTCTCTATGATGGTTGTGCTTACTAAAACATCATATTCTCCCTCTAGAAAACCAAACATGACGGCTTCTAGCTCCTGCTCGGACATTTGTCCGTGAGCAAAGGTAACGCGGGCATCCGGTACTAACATGGAAATTTCTTCTGCTTTTCTTGCTATATCATCTACCCTATTATATAAAAAATAAACCTGTCCATCTCTCGCTAACTCACGTTCGATTGCTTCTTTGACTAAGCCTCCGTTATACTCCATTACATAGGTCTGGATTGGAAAACGATTTTCCGGAGGTGTCTCTATGACGGATAAATCACGAACACCCAGCATCGACATATGAAGAGTCCTTGGAATAGGCGTAGCAGTCAAAGTCAATACATCGACATTGGTTTTCAATCGTTTTATTTTTTCTTTGTGAGTTACACCGAAGCGTTGTTCCTCATCAATCACCAGCAAGCCTAAATCACGATATACCAAATCCTTAGATAGAATTCTGTGTGTGCCGACAACGATGTCCACTGTGCCAGCTTTTATTCCCTTTATCGTTTCCGTTTGCTGTTTTTTTGTACGGAAGCGACTCATTAGCCCTATGGATATTGGATACTCCTGGAATCTCTCCCTCAATGTTTCATAGTGCTGTTGAGCAAGAATCGTGGTCGGAACAAGGAAAGCGACCTGCTTACCATCCATGATTGCTTTAAAAGCGGCACGAATGGCCACCTCCGTTTTTCCATAACCCACATCACCACATAGCAAACGGTCCATCGGCCTTTCACGTTCCATATCCTTTTTAATCTCGGTAATGGATCGCAGTTGATCTTCCGTTTCATTATAGGCGAATGAAGTTTCGAATTGCCGCTGCATATCGCCGTCAGGGGAAAAGGCATAGCCTTTTGCTGCTTCTCGTTCTGCATAGAGTTTAATTAGATCATCTGCAATGTTCTCCACAGAAGACTGAACCTTACTTTTTACACGTTTCCATTCTGTTCCGCCTAACTTATAAAGCTTCGGTTCTTTACCTTCTGAACCAACATACTTTTGAACAAGGTTAATTTGATCAACAGGAACATATAATTTGTCATCCGCTTGGTACTTGATATGCAGATAGTCCTTATGTACCCCGTTTATCGTTAGCGTTTCAATTCCTAAGTATTTACCAATCCCGTGATTGACATGAACGACGTAATCACCGATTTTCAACTCGGAATAACTTTTGATCCGTTCCGCATTTGATAGTTTTTGCCTGCGAATCGACTTTTTTGTCTTCTTATTAAACAATTCAGTTTCCGTAATAATGCTGAATTTCTGCATTGGCAATTCAAAACCGCTATTAAGGCTGCCGCGTAATATCTGCACCTTTCCAGGAAGGATGCTGTTTGCATCCAGGAGTTCTGCCGCTTCGATATCATAATCTGCTAATATGGAATGGAGCTTTTTTACTCGTTCCTCATCTTGCCCAAGAATGATCACCGTAAAATTCCCTTTTTTCCAACGTTCCAGTTCTGCCTTGAATACATTCATCTGTCCATGGAAATTCTGCATTTGCTTACTGGAAAAATTAAGGATGTTTTGAGGGTTCGTATGCGGCACATGACGTAAAAACAAAGAAAGGTACACAAACGGCCGATTTGATTTTGCAATTAATTCATGCATTGGATGGGCCATTTGTATATCATGGATAATCTGCCCCCGACTTATAAGGTCTGTATACCATGTTGCCTCTTCCTTTTCCAAAGAATCATTAAGTTCTTGGATTCTACTGATTTCATCCAGGAACACCAATCCATTTACGGGAAGATAATCTATTAAACTAGCTGGTTTATCATATGCTAAACTTAGGTATTTGAAGATTTGATCAGGCTTATTACCGTCCTTAAGCTGCTCAAGTTCATAGCTGATGGTTTGGACCAATTGTTCTTTCGTTTTTTCATCTTTTACCTTTTTCAAGCTCTTACTTAATCCGCTTTCAAGTTTCGAAATAATGGATTCAATATGAATCGTTTCCAATAAAGCTTCGCTAACCGGGCCGATTGTTACGGTCTGAAGCTTTTTAATGGAGCGCTGATCTTCTGATGAGAACGTTCTAATAGAATCAATCTCCGTATCGAATAACTCAATCCGAATAGGGTCCGGGTCCGTTATCGGATAGATATCGATGATACCGCCCCGGATGCTGAATTCCCCAGGGGAAGACACCATTTCAGCCCGATTGTACCCCATAGCGATGAATTTACCCAATGTGGATTCCAGATTGATTTCTTCACCTAATTTAAAGGAAAGCTGATGCTTCTTCCAAACATCTTTCGGAGGAAGTATTCTGCGGACACCAGGAATCGGTGCAATGACAATTCCTTTCTTACCTTTTGCCCAGAAATTCAATGCTTCTACGCGTTGTGCCCGTAATTCAGGACTGGCCACACTCATGTCTGCAGCAATTAATTCATTGGCTGGATATATAAATAGCTCATCTTCCGGGATAAAACTCGATAAATCCTCCTGGAACTTTTGAGCTTGTAGTAAGTTATGGGTCACTACTAAGATTGATCTGTTCGTCTTCTCATATACAGATGCCAGCAGAAGTGATCTTGAAGAACCAGTCAAGCCAGATACCATTTGTTCTTTTAATCCTTCGTCTATGCCTGCTATTAACGAATGAACATCATCTTGTTTAGAGAACAAGTGTTGTAATCCATCCACAGTCTGTCCCTCCTCTCTTGATCATGCGTAAATCCTTTTGATTGTATTTACTCTCTCTATAACCGAATCAAACCTATTCTCTATTTTTCAATCCATATATACTAAAATGAACGGAAAAATGCTTTGGATTTTTGTCCAAAGCCCTCTCCCGCTAATGAATAATATAATCGCTTTCATAATATTCTGGGTTATTTTGCAGTGAATTATAACATTCTTCACATATTGCCTTCACATGCATATCCCCTTCGGAATCATAAACGATCATCTCTTGACGGTCTTCATCAGTAAGTTGATTAAACCCCAACTGCTCCGCGGTCAATGCGTCATGCTCAAGTGAACCTAATTTAGTTCCGCAATGCCGGCAACGATAATGGAGAGCCATATTCGATAACCCCCTATTTAATAATACCGTTAGTATGTACTAAAATAGGGGAGATTTATTCAGCGAAACAGAAAGAAATTTCTCCTTATCTTATATCTACTCTAACCTTATTGGTTATATTCGTTCATGACCTGAGTAAATGGTTTTTCTAGCCATGTTTCACAGGCGGCTGCACTTTTTTCGATTGTAGCCCCGACATGATCCCAATCTTCTTTAGAAAACCGGCCCAAGACATAATCAGGCACTGGAATACGACCGACTGGACGGCCAATCCCTATTCTAATTCGATTGAAGTCCTGGGTACCTAAATGGGCAATGGTTGATTTAATCCCATTATGTCCGCCTGCACTTCCTTTTTGACGAAGCCGTACTTTTCCGGGCGGTAAGTCAAGATCATCATAAATGATGATAACATCCGATACGTCCACTTTGAAAAATTGCATGACGGCCGATATGGATTCTCCCGACAAATTCATGTAGGTTAAAGGCTTAAGTAGTAAGACCTTCTCGCCCCGCACCATTCCCACACCATAAATGCCTTTATGCTTGGCTTGGTCAAGTGAAATGGACCAATTTTTAGCTAACTCATCTATCACTTCAAACCCGACATTATGCCGTGTTTTTTCATATTGCTTACCCGGGTTTCCTAACCCTACAAAGATTTTCATGATTCACACTCCGTCATTCCTGATATTTAGAGAGTTACGTTTGACCGAAGATTCTAAAAATCATAAGTGACCTTAGAAAAATAGTACCTTAATTTTAAGTATTTCCGCAAGCGACCGGAGAACTAATTAGAAATTATTTCTAATTAAAAGCAATAACTCCTTAACGAATGCAGAGAAGCAAAAAAAGACGCAACTCATAAAGAGCTACGCCTATTATACCATGATTAACTTCTATAATCCCGGCATCATGACTCTGGTGAAGGCTTAGTCTCCCTGCCTTCCTCATTTTCTGGGATTCCACCATCTTGCTGTTCACCTGTACTAATTTCCTCTTCTTGACGAGGTGGTAATACAGAAGCAATGACTTCTTCCCCACTGTTTTCAATTGTGACTTTTTGGTTTGATTGGACGTCAGATATGTAGATTGTTTCACCTACTTGAAGCTCTGTGACATCAACGTCGATTGATTCCGGGATATCATCAGGTCTAGCTGAAACAGTTACCTCATGTAGTGACTGCTGTAGGACGCCACCATCTTTAACCCCTTTGGATGTACCTACGAGATTGATGCGTACCTGTGCTTGTAGTTCTGCTTTCATGTCCACGATTAAGAAATCGGCATGAAATACATGGTTTTTCAACGGATCCTTCTGATAATCAGAAAGCATGACCTGATGTTTAGTTCCTTCTAAATCTAACGAAATAATTCCGTTACGACCCACTTCTTTTATTGTTTTTTGGAAATCCGCGTTGTTGACTGAAATGGCTGTGCTGCCATTTTTATTCCCATATACGACGGCCGGAATTTCTCCGCTTTCCCTTAAGTCCTTTAAATTAGAATGTTTAGTCCCCTTACGTTCTTTAGCTACTAATAGATTACTCATACATCCTCCGCCTTCCTGAATATAAAATATTACAGTTTCACTATATATTTAAATCTTCCCTTATCAGAGAAAGATTAAACATATATTGGCACGCTAGAAATACGACTCCAAGAAAGAATAAGGGGGAGTTAGGGAGAACTTTTTTAAAAACCAGAGAATAAAAAAATGGCGGACATAAGGCCCACCATGTTTTTTAAAACTGACTATCAATCGAACAATGTACTAACAGATTGTTCTTCATGCACACGAATGATCGCCTCAGCAATCAATGGAGCCACAGACAATTCAACAATTTTATCAATTTTCTTTTCTTCAGAAAGGACAATTGAGTTTGTGATGACTAATTCTTTGATTGATGAATTTTGAATGCGCTCAATAGCTGGACCTGAAAGGACCGGGTGAGTACAACATGCATACACTTCTTTAGCTCCATGCTCTACAAGGGCATTCGCTGCAAGTGTAATGGTTCCTGCTGTATCGATGATGTCATCAATCAGAATA
Organism: Peribacillus sp. NPDC097198; assembly: GCF_044762055.1. NCBI lineage: Bacteria > Bacillati > Bacillota > Bacilli > Caryophanales > Bacillaceae > Peribacillus > Peribacillus sp. NPDC097198. The sequence continues at coordinate 22,597 of NZ_JBIWDO010000018.1, read as the reverse complement.
GCTGTTTTTCCTTCTATGTTACCGATGATGTTCATTACTTCAGCCACATTTGGTCTTGGACGGCGTTTATCGATAATAGCAATCGGTGCTTTTAAACGATCCGCCATTTTACGGGCACGTGTCACACCACCATGGTCAGGAGAAACAATGACGATATCTTCAAGATTTTTTTCTTTGAAGAAGTCAGACAAGATTGGAACCGCTACTAGGTGATCAATTAAAATATCGAAGAAACCTTGAATTTGCGGTGCGTGAAGATCTAATGTAATAACTCGGTGTGCGCCAGCTGTTTCTAATAGATTTGCTACTAGCTTAGCTGTGATCGGCTCACGTGCGCGTGCTTTACGATCTTGGCGTGCATATCCATAATAAGGCATAACGATGTTAATCGTTTTTGCCGAAGCACGTTTTAAAGCATCAATCATGATTAAAAGTTCCATCAAGTTCTCATTTACAGGCTGGCTCGTTGATTGAATGACATAAACGTCACACCCACGAATACTTTCTTCTATGTTAATTTGAACTTCACCATCACTGAAACTCGTTACGGTACATTTTCCAAGTTCAACGCCAATTGTTGCGGCAATTTCTTGGGCTAAACCAAAGTTTGAATTCAAAGAGAATACTTTTAAATTAGGATCTAAATACTGATTTGACATGATGACCTCCGTGGGTTAGTTATTGAATTTTAATTTTTTCACATAATCTTCTTTGTTAACTTGACGTGCCCGGGCAACTGACAGAGCTTCCTGCGGTACATCCTTGGTGATTGTTGACCCCGCAGCAACATATGCTCCTTTTGCAATCGTTACAGGCGCAACGAGATTTGAATTGCAGCCAATAAAGACATCGTCTTCAATTTTCGTCAAATATTTGTTTTTACCGTCATAATTCACGGTAATAGATCCACAGCCTATATTAACATTCTCTCCAACCTCAGCATCCCCTATATAACTCAAATGAGAGGCTTTGCTTCCTTTTCCGAATACGGACTTTTTAATTTCGACAAAATTTCCGATTTTCACGGAATCTTGTATATCCGATTCCGGTCTGATATGCGCAAACGGGCCGACTTTCACAGAGTTACCAATTTGGCTATCCTGTGCAACCGATTGGCGAATTTCCGTTCCATTCCCGATTACACAATTTATGATTTCCGATTGTGGGCCAACCTGGCAATCTGTTCCGATAACACTTCGCCCTTTAATCATTGTACCAGGATAAATGATTGAATCCTGGCCAATCTTCACATCGGATTCAATATACGTCGTAAGCGGATCAACGATTGTGACGCCATTTCTCATGTGCAACTCATTGATGCGTTTCCGTAATATTTGTTCCGCCTGCGATAAAGCGACGCGGTCGTTTACACCTAAAGTTTCGTCGAAGTTACTTGATTGAAAGGCCGTAACTGTTTCGCCTGCTTGTTTTAAGATTTCAATAACATCCGGTAAATAGTATTCACCTTGGACATTTTCATTTGAAACTTTTTTAAGTGCGCTAAATAAGGCCTGATTGTCGAAACAATATGTTCCCGTATTAATTTCCTTAACATATCGTTCTTCAACAGAAGCATCCTTATGCTCGACAATTTTTTCGACAAGTCCATTTTCACTACGTAAGACTCTGCCATATCCATCTGGCTGATCTGCATACGCTGTCAGAATGGTTGCCTTCGCCTGACTTTTTTCATGTAAAGCGATAAGCGCTTCCATCGTTTCTGCTTTGATTAAGGGCGTATCCCCACAAATAACAAGTGTTATTCCACTTTTACCTGCTAATACGCTTTCCGCCTGCATAACAGCATGTGCCGTACCTAATTGTTGCTCTTGCAAGGCGTACTTGCATGAATCCCCAAGTTGTTCTTGTACTTTTTCTGCTCCATGCCCAATAACTGTTACAATATCTTCTATTTGAAGTTGATTGACTTGATCGATAACATGTTGTACCATTGGTTTTCCGCAAACAGGGTGTAAAACCTTGTAAAGCTTAGATTTCATCCTAGTGCCTTGCCCAGCGGCCAAAATTATTGCATAGCGATTACTCATAACAGGCCTCCATTTTCACCTTTTTATCCATTAAAAATATTATCTTAAATAAGGATTCTTTTCAAGGTAACATTTGAAAGTAGATGATAATGTTATCCTCTGTCCATCAGACCTTTGACCTTAATATGGGAATAAAAACTAATTAAAATTCCCCCATTCATTATAATCCCCTTTGCAAAATGAGCTGCATTTCCCTCACCCATGTACGTGAAAAGCGACTATCAAGTAGCAGGTCCATTCCCTGAAATGCTATAACACCCGCGTTTCTTCAGTGATTCCATTCCATATTTCCCTATGTAAAAGTAATGCTTTCAATGCGGCGAATGCCCTTGTAATGACCATCAATCACAATTGATCAATTTTTACTTTAATGGTAAGTAATTATTTTTCTTATAAAAAATAAAATTTACTAAAAAAAATGTTTATACATAAAACAAAAGGGGTATTTGTAATTTTGAAGATAGTACCAGTTACTTTTCTAGATTCAATATTTACAAGTCATAAAAATAAAAAAGAGCACTACTTAAGAAGTAGGCTCTGGTTGCACTTATTTATAATGGACCATGTAAAACACTTAAGAAGCTCCTGCTCCTGCTTCCTCTAATTCGGTTTCAAGTTCTCCTAAACGATGATATTCTGTCAAGACAGCTTCTTGAATTTTCCCGCGTGTGGAAGAATTAATCGGATGCGCAATATCACGGAATTCCCCATCTGGAGTACGTTTACTTGGCATAGCCACAAATAAACCATTATTTCCGTCAATTACTCGAATATCATGAACCACAAATTCATTATCGAGTGTAATTGATGCGATTGCTCTCATACGACCATCCGTATTCACACGGCGTAATCTTACGTCAGTAACTTCCATTTAAGCTCACCATCCCTTTTAGTTGTTAAATCTTAAAGTACATATTCAACAAATAAACGGGAAATCCTTCTATTATCTGTAAGTTTTTTAGAAAATTAAGCCTAGTTTTGAAAAAATATTAAAAATATCCTGAAAATACTGGAAAAGTACCCACTACAATCCCCCTAGAAAAGGCAAAAAAAAGAGCCCGTTTATTTAACGAGCGCAATCACTTCTATTTCCACAAGAGCATCCTTAGGCAAACGTGCGACCTCTACGCAAGACCGCGCCGGTTTATGTGTAGAAAAATACTCACCATATACCTCATTAATCGAACTGAAGTCATCCATGCTTTTAATGAATACCGTCGTTTTAATGACTGTGTCTAAAGTAGCACCTGCCTCTTTCAATACAGCCTGAAGATTCCTAAATACCTGATGCGTCTGTTCTTTTACGTCTCCATTCACCATTTCCCCGGAAGCAGTAAGAGGAATTTGACCCGAACTATAGAATAAACTTTCCACAATGATACCCTGTGAATATGGACCGATTGCTGCTGGTGCTTCATTCGTGTGTACTTTTTTCATGAAAAATCCCCCTTAATCCCTTTTAGTAAAATAGTTTCCACGACTAACGTTTATCTTTTTATCTCTTTCAACAACCTGCGTCAGCTTGATTAATGACACATAATCCTCCACGAGACATTCTTCCGTATGTTCGGACTCTACGAGGACAGCAATCCCGGCAACAGTCGCCTTAAATTCATCCAGAAGGCTTACCATCCCGTTGATTGTCCCTCCTGCCTTCATGAAATCATCCACAATCAGCACATTCGATCCCTCAACCAAGCTTCTCTTTGAAAGGACCATTGTCTGGATTCTTTTAGACGAGCCAGAGACATAGTTGATACTAACGGTAGAGCCTTCTGTCACCTTATTATTCCTTCTTACTATGACGACGGGAACATTCAAATAGTTCGCCACCGCGTATGCTAATGATATCCCTTTAGTAGCCATCGTCATTATAACCGAGACATTTTTCTTGGCATACATGGAAGCGATGATTCGGCCGACCTTATTCACAGTTTGCGGGTGACCTAAGATATCGGTCATATATAGGTAGCCGCCCGGTAATAGTCTTTCAGGACTAGCGATTGTTTCACAAAGCTCATCTATAAAGGTATCGGCTTCCTCCCGTTTAATGGAAACGATATACTTTACGCCACCCGCGGCACCCGGTACGGTCGTCAAAGAACCTATTCCTCTTTGCTCAAAGGTATCCTTGATGATCGTCAAATCCTCACTTATTGAAGACTTGGCAGAACTGTACCTCTCAGCAAAATAGGTCAGTGAAACGAGTTCCCCTGGATGTTCTAATAAATAATTGGTCATATCGACTAGCCTCTCGCTGCGACGAAATTTCATTTGTAACACACCCTCTGTCATTTCCGAATATTATAATGCAACTATACCATCATTGTCCGCATTTATTCAAGGTCGCTACGGTCACCTAACATGCGGACAGCATAGACTTGATCACAAAATCCTCGTAGTCCGTTATAGATCCTTTGCATACGGGAGTCATGTTCCACTAGTCCAAAGACTGTCGGTCCGCTTCCACTCATCAAGACAGCATCTGCGCCGAACGTCTTCATTTGGTCTTTAATGTTGGCCACCTCTGGATACAATTGCAATGTAACCTGCTCCAGTACATTTCCCAGACCGTCGCATACACGTTCATAACTATTATCCCTTATGGCCGAAATCATACCGGGAATATCAGGATGATCCATTTTGGCAACCTGCAATCGTTTATATATATCAGCGGTAGATACGCCAATAGTCGGTTTGGCTAAAATAACCCAGCATTTGGGCGGTGTAGGAAGATGCATGATTTTTTCCCCACGTCCTGTAGCCAAAGCCGTCCCTCCATACACACAAAACGAAACATCAGAACCGATTTCTGCCCCTATTTCAGCAAGTTCATCCATGGAAAGTCCTAACTTCCACAGTCTATTTAATCCTCTTAATGTAGCAGCGGCATCACTGCTTCCACCTGCAAGTCCGGCTGCTACAGGAATATTTTTCTCTATTGTAATAGAAACACCTTTATTAATTCCATAACGTTCCTTTAAAATGAATGCAGCTTGATACGCCAAGTTCCGATGATCATCCGGAACGAATCGATTATGAGATAGAATTTGAATGTGGTTCCCTTTTATTTCTTTTAGCTCTATTCTATCGGCAAGATCGACTGTCGTCATGATCATCTCCACCTCGTGATACCCATCAGGCCGTTTGAAAAGCACATCCAAAGCTAAATTAATTTTAGCCGGGGCTTTTTCCATAAGCTTCAATATGTCCACCTACTTTAACGTTCTTAAAAGTTCTTGTCCTATTCTATCATATTTGTTTCTATTCTAAAGGTTTTTTCATCGTATTTACAATGTATTGAAGTGGAGAATACCTTAGAGGGGAGAAAAGGACTGCGGGGAGAGGGGGCCGTTGCTCCTTCTTGAAGGACTTGCCATGCAACTTAGTGCCCGTTATTCGCTTATGTTTCTTTATAATAAAAGGCCAGACTCCTGTATCTACAATGTAAGCATAAAAGGATATCGCTATACATTGAAGAAAGAGCCTGGCCCATTTCGTAAGGACAGCATGATTCATTTTAGTGAGATTCTATTCTTTATCCACCATTTGACGTTGTGCTTTTTCGATTGCAAGTTTTACCATGTTTCCTGCGTCGCGGGCTCGGATTCCGCCCCAACCCTCTTTTTGGACAACATCATAAAATCCAAGTTCTTTTGCCAATTCCTCTTTAAAGTCCTCGGACATAATCCCTTTTTTTCTACTCAAGCGAAACAACCCCTTTCACATGCTGTCACATGCCTATTGTTTGTTACATACGCTATTTCATGCTTACTTATTCCACCCTGAACTGGTCACACCTGGGTTTTGGACAAATCAAAAAGTAGCAAACATATTGTCTGCTACTTCCTCTAAGTTAAATCTCTTGTTGTTTGTTTAAAAAGGTTAGTTCCACGGCTTCCGTTAATACATCCGCATAGCTGTAAGATACTCTTTCAAACGCATTTTCATCTTGGTCGAGTTCAATTACAAAAACAGCCGGATAAGTTTCCGCCAAAATTCCAAAACGTTCTACAGTCTTTCTTCTTCCACCGTTTGCTTTCAAAAGCAATCTTTTACCTAGGTTTGAATCAAGTGCAGTTTTAATATCAGCTAGAGTTTTTGGCATTTTCGGTCCACCTCACTAATTATAGTATATCACAAATTGTTAATATACGCAAACAAAATAATAAATTATATCAGCAGTTAAAAATGTAGTCAATATATTTTTACCTTAATTCCGCAAAAATCGTTAACATTTTTATTATCTCCTAGTAATTGAAAATATATGTAAGCGAACTATTCATTATCAAAAAGGAAAAATTTTCGCTACTGAGTCCTCTGCTCCCTTTTTCGATTAAAAAAATCCTATCAGAATTATTGATATCCGAAATTTCAAGCAATAAATTAAGCTGCATTCTTTCAAAATGCAGCTCATCATTCTTCCTGGAAAGGTTTAAAGGGGAGTCCTGTTCGAAGCATGCCTTTTGTTTCAATCCCGCCCAATCCTTTTTCGCCTGTTAACGTATTGCGAAGAACATCCCAAACATGAAGATTCTCCATATAGGCCGTGAAACTTACCTTACCGACAATATATACGGGATCAAGCGCATGAATATTCACGCGCGAAGGGGAACTTGCATAATTAGCCCCTGCTTGGATGATCGATTCAAAGTGGGATTGACAAGCACCAGCGAATATAACTAGTTGATCTAGATGTGATACCTTCTTTCTCGCCTCACGGACGGTTTGCACGAAATCCTTGGAGTGACGATAGGCGTTGATATCGGACATCGGTCCATTTGATTTAGAATAGGCGTCATGACCCGTGACGACAAGGATATCTGGACGGTAATGGTCCAGTAGGCTGCCAATTCTCTGGGGCATTTCTTTTTCGTTACAATAGACGCCATTCACCGGTATGCCGAATTTCTGGTAAAGGTCCAGGCATTTTCGAAGATAGGAAGCATCCCCGTCTACATGTAGCACTCTGCCTGGTATTTGAAAGTATTCTCCGCTATAGCGGTACCCATTACTTGATTGATATCCGCTTTTTTGCTGCTGAAGCTCTAAATCTTGCGTTAATAGGCGGTAGGATTGTTCTTGGAGTGCTTCATTGGACTTTTGACGGACACTTCGCTCATTATCGTTTATAATCATCAAATCCTGAAAAGGTGCATCTGCGATTAGCCGAATATCTTCCCCGTAAAGAACCGCTTCACGTTTGCCGTAATTATCACGGATATCAATTACCCGAAATAGTACGTCGCATTTATAAGAGAGCCGACCGACAATATCATTTATCTGAACATTCATTGCTCCACCCCATGAGAAGACTTATTTTAAAGCCCACCCTAGATTGTTTTCTTTCTTAAGTTATGCTAACGCTCCACGAATGGTGAAAGTGAAAATTGGGGTATATCATATGCGGGAATCGGTTCACTACCCGCTCTAATCCAAAAAAAAAGCCGGATGAGGGAGAATAGAACCCCTTTCCGACGTTAGATTGGTAATGGTTATTTAAAATTCGGCAGTAATGCATCACTCAAGCGTCCAAATTCCTCAATGCTCAATGTTTCCCCTCGCCTAGTCGGGTCGACTTCTACGGCCTTAAGAGCAGCAAGAATCAATTCCTTTTTCGCTTTTCCTTCCGGCAACTGACTTGTTAAGTTATTTAATATCGTTTTTCGGCGCTGTGCAAAGCTCGCCCGGGTCACGACGAACAAAAAGTCCTCATCTTGTACTTCGACAATCGGTGTAACCCGTCTTGTGAGGCGAATAACAGCCGAATCGACATTCGGTTGCGGCATGAACACCGTTTTTGGAACGATCATAACCGTCTCTGCTTCCGTATAATATTGAATGGCAATCGATAAAGAACCATATTCCTTCGTGCCTGGCTTAGCTGCGATTCGATCGGCGACTTCCTTTTGCAACATACATACGATGCCTCTAATCGGTAAGTCCTCTGACAAAAGCTTCAAAATGATGGGAGTAGTAACATAGTAAGGAAGGTTGGCTACGACCATTATATCCTTGATATCCTTGAACTCTTCCTCGATGGCCTGCTTGACATCCGCTTTCAAGACATCCCCATGGATGATTTTCACATTGTCGTATGGAGACAGTGTATCGGCTAGTATCGGAAGTAAGCGCTGATCTATTTCGAAGGCTGTGACCTTTTTGCTGCTTTTCGCTAATTGTTCAGTCAGCGCCCCTATACCTGGCCCAATTTCAATCGCTCCACTTTCCTCTGTCAACTCCGCATGCTCGACAATCCGCTTCAGGATATTCGTATCGATTAGGAAATTTTGCCCTAGGCTCTTTTTAAACGAAAATCCGTACTTCTTTAGGATGTCTTTCGTTCTGACAGGGGTTGCTATATCTTTATTCATGATTTTCCTCCTGATTTATCTGTACAATCGCTTCGCTAAAAGCCTCAGTTGATATTTGAAACATTTTTAATCGCTTGTATAATTGCTTACCATTTGTAAAACCGATCTTTAAGATGGAACCAAGTCTTTCTCTTCGCTCTCTAGCTCCCGCACCACCGATTAAACCTGCATCTATTAAATCCTGCTGGGATATTTCCTCTTGGGCTTCCTCATCCATGAGTTGTGCGTCTTTCAAGGCATTACGAATCGCTTCAGGTGAAGCGTGCTCCACGCCTATTCCCCTGCCTGACTTAGGCAACGCCTCTTTCTTCGTTAAAAAGGCATGTTTACAGCCCTTTACTTGTTCTGAAATGATATTTCTGATTTTTTGTCCTGGAAAATCCGGATCCGTAAAAATGATAACACCACGTGTGACTTGTGCCAACCTTACCTGATCTATACAGGATTGATTCACGGCGGAACCGTTCGTTTCTATGGTATCCGCATTGACCGCCCTTTTTATCGCTACTGTATCATCTTTACCTTCAACAACAATGATTTCTTTAATCTTTTTCATGTTTTCCTCCATACAGAAAAGCGCAAGACTTACTATGTAACAGACCTTGCCACGACTTTTCCATCGGGATGGCTTCTCACGCCATCACTCGATTCACTTTTAGTTTACACTGAAATTTTATGACTTATTGAATCGTCTCTTTTATTAAAGCAGGTTTATACTGTTGGTTTCAACAAATGGTAAAATAAAACGTCAAAAAAGCAGGAGACAATTTATCTCCTGCGAGAGAAAACTTATTAATCCAGTACTCGGATTTTCACTTTCTTTACACCCCAACGATAAGCGTCGTTTTTCGATGAAAAGAATACATCTATTCTGTTTCCCTTAATCGCTCCGCCCTTATCGGCAGCAGTAGCATAGCCATAACCCTCGACATAGACCTTCGAGCCCATGGGAATCACGCTTGGATCGACTGCTATGATTTTGGCATTAGGATTACTTTTCAGATCCACTCCTGTTGAAGTAACACCTGAACAGCCGTGGCAACTTGCTGTATAGGCCGTTGATGAGACGTAAATTTCTTTTCCGCTGGTAGAATTCACATTCGTTGCTCTCGGTGATTCTTGGGTTTCAAGCTTCTTAGTTCCGACCGCTACGACCTTATCCTGCTTTTTATTCACAACTTTTTCAGAAAGCAATTTCCTTTTGACTTCTTTTCCATTTTCTTTGATCACTTCGTATTCCTTGGAAGTGATACCCTTTTTTCCTTCTTTTTCGATCTTTTCTTTCCCTTTTAATAAAGAATCATCATTTTTAGTAATGACAGCATAATCGACAGGTTCTTCCACTACATCGGTGACTTTTTCAATTCGAATAACGTTTACCGTATTCTTTGCTTCAACTTTTTCCACTAATCCTGGTTCAACTCGATCTAAATCATTGAGTTTGACACCTTGTTGCTTTAAAAAGTCAGCGACCGTAGTCGAAGTTGACCAAACCTGCTTTTCTTTTCCACCTACCACCAAGTTCAGTGAAAAGGCTCTATCGATGCTAACTTCCATATCTGCTTTAAGCTTCGTGTCTTTTGAAGGAGTAACTTTATCCTTCTCATCTACTCCGAGCTCCTGCTCCTTGATAAATTCCTCTACGGTATCGGCGGTTGACCAGACTTCCTCTTGCTCACCATCTTGTACCATGACAATTTTTCGAGCCTGCTTGTACACTACCTCTAGATCATCAGCTACTTCACTGTCAACAGAAGGATGTACATAATCTGCGGCTTGAACCGTAATCTCTAAATCTTTTAACATATCATTTACAGTAGCCGCGTGTGTCCGCACTACCTCTTTTTTCCCGTCAAGCATGATTGTGACTGTATGCATTGTTCCTTTATGGATCAGTATTCCCAGCGCCGTAGTGACGAGAATTGCCGTGCATATCGCAACCGCTATTCGCTTCTTACCTACAAGTCTGGAAATAAGGTTTTTCATAGTTTTTGATAGAATGAAAAACTCCTCCTTCCTCCCGGTGATTATATAGACATACTTATCGAGCTGTCAACCCATCCACTTCTCATTTAGGAAATTATTACCTATTATGCATATTCCTCATAGAAAAGGAAAGGGTGACTTCTCGACATAAAACACCTATGTAGGGAGAGAGATTTGTAGAAACTTCAAAAAATGCTTTCTAAATAGCAAATCCCGGGAGAACGTGACCCAAAATGATGTCAATTAATGCCGAATAATTTCTTGGCATTACTCGTTGTCGCCTGGGATACTTCTTCCACGGAAAGTTGCTTGATGTCTGCAATTTGCTCGGCGACGAGTTTCACATAGGATGGTTCATTACGCTTTCCTCTAAAGGGATGGGGTGCTAGGTAAGGACAATCCGTCTCAATTAATAGACGATCCAATGGCACAGCTGCTGCTACTTCTTTTGGTTTCTTCGCATTCTTGAAGGTAACGGGTCCCCCCAATGAAATATAAAAGTTCATATCGATACATTCCAAAGCTGTTTCGGCACTACCACTAAAGCAATGCATGATGCCTCCCACTTCTGAAGCACCTTCTTCCTTTAATATGCTCACGATATCTGCGGTTGCTTCACGATTATGAATGATGATAGGCAACTTTACCTTTTTTGCTAGGCGTATTTGTTTTCTGAAAACTTCCTTTTGAATTTCCTTCGGCGATTTGTCCCAATGATAGTCAAGGCCCATTTCCCCTATAGCAACTATCTTAGGATGTGCGGAGAGTTCTTCAATCCACTGGAGATCTTCTTCCGTCATATCTATTGCATCAACAGGATGCCAACCGATTGCCGCAAACATAAAATCATATATTTCCACTAGTTCCATTGCTCTAGTGATGGTAGGGCGGTCAAAGCCGACGACAACCATGTTTTTTACGCCCGCTTCCTGCGCTCTTTCTATGACTTCTTCAAGATCTTCATTGAATTGCTCTGCATTTACATGTACATGTGTATCGAAAAGCATGTTTATTCTTCCTTTCTAGCACTATTTTATTTCGTAATGAGAGTTTTATGTTTCTCAATTAGGTAACAAAAAGATTACATAGTCCCTCCCTGAAGGCAGGGACTAAAGAATGGTCTCAGTAGATGCCTGCTGCACTGGGGCATATAAATAAAAAACATAAAAGTGTTTCATATGAAACACTTTTATGTTTTTTTGAGTTATTTCACTTTCGATCCATTAGGAATGGAAGCATCTATTGTAGCAACAGATAGGACGCCATCTTGGCTGCCAGCCAAAATCATTCCTTGAGAAAGCTCCCCACGTAATTTCACTGGTTTAAGATTGGTCACGCATATCACTTTTTTCCCTACTAATTCTTCTGGTTTGTAGTGCTGAGCAATCCCGGATACGACCTGCCGCTTCTCGTACCCAAGATCCAACTGTAGCTTAAGCAGTTTGTCGGCTTTTTTTACGGGCTCGACTTCCATTACCTGCGCTACACGCAACTCAACCTTTGTGAAATCATCGATTGTGATTTCATCAACTTCCGGAATTTCGACTTCTTCCTTTTCTTCCTCTTTGGACGTGCCACCCTGCATTTGTTCTTTAATATATTGAACTTCCTCTTCCATATCTAAACGCGGGAAGATAGGGTCCCCTTTTAACACTCTTGTATCGGAAGGAATTAATCCAAACTCGCTGAGACTATCCCATGTCTTCAAGTTCTCATCCTGAATGCCTAGCTGAGTAAAGACTTTTTCCGGTGCCTGCGTTAAAAATGGTTTCAATAGGACGGCTGTCCGGCGTAAAGATTCAGCCAAATGGACCATAACACTTGCAAGTTCCCCTTTTTTGGCTTCATCTTTAGCCAACATCCACGGTTGGGTTTCATCGATGAACTTATTGGTCCTGCTCACAAGCTGCCAAATGGACGTAAGGGCAACGGAGAATTCCATTTTTTCCATGGCTTCTTCATATTTATGTACCGTATCTTGATTCATTTCAAGCAAGTTTGTTTCAAATTCGCCATTCGACCCTTGATAGTTTGGAATCACACCGTCGAAATACTTATTGACCATGGCTACGGTTCTGTTCAATAAATTACCTAGATCATTCGCTAAGTCAAAGTTAACCCGTTCTACAAATCCCTCTGGAGTAAATACCCCGTCAGAACCGAATGGGACTTCACGAAGAAGGTAATAACGTAAGGAATCCAAACCGTATCGATCAATCAATGTAACCGGATCGACCACGTTCCCTTTTGACTTCGACATTTTGCCGTCTTTCATAAGCAACCAGCCGTGGGCAAATACCTTTTTCGGAAGCGGCATATCGAGAGCCATTAACATGATCGGCCAGTATATGGTATGGAAACGAACGATTTCCTTCCCTACTAGGTGAACGTCCGCCGGCCAGTAATTCCTGTATTTAGAATCATCATCCGTCCCATACCCTAAAGCTGTAATATAGTTAGTCAACGCATCAATCCAGACATAAATGACATGCTTCGGATCTCCCGGTACTTTAATTCCCCAGTCAAAAGTTGTACGAGAAACGGCCAAATCTTCTAATCCCGGTTTGATAAAGTTATTGATCATTTCATTTTTTCTTGATTCAGGCTGGATGAACTCAGGGTTTTCCTCATAGAACTTCAATAAACGGTCAGCATACTTACTCATCTTGAAGAAATATGACTCTTCCTTAACCTTCTCGACTGGTCGGCCACAATCTGGACATTTCCCATTACCTTCTTCGACTTGGCGTTCCGTAAAGAAAGATTCACATGGTGTACAATATAATCCTTCATATTGATCCAAGTATATGTCGCCCTGATCCAGCAGCTTCTTGAATATTTTTGCCACAACCTCTTTATGGCGGTCTTCTGTCGTCCTTATGAAGTCATCATAAGATATATCAAGCTTATTCCAAAGCTCTTTTATTCCAGACACGATATTGTCCACATACTGTTTAGGTGTGATGCCCTGTTCAGCTGCTTTGCGCTGGATTTTCTGACCATGTTCATCCGTTCCCGTTAAGTACATAACGTCAAAGCCACGCATCCTTTTGTAACGAGCCATGGCATCTCCTGCCACCGTCGTATACGCATGCCCTATATGTAAATTACCACTTGGATAATATATGGGTGTTGTAATATAAAATGTATTTGATTTTTCCTGCATTTTATTGCCTCCTCATCATTTGCAAAACTGGCTAAGGACTTGCCCCTGCCAATTAGAGCACAGTAAAACTATTATCTCTATTTTAACCCTATCTGTCATTCTATGCGACAAGAATCAACAATCATTTCATCCTGAAATTCGAATGAAAGGCAAAGAATTTCTAATCAGTGCTTAATGCTTGCAAGGTTGTCTTCACCCTATTTTCAGCATTTCCTCTTACCTCAACAAAATATACCTTACTATTCATATTTTGCGCAACATCTCCCATTCTATTTGGACGTTTTACAGGAATATTATCCTATATTCCGAATTTTTGATTTGAAACTAAAATAACATTACTCTTATAATAGGGAAGAGATAGAGCTCCATTATCATAGTTTGTCGAATCTTGGTGAAGTAAATGGTTCCGCAGACAAGCTAGGACTAAGGCTTTTTTGCTTTATTACTTTTCGTATCCTTTATAAAAAGCGATAATGAGCTCTTACAGAAAAATGAAAATAAATCATTGACGAATATGGGAATGGCTGGTATTATAAATTTATAAAAAAAATTGTCGAATAATGACGAAAAAAATAGAAAAAGGTACTAAATTGTATTTTGAGAGGGGAATTTTCAATGAAATCTACAGGAATCGTTCGTAAAGTTGATGAGTTAGGCCGGGTAGTTATTCCAATCGAGCTTCGCCGTACATTAGGCATCGCTGAGAAAGATGCTTTAGAAATCTATGTGGATGATGAGCGCATTATCTTAAAAAAATATAAACCTAACATGACTTGTCAAGTAACTGGTGAAGTTTCTGATAACAATCTTACACTTGCTAATGGTAAGTTAATTCTTAGCCGTGAAGGTGCAGAAATGTTAATTAAAGAAATTCAACAAAACTTTGCAACTTCTAACTAATATAGATAAAAAACTTCCGAATATCGGAAGTTTTTTTTTGTCCATTTAGTTGGCATCTATATGAAATGCCTGGTATACGTCGCGTTTTTGCATATTTCGATCTTTTGCAACTTGCTTTATGGCATCCTTTGAAGGCATTTTCTTCGTTTCGATATAATAGTTGACATGCCCAACAATGTCGAAAGCTGACCACCATGCTTCTTCTGGGTCTTCTTCCTGTTCTTGAGCACCCTCTATTATCAAACAGAACTCACCGCGCACCTCATTTTCAGCCGCCCAATTCATTGCCTCACTTAATGTACCGCGAATAAACTCTTCAAACTTCTTGGTTAATTCACGACATAGGACTATTTGTCGGTCTCCTAGGATTTCATGCATATGTTTCAAGGTTTCCTTTAAGCGGTGAGGCGATTCATATACAATCCAAGTAGCTTCCATTTTTTTTAACTTTTCCAACTCTTGTTTCTTTTCTTTTGCTCCCCGCTTTAGGAAACCATAGAAATAAAAGGGTTGAGGGGAAAGCCCTGAGGCAATCAACGCCGTTAATGCCGCATTGGCTCCTGGCAAGGGGATAACCTTAAACTGTTCAGCAATTGCTTCCCTCACAAGTTCATAGCCTGGATCGGAAATCGTTGGTAAACCGGCATCACTGACGAGAGCGATCACTTGGCCTGAACGAAGTCGCTCAAGCATTTGCCGTCCGCTGTTTTCCTTATTATGCTCATGATAACTGACGATAGGTGTAGAAATCTCAAAGTAATTACATAGTTTTTTTGTATTTCGCGTATCCTCGGCAGCTATGACATCTGCTTCCTTTAAAATCCTAAGAGCGCGGAAACTCATATCTTCAAGATTGCCTATAGGAGTAGGGACTAGATATAAAGCCGGTTCCAACCCCTCTTTTTCAAAACTCTTTTGCTGCCACATAGATTATGTCTCCTCCTTTGCCATCCACTTTTCTTTTTGTTTTCTGGTTAGTTGCTTGAACTGGTATTCTGCCTTCATGGCCAAAGTCTGGTTTTCAAACGTTTCATGATAAATCAGTTCCACAGGGGTCCGTCCACGCGTATATTTAGCGCCTTTCCCCTGATTATGCATATTGATCCTTCGTTCTAAATTATTGGTGTATCCCGCGTAATAACTATCATCGCTGCATTTTAAGACGTAGAAATAGTGCCTATTCGTCTCCATATAAAATCTTTCTGATTTCAGGATTATATTCATTCTGTTCATTGTACACAACGAGTGGAGGTAGGATTTTCAAATCCGGGTTTCCGTCTTTAATTCCTTCAATGAGAATCGTATTGGCCTCTTTTGTACTTTTTGGATAAACGAATTGCAACCTCTTCGGTTCAATCCGATACTCCCTCATCAGTCGTAGGATATCCATCAAACGACCAGGTCTATGGACGAATGCCGCTTTTCCACCCTGACGAAGTAACTGACTTGAAACACGCATGACGTCTTCCAATGTGCACATGATTTCATGACGGGCAATCGCAAAGTGTTCATTTTTATTGATTTCCTCAATGGACGGAGTCGGGAAGTACGGTGGGTTACACGTTACCACATCATATTTACTGTATCCTATTTGCTTTGGGATTTCTTTTATATCAGCATGGACCATTTCAATCTGCGAGGAAACCCCGTTATACTCCATGGTTCTTTGAGCCATGTCATATAGGCGATCCTGGATTTCGATGCCCGTAATGGACCCTTTAGTCCTTGTGCTTAGCAACAAGGGTATGACGCCATTGCCTGAACAAAGATCCACTAGCCTTCCCTTTTGGATCGGTACGCTTACAAACCTGGATAATAAAACGGCATCTAATGAAAAAGAAAACACCGATGGACTCTGGATGATCCGTAAATCCTCCGCCAACAGGTAATCCAGCCGTTCATCCCCTTTTAGTTCTACCATTGCTATTAACCCTCCTATATATGTAGAAAAAGCAGGATTAAGCCCTTACTTTAACCCTCACTCGTAACAAAAAGGGCCTGACTCATAGTATGCGTCAGACCCCGAATCACTATATATTGTAAACGGTCTATCTATCACGTAAAAGAGATGGAACATTCTTTTATATTATTCCATTTTCACTTCTTGTTTAAAAAAGATAAACAGAACAGGCAATCTCCTTCTTTACGTAAACTGCCAAAATGCAGATTACAAATATGGAAGCCTTCTTGATAGATACGGGCTAGATTATCATAGCCTTCCCCTATATCCATAACCTTATTCGTACTCTCAGTACGGTTCTTCGTCTTTTGTTTCTCTTTTATAGAAACAGGTTCACTCTCGGCATCCGCAAGGCCCAATCGATGACGCAAGTGCTCATTTTCTAACTTGAGCGATTGATTTCCTTCGAGGATTTCCGCAAGATTCTCCTTCAATTCTCCAAGCTGTTTATATAATTGGCCTATCTGGGCTTCCATATTGGTAACCGACTCAAAAATATCTTTCTTATCCACGCTCTCCCACCACCTTAATAATCTGTGGCTTGAATAGAAACGGCTCCCTCTTTTAGAATCTCATCTAAAGTATACTCTAATACTCTTTCCTGCTCGATTAGTTCAATCTGAAGTACGCGTTCTAGAATATTAAGCCCCACTACCTTGCCTTTGCCACCAGGCGTATCAATCATCTCACCTAAATCAGGAAGCATTTCCTTCGCACTCTCATACTCGTCATTTTCATATTTCAGACAGCACATCAATCGACCACATAATCCTGAGATTTTTGTAGGATTTAGTGATAAATTCTGATCTTTCGCCATTTTAATGGAAACAGGTTCAAAGTCTCCCAGAAATGTCGAGCAACAAAGCATTCTGCCACATGGTCCAATGCCACCAAGCATTTTAGCCTCATCCCTGACTCCAATCTGTCGAAGTTCAATCCTGGTTCTGAATATGGCTGCTAAATCTTTGACTAAATCACGGAAATCCACGCGACCATCCGCAGTAAAGTAAAACACTACCTTATTTCTATCAAAGGTATAGGACACGTCAACGAGCTTCATATCCAGCTTATGCTCATCGACCTTTTGACAACATATATAATAAGCTTCTTCTGCAGCAGACTTGTTTTCCTCAACAATTAGCTTATCTTTCGCATCTGCAACCCGAAGTACTTTTTTCAATGGCAGGACAACATCATTTTCATCTACTTGTTTACGGGCTGTAACAACCTTACCGAATTCAACACCGCGGACAGTCTCCACTATAACAAAATCGTCCTTGGGAATGGCGAATTCGCCCGGATCAAAGTAGTATATTTTGCCCGCTTTTTTAAAACGGACACCTACAACATCATACAAATCATGATCCCTCCTGCAAATTCAGCACAAGCTGTTCCATCAACAGCTGTGGATTTGTGTTGGACATCAACTTCCTTTTCGCTTCCAAAATAAACTCCATATGTTCAGCGAGTCGTCTCGGAGAAAGATGAAGAGCGTGAGTTTCAAATTCCTTCAGTTTATTTTGAAATACAATCAGGTCCTTCTTGTCCAACTGAATATATAATAAATCCTTATAAATAAGAAGTAACAAATCAAGGCCTCTGTCTACCTGTTCTCTATCTTTAAAGTGCGAAAACCAATCCGTCTGAAGGAACAATAAGGCCTTCAGGGAATTCTGTTTTAACACTTCATACAATTTTACCACTATTTTTTGGCCTTGTACAAACCATTCATCATGACTCATGTCAATTCCGTCTACCACATTCTGTGTTAAATGAGCGACGACAGCGGCCATCTGTGGGTCCACGTCCTGTTCCATCAGCTTTCGTTTGACATTCTCCGGTGATAACGGTTTAAACGAGATCAATTGGCACCTCGACAAAATGGTCGGTAGAATGCGCTGAACTTGTTCGGTCATCAGTATGGCTACCGTATCTCCTACAGGTTCTTCTAAAAACTTCAAGAGACTGTTCGCTGCCCCGACTGACATCTTATCCGCATCGGTAATCATGTACACTTTCCGATTGGCTTCCACACTTTTCTTTGAGAATTCCTCTTGAAGACTCTTAATTTGTTCCTTTTTAATGGACAGTCCATCTTTTTCAATCAAATGGATATCCGGATGGTTTCCACTAGAAATTCGTTTGCAGTTCTTACACTGTCCGCATGGCTCAAAGCCTTCGACCGGGTTCTCGCATAGTAAGCTTTTTGCAAAAGTTTTGCTTACCTCTTTCTTACCTGTACCTGTATCCCCTTCAAATATATACGCATGAGCCACTCTGTTCTTCGTGATGCTATTTTGCAACATCGTCATAACCTGCGGCTGAATTTGTCTCATTTCCTGCCATGTTTTATCCAACATCATCACTCACTTACGTATATAAATTAATCAGCAGTCCTTTAATTTCGCCTATCATTTCTAATATCTCAAGCGAACTCTTCTCTTTATTTAAAATTTCCTCGCTTAACTCGATCAGTTTCGCATCAATCGTTTCCACGGTCTTCAATGGTCGACTCTGTCCGTATTGATTCCAGCTCGTGGACTGCTTCAGTTCAAGACCATACTCAACAGCTTCGCGCACAAACCGCTTCACTAATGCCTTATATTTGGCTAGTTCCCTAAAGGTCCGGGATCGGACCAGGCGCTGACCTGCCCCTTCAATGTCCCCGATTAAACGATTCAAAGTTTGAACCTGCATCTTCTGGTCCTGTGTTTGAACCAGTTGTTGAAACCTTCCATTACCTGATTGCATTTGTTTATTATCCTGCCGGGCTTTATCCAAATTAATAGGTATGTCATGGTTGATTTTCATAAAGAACCTCCATATATCTAGCCGTTAAAATTGCAGAAAATTTTCAACCGGCAGGACAAATATGGTTGCACCGCCTACTTGAATTTCCACCGGATATGGTACATACGATTCGGCATTGCCACCCATTGGTGAGACCGGGGAGACTAATTGAGAACGCGACTGACAACTCCGCTTGATTATCTCAATCGCCTGATCGACACGTGTATCCTCCGTGCCAATCATAAAGGTTGTATTCCCTGATTTTAAAAACCCACCCGTACTGGCGAGCTTGGTTGTCCTGAAATTATGATCCACTAATTCATTAAGCAGCCGATGGCTATCCTTATCTTGAACGACAGCAATGATCATTTTCATTCTCATCATCCTCCGCTTACTATGAATTTTCACTACCTTACTCCCATTATAACAATTTGTGCTTACATGGAATAGGGTGCAGTTGAATAATATGGAAATCCTAGCGTACCGTTATCTCTTCTTCAAAGCTATCATTAATTGATTCTTCGCTTCTTGGAAAACTTCCTCGATTGATTGATCGGCATCAATGATAACGTAACGATCCTTCCATCTGCTAATGGTTAGCTGATAACCCTCATATACCTTTTCATGAAACTCCAGAGCCTCCAAATCCAGTCGATTCACTTCACGGTCCCCGTTTGACTGTATCCGTCTTAAACCCTCTTCAGGTTTTATATCGAAAAAGAACGTCGCATCAGGCATCATGTCACCAATTGCAAATTTATTAATATTGTATACATCTTCTATATCTAAGCCCCTTGCATAGCCTTGATAGGCCAAAGAGCTATCAATGAATCGGTCACAGAGGACGATGGTCCCCTTTTCTAGTGCAGGGATGACTTTTTCCACCAAATGCTGCCGCCTTGCAGCAGCATATAGTAAAGCCTCCGTTCTTGAATCCATTGCTGTATTGTCTTTATTCAAGATAACTTCTCTTATTTGTTCGGATATCGGGATGCCACCTGGTTCCCGTGTTAGCAAAACTTGATAACCTTCTTGTTGGAGGGCGTACCCGAGCATGTGAATGATTGTTGTTTTCCCTGCTCCCTCAGGCCCTTCCATTGTTATAAAAATCCCACGATTCATTGGTGTACCTCCAAGGTTCTTTGTTTGTAGTATATCATTTTATCCAACCTGGCTGCCCTCATAAACAATCAGCTTCCCGCTTGAAAGGAAAGAACCTCCATGGAATCTTGAATCCAATGCTAACAGTCTCCCTAAATTATCGATATGCTCTGATGTAATCATTTCCCCGGTCATAATCAAGGGGATGCCAGGAGGATAAGGAATGACCATTTCCGCAGATACCGCACCGATTGCTTTTCCAAACTCAACTTGGACCGTACTTTTTTGTTTCATGACAGAGTATGGATAGGCAAGGCTCGTCATGGCGTTTTTACCGAGTGCACTTTGTGGAACAACTTCTTCATCTTGTTCTCCTGATCTATCTTTCATCGCACTTGATGCTCGTTCGATTTTTTTGATGATTTCCTTAAAAGGAAAATCCTGTTCTTCCTTTACTAAAGGAAGAGTCATCAAAAGATTGTAGGGATCCGCAAGTTCCGGATATAGGTTTTCCCCTTCAAATAACTTCTGTAACTGAAATCCACTTAAGCCTGTCGTGGACTGGATGACGACTTTCAAGGGGTCGGCAGACGTTCCCAATGGTGCCTCCAGTACTCGTATCGTGCCGAGCTTGCCCAACTCCCCTCTGAAGTCTGAAATCCTTTTGATGAGCTGGTTTTGGTCTTCTATTGTAAATGATGCTAGATATCCGCGCGCTAAGTCAAGAGACCCCATGATGGGATAAGAAGGACTGCTCGATTGTAGCATTTGTAAATAGAAAGTCATCTTGTCCAAATCCAACAAATCAGAATGAATATGAAGGTAGGACCCCATCGTCATGGCTGGCAATGTTTTATGGGCTGAGTGTACAACTGCATCGGCTCCCGCCAGTATCGCGGAGTCGGGAAAAAGGCTTCCCAATTGAAAGTGAGCACCATGTGCCTCATCTACCAACACGGGAATACCTCTTTCATGTGCCATTTTTACAAGGCCAGACAATCCTTTTTCAGCAAGTCCATAGTAATTCGGGTTGGTCAATATGACAGCCTTGGCATCCGAATGTACATCCAAGGCCTCACCCAATAGATCTGAACTGATGCCACCCGCTACTTCCCATTCCCGATAAAATATAGGTTGTAAAAAAACAGGCCGTACATTTGCCAACATCAGGCCATGCAAGATGGATTTATGACAATTCCTTTGAACCAGTACCTTGTCTCCCTCCCCACAGGCCGCAAGGATCATGGCTAGGTTACCTACAGTTGTTCCATTGACCAAAAAATAACTCTTCTGGACTCCATATAAGTCAGCAAGTAGTCTCTCAGCTTCCAATATGACACCTTCTGGAGCGTGTAAATCATCCAGGCCACTTATTTCTGTAGCGTCTATTCCAAGTAGGGGCTTATAGAGTGCACGACCTTTTTCATTGAACACTTGACCATTTTTATGGCCCGGGACATGTAATGAAATGGGCCCCTTTTTATATAAATTGCTCATCGCATCGAACAATGGCGTATGTAATTGATTCATTTCCCTCTTCCTTCAACATCATAATGTTCTTCATTTTATCAAATTTGTCCAAGATTATCTTATCTAAAAGGTAAAAGTTCAATCAAGCGGTTCATTTCCCTCCTCATGGAAAAAGAGTTAGAGAATAAAGAAATCGCCATTTCTTTATTCTCTAACTCTACAACTATCTACAACTACTTACATTATGAACAAATTTCCGGATTCGTAATTTTCCTTAACTGTTTCAAATAGTACTTATACCTGGGGTCATTCGTATCCGTCCCAATCATATCCCTTTCGCATTCTTCACAGATGAAAGTCGTATATAGGTGTATCCCCATGCCTTTTACTTGTTCACATACCACGCACGATTCCCCTGCTGTTGTTTTGGTTGTTGTTTTCCCCAACATCTCCACCTCCATAGCTGCATTCTCCCCAAAAACCATTGTCCGCATACATAGAATTAAAATAGTTTAAGAGAACTCGGGGCTGCTTTTAATAATGTATGATAATGGCTTACATTAGGTGTATGTCTATATAAAAATTCCCCGTCTCCGAGATTGTTTTCATAAAAAACAATTTCTCATTTGAAGTTCAATGATCAGATTCCATAATGCAACTCGTTCTTTCTGCACACAAAAAAAGGCCAAGCCTAATGGCTGACCTTTGAAATGGCTTGGCGGCGTCCTACTCTCACAGGGGGAAACCCCCAACTACCATCGGCGCTGAAAAGCTTAACTGCCGTGTTCGGAATGGGAACGGG
>NZ_JBIWDO010000017.1:0-58941 GCF_044762055.1 Peribacillus sp. NPDC097198 | reverse complement strand
ACCCGTTCCCATTCCGAACACGGCAGTTAAGCTCTTCAGCGCCGATGGTAGTTGGGGGTTTCCCCCTGTGAGAGTAGGACGCCGCCAAGCCATTTTAAAGGTCAGCCATTAGGCTGGCCTTTTTTTGCGTTCTAAAAGTACGATTAAAGGATTAAGGTGGTTTTGAATATATCCATTAGGGGTAATTATAAAGATATTTTAATTTTACCGTGTGCAATAGGTATGTAACTACATATAATTTGGAGAAAATAGGTAATGCAAAAAGAAGTTAGTGCGTTTTAATTTGCAATATGCATTTTTCCTTGTATAATAATAGTCAAATATAGTCAAAGTCAGATTGGAGGAGGTTGAGTGAGAAACATATCTGATATTATCGAAACTTATTTGAAGCAAGTGCTAGAAATAAGTCAGAAAGATATCCTAGAAATTAAAAGAAGTGAAATAGCAGATAAATTTCAGTGTGTTCCTTCTCAAATCAATTACGTAATTAATACCAGGTTTACAATCGAAAGAGGCTATGTTGTTGAGAGTAAGCGTGGCGGTGGCGGGTATATTCGGATTATGAAGGTGAAATCGCAGGATTACGTGCAACTCATCAACCAGTTATTATCCCTTATTGGTTCCAGAGTGCCTCAATCTATGGCGGAAGGGGTCATCGCTCGGCTGATGAGCGAGGAAGTCATTAATGAAAGGGAAGCTAAAATCATGATGAGTGTCATTGATAGATCCGTCATCTATATAGACCTACCTGATCGTGATGAATTAAGGGCGCGAATTTTATCAGCCATGCTTACAACTTTAAAATATAAATAAACTGGCAGAGGTGATGAATGAATGATTTGTCAAGAATGCCATCAAAGACCTGCGACTCTTCACTTTACCAAAATCATTAATGGAAAAAAGACTGAAGTCATGATTTGTGAGAAATGTGCTCAGGAAAAAGGTGAGATGTTCATGGATGCGGGTGGGCATGGATTTTCAATAAATAATTTGTTAGCAGGATTGTTAAATATCGAGTCGAATATTCAACAGACAAAGGCTAATTCATTTCCTATGACAGAAGAAAAACGCTGTCCTCATTGTCATCGTTCATATAAGGAATTCGTCCATATTGGAAAGTTTGGATGTGCCGAGTGTTATAAAACGTTCAATGATCAGTTAAATCCGATTCTAAAGAGGGTTCATAGCGGAAATACTGCACACATTGGGAAAATCCCAAAAAGAATTGGTGGCGGTATTTACCTTCGAAAACAAATTTCTGACTTAAAAGAGAATTTAAAGGTACACATCGAACAGGAAGAGTTCGAGAAGGCGGCCGAAGTAAGAGATAAGGTTCGTTCCCTTGAAAAAAGGTATGAGGCACAGGAGGGGGGCGATGAATCATGAGTTTGGAGAAATTTATGGAGAACGCTTTGAGTTCCTGGATGAATCATGAAGGTCCAGAAATGGATATTGTATTAAGTTCACGAATTCGTTTAGCCAGAAATTTTAAAGACTTTACCTTTCCTACCGCCTTTTCCAATGAAGAGGCAAAAGAAATCATTGAATTAGTGAAGAAAAGAATTGAAGAGGAAATTACCCAAGAGATTGGCAAGCTGGAACTTCTGGAAATTGATCAAATGCAGTCACTGGAAAAGAGAGTGCTTGTTGAAAAACATTTGATCAGCCCACATTTAGTGGAAGAATCGGCAAAAGGGGCATGCCTTCTTTCCGAGAATGAAGAAATAAGCATCATGGTTAACGAAGAGGACCATCTCCGAATCCAGTGCTTGATGTCAGGATTGCAACTTAAGGAAACCTTAAGACTCGCAAATGTTCTTGACGATTGGATTGAAGAATCCATAGACTATGCATATGATGAAGAAAGAGGATACTTAACTAGCTGTCCGACTAATGTGGGAACAGGATTGAGGGCCTCAGTCATGATGCATCTCCCGGGTCTTGTACTAACTCAGCAAATGAATCATATTATACCGGCCATTAATCAATTGGGACTGGTGGTTCGCGGGATTTATGGAGAGGGCAGTCAAGCTCTAGGAAACATCTTTCAAATCTCCAACCAGATCACTCTCGGAAAATCCGAGAAGGATATCGTGGAGGATCTAACGAGTGTAGTTCAGCAGATCATTGCCCAGGAAAGGTCAGCCAGAGATGCATTAGTGAAGACCTCTCACATACAATTAGAGGATAGGGTTTTCCGATCCTATGGTATATTATCAAATGCCCGAATCATTGGGACCAAGGAAGCAGCTACCTGTATCTCCGATGTTAGGTTAGGGATAGATATAGGATATATAAAAAACATTTCAAAAAGCATCCTAAATGAGTTAATGATTCTGACTCAGCCAGGCTTTTTACAAAAATACGCAGGTGGACCTTTAAGGACACATGAAAGGGATATCCGTCGAGCAGCTCTTATACGAGAACACTTGGATTTCACAGAATCCTCCTTCTCATAGAAAAGTCAATCGATCATCTGCTATACATGTTAAAGCGAAGCATCTGCAAGATTTTATGCAGAGTCAAAAGCTTTATTCAAAACGAAAATTCTAAAGGAGGAATTCCCTATGATGTTTGGTCGTTTTACTGAAAGAGCCCAGAAAGTATTAGCATTAGCCCAAGAAGAAGCTATCCGGTTAGGTCATAATAATATTGGTACGGAGCACATCCTTTTAGGTTTAGTTCGCGAGGGAGACGGTATTGCAGCCAAAGCATTATACGCTCTCGGATTAGGTGCGGAAAAGATCCAGAAAGAAGTGGAAAACTTAATCGGCCGTGGCCAGGACAAAGCCCAAACGATTCATTATACGCCAAGAGCGAAGAAAGTCATTGAACTATCCATGGATGAAGCAAGGAAATTAGGTCATTCATATGTAGGCACAGAACATGTACTCCTTGGACTTATTCGAGAAGGAGAAGGTGTAGCAGCCCGTGTGTTAAATAACCTTGGCGTCAGTTTAAATAAAGCAAGACAGCAAGTATTACAACTATTAGGTAGCAATGAGTCAGGTGGACATCAAGGTTCAACCGCCTCTAATGCAAGCACTCCAACCCTTGATAGTCTTGCTCGTGATTTAACGGCCATCGCTCGTGAAGACAGCTTGGACCCTGTCATTGGTAGAGGCAAGGAAATTCAGCGTGTCATCGAAGTGTTGAGCAGACGCACGAAGAATAACCCTGTATTAATTGGTGAGCCAGGGGTGGGTAAAACTGCTATTGCTGAAGGCCTAGCACAGCAAATCATCAATAATGAGGTTCCTGAAATCCTACGTGATAAACGTGTCATGACACTTGATATGGGGACGGTCGTAGCGGGGACGAAATACCGTGGTGAATTCGAGGATCGATTAAAGAAAGTGATGGACGAAATCCGTCAAGCAGGAAATATCATCTTGTTTATTGATGAATTGCATACATTGATTGGTGCTGGTGGGGCGGAAGGTGCCATCGATGCATCTAATATCCTTAAGCCATCATTGGCCCGTGGTGAACTGCAATGTATCGGTGCAACCACATTGGATGAGTACCGTAAATATATCGAAAAGGATGCTGCACTCGAACGCCGCTTCCAACCCATCCAAGTGGATGAACCAACAACAGAAGAGTCCATTCAAATTCTTAAAGGGTTACGTGACCGGTATGAAGCCCATCACCGTGTATCAATCACTGATGAGGCTATCGATGCGGCTGTTAAGTTATCTGATCGATATATTTCCGACCGTTTCCTTCCGGATAAAGCAATCGATTTAATTGATGAAGCAGGTTCGAAAGTCCGGTTGCGTTCATATACTACACCTCCAAACTTAAAAGAACTTGAAGTGAAATTAGATGAAGTCCGGAAAGAAAAGGACGCTTCCGTTCAAAGCCAGGAGTTTGAAAAGGCTGCATCGCTTCGTGATACGGAGCAACGCTTAAGAGAACAATTGGAAGAAACAAAGAAAACGTGGAAAGAGAAACAAGGGCAAGAAAATAGTGAAGTGACGGTGGAAGACATCGCACATGTCGTATCCAGCTGGACTGGAGTCCCGGTTACTAAATTGGCACAAACGGAGTCAGATAAACTTCTAAATATGGAATCTATTCTCCATGATCGTGTAATTGGTCAGGAAGAGGCTGTTATAGCCGTTTCCAAAGCAGTACGACGTGCAAGAGCGGGGCTGAAGGATCCTAAACGTCCAATCGGCTCATTCATCTTCCTAGGGCCAACAGGAGTCGGTAAAACGGAACTTGGTCGTGCATTGGCTGAATCCATGTTCGGTGATGAAGATGCCATGATCCGTATCGACATGTCGGAATATATGGAGAAACATTCAACTTCACGCCTAGTTGGTTCTCCTCCAGGCTATGTGGGATATGAGGAGGGCGGACAACTGACTGAAAAAGTACGTAGAAAGCCATACTCCGTCGTTCTACTTGATGAAATTGAAAAGGCACATCCAGATGTATTCAACATTCTTCTACAGGTCCTTGAAGACGGAAGATTGACGGATTCAAAAGGCCGTACTGTTGATTTCAGGAACACGATTCTGATTATGACATCGAATGTCGGAGCTTCTGCATTGAAGACTGATAAGTATGTAGGCTTCAATATTCAGGACACTGGTCAAGACTACAAAAATATGAAAGGGAAAGTGATGGAAGAATTAAAACGTGCTTTCCGTCCAGAATTCCTGAATCGTATTGATGAGACGATCGTCTTCCATTCATTAGAAAAGGATCATTTGAAACAAATCGTTACGTTGATGTCCAATCAGCTCATCTCCCGTTTGAAGGAACAGGAAATTTTCTTAGAGCTTACAGATGCAGCTAGAGAAAAAGTAGCATCTGAAGGATATGATCCGGAATATGGGGCACGTCCAATTCGCAGGGCACTACAAAAACATGTCGAAGATTACCTATCTGAAGAACTGCTCAAAGGAAATGTGAAAAAAGGGCAAACGGTCGTGATGGATGTCGTGGACAATAAATTTGCGGTCAGAAATGGCGATCCCGTCAACATAAGTGAATAAAGTCATTCTTTAACTTCGAGGTACACTCAGATTTCTCAGCAGTGTACCTCTGTTTTTATTCATGACGAAATTGTACCTAGAGGAACTACTCTATAAGATGAATCGAATAGAGAGTAAAAATAAATTTCTTAATAACTTTAAATAAGAAGGATTAAATAAAACCAATATATAATATCTTTTACATGAGTATTATGAGAAAGAGGAGTTACTATGGCAGCAAAAAAGAAAACGAAATTCATGTGTCAATCTTGTGGGTATGAGTCAGCAAAATGGATGGGAAAATGCCCTGGATGCGGGGAATGGAACAAGATGGTTGAAGAGACGGAGATTGTTAAGCCAGCTCGAAAGGGAGCATTTACCCATTCAGAAGTGAGGGGATCTGCAGAGCGTGAAAAGGCGACACCCATCACAACCATTCAGTCGGACAAAGAACCACGCATTACGACGGATTTGGCAGAATTGAATCGTGCACTTGGCGGTGGTATTGTCCAAGGATCACTTGTATTGATCGGCGGAGACCCGGGGATAGGCAAATCAACACTCCTTTTGCAAGTGTCTGCACAATTAGCTCATAAACAGAAGAAAGTATTATATATTTCTGGGGAAGAATCCATCAAACAAACGAAGTTAAGAGCGGATCGGTTAGGAGCGATGTCGGAGAACTTATTGGTGTATGCCGAGACCGATATGGACTATATCCAGCAGGCCATCCAAGAGGTAAAGCCAGACCTGGTCATCATTGATTCCATTCAAACCGTGTACCATTCGGAAGTGACTTCAGCCCCGGGAAGCGTTTCCCAAGTGAGGGAATGTACATCTTCTTTAATGCGCATTGCCAAGACCAATGGAATTGCCATTTTTATCGTGGGACATGTTACAAAAGAAGGGGCGATTGCCGGACCTCGTCTGCTTGAACATATGGTGGATACCGTTTTATATTTTGAGGGAGAAAGACACCATACATATCGGATAATCCGTGCAGTCAAGAATCGATTCGGTTCGACAAATGAAATGGGCATTTTTGAGATGAAGGAACATGGTTTGGAAGAAGTGGCGAATCCATCGGAAATCTTCCTTGAGGAGCGTTCCCAAGGTGCTTCAGGATCGACCGTTGTCGCCTCGATGGAGGGGACAAGACCAGTACTTGTCGAAATACAAGCCCTGATATCACCGACTAGTTTCGGAAACCCAAGGAGAATGGCCACTGGAATTGACCATAACCGAGTTTCACTTTTAATGGCAGTTTTAGAAAAGAGAGTCGGTTTGCTCCTGCAAAACCAAGATGCGTACCTAAAAGTCGCGGGGGGCGTTAAATTGGATGAACCAGCCATAGATCTGGCAGTTGCCATTAGTATTGCATCAAGTTTCCGTGACAAGTCCACGAATCCAGCCGATTGCATTATTGGTGAAGTGGGGTTGACGGGGGAAGTTAGAAGGGTCTCCCGGATTGAACAACGAGTTCAGGAGGCAGCGAAGCTCGGATTTGAACGGGTCATCATCCCAGCCAATAATATAGGGGGCTGGACTGCTCCAAATGGCATCAAAATCATTGGGGTTTCATCAGTTTCTGAGGCGCTTCACCATACGCTAGGGGGTTAAGGATGACAGAGAAAAAAGGGTATGAGAAAACAAAGTTGGAGATTTTGCAAATTGTGGCCCCAGGCACACCTCTTCGAGAAGGAATTGAAAATGTATTAAGGGCGAATACGGGTGGATTGATTGTTGTGGGGTACAACGAAAAAGTACGAGCGATTGTGGATGGTGGTTTCCAAATTAACTGTGCCTGTACCCCAAGTACATTATATGAGTTGGCAAAAATGGATGGAGCCATCATTTTGAACGAGAAGGCCGACAAAATCATATTTGCCAATGCACAATTGGTCCCGGATAATAGTGCGCCATCTACAGAGACCGGAATGAGGCATCGAACAGCGGAAAGGGTAGCGAGGGAGACGAAATCATTAGTGATTGCCATTTCTCAGCGGAGGACTGTTATCACCCTATACCAGGGGAATTTTCGATATGCCCTTAAAGATATAGGAGTCATCCTCGCGAAAGCCAATCTGGCCATCCAGACCCTGGAAAAGTATAAGGTCGTGCTACAGCAGAGCATTTCGGTATTGGGAGCCCTCGAATTCGAGGAAATAGTAACGTACGAGGATCTTTTGCAAGTGTTCCACCGGTACGTGATGGTTCTTCGAATCAAAGCGGAGTTACTGACATACCTCAATGAACTGGGTACAGAAGGTAGGCTGATTCGCCTGCAGATGAATGAGATATTAGCAGATATCGAAACAGAAGGAAAATGGCTTATCAAAGATTACTCGTCCAATAAGGAAGATAATCCGGAGGAAACCATTCTTCGCCTTCAGGAACTTGCCATGCAGGAAAAGCTAGATGAGAGCATCCTGCTGAAGATACTGGGGTACCAGGGTCATATTCATGTAGATGCCCCTGTCCATGCCAGGGGGTACCGAATCCTTCATAAAATCCCCCGATTACCAGGTCTGATCATCGATAATCTAGTGAAACAATTTGATTGCTTTAAAGAAATCAATAAGGCGACGGTTGAGCAACTTGATGAAGTGGAAGGAATTGGGGAAGTTCGCGCGAATAAAATTAGAGAGGGTCTTCGGATATTAAAAAATCAACTTGTCACTAATCGAAGGATGTAAAGTGATCCCACTTTCTAAATTTTCCTATTTTAGCTTGAAATTGAATAGTGTTTATTTTTGACACCCAAAACCCAGGATGCTAGGCTAAAATTACGATAAAGAGAAGGGACAATATGGATACATCACAGGAGTCCTTCAGGGAATTTCTTGATATATAGTGAAAACGAATTTTCAATGGTTTCATTTTTTTTGGATTGGTCAATAATGAGAAGAGGGAGGTGAAAGGGAATGTTAAAACGCATTATACAGGCATGTTTCTTAATAATTGGTGGGACACTTGGTATGCTACTTATTCCTGAATTATTAAGTGTTGTCCATGCAGATGATATTGCTTTATTAAACAATCCTTATGTTAGTGTACTGTTGGGTGCTATTATCTTTTATCTTATTACTTTTTGGGCAGTAGATCATGTGGTCTATTTTATGAAGTGGTTAGAAGAACAACTGGTTAAGTTTCCAATTACCGATATAATTTTTGGAAGTGTGGGCCTTTTAGTTGGTCTGCTTGCGGCGTTTTTAGTAGGGTCGGCCTTCAGTGCGATTCGAGTCCCCATTTTAAATACAGTCGTGCCTATTATTCTTACGCTTTTATTTGGATACCTAGGGTTTCAGGTCGGTTTTAAAAAGCGTGATGAACTGCTGAATCTTTTCTCCAAAAACAATAAGAAAAAAGCCTCTGACGGGGAAATGGCCGAAGAGGATGAGGAAGGCTACAGCAAACGGTTGAAGATCCTCGATACAAGCGTTATCATTGATGGGAGAATTGCGGATATTTGTCAGACCGGCTTCCTCGAAGGAACCATCGTGATACCTCAGTTTGTATTAAATGAGCTTCAACACATTGCGGATTCCTCTGATGCCTTGAAAAGAAACCGGGGTCGAAGGGGCTTGGATATCCTGAATAGGATTCAAAGAGACCTTCCGATTAAAGTGGAGATGTACGAAGGGGATTTCGAAGACATCCAGGAAGTCGATAGTAAATTAGTGAAGCTTGCCAAGATTTCAGGTGGCATGGTGGTCACTAATGATTTCAATTTAAATAAAGTATGCGAGTTCCAAAATGTAGCGGTCCTCAATATAAATGACTTAGCGAACGCCGTAAAACCCGTCGTACTACCCGGGGAAGAAATGAATGTACAGGTGATTAAGGATGGGAAAGAGCAAAATCAAGGTGTTGCCTATTTGGATGATGGGACGATGATCGTTGTCGAAGGCGGACGCGATTATATTGGAAAACGTATTGATGTCCTTGTGACAAGCGTTCTTCAAACATCAGCGGGTCGGATGATCTTTGCTAAACCTAAACTATTAGAAAAAGCATTATAAAGAAGAGTAGGAGAAACCGTTATGTTTTATGAAGTAGTGATACCTGCAGCCGGACAAGGAAAGAGAATGAAGGCCGGCAAGAACAAGCTTTTTATTGAACTATCGGGTACCCCGATCATTGTCTACACCCTTCGTGTCTTTGAAGAGGATCCAAACTGCCGGGGTATTTTCCTTTCGATAAACCCAACAGAAGAGGATTACTTCAAGGAAATGGTGGCTTCCTTCGGATTTAAGAAGGTCAAGAAACTCGTTGAAGGTGGTAAGGAACGTCAACAGAGCGTCCATAATGCATTGAAGTATGTGAGGGAAGAGATAATTCTAGTCCATGACGGGGCACGTCCTTTTATCGCCCAAGAGCAAATTAGTGAATTAACGTCCGCAGCCAGTCTCCATGGTGGAGCCATCATTGCAGTCCCCGTAAAGGATACGATTAAAAAAGCAAATGACAGGTCAGTCACGGAAACAGTGGAACGATCAAGCTTGTGGGCGGTACAGACACCACAAGCTTTTCGTGCATCCATATTAATTAACGCCCATGAAAAAGCGGAAGCGGAGTCGTATTTAGGTACGGATGATTCAAGCTTGCTAGAACGGATCGATGAACAGGTAGTCATTATTGAAGGCAATTATGATAATATTAAGATTACGACTCAGGAAGATTTATATTTTGCGGACGCGATTTTACATAAACAACAACTTGAAAAGTGAAGATAGGGGAGAATGAGATGTTTCGAATTGGCCAGGGATATGACGTACATCAGCTAGTTGAAGGTAGGCCTTTAATAATTGGAGGGATAACAATCCCGCATGAGAAAGGGTTACTTGGGCATTCAGATGCTGATGTATTGCTACATACGGTTGCAGATGCTTGTTTGGGTGCAATTGGTGCAGGTGATATCGGCAAGCATTTTCCGGATACCGATCCGGAATTTAAGGATGCTGATTCCGCTAAGTTATTGCAGTATATTTGGGCAATCGTCAAAAAAGAAGGTTATGAGTTGGGTAATGCAGACTGTACAATTATTGCCCAAAGCCCTAAAATGGCGCCGTATATTGAAGAAATGCGTGTAAGGATAGCAGAGCTTTTAGATGCTTCAGTGGATCAAATCAATGTGAAGGCGACTACGACCGAGAAACTTGGATTCACGGGCAGAAGCGAGGGAATCGCAGCACAGGCTGTTGTCTTGTTGGTTAAAACTAACTGATTGTCGTTTAGGTGGAAACCTTTATTCCCTTGAGGTTAAATGGTAAAATAAAACGAAGAAAAGAGAGACTGGGAGGTCTATATATATCATGAACAGCGATATTCGAGTTCGCTATGCACCAAGTCCGACTGGACATTTACATATAGGAAATGCGAGGACTGCTTTATTTAATTATCTGTATGCACGTCATAATGGTGGAAAATTCATAATCCGCATTGAAGATACTGACAAAAAAAGAAATATAGAGGGCGGAGAAGAAAGCCAACTGAAGTATTTAAAATGGCTTGGAATGGATTGGGATGAAGGCGTTGATATTGGCGGGGAGTTCGCACCGTATCGTCAATCAGAGCGGAACGACATTTATCAAGGGTTGTACCAAGAGCTTCTTGACAAAGGGTTGGCTTATAAATGCTATTGTACGGAAGAAGAGCTTGAAGCAGAACGTGAAGGACAGGTTGAAAGGAACGAAACACCCAAGTATTCCGGTAAGTGTCGTCATTTAACAGCGGAAGATCAAGCAAAACTAGAGGCTGAAGGCAGAAAACCGAGTATTCGATTCGCCGTTCCTTCGGGCAGAGTCCTTACTTTCAAAGATATGGTTAAGGATGATGTTTCATTTGAGACGGATGGCTTTGGCGATTTTGTCATTATCAAAAAAGATGGAATCCCGACGTATAACTTTGCGGTAGCGGTCGATGACCACCTAATGAAGATTTCGCATGTACTTCGCGGTGATGACCATATTTCTAATACACCTAAGCAATTAATGATTTATGAAGCATTCGGGTGGGAGCCTCCTGTGTTCGGACACATGACGTTGATCGTCAATGAAAGCCGGAAAAAATTAAGTAAGCGTGATGAATCAATTATCCAATTCATCGAACAATATGAAGAGTTGGGTTACTTGCCTGAAGCTTTATTCAACTTCATTGCTTTACTTGGATGGTCACCAGGCGGCGAGGAAGAGATCTTCCCTAAGGAAGAGTTCATTAAACTTTTCGAAGCGGACCGTCTATCCAAATCACCGGCCCTATTCGATAAGCAAAAACTCACTTGGATGAATAATCAGTATGTGAAGCAATTGGATGAGGAACGTGCAGTGCAATTGTCCATCCCTCACCTAGTGAAGGCCGGCAAGATTTCTGAAACACGTTCTCCGGAAGAAGAAGAGTGGGTGCGTGGTCTAGTTTCTCTTTATCAAGAACAGATGAGTTATGGGGCGGAAATCGTTGAACTTTCCGAACTATTCTTCAAAGATGATCTTGAATATGAGCCTGAAGCGAAAGAAGTCCTAGCGGAGGAACAAGTACCTGAAGTCATGGAAGCCTTCCTTAAAGAAATAGAAGGGCTTGAGGAATTTAAAGCCGACGAAATCAAGAAATCGATCAAAGCGGTACAAAAAAGCACAGGACATAAGGGTAAAAAGTTATTCATGCCAATCCGTGCGGCGGTGACTGGTCAAACTCATGGTCCTGACCTACCAAAAGCGATTTCCCTACTGGGCAAAGAAAAAATTAAACAACGCATTCTAAGTATTTAATATTAACAATTAGACAAAAATGTAATATAGTAATTAATAATCTTACAAAAGAACGCGTAGATAGGGAGAAGTAAGTAAACGAAGCTTATTAGAGAGAACCATAACCTGCTGAAAATGGTTCAAGCCTCTCGTTTTCCGAAATGCACCCTTGAGTCCTTTGCTGAACTAACCTCTAGTAGGCATAGGCGGAATGTCCTCCGTTACAGGATAAAAGTTGGGAATGGAACAAGTTGGCCTTTGGTCCTGCTATTCATTCCAAACAGAGTGGAACCGCGCTTCAAAGCGTCTCTGTCTATTTGGACAGAGGCGCTTTTTTATATGCTTTAAAATAAGGGATGACTAAAAGGATATAGCATAGGGGGGAATCATCATGTTAAAGATGTTTAAAGAGGATATCGAAGTGGTTTTTGAACAGGATCCTGCAGCGCGTAGCTATTTAGAAGTTATTTTAACGTATGCAGGGTTGCATGCAATATGGAGTCATCGGATGGCTCATGTACTATACAAGAAAAAGTTCTTTTTCCTGGCCAGAAGTGTATCACAAATCAGTCGGTTTTTTACCGGGGTTGAGATTCACCCCGGGGCTACAATAGGTCGTCGTTTCTTCATCGATCATGGGATGGGGATTGTCATTGGTGAGACATGCGAGATTGGTGACAATGTCTCTGTCTTCCAAGGAGTGACACTTGGAGGAACGGGAAAGGAAAAAGGCAAACGTCATCCTACGATAAAAGATAACGTATTGATTGCCACGGGAGCCAAAGTGCTTGGCTCGATTACCGTCGGTGAAAATTCCAAAATTGGTGCAGGCTCGGTCGTTTTAAAGGAAGTGCCCGCTAATTCAACGGTGGTTGGCATTCCTGGAAAAGTCGTCATTCAAGATGGCATAAAAATCAAGAAAGATTTTAATCATTCAGATCTTCCTGATCCAATTGCTGACCGTCTAAAGGAAATGGATAGGGAAATTCATGCTTTGAAAACAGAGTTAGCAAAATGGAAGCAGGAAGAAAGGAGTTTATAAAAATGGCGATAAAAATATATAACACAGCGACTAGACAGAAGGAAACCTTCGTACCGATGGAAGAAGGAAAAGTGAAAATGTATGTATGCGGGCCTACAGTCTATAACTACATTCATATTGGGAATGCTAGGCCAGCAATCGTATTCGATACCGTGAGAAGATACTTGGAGTATAGAGGATACGATGTGCATTTCGTTTCGAATTTCACGGATGTGGATGATAAGCTAATTCGAGCTGCCAAAGAACTAGGGGAGGATGTCCCAACCATCTCAGAGCGTTTTATTCAAGCGTATTTTGAAGATGTTTCTGCTCTAGGTTGCAAAAAAGCGGATGAACATCCAACCGTAATGGAAAACATGGATACAATCATTGAATTCATTTCGACGTTGATTGAAAAAGGCTATGCGTATGAATCCGAAGGGGATGTGTATTTTCGCACTCGTAAATTCGATGGGTATGGGAAGTTGTCTCATCAGTCCATTGATGAACTGCGGGTCGGAGCTCGTATTGAAGTCGGCGAGAAGAAGCAGGATGCGCTTGACTTTGCCCTCTGGAAAGCGGCGAAGGCTGGCGAAATTTCTTGGGAAAGCCCATGGGGGATGGGGCGCCCTGGCTGGCATATAGAATGCTCAGCGATGGTTAAGAAGTACCTTGGTGATACGATTGATATCCATGCAGGCGGTCAGGATTTAGCTTTTCCCCATCATGAAAATGAAATTGCACAATCCGAGGCGTTAACGGGAAAATCCTTTGCGAATTATTGGATGCACAATGGATACATCAATATTGATAATGAAAAAATGTCGAAGTCATTAGGCAATTTTATTCTTGTTCATGACATCATACAGAAGTATGACCCACAAGTATTGCGTTTCTTTATGTTATCCGTACATTATCGTCATCCAATCAATTATAGTGAAGAAGTGCTTGAAAATGTAACGGCTGCTCTCGATCGCTTGAAAACGTCCTATCAAAACCTGAAACATCGCCTTCAAGTAAGCGATGGGTTAACAGAAAATAATGAGGTATGGTTGCAGAAAATCGATGAACTGCACGAACAATTCATTAAGGAAATGGACGATGATTTCAATACGGCGAACGCGATATCCATTCTTTTTGAACTGTCTAAGCAAGCGAATTATTACTTGATGGAGAAGAATACTAACCAGGAAGTCATTAAAGCTTTTCTTGGTAAATTCCAAAATCTACTCTCCGTCCTGGGCTTTTCCCTTGAAGAGGAAGAGGGATTATTGGACGAGGAAATCGAGAGTTTAATTCAACAAAGGATTCAAGCTAGGAAAGACCGTAACTTTGGGTTGTCTGATGAGATTCGTGATCGTCTAAAGAACATGAACATTATATTAGAGGATACCCCTCAAGGTACAAGATGGAAAAGAGGGTAACAGATGCTTCAATATGATAATAAGGTAGACGAAAAAATGTTAAATAGTCTTGCTCTAGCCTATATGGGAGATGCCGTATACGAAACCTACATACGGCATCACCTTATTCAAAACGGGGCAGTTAAGCCTAATCTGCTTCATAAAAAAGCGACATCTTTTGTATCGGCTAAAGCGCAGAGCAAAATCATTCACTTTTTTCTAGAGTCAGGTTGGTTATCAGAAGAAGAGACCGCTGTCGTCCGTAGAGGTCGTAATGCGAAGTCCGGGTCGGTTCCGAAGAATACAGATGTGCAAACGTATCGGTATAGCACTGCCTTTGAGGCGCTTATGGGCTTTCTGTATTTATCCGGCCGAATAGAAAGAATGGAAGACCTTGTTGAAAAATCAATTCAATTCATTGAAGAAGAAAAGGGGAAATAACCCATGAGTGAAGAATTTATCATTGGAAGAAACCCCGTCTTGGAAGCACTTCGCTCCGAACGGGATATTAATAAAATTTGGATATCAGAGGGCTCACAGAAAGGGTCCATGCTTCCGCTAATCGGACTTGCAAAAGAAAAAAAGGTATTCGTACAAATCGTACCTAAGAAAAAAATAGACCAAATGGTAGAAGGTATCCATCAAGGAGTCGTAGCGCAAGTCGCAGCTTACGATTATGTAGAGTTGGACGATTTATTTGCCAAAGCGGCTGAACGGGATGAGGCTCCCTTCTTCATGATTCTGGATGAAGTAGAAGATCCACATAATCTAGGGTCAATCATGAGAACAGCGGATGCGGTCGGAGCTCACGGAATCATCATTCCAAAGCGTAGAGCAGTTGGTTTAACGGCAACGGTTGCGAAAGCATCGACAGGGGCCATTGAGTATATTCCGGTTGCACGGGTCACGAATTTGGCAAGAGCAGTCGAAGAGTTAAAAGAACGCGGTGTCTGGATTGTGGGTACCGATGCGAAAGGTAGCGATGATTACCGGAACATGGACGGGAATATGCCTATTGGCCTTGTTATTGGAAGTGAAGGCAAGGGAATGGCACGGTTAATGAAAGAAAAATGTGATTTTCTAATTCGTCTTCCTATGGCCGGGAAAGTAACATCATTAAATGCATCGGTGGCAGCAGGTTTATTGATGTATGAGGTCTACAGAAAAAGAAACCCTCTAGGGCAATAATGAGATGAATATTCTGTTAGTGGACGGTTACAACATTATTGGAGCCTGGCCGGAACTGAGAGAATTGAAAGAAAGAGACCTTGCTGCAGCAAGAGACAGACTGATAGAAATGATGGCGGAATATCAGGCGTTTACTGGGTCCCGGGTCATTGTCGTATTCGATGCCCAATATGTCCAGGGAATAGCCCGTATTTTCAAGAATCATAAAGTCGACGTAATTTTCACGAAAGAAAATGAAACAGCCGATGAGAGAATAGAAAAGATGGCGATTGAACTGAATAATATCAAGACGCAGATTCAAGTGGCTACTTCAGACTTTACGGAGCAATGGGTCATCTTTGGCCAAGGGGCCCTAAGGAAATCTGCCCGTGAACTGCTAATGGATATGGAGGAAATTCAGGGAGAAATAAAAAAAGATGTCCAAAAAACAGCGGCGGTAAAACCTACGGCTAAAATTCCTTTAAGTGAAGAAGTAGCGGAAATATTCGAAAAATGGCGTCGGGGGAAAATTTGAACCATTGACGGGTATTTTTTACCTGCTGTATAATATTTCTATCTGAGTCAGGTCAGGGGGATATAATTTGGGTCTCAATTTCGGTATGAAACTGAACGAAAAGTATCTGCAGTTCGATGATGAAGAATTAATTGAGTTAGTACACACTGGAGACAGTGAAGCACTGGATTATCTGATTCAAAAGTATCGTAATTTTGTAAGAGCGAAGGCAAGGACATATTTTTTAATAGGTGCAGATAAGGAAGACATCGTTCAAGAAGGCATGATTGGTTTGTATAAGGCTGTCCGTGATTTTAAAGGCGATAAGCTTTCTTCTTTTAAAGCATTTGCCGAATTATGTATTACGAGACAGATCATTACCGCTATTAAAACAGCAACACGTCAAAAGCATATTCCGCTCAATTCCTATGTTTCCCTGGACAAGCCCATTTATGATGAGGAGTCCGACCGTACTCTCATGGATATTATATCGGGTACGAAGGTATTAGACCCAGAAGAACTGATTATCAATAAAGAAGAGTTTGACGATATCGAATTGAAAATGGCCGAGCTGCTGAGCGATTTGGAAAGAAAGGTATTAGCCCTTTATTTAGATGGGCAAACCTATCAGGAAATCTCAGAAGAGTTGAATCGTCATGTGAAGTCGATCGATAATGCCCTCCAGAGGGTGAAAAGAAAGCTCGAGCGTTATCTGGAAGTAAGGGAGATCAGTTTATAGTCCCTCCGCCTTTTCCGCTTTATTTCATCTGACACTAACTCCACTTGGATGATGCATTCACTTATGGTAGACAAAGGCTGATAGAGTTGACATGGACTTAGGTGGCCTCACCTTGTTATTGACAATAAAAGCCAGCCGTGATAAGGTTTTATGGAAATAGTAGATAGGATAGGTGTATCAATTGCAAAAGAAAATCACACTAGCTTGCACCGATTGTGGTTCAAGAAATTATAATTATGAAAGCAATAAGTCAAACAACGCTGAACGACTAGAATTAAAGAAATTTTGCAGCACCTGTAATTCACATACGAATCATAGGGAAACAAAATAACCGTTTTATAAATAGATTGACAGAAGCAGTCTAATGCTTGGAGGATACATTCATGAAACGCTTAACCGAATTTTTCAGCGGAGTCACTCGTGAAATGCGTAAAGTAAGCTGGCCAAAACGTAAAGAATTAACCAAATATACAATCGTTGTAGTGACGACTGTGTTGTTTATGGCTTTATTCTTTTTAGTGGTCGATATGGGCATTTCCGAATTAATTCGCTTAGTTATTGAATAAGAGATTCGAAAATAAGGTATAATAGTGATAGAATAATATGTGTCAGCAGAAAAGCCCGGAAACGGGTTTTTTAATTTGTCTTTTTTAAGAAAAAGTTCAAACTCTAGCATTGCTGTTATTCTTTAGACAAGTCGGGATAGTGCAGGATGTTAATTTTGGCTAGATCGTTAGAAAATAAAGTTTCATAAAGAAAATGATTGATTGCAGGGAGGGAAGGACGTCACAGTCCTAAAACATGGAAAAGAATTGGTATGTAGTTCACACCTATTCAGGTTATGAAAACAAGGTAAAGGCCAATCTGGAGAAGCGTGTTGAAACAATGGGGATGGAAGATAGAATCTTCCGCGTAGTAGTTCCTGAGGAAGAAGAAACCGAAGTCAAAGATGGCAAAACGAAAGTAACGAAGAAAAAGGTTTTCCCAGGATATGTACTGGTAGAAATTATCATGACCGATGATTCTTGGTATGTAGTCCGCAATACACCTGGTGTAACAGGTTTCGTAGGTTCATCAGGAGCGGGATCTAAACCGACAGCACTGCTTGATGAAGAAATAGAAGTTGTCCTTAAACGCATGGGTGTTGACGAAAGTAAATTTGACATCGACTTTGAAGTCGGCGACACTGTTCAAGTGAAAGAAGGACCATTTGCAACATTTGCTGGGCCTATCGAAGAACTTGATACAGATAAAGGAAAAGTCCGAGTTCTTGTTAATATGTTCGGCCGCGATACGCCGGTAGAACTAGACTTTAATCAAGTGGAAAAATTATAAACGGAAAAAAACTTGAAAAAGCCTTTTGGAAGTGGTAAAATTTCAAAGGTCAGTATGTTTCAAATTTTTAGGCCTCAACGATACAAGTATTCTTTATTAACATATAAAGAATTCAAGATGAGTGGGAGGGTATATCCCTATTACCACATCACGGACTTATAAGGAGGTGTGTCTCGTGGCTAAAAAAGTAATTAAAATGGTTAAATTGCAAATTCCTGCTGGTAAAGCGAATCCTGCACCGCCGGTTGGTCCTGCATTAGGTCAAGCTGGTGTAAACATCATGGGATTCTGTAAGGAGTTCAACGCTCGTACAGCAGACCAAGCTGGTCTAATTATTCCTGTTGAAATCACGGTATTTGAAGACCGTTCATTTACATTCATTACAAAAACTCCACCCGCTGCAGTACTACTTAAGAAAGCAGCAGGTATCGAGTCTGGTTCTGGTGAACCTAACCGTAAAAAAGTTGCTACAGTCAAGCGTGATCAAGTGCGCGAGATTGCTGAAACTAAAATGCCTGACCTAAACGCTGCAAACGTTGAAGCTGCAATGCGTATGGTTGAAGGTACTGCTCGCAGCATGGGTATTGTCATCGAAGACTAATCCATGTAATTGTTATTTGTTTCTACGGGGTTGCGATTGATACTCGCAACCTTTATTCGTGGGAGGTAATTCCGTTAAAACCACAATTTAGGAGGATTTATATCATGGCTAAAAAAGGTAAAAAGTATCTTGAAGCAGCTAAGCTTGTTGAAGTTTCAAAAGCATACGCTGTAACTGAAGCGATTGAAGTTGTTAAAAAAGCAAACTTCACAAAATTCGATGCGACTGTTGAAGTTGCTTTCCGTTTGGGTGTAGACCCTAAGAAAGCTGACCAACAAATTCGTGGAGCAGTTGTGCTTCCGAACGGAACTGGTAAAACTCAACGCGTATTAGTATTCGCAAAAGGCGAAAAAGCAAAAGAAGCTGAAGCTGCTGGTGCTGACTTCGTTGGCGAATCTGACTACATCAACAAAATCCAACAAGGATGGTTCGAATTCGACGTAATCGTTGCGACTCCTGACATGATGGGTGAAGTTGGTAAACTTGGTCGCGTATTAGGACCTAAAGGCTTAATGCCAAACCCTAAAACTGGCACAGTTACATTTGATGTAACGAAAGCTGTTAATGAGATCAAAGCAGGTAAAGTTGAATACCGCGTAGATAAAGCTGGTAACGTCCATGCTCCAATCGGTAAAGTATCTTTCGAAGATGCTAAACTAGTGGAAAACTTCACTACTATCTTTGATACATTAATGAAAGTTAAACCTGCGGCTGCTAAAGGAACTTACATGAAGAATATTTCTGTAACGACTACAATGGGCCCTGGTGTGAAAGTTGATTCTTCTTCTTTCAATAAATAATTTGACATTCCAAAACTATTGTTGTTATAATATGTTTTGTTGTGATAAATGAATATCATTTGTACCGAAGACAGTAGGTGCTCCACAAGAGCTTAATTCCCTGCCGAGGTAATTCGATAAAAATAGTCGTTGACTATGACCTTTGAAATTACTGCCTTCATGTCTGTATTAGAGATGAAGGCTTTTTCTTTGAAACGGTATAAATGTTTTCAAGCAAATCTACAGGAGGTGTAAGGATGAACGCAATTATTGAACAAAAGCAAACTATCGTTGCTGAGATTACTGGTAAATTAACAGCTAGCAAATCCACAGTTGTTGTTGACTACCGTGGATTGACTGTTGCTGAATTAACAGAACTTCGTAAGCAACTTCGTGATGCTGGCGTTGAGTTCAAGGTTTACAAAAACTCTTTAACTCGTCGTGCTGCTGAAAGTGCTGAACTTAGCTCTTTAAACGAATCTTTAACAGGACCAAACGCAATTGCATTCTCAAATGAAGATGTTATTGCGCCAGCTAAAATCCTTAACGATTTTGCGAAAAAACATGAAGCGTTAGAAATCAAAGCTGGAGTTATCGAAGGAAACGTAGCATCTGCTGAAGACATTAAAGCTCTTGCAGAACTACCTTCACGCGAAGGCCTACTTTCAATGTTGCTAAGTGTGCTACAAGCACCTATGCGCGGTCTTGCTCTTGCTACAAAAGCAGTTGCAGAACAAAAAGAAGAACAAGGCGCGTAAGCTAACCGCTTATCTTGCCTATTGATTCAAAAAAAAACCAACCATTTCGAGGAGGAAATAACAATGACTAAAGATCAAATCATTGAAGCAGTTAAAAACATGACTGTTTTAGAATTAAACGACCTTGTAAAAGCAATCGAAGAAGAATTTGGCGTAACTGCTGCTGCACCTGTAGCTGTAGCTGCTGCTGGTGGCGCTGCTGCTGAAGAAAAAACTGAGTTTGATGTAGTTCTTACATCTGCTGGAGATTCAAAAATCAAAGTTATCAAAGCTGTTCGTGAAGCAACTGGTCTTGGACTTAAAGAAGCGAAAGAAGTTGTTGATAACACTCCAAAAGCAATCAAAGAAGGCGTTTCTAAAGAGGAAGCTGAAGAACTTAAAGCTAAACTTGAAGAAGTTGGAGCTGGCGTTGAAGTTAAGTAATCTTGCATAAACAAAAAGCTCGCTATCACTGGCGAGCTTTTTTCTCTTCATTTTTAAAGAAAAATGGTAGACGATTTAGTAAAGATGTACAAACTTTATGACAGGTAAGTATCCATTCTTCATATCTCTTCTCTCGTTAAATCTTCAATATTCCTTTCTGATAGGGGGAGATGACTCTGACAGAGCATTACTACTCACAAAAACCGGATGTCGAAAGCAATCCTAAATTTTGGGATTTTGTATTAAAAGGACGCACATTCCACTTTAAAAGTGATAATGGTGTTTTTTCAAAAAAAGAAGTTGATTTTGGTTCTCGTCTTTTGATAGAATCCTTCAATCTTAATAAAGCTGTAAAAGGGAATATTCTTGATGTTGGTTGCGGTTATGGCCCCATTGGAATATCAATTGCTGCGGCTTATCCCGAAAGAACGGTAGAAATGATAGATATAAATAGCCGGGCAGTTGAATTATCGAAGGAAAATGCCGCTACAAACGGAATCGCTAATGTTAAAGTGTACGAAAGCGACCGTTTTGAAAAGGTAGGATCTAAACAATTCGCTGCAATTCTTACGAACCCTCCCATTCGCGCAGGTAAAAGTGTAGTCCACGAAATTCTAGAAGAAAGTTATCGAAGTTTGGTGACTGGTGGAGAACTATGGGTTGTCATTCAAAAAAAGCAAGGCGCTCCTTCCGCCATGGATAAACTAGAGCTGTTATTTGGTAATGTCGAAGTGGCTGTAAAGAAAAAAGGCTACTACATACTATTATCCAAAAAAGTTTGACTCTAAATTTTCGCTATGTTAGTATTATAAAATGCATATATATAATTCCGTTACTATGCAATTTTTATACCATTGGTGTATAACCAATGGATAATATGGGAAAAATATATAAATAATAGTTCGTTTTATGAGAAATAGTGGTTTTTAAAATAAAAACCATTTTCTTTTTGTCTATGGATTAGATTGCTTTTTTCCGTGGCAAATAGATCCTTATAACGCTTGATTTAAGGGGTGAATCAGTTGACAGGTCAACTTGTTCAGTATGGACGACACCGCCAACGTAGAAGTTATGCAAGAATCAGTGAGGTTTTGGATCTTCCGAATCTGATTGAAATTCAAACGGCTTCTTATCAATGGTTTTTAGATGTAGGTTTAAAAGAAATGTTCCAGGACATTTCTCCTATTGAGGATTTTACAGGTAATTTGTCATTAGAATTCATCGATTACAGCCTTGCTGAACCGAAGTATTCTGTTGAAGAAACAAAAGAACGCGATGTTACGTATTCTGCA
Organism: Peribacillus sp. NPDC097198; assembly: GCF_044762055.1. Taxonomy (NCBI): domain Bacteria; kingdom Bacillati; phylum Bacillota; class Bacilli; order Caryophanales; family Bacillaceae; genus Peribacillus; species Peribacillus sp. NPDC097198. The sequence continues at coordinate 37,175 of NZ_JBIWDO010000017.1, read as the reverse complement.
CCACTTCGTGTGAAAGTGCGCCTTGTTAACAAAGAAACAGGGGAAGTAAAAGACCAGGATGTATTCATGGGTGACTTCCCACTTATGACTGAAACGGGCACGTTTGTCATCAATGGTGCTGAACGTGTAATCGTATCCCAATTAGTACGCTCACCGAGTGTTTACTATAATGGGAAAATGGATAAGAACGGTAAGCTAGGTTTCTCTGCGACCGTTATTCCTAACCGTGGTGCATGGCTTGAATATGAGACAGATGCCAAGGATGTAGTTTATGTTCGAATCGACCGCACTAGGAAATTACCTATCACGGTATTGATGCGTGCATTGGGCTTTGGAACTGATCAAGAGATCATTGATTTAATCGGTGATAATGAGTATCTTCGCAACACTCTTGAAAAAGACAACACGGAGAGTGTAGAAAAAGCATTGCTAGAAATCTATGAACGTCTTCGCCCGGGTGAACCACCTACAGTCGATAACGCGAAAAGTCTACTAGTATCCCGCTTTTTCGATCCAAAACGTTATGATCTAGCTAACGTAGGTCGCTATAAAATCAACAAAAAACTGCATATCAAGAATCGTCTATTCGGACAAAAGATCGCCGAGACTTTAATCGATCCTGAAACAGGGGAAATCATTGTTGAAAAGGGTACTTTGCTTGATAGAAGGACACTTGATAAAATTCTGCCTCATCTTGAAGCAGGAATCGGTTTTAAAACGTTCCACCCGTCTGGTGGCGTAGTAGAAGAAGAAACCCTTCTTCAACCAATCAAAGTCTTTGCTCCAAATGACGCTGAAGGCGAAAAAGTGATCAATATCATTGGTAATGCGTATGTAACCGATCAGGTTAAAAACATTACTCCAGCTGATATCATCTCTTCTATTAGCTATTTCTTTAACTTGCTTCATGGCGTGGGAATTACAGATGATATTGACCATCTAGGAAATCGTCGTCTGCGTTCCGTTGGTGAATTGCTGCAAAACCAATTCAGAATTGGTTTATCTCGTATGGAGCGTGTCGTGCGTGAAAGAATGTCTATTCAAGACACGAATACGATCACTCCACAGCAATTGATTAACATTCGTCCTGTTATAGCATCCATTAAAGAATTCTTTGGTAGCTCACAGCTTTCACAATTTATGGACCAAACGAACCCATTGGCCGAATTGACGCATAAACGTCGTCTATCTGCATTGGGACCTGGTGGTTTGACTCGTGAGCGTGCTGGTTTCGAAGTACGTGACGTTCATTACTCCCACTATGGCCGTATGTGTCCGATTGAAACGCCTGAGGGACCGAATATTGGATTGATTAACTCCCTATCAAGTTTTGCAAAGGTTAACCCTTATGGATTCATTGAAACACCATACCGACGTGTTGACCATGAGACAGGGAAAATTACGAGCAAAATCGATTACTTAACGGCTGATGAAGAAGATAACTACGTAGTTGCCCAAGCGAATGTTCGTCTATCCGATGATGGAACATTCCTTGATGATATGGTTGTTGCACGTTTCCGCGGTGAAAATACCGTTGTTCCGCGTGACCGCGTAGATTATATGGACGTATCGCCTAAACAAGTCGTATCTGCAGCGACAGCATGTATTCCTTTCTTGGAAAATGATGACTCCAACCGTGCCCTAATGGGAGCGAACATGCAACGTCAAGCAGTACCTTTATTACAACCAGAGGCACCAAGAGTTGGAACAGGTATGGAATATGTTTCAGCGAAAGACTCTGGGGCAGCTGTCATCTGTAAACACCCTGGTATCGTCGAACACGTGGAATCACGTGAAGTATGGGTACGCCGGGTAAGTGAGGTTGACGGTCAACAAGTAAAAGGAAACCTTGATAAATACCGTTTATTAAAATTCATTCGTTCTAACCAAGGAACGTGTTATAACCAACGTCCTATCGTTAGTGTTGGTGACAATGTTGTCAAAGGTGAAATTCTTGCCGATGGTCCTTCAATGGAAAAAGGTGAATTAGCACTTGGACGAAATGTATTAGTTGCCTTCATGACTTGGGATGGATACAACTATGAAGATGCCATCATCATGAGTGAACGTCTAGTTAAAGATGATGTGTACACTTCCATCCATATTGAAGAATATGAATCTGAGTCTCGCGATACGAAATTGGGACCTGAAGAAATCACTCGTGATATTCCGAACGTCGGAGAAGATGCGCTTCGCAACCTTGATGAGCGTGGAATAATCCGTGTCGGTGCTGAAGTAAAAGACGGTGACCTTCTAGTAGGTAAAGTAACTCCTAAAGGGGTAACGGAACTAACGGCGGAAGAACGTCTCTTACATGCAATCTTTGGTGAAAAAGCGCGCGAAGTACGGGATACATCATTGCGTGTTCCCCACGGCGGCGGCGGAATCGTCCTCGATGTTAAAGTGTTTAACAGAGAAGATGGCGACGAGCTACCACCTGGTGTAAATCAACTTGCACGTGTATATATCGTTCAAAAACGTAAAATACATGAAGGCGATAAAATGGCCGGACGTCATGGTAACAAAGGTGTAATCTCAAGGATCCTTCCTGAAGAAGATATGCCTTACATGCCTGATGGAACACCGGTTGACATCATGTTAAACCCACTGGGTGTACCTTCCCGTATGAATATCGGTCAGGTACTTGAGCTTCACTTAGGTATGGCAGCCCGTGCACTAGGCATTCACGTAGCATCACCGGTATTTGATGGAGCTACTGAGGAAGACGTTTGGAGTACGATTGAAGAAGCTGGTATGTCACGTGATGCAAAAACGGTACTTTACGATGGCCGTTCAGGTGAAGCGTTCGATAACCGTGTGTCTGTTGGTGTCATGTACATGATTAAACTTGCACATATGGTTGATGATAAACTTCATGCTCGTTCAACTGGACCTTACTCCCTTGTTACGCAACAACCACTTGGTGGTAAAGCGCAATTCGGTGGACAACGTTTTGGTGAGATGGAAGTATGGGCACTTGAAGCATATGGAGCTGCTTATACATTACAAGAAATCCTTACCGTTAAATCAGATGATGTCGTGGGCCGTGTGAAAACATACGAAGCGATTGTCAAAGGCGAAAATGTCCCTGAGCCTGGTGTCCCTGAGTCATTCAAAGTATTGATTAAGGAACTTCAAAGCTTAGGATTAGATGTTAAAATCATGAATGCTGAAGACCGCGAAATTGAAATGCGTGATTTAGAAGATGAAGAAGACCCTAATCAGTCAGACAAATTAAGCCTAGATGCAGAAACAAAAGATATGGTTGCTACTGAAGCAGGAGCACCATCAAAAGAGTAAATAATTTAAATAAATAAATCTTATATATTATCAGCTCTGACTGGCAGCAAGGTTTTTCTTTAAAGATCCTGCTGCCTTGTCGGAGTCTTATTGATTCAATCACCCATCATCCGGTTTAGATTGCCCGAATGAATGAAGGCAATCAGGGTAAAACCTGGAGATTAAAAGGGAGGTAGGCCCCTTGTTAGATGTTAATAATTTTGAGTATATGAAAATTGGTCTTGCTTCACCAGACAAGATTCGTTCTTGGTCTCATGGGGAAGTTAAAAAACCAGAAACAATCAACTATCGTACGTTAAAACCAGAAAAAGACGGTTTATTCTGTGAGAGAATTTTCGGACCTCAAAAGGACTGGGAATGTCACTGTGGTAAATATAAACGTGTTCGTTATAAAGGCGTAGTTTGTGACCGTTGTGGGGTTGAAGTCACGCGTGCTAAAGTCCGTCGTGAACGAATGGGTCATATTGAGCTGGCAGCACCAGTTTCACATATTTGGTATTTCAAAGGAATTCCGAGTCGTATGGGTCTTGTCCTGGATATGTCTCCACGGGCATTAGAAGAAGTTATTTACTTCGCATCTTATGTGGTAACTGAAACTGGCGATACAACTTTAGAAAAGAAACAACTTCTTTCTGAAAAAGAATATCGTACATACCGTGAAAAATACGGTAAGAAGTTCCAAGCTGCAATGGGTGCGGAAGCTATTAAAAAACTTTTACAAGACATTGATACGGAAAAAGAAGTAGAAACGTTGAAAGAAGAGCTTAAGACAGCTCAAGGACAACGTAGAACTCGTGCAATCAAACGCTTGGAAGTATTAGAAGCCTTCCGTAATTCTGGTAACGAGCCTTCATGGATGATTCTTGATGTGCTTCCAGTTATACCACCAGAACTTCGTCCAATGGTTCAATTAGATGGCGGTCGTTTTGCGACATCTGACTTAAATGATCTATATCGTCGTGTTATTAACCGTAACAATCGTTTGAAAAGATTGCTTGATCTTGGCGCTCCAAGCATTATCGTCCAAAATGAAAAGCGTATGCTTCAAGAAGCCGTTGACGCTTTAATCGATAATGGACGTCGTGGTCGCCCAGTAACTGGCCCGGGTAACCGCCCATTGAAATCTTTATCACACATGTTAAAAGGTAAACAAGGTCGTTTCCGTCAGAACCTTCTTGGTAAACGTGTCGATTACTCTGGTCGTTCTGTAATCGTAGTTGGTCCTAACCTGAAAATGTACCAATGTGGTCTGCCGAAAGAGATGGCGATTGAATTATTCAAACCATTCGTTATGAAGGAACTCGTTCAAAGAGGATTAGCTCATAACATCAAATCTGCAAAACGAAAAATTGAACGACTATCTCCTGAGATTTGGGATGTACTTGAAGAAGTCATTAGGGAGCATCCAGTATTACTTAACCGTGCACCAACTCTTCATAGACTTGGTATTCAAGCGTTTGAGCCAACATTGGTTGAAGGCCGTGCAATTCGTTTGCATCCGTTAGTATGTACAGCATATAACGCTGACTTTGATGGTGACCAAATGGCCGTCCACGTTCCTTTATCTTCTGAAGCTCAAGCTGAAGCACGTATGCTAATGCTTGCTGCCCAGAACATCTTGAATCCTAAAGATGGAAAACCAGTCGTTACTCCTTCTCAAGATATGGTATTAGGTAACTACTACCTAACATTAGAAAGAGAAGGCGCTATCGGTGAAGGTATGATCTTTAAAGATACTAGTGAAGCGTTGCTTGCATACCAAAATGGTTATGTTCACTTACATTCTCGTTGCGCAGTGCATGCATCATCACTGAATAATGAAACGTTCACGGAAGAACAAAACAGCCAGCTTCTAATCACTACCGTTGGTAAATTGGTCTTTAATGAAATTTTGCCAAAATCATTCCCATATATTAACGAACCTACACGTTATAACTTGGAAACTAAAACTCCAGAGAAATATTTCGTGGAAAAAGGCGCTAATATCCCTGAATTGATTAAAGCACAACCAGCTATTGATCCATTCAAGAAGAAAATTCTTGGTAATATCATTGCGGAAGTGTTTAAACGTTTCAAAATCACCGAAACATCTAAAATGCTTGACCGGATGAAAAATCTTGGATTCAAATATTCGACAAAAGCAGGTATCACTGTTGGTGTAGCTGATATTGTTGTATTAAAAGAAAAACAAGAAATCATTACGGAAGCTCAAACAAAAGTGGATAACGTCCTAAAACAATTTAGACGTGGTCTAATTACCGAAGATGAGCGTTATGATCGCGTCATTTCGATCTGGAGCGCAGCAAAAGATACTATTCAGTCTAAACTGATGAAATCTCTTGACCGACGCAATCCGATCTTCATGATGAGTGACTCCGGTGCCCGTGGTAATGCTTCCAACTTCACGCAGCTTGCGGGTATGCGTGGACTGATGGCCAACCCGGCTGGACGTATCATCGAATTACCGATCAAATCAAGTTTCCGTGAAGGTTTAACAGTGTTAGAGTACTTTATCTCTACACATGGTGCTCGTAAAGGTCTTGCCGATACAGCCCTTAAAACTGCCGATTCTGGTTACCTTACACGTCGTCTAGTAGACGTAGCCCAAGATGTTATCATCCGTGATGATGACTGTGGAACAGACCGCGGCTTGAAAATTTCTGCCTTGAGAGAGGGAACAGAAATAATCGAGCATCTTGAAGAACGTTTAATTGGCCGATATGCAAGAAAAGCCATTAGACATCCAGAAACAGATGAAGTAATTGTGGCTGAAAATGACCTTATCACTGAGGATCTAGCAGCTTATATTGCATCTCTAGGTATTGAAACTGCATGGATTCGCTCTGCCTTTACATGTAACACCAGTCATGGTGTATGTAAGAAATGTTACGGACGTAACTTGGCTACCGGTCAGGAAGTTGAAGTGGGAGAAGCAGTTGGTATCATTGCTGCCCAATCAATCGGTGAACCTGGTACTCAGTTAACAATGCGTACATTCCATACAGGTGGGGTTGCCGGAGACGATATTACTCAAGGTTTACCTCGTATCCAAGAAATATTTGAAGCGAGGAACCCTAAAGGTCAAGCAGTTATTTCTGAAATTGAGGGAACTATCGTTTCAATCAATGAAATCCGCGATAAACAACAAGAAATCGTGGTCCAAGGTGCGGTTGAATCACGTACTTATACAGCGCCATACACAGCGCGTTTAAGAGTGTCTGTTGATACTTTCGTTCGTCGAGGCGAGGAGTTAACAGAGGGTTCTATCGATCCTAAAGAATTGTTGAAAGTTACGGATGTTCTTACTGTTCAGGAATACTTACTTCATGAAGTACAGAAAGTATACCGGATGCAAGGGGTAGAAATCGGCGATAAACATATCGAGGTTATGGTTAGACAAATGATGCGTAAAGTTCGTGTTCTTGATGCAGGGGAAACTGAAGTTCTTCCAGGTACGCTATTGGATGTTAACCAGTTCACCGTGGCAAACACAAACGCATTGCTAACCAGCAAGCTACCTGCTACAGGTCGTCCTGTATTACTAGGAATTACAAAAGCATCACTTGAAACGGATTCCTTCTTGTCTGCAGCATCATTCCAAGAAACAACTAGAGTATTGACTGATGCAGCAATTAAAGGAAAACGCGACGAATTGCTTGGACTGAAAGAAAATGTTATCATCGGTAAACTTGTTCCAGCTGGAACAGGTATGCCTCGCTACAGAAAAGCTAACCCTGTTGTCGTAGAGAATCCTGAGACAGTATCGGTTGACTAAAGGATAATTAGACCCAGCTCATATAAATACTGAAGAACTTGATCCCCCTAACGATAATGGGGGATTGAGGTTCGGATTAAATGAGCTGGTTTCTTTTTATTAATAAAGAGTAATCAGTTAAAAATTAGTTATGATAGAACCAATTTGGTAGACTTAAAAACCTATAGAATGATTTAACTGGAAAACCTTTTGCTTAAATAATTTTTTGAAACAAGTTGACAGCATCTGACTAAAAATGATACTATAGCAAAGGTGCTCCTATGTTACCCTGTAACTTTGGAGGATATGGACCATGTCTTATGAAAAAGTAATACAGGCAAAGTCAGTGGTTATAGGAACGAAACAAACAGTTAGAGCTTTGAAGAACAATTTAATTCAAGAAGTTATCATCGCTGATGATGCAGATATATACTTGACTGGGCGTGTTGTTGAGACCGCTAAACTAGTGGATGTTCCTATCACATATGTTGATTCGATGAAAATGCTTGGAAAAGCATGTGGTATTGATGTCGGAGCAGCAACTGTTGCCATTAAAAAGTAAAAATGTTTTTGCAATACTATTTGCAAGGACTTTGTTTTTACCCATTTATGAACCACCTGGATGTGTGGTACTAGACATGAAATTGCGAAGGGAGGAAAAATGTAATGCCTACTATTAATCAATTAGTGCGTAAAGGACGCGAGTCTAAAGAGGTTAAATCTAACTCTCCAGCACTTAACAAAGGCTACAACAGCTTTAAGAAAGCACAAACTAACGTATCATCTCCGCAAAAACGTGGTGTTTGTACTCGTGTGGGAACTATGACACCGAAAAAACCAAACTCCGCTTTACGTAAATATGCGCGTGTACGTTTAACTAACGGTATCGAGGTAACAGCTTATATCCCAGGTATCGGTCACAACTTACAAGAACACAGCGTGGTACTAATCCGCGGTGGACGTGTAAAGGATTTACCAGGGGTACGTTACCATATCGTACGTGGTGCTCTTGATACAGCAGGAGTTAACAATCGTATGCAAAGCCGTTCTAAATACGGTACTAAGCGTCCGAAAGCAGCAAAAAAATAATCCGAGAAAGGAGGAAATATAATGCCTCGTAAAGGACCCGTAACAAAAAGAGATGTATTACCAGATCCAATTTATAAATCTAAACTTGTGACTCGCTTAATCAACAAATTAATGGTTGATGGACAAAGAGGAAAATCACAAAAAATACTTTACTCTGCATTTGAGTTAATTAAAGAACGTACTGGCAATGAGCCAATCGAAGTGTTTGATCAAGCACTTAAAAACATCATGCCTGTATTAGAAGTAAAAGCACGCCGTGTGGGTGGAGCTAACTACCAAGTACCAGTTGAGGTACGTCCAGACCGTAAATCAACTCTAGGTCTTCGTTGGTTAGTAAACTACTCTCGCCTTCGTGGAGAAAAAACGATGGAAGAGCGTTTAGCTTTCGAAATCATGGATGCTGCAAACAACACTGGAGCAGCTGTTAAGAAACGTGAAGATACGCACAAAATGGCAGAAGCTAACAAAGCATTTGCTCACTATCGCTGGTAAGATCAATAACAATAAAATCCTTATAATAGGAAGGAGAAAGACAAATGGCAAGAGAGTTCTCCTTAGCAAATACTCGTAATATCGGTATCATGGCACATATTGATGCTGGTAAAACGACTACAACAGAACGCGTTCTTTACTATACTGGTAAAATCCACAAAATTGGTGAAACACACGAAGGTGCTTCACAAATGGACTGGATGGAGCAAGAACAAGAACGTGGAATCACGATCACATCCGCTGCAACAACTGCACAGTGGAAAGGTCACCGCGTAAACATCATTGATACACCGGGACACGTAGACTTCACAGTTGAAGTTGAACGTTCTCTACGTGTACTTGATGGAGCTGTAGCTGTACTTGATGCCCAATCAGGTGTTGAGCCTCAAACTGAAACAGTTTGGCGCCAAGCTACAACATACGGTGTACCACGTGTCGTATTCGTTAACAAAATGGACAAAATCGGTGCGGATTTCCTTTATTCAGTAGGAACTATCCACGATCGTTTGCAAGCAAACGCTCACCCGGTCCAATTACCAATTGGTGCTGAAGATAATTTTTCCGCTATCATTGACTTAATTGAAATGAAAGCTCATTTCTACTCAAATGATTTAGGAACTGATATCACTGTTGGTGAAATTCCTGCAGAACACCTTGAATTAGCTGAAGAGTACCGTGAGAAATTAATCGAAGCGGTGGCTGAAGTTAATGAAGACTTAATGGAAAAATACCTTGGTGGCGAAGAAATCAGCATTGCTGAATTAAAAGCTGCTATCCGTACTGCAACCGTTAATGTTGAATTCTTCCCAGTTATCTGTGGTTCAGCGTTCAAAAATAAAGGTGTTCAATTAATGCTTGATAACGTTATTGACTTCCTTCCATCTCCATTAGACGTACCTGCAATCAAAGGTACTCTTCCGGATACTGAAGAAGAAGTAGAACGTCACTCAGATGATTCTGAACCGTTCTCTGCTTTAGCGTTTAAAGTTATGACAGACCCTTATGTTGGTAAGCTTACATTCTTCCGTGTGTACTCTGGTACATTAGAATCTGGATCATATGTAATCAACTCAACAAAAGGTAAACGTGAACGTATTGGACGTATCCTTCAAATGCATGCAAACAGCCGTGAAGAGATTTCTACAGTATATGCTGGGGATATCGCTGCAGCTGTTGGTTTGAAAGATACGACTACTGGTGATACACTATGTGATGATAAGGATCAAGTTATCCTTGAATCAATGGTATTCCCAGAACCAGTTATCTCACTTTCTGTTGAACCAAAATCGAAAGCAGACCAAGACAAAATGTCTCAAGCTTTACAAAAGCTTCAAGACGAAGATCCAACATTCCGTGCGCATACTGACCAAGAAACTGGTCAAACAATTATCGCTGGTATGGGCGAACTTCACTTGGACATCCTTGTTGACCGTATGCGTCGTGAATTCAGAGTGGAAGCTAACGTAGGTGCTCCTCAAGTTGCTTACCGTGAAACTTTCCGTGGTTCAGCTAAAGTTGAAGGTAAATTCGTTCGTCAATCTGGTGGACGTGGACAATTCGGACACGTTTGGATTGAATTTGGACCAAACGAAGAAGGTAAAGGATTCGAATTTGAAAATGCTATCGTCGGTGGTGTAGTACCTCGTGAGTATATTCCTGCAGTACAAGCTGGATTAGTTGATTCACTTGACCGTGGAGTACTTGCTGGTTACCCATTAGTTGATATTAAAGCAAAATTATTCGACGGATCTTACCATGACGTTGACTCCAATGAAATGGCATTTAAAATCGCTGCATCAATGGCGCTTAAAAATGCTGCTTCAAAATGTAAGCCGGTTATCCTTGAACCTATCATGAAAGTGGAAGTTGTAATCCCTGAAGATTACCTAGGCGATATCATGGGAGATATTACATCTCGTCGTGGACGCGTAGAAGGTTTGGAAGCTCGCGGAAACACTCAAATGGTTAAAGCGATGGTTCCACTATCCGAAATGTTCGGTTATGCAACTTCATTACGTTCAAACACTCAAGGACGCGGAACATTCTCTATGCACTTCGATCACTATGAAGAAGTACCTAAGAGCATTTCTGAAGAAATCATCAAAAAAAATAAAGGTGAATAATTGATTTTCATCTCTTATTAAAGTATAACTACTTATGTAAGCTGTGTTGGAAGAATTTATCTTCTTTCACAGCCCTTATATACTTAAACTATTTTTATATTTTTAAGGAGGAATTCCTAATGGGAAAAGCTAAATATGATCGTTCAAAACCGCATGTTAACGTTGGAACAATTGGACACGTTGACCATGGTAAAACAACTCTAACTGCTGCAATCACTACTGTACTTGCTAAAGCTGGTGGAGCAGAAGCACGCGCGTATGACCAAATTGATGGTGCGCCAGAAGAAAGAGAACGTGGTATCACAATCTCTACTGCACACGTTGAGTACGAAACAGCTACTCGTCACTATGCACACGTTGACTGCCCAGGACATGCTGACTATGTTAAAAACATGATCACTGGTGCTGCACAAATGGATGGTGGTATCTTAGTAGTTTCTGCTGCTGATGGCCCAATGCCTCAAACTCGTGAGCACATCCTTCTTTCTAAACAAGTTGGTGTTCCTTTCCTAGTTGTATTCATGAACAAATGCGACATGGTTGATGACGAAGAACTTCTTGAATTAGTAGAAATGGAAATTCGTGATCTTCTTTCTGAATACGATTTCCCTGGCGATGACGTTCCAGTTATCAAAGGTTCTGCTCTTAAAGCTCTTGAAGGAGATGCTGCTTGGGAAGAAAAAATTCATGAATTAATGGCTGCTGTTGACGAGTACATTCCAGAACCAACTCGTGACACTGACAAACCATTCATGATGCCAGTTGAGGATGTATTCTCAATCACTGGTCGTGGAACAGTTGCTACAGGACGTGTTGAACGTGGACAAGTTAAAGTCGGTGACGTTGTAGACATCATCGGTTTCAACGACGAAGCAAAACCAACAACTGTAACTGGTGTTGAAATGTTCCGTAAACTTCTTGATTATGCTGAAGCTGGTGACAACATCGGAGCTCTACTTCGTGGTGTTGCTCGTGAAGATATCCAACGTGGACAAGTACTTGCTAAGCCAAATACAATCACTCCACACAGCAAATTCAAAGCTGAAGTTTATGTTCTTTCTAAAGAAGAAGGTGGACGTCATACTCCTTTCTTCACAAACTACCGTCCGCAGTTCTACTTCCGTACAACTGACGTAACTGGTATTTGTAACCTTCCTGAAGGCGTAGAAATGGTTATGCCTGGAGATAACATTGAAATGTCAGTAGAACTTATCGCTCCTATCGCTATCGAAGAAGGTACTAAATTCTCTATCCGTGAGGGTGGACGTACTGTAGGCGCTGGTGTAGTTGCTACAATCCAAGAATAATCGATTCTAAATCGAATATTGGAAGGGACGCCTTCCGGAAGAAGCAGATGGGACGCCGTCTGCTTCTTTTTTTTGCCTTTAGGATTATAATAGAAGAAACTGGTTAGAAATAGAGATATAGAATCTACTTGTAAATCCTAAAGATTGTATGTATAATAATAAAAGTGTGTTGCACAAGAAAGATTTAAGTTTAACTTGCATTTAACTTGTGTGTTATGTATAATAGACAATGTTGGTCTTTGACTGCGATGATATGGAAGGTTGCTGACACACCCGGCCGCTTTGCCATGGCGAGTGTGTGGGAAATTTCCATTGAGAAGGTCTATTTTATAAAATAGGCGAAAAGGAGGGAAAATTATGGCAAAACAAAAAATTCGTATTCGTTTGAAAGCATATGATCACAGAATCCTTGATCAATCTGCTGAGAAAATTGTTGAAACTGCAAAACGTTCTGGTGCGACTGTTGCTGGTCCAATTCCATTGCCAACTGAAAGATCTATCTATACGGTCCTTCGTGCGGTTCATAAATACAAAGACTCTCGCGAACAATTCGAAATGCGTACGCATAAACGTCTAATCGATATCGTTAATCCAACTCCGCAAACAGTTGATTCATTGATGCGTTTAGATTTACCGTCAGGCGTTGACATCGAAATTAAATTATAATTTATATAATAAGAACAATTACTCTAGGAGGTGTGACTTATGACCAAAGGAATCTTAGGAAGAAAAATCGGTATGACTCAAGTTTTTGCTGAAAATGGCGAACTTATCCCGGTAACAGTAATCGAAGCTGCTAACAATGTAGTACTTCAAAAGAAAACTGTTGAAACTGACGGTTATGAAGCAATTCAAGTTGGTTTTGAAAACAAACGTGAAAAGCTTTCTAACAAACCTGAAAAGGGACACGTTGAAAAAGCAAATACTACTCCTAAGCGCTTCATTCGCGAATTCCGCGGAACGGATCTTGCTTCATACGAGATCGGTCAAGAAGTCAATGTTAGTATTTTCGCTGAAGGCGATTTAGTAGATGTAATAGGAATTTCAAAAGGTAAAGGTTTCCAAGGTGCTATTAAACGCCACGGACAATCTCGCGGACCGATGACTCATGGTTCTCGTTACCACCGTCGCCCAGGTTCAATGGGTCCTGTTGCTCCAAACCGCGTATTCAAAGGTAAACTATTACCAGGACGTATGGGTGGGGAACAAGTTACTGTTCAAAACTTAGCTATCGTTAAAGTTGATGTTGAACGTAATCTACTATTGGTCAAAGGTAATGTACCTGGTGCTAGAAAAGCGCTGATCAAAGTTAAAACTGCTGTTAAAGCAAAGTAATTTCTGAGAAAGGAGGAGCAATAGAATGCCAAAAGTTACATTGTTCAACCAAACAGGTTCACAAGTTGGCGACATCGAGCTAAACGAATCCATCTTTGGTATCGAACCTAATAATCATGTATTATTTGAAGCAATCATCATGCAACGAGCTTCCTTACGTCAAGGAACTCATAAAGTTAAAAACCGTTCTGAAGTTGCAGGCGGTGGACGTAAACCTTGGAAACAAAAAGGAACTGGACGTGCGCGTCAAGGTTCTATCCGTTCTCCACAATGGCGTGGCGGTGGTATCGTTTTTGGACCAACTCCAAGATCATACTCTTACAAGTTGCCTAAAAAGGTACGTCGCTTAGCTATTAAATCTGCATTGTCTGCAAAGGCATTGGAAGAAAACATCTTAGTACTTGAAAGCTTGACTTTCGAAGCTCCAAAAACGAAAGAATTTGTAGCTGTACTAAAAAATCTTTCTGTAGATACTAAAACGTTGATCGTTACTGACGGTTTAGATGAGAAGGTTGCTCTTTCTGCACGTAACATCCCAGGTGTTACTGTGGTTGAAGCTGTTGGTCTTAATGTTCTTGATGTTGTTTCACACAACAAATTGATCTTGACTAAATCAGCTGTCGAAAAAGTAGAGGAGGTGCTTGCATAATGGATGCACGCGATATCATTAAGCGCCCCGTAATCACAGAAGCTTCTTCAGACGCTATGGCTGAAAAGAAGTATACTTTTGAAGTTGATGTTAGAGCTAACAAAACTCAAGTTAAAGATGCGGTTCAAGAAGTTTTCGGCGTAAAAGTTGAAAAGGTAAATATCATGAACTACAAAGGTAAATTCAAACGCATGGGCAAACATGCAGGCTATACTAACAAGCGCCGTAAAGCTATTGTTAAATTAACTGCTGACAGCAAAGAAATCGAGCTATTCGAAGCTTAATTCATTAGAGAAGGAGGGAAATACAAATGGCGATTAAGAAGTATAAACCTACCTCTAACGGTCGACGTAATATGACAACTTCGGATTTTGCTGAGATTACTACAGACAAACCCGAAAAATCATTACTTGCTCCTTTACACAATAAAGGCGGCCGTAATAACCAAGGTAAGTTAACAGTTCGTCATCAAGGTGGCGGCCACAAGCGTCAATACCGTATCATCGATTTCAAACGGAATAAAGATGGTATACCAGGACGCGTTGCTACTATTGAGTACGATCCAAATCGTTCTGCAAACATTGCATTAATTAATTACGTTGATGGAGAAAAACGTTATATCCTAGCTCCTAAAAACCTAGAAGTAGGTTTGGAAGTTATGTCTGGCCCAGAAGCCGATATTAAAGTGGGTAACGCACTTCCTCTAATTAACATCCCAGTTGGTACAGTAATTCATAACATCGAATTAAAACCAGGAAAAGGTGGACAATTAGTCCGTTCTGCAGGTACATCTGCACAAGTACTTGGTAAAGAAGGTCGTTATGTTCTTGTACGTTTAAATTCTGGTGAGGTTCGTATGATTCTTGCTACTTGCCGTGCTACAATCGGTCAAGTTGGTAACGAACAACATGAACTTATCAACATTGGTAAAGCTGGTCGTAATCGTTGGTTAGGTAAACGCCCAACTGTACGTGGATCAGTAATGAACCCGAATGATCACCCACACGGTGGTGGTGAAGGTAAAGCACCAATCGGACGTAAATCACCAATGTCTCCTTGGGGTAAACCAACTCTTGGATTCAAAACACGTAAGAAGAAAAATAAATCCGATAAATTTATCGTTCGTCGTCGTAAAAAATAACGGGGTTGAGCTACGGTTCATTAATCGGACCGTAGAACGATCACGAAGGGAGGTACTCGCATGGGTCGTAGCTTAAAAAAAGGGCCTTTTGTTGATGATCATTTATTGGTAAAAGTTGAAAAATTAAATGAAGCAGACAAGAAACAGGTAGTAAAAACTTGGTCTCGTCGCTCAACAATCTTCCCGCAATTCATCGGACATACAATCGCTGTTTATGACGGTCGTAAGCATGTGCCGGTTTATGTAACAGAAGACATGGTAGGTCACAAACTAGGCGAATTCGCGCCTACACGCACTTATAAAGGTCACGCAAGTGATGACAAGAAAACAAGACGTTAATGAGAGGAGGGCATCTCATGCAAGCAAAAGCTGTCGCTAGAACAGTTCGTATTGCTCCTCGTAAAGTGCGTTTAGTCGCAGACTTAATTCGAGGAAAACAAGTAGGTGAAGCAGTAGCGATTCTTCGCTTAACACCAAAATCTGCTTCTCCAGTCGTAGAAAAAATTCTGAAATCTGCTATCGCAAATGCAGAACATAACTACGAAATGGATATCAATAACCTAGTCGTTTCAGAGGCATACGTTAACGAAGGACCAACATTAAAACGTTTCCGTCCTCGCGCTCAAGGTCGTGCGAGTGCAATTAACAAACGTACTAGTCATATTACAATCGTTGTATCAGAAAAGAAGGAGGGGTAATCTGTGGGTCAAAAGGTAAATCCAGTCGGTATGCGTATCGGGATCATCCGTGATTGGGAATCCAAATGGTACGCTGATAAAGACTACGCAGTTCTTTTGCATGAAGACCTTAGAGTTCGTGAGTATATCGCGAAACGTCTAAGTGATGCTTCTGTATCCAAGGTTGAAATCGAACGTGCAGCTAACCGCATCAATGTATCAGTTCATACTGCTAAACCAGGTATGGTTATCGGTAAGGGCGGCACTGAAGTTGAAGCACTTCGTAAAGCATTAAACCAATTAACTGGCAAAAGAGTTCACATCAATATCATCGAAATCAAAAGAGCAGATCTTGATGCGAAATTGGTTGCTGAGAACATCGCTCGTCAATTAGAAAATCGTGTTTCATTCCGTCGTGCTCAAAAACAAGCTATTCAACGTACAATGCGTTCAGGCGCTAAAGGAATCAAAACTCAAGTTTCTGGTCGTCTTGGCGGTGCAGATATTGCTCGTGCTGAACACTACAGCGAGGGAACAGTTCCACTTCACACACTTCGTGCTGACATAGATTATGCTCATGCTGAAGCAGATACTACTTACGGGAAGCTAGGCGTGAAAGTTTGGATCTACCGTGGAGAAGTTCTTCCTACTAAGAAGAAATCTGAGGAAGGAGGAAAATAATATGTTATTGCCAAAACGCGTAAAATACCGTCGTGAACATCGCGGTAAGATGAGAGGGATGGCTAAAGGCGGACGTGAAGTTCATTTCGGAGAATTTGGACTTCAAGCTCAAGAAGCTTCCTGGATCACTAACCGTCAAATCGAAGCAGCTCGTGTAGCGATGACTCGTTACATGAAGCGTGGAGGTAAAGTTTGGATCAAGATCTTCCCAAGCAAACCTTACACTGCTAAGCCGCTTGAAGTACGGATGGGTTCCGGTAAAGGTGCTCCTGAAGGTTGGGTAGCAGTCGTTAAACCGGGCAAAGTATTGTTTGAAATCTCTGGTGTATCTGAAGAGGTGGCAAGAGAAGCATTGCGCCTTGCAGCACACAAACTTCCAATCAAATGTAAGTTTGTAAAAAGAGAGGAAATTGGTGGTGAAACAAATGAAAGCTAATGAAATCAAAGATCTAACCACTGCTGAAATTGAACAAAAACTAAAATCTCTTAAAGAAGAACTATTTAATCTTCGTTTCCAGTTAGCTACTGGACAACTTGAAAATACAGCTCGCATCCGTGAAGTTCGCAAATCGATCGCTCGTATGAAAACAGTTGTTCGTCAAAGAGAGATCGGTGTCACTAATCGATAATGAATGGAGGTTTGCATAATGAGCGAACGCAACCAACGCAAAGTCTACACTGGCCGCGTAGTATCCGACAAAATGGATAAAACCGTAACAGTCGTTGTAGAAACCTATAAAAAGCATTCTTTATACGGTAAACGCGTAAAATACTCTAAAAAGTTAAAAGCTCATGACGAGCTGAATGAAGCTAAAGCAGGCGATGTAGTACGTATCATGGAAACTCGTCCACTTTCAGCTACAAAACGTTTCCGTCTTCTAGAAGTAGTAGAAAAATCAGTAATCATTTAATTTTGTTCGGATTAAGTTAATTCCGAAGGGAGGTACCGTACATGATTCAACAAGAATCTCGTTTAAAAGTCGCTGACAATTCAGGTGCACGTGAAGTTCTAGCTATTAAAGTACTAGGTGGTTCTGGACGTAAATATGCTAATATCGGCGATGTTATAGTTTGTACCGTTAAACAAGCAACACCTGGAGGCGTTGTTAAAAAAGGTGAAGTCGTTAAGGCTGTTGTTGTTCGTACAAAACGTGGTATGCGTCGTCCTGACGGTTCTTACATTCGTTTCGATGAGAACGCATGTGTAATTATCCGTGACGATAAGAGCCCACGTGGAACTCGTATTTTTGGACCTGTTGCTCGTGAATTACGTGATAACAGTTTCATGAAGATCGTTTCTCTAGCTCCAGAAGTTTTATAATAGTTAAATTTCGTAAAGCCTTTCAAGGAGGTGCCAAGCTAATGCATGTTAAAAAAGGTGACAAAGTCGTAGTCATCTCTGGTAAGGACAAAGGCAAACAAGGAACAATTCTTGAAGCATATCCGAAACAAAATCGTGTGCTTGTTGAAGGAATTAATATTGTGAAAAAGCACTCTAAGCCATCTCAAGTTAATCCACAAGGTGGAATTATCAGCCGAGAAGCTGCTATTCACGCATCCAATGTAATGCCTCTTGATCCGAAAACAGGTAAACCGACTCGTGTTGGATATAAGATTGAAAACGGCAAGAAAGTACGCGTAGCTAAAATATCAGGTGAATCTTTAGATAAATAAGTCATAAATGAAGGGAGGTACACGAAGCAATGAGCCGCCTTAAAGAAAAATATAACAGCGAAATTACACCATCATTAATGGGTAAATTCAACTATCAATCAGTAATGCAAGTACCAACTATTGAAAAGATCGTTATTAACATGGGTGTTGGTGACGCAGTATCTAACTCAAAAGCTTTAGATACAGCAGTTGAAGAATTAACACTTATCGCTGGTCAAAAACCAGTAATAACTAAAGCTAAAAAATCAATCGCAGGATTCCGTTTGCGTGAAGGTATGCCTATCGGAGCGAAGGTTACACTACGTGGAGAACGTATGTATCAATTCCTTGATAAGCTAGTATCTGTATCTTTACCACGTGTACGTGATTTCCGCGGCGTTTCAAAGAAATCTTTTGACGGACGTGGGAACTATACATTAGGTATTAAAGAACAACTTATCTTCCCTGAGATTGATTACGATAAAGTGAGCAAAGTTCGTGGTATGGATATCGTTATCGTAACGACTGCCAACACTGACGAAGAAGCTCGTGAACTACTTACTCAAGTTGGAATGCCGTTCCAAAAGTAATCTCTAAATAAAGGGAGGCGAAATCGTGGCTAAAAAGTCTATGATCGTAAAGCAAAAACGCGAACAAAAGTTTAAAGTACAAGAATATACACGTTGCGAACGTTGCGGCCGTCCACATTCTGTAATACGTAAATTTAAACTATGTCGTATTTGTTTCCGCGAACTTGCACATAAAGGACAAATTCCTGGCGTTAAAAAAGCTAGCTGGTAAAACCCGAGTTTGGGAAGGAGGTAAAATAAAATGGTCATGACAGATCCTATTGCAGATATGCTTACTCGCATCCGTAATGCGAATATGGTTCGTCACGAAAAGCTAGAAGTTCCTGCTTCAAAGATCAAAAAGGAAATTGCTGAGATCTTAAAGCGTGAGGGCTTCGTACGTGACTTTGAATTAATCGAAGACAACAAACAAGGTATCATCCGTATCTTCTTAAAATACGGTGCAAACAACGAACGTGTTATCACTGGTCTTAAACGTATCAGCAAACCTGGTTTGCGTGTATATGCAAAAACTGGAGAGGTACCACGCGTTCTAAACGGTTTAGGTATCGCAATTGTTTCTACTTCTCACGGAGTTTTAACAGACAAGGAAGCTCGCTCTAAACAAGTTGGCGGAGAAGTTTTAGCATACGTTTGGTAATACATTTTCACAAGAATGGAGGTGCACAATATGTCTCGTATAGGTAAAAAACCTGTTGAAATCCCTGCAGGCGTAACAGTTACTGTAAACGGAAGTGAAGTAACTGTTAAAGGCCCTAAAGGTGAATTAACTAGATCATTTAATCCTGATCTTACAATCGTTGTTGAAGAGAACGTGGTAACTGTTACACGCCCGTCTGACGAGAAAGCTCACCGTTCTTTACACGGTACTACTCGCGCTCTTATCGCTAACATGATTGAAGGAGTTTCAAAAGGATTCGAAAAGTCACTAGAACTTATTGGGGTTGGGTACCGTGCTCAAAAGCAAGGTACTAAGCTTATCCTTAACGTAGGATATTCTCACCCTGTAGAAATAGAACCAGAAGCAGGCGTTGAAGTCGAAGTTCCTTCTAATACAAAAGTAATCGTTAAAGGTGCTAGTAAAGAACGTGTAGGTGCTCTTGCAGCTAACATTCGTGATACTCGCCCACCTGAACCGTATAAAGGTAAAGGTATCCGTTACGTTGGCGAATTCGTTCGTCGTAAAGAAGGTAAAACTGGTAAGTAATGCTGCTTAAGTAAACGAAAGGAGTGACGTAAATGATTACGAAGCTTGATAAAAATGCTACTCGTCAGAAACGCCATGCACGTGTACGTGCAAAGATTTCTGGAACGGAAGCTCGTCCTCGTTTAAATGTGTTCCGTTCAAACAAACACATTTACGCACAATTGATTGACGATGCAAAAGGCGTAACATTAGCAAGTGCTTCAACTCTTGATAAAGAGATTAGCATTGAAGCTGGTAGCAACGCTGAAGCAGCTCAAAAAGTTGGCGAACTTATTGCGAAACGTGCTATTGAAAAAGGTTTAAAAGCTGTGGTATTTGACCGCGGTGGTTACCTCTTCCATGGTCGTGTTAAAGCATTAGCTGACGCTGCTCGTGAAAACGGCTTAGAATTTTAATGGATAAGGAGGGACATATACAGATGCGTAGCATTGATCCTAATAAATTAGAACTTGAAGAACGCGTAGTTACCGTAAACCGTGTAGCTAAAGTTGTTAAAGGCGGACGTCGTTTCCGTTTCACTGCACTAGTTGTTGTAGGTGATAAAAACGGTCATGTTGGATTTGGTACTGGTAAAGCTCAAGAAGTTCCGGATGCAATCCGTAAAGCTATTGAGGATGCTAAGAAAAATCTAATTACTGTACCAATGGTAGGAACTACAATTCCTCACCTTGTGAATGGTCACTTTGGCGCTGGTCACATTCTTTTGAAACCAGCTTCTGAAGGTACAGGAGTTATTGCTGGTGGTCCTGTTCGTGCGGTCCTTGAATTAGGCGGAATTAGTGATATCTTGTCTAAATCATTAGGTACTAACACACCTATTAATATGGTTCGTGCAACAATCGAAGGATTGAAGCAATTAAAACGTGCTGAGGACGTAGCTAAGTTACGTGGTAAATCAGTACAAGAACTGTTAGGATAAGGAGGGAAATCGTATAATGGCTAATAAATTAGAAATTACCCTCACTCGCAGCTTGATCGGTCGTCCTGAAGATCAACGTGTTACAGTTAACACTTTGGGTTTACACAAAATGCATCAAACGGTTGTTCAAGATGACAACCCTGCGATTCGTGGTATGATTACCAAAGTATCTCATCTTGTTACTGTAAAAGAACAATAAAATAATTTTTAACTTAACAAGGAGGTGCCAACATGAAACTTCATGAGTTAAAATCTGCAGAAGGTTCTCGTAAAGAACGTAAACGTAAAGGTCGCGGTATTGGATCTGGTAACGGTAAAACAGCAGGTAAAGGACACAAAGGACAAAACGCTCGCTCTGGCGGCGGTGTACGCCTTGGATTTGAAGGGGGTCAAACTCCTCTATTCAGACGTTTGCCTAAACGTGGATTTACCAACGTTAACCGTAAAGACTATGCTATCGTAAATCTTGATACGTTAAATCTTTTCGAAGACGGTACTGAAGTAACTCCAGCTCTTTTACTTGAGACTGGTATCGTAAGTAAAGAAAAAGCAGGAATCAAGATTCTTGCTAAAGGAAACATTGAGAAAAAGCTTACTGTTAAAGCTCACAAATTCTCTTCTACTGCAAAAGAAGCTATCGAAGCTGCTGGCGGTAACACAGAGGTGATCTAATGTTTCGCACGATCTCCAATTTTATGCGCGTGGGTGAAATAAGAAATAAGATAATTTTTACCCTTCTCATGTTAATCGTCTATCGCATCGGTACATTTATTCCTGTACCGCATGTGAATGCCGGTTTTCTTGCTGAACAGGACCAAATGAGCGTCATCGGTCTTTTAAATACCTTTGGCGGCGGAGCACTGCAAAACTTCTCTATTTTGGCGATGGGGATCATGCCGTATATCACGGCATCAATCATCGTACAGCTATTACAGATGGACGTTGTTCCAAAGTTCACTGAATGGTCGAAACAAGGGGAGGCAGGGCGCCGTAAATTGGCTCAATTTACACGTTACTTCACTATTGTCCTTGGATTTATCCAAGCTTTGGGTATGTCTTATGGATTTAACAATATGTCGGGTGGCTCGTTAATTGAATCTCCTGGGGTTGCAACATACTTGCTTATTGCGACTGTCTTAACGGCAGGAACAGCTTTTCTTTTGTGGTTAGGAGAGTTGATTACTGCTAAAGGTGTCGGTAATGGGATTTCCATTATTATCTTTGCTGGTATTGTATCTAGTTTGCCTAATACGGCCAACCAGATCTATGCACAGCAGTTTGAAAATGCTGGGGACCAACTATTCTTACGAATTGTAACCATTATCCTTATCATAGTAGCAGTATTAGCAATCGTGGTTGCTGTAATCTTCATTCAGCAAGCATTACGTAAGATTCCAATCCAATATGCCAAACGGGCTGCGGTGGGTCGTACGCAAATGGGTGGTCAATCTACCCATTTACCATTGAAAGTAAATGCTGCGGGTGTTATCCCGGTAATCTTCGCAACTGCATTTATTATCACTCCAACAACGATCGCCTCTTTCTTCGGGAAGAATAGCGTGACTACGTGGATTTCAACAAACCTTGATTATACTAAGCCAATTGGCATGATCATATATGTTGCTCTTATTATTGCCTTCTCATATTTTTATGCGTTCATTCAGGTTAATCCTGAGCAAATGTCTGAGAATCTGAAAAAGCAAGGTGGCTATGTGCCAGGGATTCGTCCAGGTAAGAGTACACAAGAATATTTAACTAGTGTTTTATATCGCTTAACGTTCGTTGGCTCTTTATTCTTAGCAGCCATTGCCGTTTTACCGGTATTCTTCATAAAGCTTGCTGATCTTCCACAATCTGCTCAGATTGGCGGAACTAGTTTGCTAATCGTAGTCGGGGTTGCCCTTGATACGATGAAACAGCTAGAAGCACAACTAGTGAAGAGACACTATAAAGGCTTTATAAAGTAATGAGTTCTGGGAACGATATGTTCCCTTTACCCATTATAGAGTTTGAGGGGGAAGAACATTGAATCTAGTTTTAATGGGGCTACCGGGTGCTGGTAAAGGTACTCAAGCCGAAAAAATCGTAGAAAAATATAACATCCCTCATATTTCTACTGGAGATATGTTCCGAACAGCTATCAAAGATGGAACAGAATTAGGTCTAAAGGCTAAATCATTCATGGATAAGGGCGAATTGGTTCCTGATGAAGTAACCATCGGCATTGTTCGTGAGCGTTTAAGCAAGGAAGATTGTGTAAAAGGATTTCTACTTGATGGTTTCCCACGTACTGTGGCACAAGCAGAAGCTCTTGAAAACATTCTTGCTGATTTAGATCGAAAAATTAATTTTGTAATTAATATCAATGTTGATAAAAGCATCTTAATGGAAAGATTGACAGGTCGTCGCATTTGCAAATCTTGTGGTTCGACATATCACCTTGTTTTCAATCCTCCAACAAAAGAAGATGTATGTGACCGTTGCGGCGGAGACTTATATCAACGTGCTGACGATAATGAAGAAACGGTTCAAAATCGCTTAGATGTGAATTTGAAACAAACTAAGCCACTTCTTGATTTCTACGGAGAAAAAGGGTACTTGGTCGACATTAATGGACAGCAAGATATTAATAAGGTATTTGAAAACATTGATGTGCTACTTGATCCATTGCAAAAATAATCATTCTTGATAATTTATGAAATCCTGCCATTTTAAAACTTCCTGTTTAAATATGGTGCATTCCTTTCATACAAAGGGTATAATGGATTTCGCAACGGCATTTACACATTTATCGATCAGGTTCTTGCACTTGGTATTCCCTGAATTGGGCGATTACGTTTTAAGTAATCTTCATGGACATATCCGGTCGGCAAAATTGTTGAAGAAATGCAACGACTCTAGTAGATTTCCTAAAGAGTCGTGATATAGAGGGTAGAAAGTAGCTATGCCAGGCGTGCGCCTTTCAAACATCTCCCATGCTATTCAAGCCTATGTCGAGACTAATTGCTTCTCTTTTTTTGAGAGTATGTCGGTCACGGAATCGGTCAAGACTTACATGAGGACCCATAAAATCCTCATTTCGGTCCAGCTGATAAGGTCCTCAGTTAAAGCCTGGTTCTACAAAAATGGTGAATACTTGATGCAGAATTGTAAGACTTTTGAGGATAATTGGACTGGAGTAAAGTTGACGGAAAGATGTGTACCTGTAATAGGTTCACGCATAGAGAAGGGAGAATCACTTTAATGGCGAAAGACGATGTAATTGAAGTAGAAGGCACAGTACAAGAGACTTTGCCAAATGCAATGTTTAAGGTAGAATTAGAAAATGGTCATACTGTTTTAGCTCATGTATCCGGTAAAATTCGTATGCACTTTATTCGCATTTTGCCTGGAGATAAAGTTACGGTTGAGCTTTCCCCGTATGATCTAACTCGCGGCAGAATCACATACCGGTTTAAATAATTCCGGTTACGCTCCGATCTGTATAAGGAGGTTAGATAGCAATGAAAGTCAGACCATCAGTCAAACCAATCTGCGAAAAGTGTAAAGTTATCCGCAGAAAAGGTAAAGTTATGGTTATTTGCGAAAACCCTAAACATAAACAAAAACAAGGCTAAATAGAAGGAGGTGCACTCAAGCATGGCACGTATTGCTGGAGTAGATATTCCCCGTGACAAACGAATTGTTATCTCATTAACATATATATATGGTATTGGAAAACAAACAGCGATTAAAATTCTTGCAGAAGCTGGTATCTCTGAAGAAACTCGCGTTCGTGATTTAACGGAAGACGAATTAAACAAAATTCGTGATATCATTGACAAGTTAAAAGTAGAAGGCGATCTACGTCGTGAAATTTCCCTTAACATCAAACGTTTAATGGAAATCGGTTCATACCGTGGTTTACGTCACCGTCGTGGTCTTCCTGTTCGTGGACAAAACACAAAAAACAATGCACGTACGCGTAAAGGACCTCGTCGTACAGTAGCTAACAAGAAAAAATAATTAGTAAAGGAGGTTACTTTTCATGGCACGCAAAACTAATACACGTAAACGTCGTGTGAAAAAGAATATAGAAACTGGTATTGCACATATTCGTTCAACATTCAACAACACTATCGTTACTATCACTGATGCACATGGTAATGCTATTTCTTGGTCAAGTGCTGGAGCATTAGGATTCCGTGGATCTCGTAAATCTACTCCTTTCGCTGCACAAATGGCTGCAGAAACTGCTGCTAAAACATCTATTGAACATGGTATGAAAACTCTTGAAGTTACAGTTAAAGGACCAGGTGCAGGACGTGAAGCTGCTATTCGTGCACTTCAAGCTGCTGGACTAGAAGTAACTGCAATTAAAGATGTAACTCCAGTACCACATAACGGATGTCGTCCGCCAAAACGTCGCCGTGTTTAATTTTTCTGTATAGATTTTGTATTCCTGTCAATAATGGGATATAATACTGAGTTTGCGTTCTTACAGAAGATTAATTTTTCAGTTGTTGCGCACAGCGGGAACGTATACATGGGGAATTTCGGTTAAGTGACAAGCTTACTTACCGGGGTTTTGACGTTTTGAAGGAGGGTTTGTTGATGATCGAAATAGAAAAACCAAAAATCGAAACGGTTGAAATCAACGACGATGCCAAATTCGGTAAATTCGTCGTAGAGCCACTAGAGCGTGGGTATGGTACAACATTGGGTAACTCCTTACGTCGTATCCTATTATCCTCACTCCCAGGTGCTGCTGTCACAGCTATACAAATTGATGGAGTGCTACATGAGTTCTCAACTATTGAAGGCGTCGTAGAAGATGTAACTTCAATCATCCTTAATGTGAAAAAGCTAGCTCTAAAGATTTATTCCGATGAGGAAAAGACGCTAGAAATTGACGTTTCGGGTGAAGGAGTCATTACGGCTGCTGATATCACTCATGATAGTGATGTAGAAATTCTTAACCCGGATTTATATATTGCTACAATCGGTAAAAACGGTCATATGCGCATGCGCTTATCTGCACGTCGCGGCCGCGGCTACACTCCTGCTGTTCAAAACAAGAGAGAAGATCAACCTATTGGTGTAATTCCAATTGATGCTCTTTACACTCCAGTTTCACGCGTAGCTTTCCAAGTGGAAAATACACGTGTAGGACAGTTGTCTAACTTTGACAAGTTAACGTTCGATGTTTGGACTGATGGCAGTACGGGTCCGCAAGAAGCGGTAGCACTTGGAGCTAAGATTTTAACAGAGCATTTAAATATCTTTGTTGGGTTAACTGATGAAGCTCAAAATGCAGAAATCATGGTTGAAAAAGAAGAAGACCAAAAAGAGAAAGTTCTTGAGATGACTATCGAAGAATTGGATCTTTCTGTTCGCTCTTATAATTGCTTGAAACGTGCTGGAATCAATACCGTTCAAGAGCTTGCTCATAAAACGGAAGAAGATATGATGAAAGTTCGTAATCTAGGTCGTAAATCACATGAAGAAGTGAAAGCGAAACTAGAAGAATTAGGCTTAGGTCTTCGTAAAGACGACTGATAACATGGCGGAATCATCCATTATGTTGTGAGCCTTGTACTAGACACACAATATAGAACTTCAACAAAGGAGGGAATCTCTAATGGGTTACAGAAAGTTAGGACGCACTAGCGCACAACGTAAAGCATTACTTCGTGATTTAGCTACGGATCTTATTATCCATGAGCGCATCGAAACTACTGAAGCACGTGCTAAAGAATTACGTTCTGTAGTAGATAAAATGATCACTCTTGGTAAACGTGGTGACTTGCATGCACGCCGTCAAGCTGCATCTTTCATCCGTAACGAAATCGCTGACGCTGAGAAAGGCACTGATGCCCTTCAAAAGCTATTCAGTGACGTTGCTCCACGTTATGAAGAACGTCAAGGCGGATACACTCGTATCATGAAAGTTGGTCCACGCCGCGGTGACGGTGCACCAGTCGTGGTTATTGAATTAGTTTAATAACAACGATGAAAAAGGGCAGGACAAAGGAATATACTCACTTGTTCTTTGCCCTTTTTCTTTTTTTATTTTTAATTCTGTATGTTAGAAATTCGCATTGAGTGTTACGATGGCTGGCGAAACCTTATATAAGGGAGCCTTCACGTCTAGCTCAAGCATCCCTTCCCGCTTTTGATAAGCGATTCAATAAGATAACCTGTTTTTCGTAACAGGACTGCTCTAAGCTGCTCTTAATTTACCGAAAATTCTTTCGGTGGAAGGGGTGCAGCGTTTTTTTATATGTTCAGAAATAAATATAGCTAGTTCATTGATGTTTTTAGTATTGAGCCGAGTTAGTAAGATGAGTGCAGTCGAGGATGAGGAGGGCCACATGAGTAAGAAGCTGGTTTCTTTAAATAATATTATATTCAAATATGAGGGGCAGTCTCGAAACGCCTTAGATGATGTTTCTTTTGATATTTATCAAGGGGAGTGGCTTGCAATTGTTGGTCATAACGGTTCCGGCAAGTCGACTTTAGCGAAATTGTTGAATGGACTTCAGTTCGCCCACTCAGGTGCAATTTTGATTAATGATCAAACATTGACAGAAGAAACAGTTTGGGACGTACGAAAAAAGATTGGTATGGTTTTTCAAAATCCCGATAATCAGTTTGTAGGCACTACAGTTCAGGATGATGTGGCTTTTGGTTTAGAAAACGCCGGTGTTTCTCAGCAGGTTATGGTGGAGCGTGTTCATGGTGCACTAAATAAGGTTAAAATGAATGCCTTTCTTAATCAAGAGCCGCACCATCTATCCGGCGGACAAAAGCAGAGAGTGGCTATAGCCGGTGTTATTGCCTTGCAACCAGATATAATCATTTTAGATGAGGCAACTTCCATGCTTGACCCAAGAGGCCGTGAAGAAGTGCTTGAAACGGTTAGACAATTAAAGCAGGAAAATGAGATTACCGTCATATCCATTACCCATGACCTTGAGGAAGCTGCGAAAGCTGACAGGATGATAGTCATGAATCAAGGCCGGTTATTCCGTGAAGGGACTCCAGAGGACATCTTTAAACTAGAGGATGAATTGATTGCGCTTGGACTGGATATACCTTTTTCGGTGAAACTAAGCAAAGAACTGCAGAAAAATGGCATCCGTGTCGTGAATGGGCATTTGACAGAGGAAGAGTTGGTGAAGGATTTATGCGAATTACACTCGATGATGTAGAGTACCGCTACCAGGTGAATACTCCATTTGAACATTTGGCCCTTCATGATGTCAATATATCGATGGAATCGGGGACGTATACAGCAATCATCGGTCATACGGGTTCAGGTAAATCCACGCTACTGCAGCATCTAAATGCTCTCCTGAAACCGACTAAGGGGCAGGTCATCATTGGCGACCGTACGATAGAAGCTGGAAGAAAAGAAAAGCTTTTGAGACCAATTAGAAAAAAAGTAGGGATAGTCTTTCAGTTTCCCGAACATCAACTTTTTGATGAAACGGTCGAGAAGGATATATGTTTTGGGCCGATGAATTTTGGAGTCTCTGAAGCAGAGGCTAAAGAACTGGCCAAAAAGGCCATCGTTCAGGTAGGCCTTAGTGAAGATATCCTTGATAAGTCTCCTTTCGATTTATCCGGTGGACAAATGCGTCGAGTGGCGATTGCTGGTGTCTTAGCGATGGAACCTGAAGTATTAGTATTAGATGAGCCGACGGCTGGGCTTGACCCGCGTGGTAGGAAAGAAATCATGGATATGTTCTATCAATTGCATAAAGTGAGAGGCTTATCGACTATATTGGTGACCCATAGTATGGAAGATGCCGCTAAGTACGCGGACGATATCATCATTATGCATCAGGGGACCGTTTTTCGGAAAGGAACGCCTCAAGAGATCTTTTCTCAACCGGAACAATTGATTGAGTTGGGATTAGATGTGCCGGACACGGTTCGCTTTCAACTTAAACTTCAGAAAGAGTTGGGTGTTCGCTTTGATCATCCCTGTCTCAACATCGAGGATTTGGCGATAGAAATTGATAAAGCCATGAAACGGGGGAACCGCTGATGCTTGATAAAATGATTATCGGGCGATATGTCCCTGCTGACTCTGTGGTGCATAAAATGGATCCGAGGGCAAAGCTATTGCTGGTGTTCCTTTTTGTCTGCGTGATTTTTTTGGCGAATAATGTAGTTTCTTACGCCCTTCTTGCAGCATTCACAGTATTGCTGATTGCCTTATCCAAGATTCCGCTTCGTTATCTTTATAATGGTTTAAAACCTATTCTATTCTTAATCATCTTCACCTTCCTTCTCCATATCTTTTTTACGAAGGAAGGGGAATTACTCTACGAATTTGGGTGGATAGAGATATACGAAGGCGGTTTAATTCAGGGCTTATTCATATCTGTAAGATTCACGTTATTGATATTGGTTACGTCGCTCCTAACTTTGACAACTACCCCTATCTCCATAACGGATGGAATGGAGGAACTTTTAGGACCTCTTAAGAAGTGGAAAATGCCCGTTCATGAGTTGGCATTGATGATGTCGATTGCCCTTCGGTTTATCCCGACACTTATGGAAGAAACGGACAAAATCATGAAGGCACAAACAGCAAGAGGGGTGGATTTCTCTTCAGGTCCCATTAAGGATCGAGTTAAGTCCATTGTGCCATTACTGGTCCCTTTGTTTGTCAGTTCCTTCAAACGGGCGGAAGAGTTAGCAACTGCCATGGAATCCAGGGGATACCGTGGCGGGGAGGGCCGTACGAAATACCGGCAATTAAATTGGAAAATCAGTGATAGCCTGTTAATGGTATCAATGGCTGTACTTACAGTCATGTTATTCATATTACGTTCATAAGAGGTAAGAGTAAATGCCAAAGTATAAATGTGTAATCGCCTATGATGGTACGGAATTTGCTGGTTATCAGGTACAGCCAGAGAAAAGAACGATACAACGTGAATTCGAGGCGGTATTAGCCCAAATCCACAAGGGGACAGTTGTCAAAGTGACTGCTTCGGGAAGGACAGATTCAGGGGTTCATGCCAAGGGGCAGGTTCTTCACTTCGATTCGCCTCTTGTCTTTCCTACGGATAATTGGGTGAAGGCATTCAGTGCCCTTCTTCCAGATGATATCATTGTGTTGGAAGTTGAGGTCGTTCCTGATGATTTCCATGCACGATTCCACACAACAGGCAAGGAATACCGGTATATCATTGACCGCTCTACCCTAAGAAATCCATTTCAACGCAATTACGCCTATCATTACCCTTATCCAATAGATGAGGGTGCAATGACCGAAGCCATTTCGTATTTAGTGGGAACCCATGATTTTACAAGTTTTTGTTCGGCGAAGACGGAAGTGGTGGATAAAGTAAGGACCATTCAGGTGATTGATTTCCAAGAGACTGATGGATTTTTAGTTTTTCGCTTCGTTGGAGAAGGATTCTTGTATAATATGGTTCGTATCTTGGTCGGAACGCTGCTTGAAGTCGGCAGCGGGAAAATAGCACCTCGGGAAATGATAGATATTTTGAACAAAAAGGATCGCAGCTTCGCAGGTAAAACAGCACCCGGACATGGATTGTATTTATGGAAAGTATTTTACAAATAATTTTTTTCGTGCCAAACCAAGTTTTTTACAAGTAATGAAAAGACTTGAATCCGTGAATGGCGCTATGGTTATGGCCTAACGTCATGTAGAATCTTTTCGTGGAGTGATCGATTCTTTTTTTAAGACAACTTATCCTAGTGTAACATTCGCTTGACAATGAAACTGGGAGAAGTTAATATAATATGGTATGTATTTTAATCCCACGATAAGCCCCGGAAGTTTATTGTGATTGAAAATAAATATAAAAAATTAAAAGTTTTTTAGGAGGTTAACCATGCGTACGACATTTATGGCGAAAGCTAATGAAGTAGAACGTAAATGGTATGTGATTGACGCTGAAGGCAAAACTTTAGGTCGCCTTTCTACTGAAGTAGCATCCATCTTACGTGGTAAACATAAACCAACTTTTACACCGAACATCGACACTGGTGATCATGTAATCTTAATCAATGTAGAAAAAATCCACTTGACTGGTAAAAAATTGACTGACAAAATTTATTACCGTCACACTATGCACCCAGGCGGTCTTAAAACTAGAACTGCTCTTGAGATGCGTACAAACTACCCTGAGAGAATGCTTGAACTTGCTATCAAAGGTATGCTTCCAAAGAATTCTCTTGGTCGTCAAATCTACAAAAAATTACACGTATACGCTGGAGCTGAGCACCCACACGCTGCTCAACAACCAGAAGTTTACGAATTACGCGGATAATTACTAAGGAGGTTACTATCTTGGCACAAGTTCAATATTATGGTACTGGTCGCCGTAAGAGCTCAGTAGCTCGTGTACGTTTAGTACCAGGCGAAGGTCGCATCGTTATCAACGGTCGTGACATTAATGAATATATTCCTTTCGCAGCATTACGTGAAGTTGTAAACCAACCACTAGTTGCTACAGAAACTACTGGAAATTACGACGTTCTTGTAAACGTTAGCGGTGGTGGATACACTGGACAAGCTGGAGCAATCCGTCACGGTATCGCTCGTGCATTGCTTCATGTAGACCCAGAATTCCGTCCAGCTCTTAAAACTGCTGGATTACTAACACGTGACCCACGTATGAAAGAACGTAAAAAATACGGTCTTAAAGGCGCACGTCGTGCACCTCAGTTCTCAAAACGTTAATCGTTTGGAACTTCAAAAAGCTCCAGCCACTCTTATGTGGCTGGAGCTTTTTTTGTTATCTTGCCGACTAAGGATTACTCTCATTAAATATTTCCAAAGGAATCAATGAATCGTTCAGGGTGTTACATCAAAAACTAATGGCATCATGGGAAATAATTTGGGAAATGGGGTCTGACCCCGGAGGTGAATGGATGAGTGTGGTTATAGGTTTGCAGGAGATGCAACGAGAACGGCAGTTGAAGTTTGAACGTAGGTTACTTAGGGAGCTATCAATCGAGGATATGAGGGGGAGGATAAAACGGTACTTTGGCGAGGAATACCTGGACGTTCTGGAAGAGGGGTACTTTGATGTGGCTATAGAGGCGTATCTATTAGGGGCAAACTATAGCAAATTTGGGTATTACGGAGAGTCGGA
The DNA here is from genome assembly GCF_044762055.1 of Peribacillus sp. NPDC097198. Lineage (NCBI taxonomy): Bacteria > Bacillati > Bacillota > Bacilli > Caryophanales > Bacillaceae > Peribacillus > Peribacillus sp. NPDC097198. Next base: position 5,132 of record NZ_JBIWDO010000017.1, on the reverse strand, counting down.
AGATGATGTGAGGGCCCGGTGCAAAAGGGAAGAAAAGTTTTTGATCGATACTCTCTTCAATTTCATCTTATATTGGCGTGAAGTCACGGTAAGCAATGCTATTGATGAAGGGGTATTTTATTGCTGTGAAGGGTTTGTAGGAGAATGGTGGAAGGATGGGTTTAAGACGGGTGAAAAGCGTTATAAGATGAAGCTTCATTAAGCTGAAGGAGATCCCTGAAAAGTATCAGTTCTTTTTCCGTGGGTTGTCCCATATTTTATAGATAAAGGGACTTGTGGGAGGAGAACGGTGATGCGTAGAAAACTGAAATATACAGGGATCTCTATCGGATTGTTTGTCCTTTTTTTGATTGTGACTTTCAAATTCGTTGAAGATGATTCTTGGGAGTCTTGGAACCTTCCGTTGACGGGTAAGGTCATCATTCTGGATGCGGGTCATGGGGGGATGGACGGAGGGGCGAATGTTCAGGATGTAATGGAAAAAGAAATTGCGCTTTCGGTTACGCTAAAGGTAAGGGACTATTTGCAGGAACAAGGTGCCCTTGTTATGTTGACACGGGAAAAAGATGTGGATTTGGCAACGGAAGATACACAAGGGATCCGTAAACGAAAACAGGAAGATCTCAGGAACCGGGTTGAAATGATCAATGATTCGGAAGCGGACTTATTTTTAACCATCCACCTGAACGCATTTCCATCTGCCTCCTCAAAAGGGGCTCAAACTTTTTATACAAACCGGTTCGAGGAAAATAAACAGGTGGCCAAGTTTATCCAGACCGAAATTATAAGAAACTTAGAAAATACAACACGGGATGCAAAAACGATCAACCATGTATATTTGATGAATTATGCCAAGAAACCTGGGGCGTTGGTGGAGATTGGTTTCCTCTCTAATACCGAGGAGCGCGAAAGGTTAATGAGTGATAAATACCAAGAGAAGATTGCAAGTTCGATATATATGGGTATTCTGCGGTATTTCACTGAGGAGAAGCTATCGGAACCGGATTGACACCTTGTAAGGTCTTGGTGGGTGTACAAGGCCTTTTTGTTATGGTGAAAAAGGGGTTAACCCCCTGGTGCAGATAATAAGCTTTATTTCCGGATTATGTTATACTACAATTGGGAAAAGAAAACGAATACAAAGGGGTGCTCGACTTGTTAACTGAAGAGAAAGTACTAAATTTATTAAAGGATCTTAAGGACCCTTTTCTACATAAAAGCCTTGAAGAAACAAATGGAATTTTAGAAATAAAAATAAAGCCTGAGAAAAGTCATGTGAGCGTTAAGCTTGCTATCGCAAAGACAGGAACTGCCGAGCAAATGGAAATGCAAACAGAAGTTGTCGGTCTCTTGAAAGGGAACGGGGCGGATTCGGTAGGAATACGTTTCGCAGAACTATCGGAAGAAGAATTGGTTAAACATCGTGACAGTATGCCTGAGGAAGAGAAAGACTTAGGGTTGCTTGGACCAAATAACAAAACACAATTCATCGCCATCGCAAGTGGTAAAGGTGGAGTGGGTAAATCCACGATTTCGGTTAACTTAGCCACATCCCTTGCTCGTCTTGGTAAAAAGGTTGGACTGGTTGATGCTGATATATATGGGTTCAGTGTACCGGATATGATGGGGATCACAAAAAGACCCGTCGTACGCGGGGAGAGAATCATCCCTGTCGAGCGTTTTGGCGTTCAGGTTATTTCGATGGGCTTCTTTGTGGAAGATAACGCGCCTATTATATGGAGAGGGCCAATGCTCGGGAAAATGTTAAACAGTTTCTTTAATGAAGTGGAATGGGGCGAATTGGATTATTTGGTACTGGATTTACCACCTGGTACAGGAGATGTCGCATTAGATGTTCATACGATGCTTCCTTCATGTAAAGAAATCATCGTCACAACTCCACATCCGACTGCGGCTTTTGTGGCAGCAAGGGCAGGAGCCATGGCCATTAAAACCGAACATGAGGTTATCGGTGTAATCGAAAATATGTCTTATTTCGAAAGCAAGACCACTGGTGAGAAGGAATTCGTATTTGGTAAAGGTGGAGGGGCGAAGCTTGCAGAAGAACTTCGTACAGAGGTCTTAGGACAACTACCTCTTCAACAACCAGATTGGAATGAAGAAGATTTCGCACCTTCTATATATGCGGCTGACCATAGATTAGGTAAGATTTATGAAGATATTGCGAATAAAGTCATTGAAAAATTGAAATAAAAATAAAGGCTACTTCCCATCGTATTTGGAAGTAGCCTTTATTTTTTTATTCCTTTGACTTATCCTCGGTTTTGGATTTCTCCGCCTTTTCTGTAGCCTTAGTAGCGGCCTTGTCTAAGCTTTCTTGCATTTTAGCTTGAACGAGAGGGCCTTCCATCGTCTCGATGATCGTCTTCTTATATACGGCTCTCATTTCTTTCGTTTTCAGTAACTTGTTCATTTCTTTTTCTAAATCGGGTTCTTGTAAGACCTCTATTAGCATTCCTCGATACTGTGGGTCTTTCATCAAGTCTTTTAATAGCCTTTTGTGTTCTTCTTTTAGAGCTTTGGCGTAGGCTGCGGTGAATTCAGGATCTTTAAAGGCCTTTTTCCAGAACTCCTTTCCTTTATCAGAGGTAACAGTCTCTTCAATGGATTTTTTTATGATATCCGAGTTCATAATAAGTTCAGTTTTTGTTTTATCATCAGCAATGGTATCCTGGATGGCTTTTTTTCCCTCATCTGTTTTCAAGATATCGACGACCATCTTCTTTGTTTCCTCATAATCCATTTTTCCTTCACTCGTTCCATTCTGCGAACAGCCCGTACAAAAGAACAAGAATGAAGCAAGGAACAAAGTAAACCCCATTTTCATACGTAGAGCCCCCCTCTTTAATCTTCCATACTGTTAATATGGTTTCTTTGCAGGATATTATCCATTGGTATAATAAGTGGATTTTTCCAAATATGGTTGGTACAATTAATGAAAGAAATAGAAATGTATGGAGGAAAAGGATGAACAGCCGTAATTTAGTTCGATTGTTTATGACAACATTACTTATAGGTGGAGTAACGGGCGGAGTTGTGGGATTTATAGCCCGGTGGAGTGAGTTTGAATCGTATTTCACATCGTTAGAAATTACATCCATACTTTCAACGTTTGTTTGGTTGTTTGGAGTGGGATTGATTTTCAGTGTAATAAGCCAAGCTGGCTTTTTTGCTTATTTAACGATACATCGTTTCGGTCTGGGAATTTTTAAAAGTGTGTACTTGTGGAATGCGGTGCAAATTGTACTGATTATCTTTGTTTTATTTGATTTAGTCTATTTACGGTATATTAAGTTTGAATCCGGTGAGGGGCTTGGCTCATATATCTCATCAGCTGTGGTAGTACTGTTGATCGGGTTGGTGACGGCCTATTTTAAAATGAAGCAAACGAATAGACAAGCTTTTATTCCTGCATTGTTCTTCATGGTGGTGGCGACAGTATTGGAGTGGGTGCCAGTCTTAAGGACCAATGATGACGGATGGCTCTATTTTATGTTATTTCCCCTGCTTGTCTGTAATGCCTATCAATTAATGATTTTAAACAAATTGATCAATCAATCCCAAAAGGAGTTGGCAGGCAAAAAAGCGAGGATGCAAGTCCCTAAGAAGAATTTTAATACTGATGGAATAGGAGGTAAGTAAAATCGCTGAAAGCGGAGATGCTTGCCGACATAAAAAAACCTGACTATCCTATGGTCAGGTTTTTTATGTTCTTAAATTGTGCTTAGTCGATTACTTAATTTCCTCACTTCTTGCTGAAGAATTAGAAATCATCTCTGAAACATTAACGAAATTCAGGTCTTTTGCACGAAGTTCCTTTATTAAATCAGGCAATGCCTTATTCGTTTGTTTTGCAGAATCCGAGGCATGCAATAAGATGATATCCCCTTTATGGGCTTTGTTAACATTTTGGACGATCTGTTCAACGCCTGGATTGGTCCAATCTTTTGAATCTATGCTCCAATGGACCACGGTATAACCGAAATTCTCACTGATTTTAAGAAGTCGCTTATCGAAGTGACCGGTGGGCGCACGTAAAAGCTCGATATTTTTAACATTTAGCTTTTTGAATACTTCCTGCGCTTTGGAAATATCCCGGATGATTTCCTGATCTTTGAGATCGGAGTAATCTTTATAGTCATAACCTAGGATTCCTATTTCATATCCTTCTTTTTCAATGGTGGCTACCATGTCTGGGTGGCGTTCAGCCCAAGAACCTGAAAGAAAAAAGGTGGCCGATTTAATTTTTTCCCTCTTTAATGTTTCTAATATAGGAGCGGCTTTCTCATCCCCCCAGCCAATATTGAATGTGATAGCAATATTCTTATCCCCTTTATAAACGGCTTTTGGCCCATCCTCTGTAGAGAAAACTGGGGCATGTATGATATTTTGCACGAAAAGAAACCAAGCGGTGAATAAAGCCGTAAGTATAATTAACGAATACTGTTTAATGTTTTTTGCCTGAAGCACCATGAAGAATTTCATTCACCCATCCCCTTGTCCAAATGCTCTTGTCACATATTTATGCGCGCATTGTAGAGATATGCAAAAAAATATAATATGAAACTTTATATAAATGGGGAGAGTGGGGAAAGATGGTTTGTGGAGGTGTTAGATATATGCTGGGTCTTCTAATCAATGAAAAGGAAAAGGAGGAATTGATGTATCTCCTTAAAAGAGAGATGGATGAAATTTTATTCGATTTACAAGATGGGAGGATTGACCATGTAGTGAAAAGGGCTATCAATGAGAAGTATAAGATCCTATTCAATCTGTTTAAAAGAATGGGGACGGAAAGAGAATGTCTAGCGTATGTGAGAGAAAAACAAAACACAGAAAAAAATTAAGAATAATATTTTGAAAATCTATTGACTATTAATTTATTCGCTGGTATATTATAAAAGTTGCTGCAAGACATTAGCTTTTAAAAAGAGTTTAAAAAACTTTTTAAAAAAAGTTATTGACGAAACAGTAATAACATGATAAGATATTAAAGTCGCTGAAACAGAGTGACACAAATTGCTCTTTGAAAACTGAACAAAACAAAGCGCCAACGTAAATTTTGAGTGAGCACACACTATAAAAAAGCAAAATGAGCAAGTCAAACATTT
>NZ_JBIWDO010000016.1:0-61000 GCF_044762055.1 Peribacillus sp. NPDC097198 | reverse complement strand
AACCCCCCCCCCCCCATCCCCCATAACACACAACACAACACCACAAAAACGGGATATTCTTGAAATCAATATTAAAGTATAACAGAATCTATGGAAAGAAGGTAACACTTTAATGGAATGTAAAATATATAATAGATTAATGTCATCAGTCATGAAAGGTTAGGGCAGAAAGTCTGTCACAGAGCAAAATGAATAATTCTAGTTTACATAATATATATTATAGGAAGTTATAAAATAATATCAATCTGTGTCTCATATCATAAGAATACTTAACTAAGTGAGACTGAATCAAAATTTATGTTTTTATTTAAAGCTCTAACATAACTATGATTTTTATAACACATACAAGTTTTCATCTATTTAAATGATTTAAGATTTAATGTAAATAATTTATAAAACTATTATTGATTATTTTTGATCAGGATCACTTACAATTTTCATTCATTTTAATGCACTCACAGTAAATGTAATCTGGAAACTCCAGTGTTATTTTATTTCCATAACAAAAATATATTCATATGAGCTCCTGCTTATATTATTAATATTAGTCTCGCTTTAAATTACTTACCAGATAATAACAAGCGTTTGTATCACATTTTGTATCAAGCCTGTATATTATCCCCATACCATACGTTATAACAGCAAACCGCCAAGAGTCTTTAATTCTAAATGAAACAACATCCAAAATACTTTTTTATTGTTATGTAAACTTTGGTTTACCATACGAGTAATATCTCTCAATTTTGGATGTGTATTGACTTGAATTGTTTTTAAACCCACTATCAATATTACCCGCCCTTCCTCTTCTATCTCGTATTATATATATTAGTAAAATCCGTTTACTTCACTGGCTTCGATCAATCAAAAGTATAACCAATGAACAAGATATTCTTAAAACGCCCATTACTATATCAATATATATAAATATAACTAAAATGATAAAAATCACGGGTTAACACTTCAATAAAAGTATTTCAGAATAATAAATTCATTCGAATTTATTAGTGATTTCCACTTTAACACTAATAATATCTATAAATTCTTTTCAACATCACAACCTTCCCAATTGTTAAATATAACTGTAGCCGCTTTCCATAAATTAAACTGATAATGATAATTATGTTTCCTTTCCGTTTTCCCTCCAGTCTGATTTTGTTACGAATGATAGCAATTCCGTTAATACGTTCACTAATAAGTTCGCTGAGTATAAATGGACAAGTGTCACTCCTAACTAATTAATTGAATACATACTTTAGTCAAAAACTTAGTTAAATATAGATTTCTTTTATAAACAAAGTTATACAGATTTAAAACTATATTTCTAAACATTCCTCCATTATACCTACTATCAGTAAAGTACTTTACTCGCATTGACTAAGGAAAAAATCAATTGTAACCTTTAATAATATCTTACTCAAATTAAAGTAATGTATTTTGAGTAAGATGAAGTTCTAATTAAGGAGGTTAGTGAAATAAGTAATCATAGTACATGTACTTATTACTAAACTGCAAATTAATTTTGGATTCTTTGAATGAAATAGTTTTGCTTTACGACAACTTACACGAGTATGAACTAATAACCAATATTTATTAGGAAGGATGATAGAACATGAATAAGTCAGATCAAATGATGCCAGAGCAAGTTCTAAATCTATTAAGTGGAGAAAATAAAGAGAATCCATTTTCTATATTCGCGCAAATACGTAAAGCGGGATCTGTCATTTCTATTCCAAACCCTTTTGGCCAAACAGATAGTAAAGCATGGCTAGTTGTACATATGGATGAAGCGATTCAAGTTTTGAAACAGCACGCTATATATACTGTAGACCCAAAAACGATTGAGAATGACAAAAGCTTTAGGGATAAAATGGCTAATGATGTAGATTCATCGTCGCCCGATACCTTTTTCACTGGGAAATCCATGCTCTTTGCTGATGGTGTAGATCATAGAAGATTACGTATGTTAGTTTCAAAAGCCTTTACACCTCGATACATGGAAGGGTTACGTTCTCGCGTTCAAGAAATCGCCGATGAATTACTGGATCAAGTTCAGTCTCAAGGTGAGATGGACATTGTTAAAGACTATGCTTACCCCTTACCGATAAACGTAATTTCAGAAATGTTAGGTGTGCCCCATGAAGATCGTGAAAAGCTTAAAGTTTGGTCCACCGCAATCGCTAATGGCCTAGGTTTGGGTAAACAAGATCCGACAGTTGGGAAGCACTTACAAGAGTTCGGGGAATATACTGAAATGTTAGTCGAAGAAAAAAGGAAGAATCCTTCCGATGACTTAATTAGCCAGTTGATTGCCATTGAAGAACAAGGTGAGCGTCTTGAAAAGTCAGAATTGATTTCGATGATCACATTACTTATTTTTGCAGGTCATGAGACAACGTCGAACTTAATTGCAACTGGGACTATGATGTTATTTGAACATCCAGAACAGTTAGAAATGCTTAAGGCTGATTTAACTTTAGTTCCTTCAGCTGTTGAAGAACTATTGCGATTCAATGGTCCATCAACGATTGTAGGACCACGTTTTGCTAAAGAAGATACACGATTGGGTGGGCAGCAAATCAAAAAAGGAGATTTACTACTTGTGATGGTGAAAGCCGCCAATCGTGATGAGAAAGTCTTTACTGACTCAGAAGATTTAGATATAAAACGTAAGATAGATCGTCACCTCGCCTTTGGACATGGCCTACACGTATGTCTAGGGTCTCCGCTTGCTCGTATAGAAGGAGATATTGCCTTTACTACTCTTTTAAAACGAATGCCCAACTTAAGGTTAAGTATTCCTAAGGAGAAAGTTGAGTGGCAGTTTTCACTCTCATCCCAAAGTCTTGATTCACTTCCTGTTGCTTTTTAGAAATGTATTCACTCTTCTAGTTCTGATACTTACCAAAATAAAAACCCAAACCACTAATAGGTATTTATTGGTTTGGGTTTTTCACTATTAGAATTTAGGTATCATCAACCAACATCCCCTTCCTAATTAACTTTTAGTACAAATGCATACAAAGCATCACCTTTGGACACAGTAGCATCCTCTCCATCCGTCCACCACACGCTATATGAATAATAGTAAATGCCTTTTTCTTTAGGAACAGTAAACTGATCATTCCTTAAATGAATATCTGTTTCTTTATTTTTCTCATTCGCATTAAACTGTGTTATATACATTTCACTTGGTTTAGGCTCATAATCCATCTTTATGGTAACCTTCTCACCTGGTAGTGCCTCAATAGGCTTTTTATCCGCTAATAGTTCCACTGGTCCTGCCATATCTACACAAGTATTTACTTTGCTATCCATCCAACAGTAAGTACCTATTTTCGTTTCATATGCTTCATTAGCCAGTTCAATCTGAACCTTTGGGGGCTTTTCCCCATCCATTTCATTACTGTTTGAACACCCCATTAGATTAAGCACAAAGAATGATAATGCTAACCATTTCTTCATATAGAATCCCCACCTTTATTAGATAGACGTTAATTCATATGAAAAGTTGCTCCAATTCTCCATTAATGAAGTATAGAACTATAAATAATTTTTATCACATTATGAAACTCCGTGTTATCAGGTACGAATTCAATTAATCATGAATGTACTCTACAAAATCCACTTAACTCCTCTCCCTATGTATGCATATCTGCAAAGTAGATGTCCTTTCTCTTAATCTAGTCTGAACCTTCCAATACCAATATCGTTTAAATAAACTTGTACGTTACTTTGATGGGTACGTCTTTAATGTCCATAAAGCCACTATCCTTGATTTTTTCTTCTAATTTGAGCCCAACATATTACTTAAACCCCTTACGTCTGCAAAGCCTCACCAGTCAACAGTATGAGCTTAACAAAATAATAGATTAAAATAGCATTAAGAAAACGAATAAAAGACGGAGTTTTTGAACCCCCGCCCATCTTTCTTAAAAGATTCTCTCCTCGTTTAACTCGATTGCCAACTGTTTGAAAAACGACAGTGATTCAGGATTGCTCATGGAATCGGGATTTACTACTTTATCGAATTCGAATCCTAATAGTAGTTTACGTATTGGCACTTCCATCTTCTTACCATTCAACGTTTTTGGTATTTGATTGACGAGATAAATCTCATCTGGAATAAAGCGTGGGGAAACATGTTCCCTAATTTCATTTTTGATTTTTGTCATCAGATTCGAATCGAGAGTGTTCTCTTGCTTAAGGACAACGAATAGCAGCAAGGATGATCCTCGACCAAGTACCTCCCTATCAATAACCAGGCTCTCCATCACTTCATCCATCACTTCCACGACACGGTAAATATCGCTGGTCCCCATGCGTACACCTGAACGGTTGATGGTAGAATCTGAACGTCCATAAATGATGCAGCTGCCTCTATCATCAATCTTAATCCAGTCGCCATGCTTCCAGATGCCTGGATACGTATCGAAGTAACTATCGAAGTATCTTGCACCATCATGATCATTCCAAAAATATAGCGGCATGGAAGGCATCGGTTTAGTGATCACTAGTTCACCGACATCGTTTACTAGTGAGTTCCCTTGTTCATCAAATGCTTCAACATGGACACCTAACGAGCGACCCTGTATTTCTCCAATCCTAACGGGAAGTATGGATACACCCCCCACAAAGCCGGAGCATACATCAGTCCCTCCACTGGATGAACTAAGCCAAATATCCATTTTAACATGTTCATACACCCACTTATAAGCATCACTTGATAAGGGGGCCCCCGTAGAAAAAAGAGATTTTAATTTTGATAGATCATATGTTTCGATTGGTTTAATGCCTAGTTTCATCGAGCTGGTAAGAAAAGGAGCACTAGTACCAAATGAAGTCACACCTGCATCTTCTGCCAATTTCCAAAGTGTATCCATGTCAGGATAGGAAGGACTGCCATCATAGAGGACAATGGTCGCCCCATTGAGTAGTCCGGCCATCAACAGGTTCCACATCATCCAGCCAGTCGTTGTGAACCAGAAAACCGTATCTTCAGATGTCATATCTTGATGCAGGCGCGTGGCTTTTAAATGCTCTAGAATGATTCCTCCATGTCCTTGAACAATCGGTTTCGGCATGCCCGTGGTACCTGAAGAATAAAGAATCCAAAGTGGGTGGTCGAATGCAACGCTTTCAAAGGACAACTCTGATGATTCTATTAAAAGTGTTTTCCATGGAATGATATTTTCTATTTTTTGCTCTAGATTCTTTTTATCTATGTAAGGAACTAGTACGGTATGTTTAACTGTAATCAATTCTTTTTGTAACTGGGCAACTACGGATGTTTTATCGAACGACTTTCCATTATAGTGATATCCATCAACAGCAAATAAAACAACGGGTTCTATCTGTTTGAAGCGATCAATGACGCTTTTTGCCCCAAAGTCAGGTGAGCAGCTTGACCAAATGGCACCTATACTGGCCGTAGCCAAGAACGCAATGACGGTTTCAGGGATATTGGGCATGTATGCAACAACTCGATCACCCGATTTCACCCCTAGTTTTCTTAATGAGTGAGAAACAGAGGCAACTTTTTCTTTTAGCGCTTTCCAGCTGATTTCTTGATTGACTATATGCTCGGAACGAAAGAAAATGGCCGTCTTGCCTTCTTGTTCTTTCGATAGGGCATTCTCCGCATAATTTAACCGCGAGCCTTCAAACCACTTAGCACCTGGCATCGTCTGATCCGCTAAAACCCTATCATATGGTCTAGTTGCAATCACTTCGCAAAATTCCCACACAGATGCCCAAAATTCCTCGAGTTCATCGACTGACCATTTCCATAGTTGTTGATAATCTTGAAATTCCAAGCCTTTCTTTTCTTTCAACCAGTTTGCATATTGTGTCAATCCCGTTTGCTCAATCCGCTTTTGTGTCGGTTCCCAAATGATTTGTCCTTCTGTAAGTGACTTCATATCATTTTCCCCCTTCGCTATCGAAAATCAAACAGTTTATTACTAGTTGTTTATCAATGCACACATCCTATAAATGGTAATTCAACTTGATGATACTGGATTGTTGAAATACCGTCAATCCGTATACAGTCGAGAAGGCTGAATTATTCGATAATTCCCTTCAAACACGCCTATAGACCTTCACGTACTATAAAAGCTAGATTGAACATTTACTTAAAACGAAGTGACAAATATCTCAATTAATTTGTACCCATGAAAGCTAAGAATGAGGTTCTTCTTCTGAGAATCCCTCACAAGTTTTGTCTTAAAGAGATTTAAAGCTTCCCTATAACTAAACGTAAAAAACACTGAAACGAATGGTCCATTTCAGTGTCTAAATAGCTTTTTTCTTAATAAAGGGCTGATTTCGCAAGTGTGGTAATCGTAACATCATCCATGGGTGGATTATGAAGTCCTGCACGTACATCGCGGTAATATCGTTGTAGCGGATTAGACCGTTGCAGACTCTTCGCTCCAACGACTCTCATCGCCTTGTCGACAATGGTTATGGATTTGTTGACGACCGATAATTTAACCGCTCCTAATTCTTTTGATAATTCGTCATGATTTTCGGGTTGCATTTCCCATTTTTCCGCAACGGAAAAGAGAAAATGTCGCGCTTCCATTAATGCCAATTCAATTTCCCCAATTGTTCTTTGCACATTCGGAAGGTCGCGGATGGGTCCGGGTAGACTATTTGGGGAATACGTCTTTGCAAATTCGACTGCATAATTTCTTGCTGCGGTCGCAATTCCCAGATAACAAGCTGGTATATGCAGTAGCCAAGCATCCGGTATTCTTTTACCGGGATTTTTTTGCATGACATAGTACTTTTCTGGAATGATAACGTCATCTAGGACAAGATCATGACTACCTGTTCCCTGCATGGAAATCATATCCCATGTTTCTTCTATCGATACTCCTGGAACGTCTCGATGGACCAAAAAAGTACCCATCTGTTCTTCTTCCGTTACCCAGGCGGTAACAAGAAAGATATCAAGGACTGGGGAAAGCGTCGTAAACGTTTTACGGCCACTAAGTATCCATTTATCGCCTTTCTTACGTGCAGTCGTTTCAGGACGTCCTCCACGTGTGGGACTACCCGTTCCGGCTTCTGATGCAGCCGTATTGACAAGGGCTCCTCTAGATATTTCTTCGAAAAATTCGTCCATGACCTCTTTTTTCCACGGCCTTTTCTCCGTTAAAGATAAAACCGTCCCAACATGCCAACCAATTCCTAAAGCGGTTGGTCCACAATATTCTGCAATTTTCTCCTGGGCTAAGAGAAAATCATATAAGGAACCGCCCTGTCCTCCAAACTCTTTAGCCAACGTTAATGTTGGATAACCGAATGCTTTTAATTCCTGAATGTTGTCAAAAGGAAAACCTTTAGACTCATCGAGTGATTCGGAACGATCCGGGAAGGACTGTATCGCTCGCTCTAATTCTTCTATATATTTTTTTTGCGCGTCTGTTTGATAAAACATGTCGATCATCCCTTCTAGATATGTAACCAAATACTCTTACAAGTATTCGCGAGTATCATTCATCACTATAACTCACCTATATCTTATCACTTTAGTCATATATATGATTCGAGAATTCCCTTAATCGAATTGATTAAGGGATAATTTCTTCTTTTTCATATACATTATTAGCATGCTTATATGCTTCTTTCGCTTGCTCCATGCTTTTGTCTTCAATGAAATAAGCGATTGCAGCCTGACCAATGCCATATGTTACGGCTCCCGCTACAGCACCCGAAACAGCTAGACCTGCGCCGGGTATCAAACGGACTGCGGCACGCACGCCTTCCCTAACAAGGAGGCCTAATCCGACATTAATGCCTAGAGCAGCGATGAATTCACTTGCTGTTTTTGTGTTAATTTCTTTATCCGCGATAAATCCAATCACTACAATCATCAGTCCTTGAATACCGGTCAATATTGGAAAATCAGCAAATGGGATGGGTTCAGCGCCGATTAAACTGGCAATAGCGGTAAATGTGCTGACGATTGTCCGTGCGAATTTCTTCTTGACGAAGTGACTTTGCATGGCCTTAGCCGTCATTAATTTCGCTTCACTGGGTAAGGCCTCGATCAAGTAGGTAGATAACTCATCGATGTTCCATCTCATGTCGTAATCGATATTGCCATTTTCATCAAAATCAATATAAGAACAAATCGGAATGATATTCAAAAGTGGGATGTCGCTTTCTTTAAATCGCTTTTCCATCAACGAAACTGCTTCATCTATATGCTGTTTTTTCTTAGGGTGGGCATCAAATGGCACTTGTTTATAATGAGGTGGATCCAATTCATCGACTTGGGTAACCACACAGATTACTGGTACATCATAGTGATGTTTATTTTTCACGATTTTCCGTAGCTTATTTAGCTCTTTTAAATCTTCTTCAATCCGTGAATCGGTTTCTTTCGCTTTAATCAAGAAAAGAAACACATCCGGCTGTTCCCCAGTAACCGCACTAATTAACTCATCCATTGGTGTTTCTTCTTCAAACGCCTCTGTAGGCGCCTCACTTTCTCCCAAACCGCGAGAGTCAAGCAAACGGATTTTTGGATTGTTTTCACTAGGGTACCACAGCCATTTGCCTTTACCCGTTCCAGACTTAACAGAACTGACATATTGCCGTTTTTCTCCGAACATCGAATTAATAAGAGAGGACTTTCCTGAACCACGCCTTCCGACAAGAGCAATCCGTGGCTCCCTAGCATCAACCGTCATCGTTTTTACTTTTAAGAGTTGGTCCAGCATTTTATTCTTTTTAGATTCTGAAATAGGAAGTTTATCGACCTGGCTCTTAATCAATGTATATATACTACTCATTTCATCGCGCTTTTCTTTCATTGTGATTCCCCCTTAATTAAGAACAGTTTTATTAAACTTTACCCCTGAACGATTCGTCTTAAGCATATACATGAGATGATTGATCTTTTCAGTCACTAGGCATTAGTTGTTCTTAACGAAGTAAAAGGAGATTGAAAGATGTTAGGATTTTTCTTCGAGAAAGGTCACTACGCTTGCCAGGTACTTTTGGATTTCCTGCACTTGGTAAGCCGCAGAATCGGCAATTTGTTTATAGTGATGCTGTCCTTCATCTGTAATCCGTAAATAACGCTTCGTTCGTTTTTCACTTTCCCATCTACCAACAAGTAACCCATTCTCCTCCATTTCGTGTGATAAATCATATAAGTATCCATTGGAGGCAATCCAGCCGAATTGATTTTTTAACAAGTCGGCAATTTCCCCCATATAAATCGGTCTTTTAGTGAAAGCGGCCTTCAAAGTAACGTAACGGACTAGATCCTTCACAGAAATGATTTTCGAGAAATAAGAGCGGTATTCTTCTGGTAGTTCATTCACAACCGGAGGATTCGTACCAGAACCTTTTAAATCGAACATAAACCTGTCAATGACCTTTTTCACTTCAGAAAAACGTTCCAGGAAATTTTCTTGGTACCATGTATAAAGGTCTTTCCCTTTTTCTGTTATTTGATAATAATTTCTTCCTTTACTCGTATATAATGATAAATGGCCGGATTCGACGAGATTATTAGAAATTTTACATAAGTAGTCATAACTATGGACTTTCCCTGTAAACATATTTTTCAGGTCTTGATGAATGGCACGTGGATAGTTAGCTTTATCCGTCAAAGAATGCAGTAAAAAAATCGTTAAGAATTCTCTCTGGCTTAATCCAACAGACTCAACCGTTGTAGATAGTTTTTCCCCTTTCTTCACTGTCAACCCCCCTTATATATTGTTTGTCACAAAATAGTTCAGCTTCTTCTTATTATCCTGCGCACCCACAAATTAGTAAAGGGTTTCGTGCCTAATTACCTTAGTACTTAAACTATGTATACCGTCCATTTTAGTTGTCAAATTCATTCATAGTATTCTGACGAGGTATTTACTGGAATAAATTTACACCGAGGATATAACAAAAGCGATGACCATAAAATTAGGTCATCGCTTTTGTTATCTCTTATTGTTCTGTAAGTATGATTGGTCCTTCTTTTGTAATCACTATCGTATGTTCATATTGGGCGGAAAGTTTGCCGTCTGTTGTTCTTGCTGTCCAGCCATCCTTGTCCACTTTCATATGCCATGTTCCGGCATTCAACATAGGTTCGATTGTGATGACCATGCCTTCTTTTAAACGAGCGCCTTTACCAGGTTTACCGTAATGTAACACGGTTGGATCTTCATGCATCGTTTTACCGATACCATGTCCTGTGAAATCACGTACGACAGAGAATTTTTCTCCTTCAGCATACGATTGGATGGCGTGCCCGATATCTCCAAGACGATTGCCTACTTGTGCAGCCTCGATCCCTTTATAAAGAGCATTTTTCGTTACATCCATCAAGCGTTGTGCTTCCTCGGAAACTTCACCCACACTATAGGTCCAAGCTGAATCAGCTAATCCTCCGTTAAGCCTTACAACCATGTCGATCGTTACGATATCTCCCTCGTTCAATGGCTTCTTCTGTGGGAAACCGTGACAGATTACATCATTAACAGATGCGCACGTCGCGTATTTATAACCTTGGTAGCCTTTTTGTTCCGGTGTTGCACCATGATCAGCCAAGAACTTTTCAACGAATTCTTCAATTTCCCAAGTCGTTACGCCCGGCTTGATCATTTTTGCGATTTCTCTATGCGTCTCAGCAAGAAGCTTGCCCGCTTCATGCATCAAATGTATTTCTCGTTCACTTTTCAATGTAATCATTTAAAATCCTCTTTCATCTTAAATTATCTTTTCTAGTTGAGACTCCTTATTTATCATATGCCTTCCTTTATATAAAAAGCAACCAAAACACCGGTAAAAAACAATGGTTTACTCATTTCATGAACATATATTTTCATCCGGTAAATATAAATCGTTCGTGCCCTTCAATTTAAAAAATGATGGAAGGCGAATAGATTCTGATACGTTACTTTCTACGACTAGACTCATTCTATATACTGTGGATGTTTAAAAGAATACTAAAATAGTTATTACTCATTCTTTTTGGTAGAATAAGAGAAGATAAAGTGATAATAGGGAGAAAACATGAGAAGATTACGTAAAAAATCAAAGGTCATTCTGATAATATCGATGATGCTTTTTTTATTTCTGTTTATAAAACAAGTGTTGCAGACACCTTTTTCAGTAAAACTATCAACACCGCTTAATAAGATGAACTCGTTTGCAATCGTTGAAAAATATAGCACCCAAATTCAATCTGAATTGAAGAAATATGGCCTTGAGGATCAAACGCTAACATTGATTGCCGTGATGCAACAAGAAAGTCGAGGAAAAGGAGGAGATCCCATGCAAGCATCCGAATCCGCCGGTCTAGCTCCCAATACAATAACCGACCCTAATGAAAGCATCGAATATGGCGTGAAACATTTCCAGAGAATCATGGAATATGGGAACGAAAAAGCCGTTGACTTCTCAACCATCATCCAATCTTATAATATGGGGATTGGATATATTGATTACGTTGCAAATTCCGGCGGCAAACATACTGAGGAGCTAGCAAAACAGTTCTCTGCCCTGCAAGTTGAAAAGAACCCTGAACTCTACGACTGTGGTGGCAATGAGGAAAATTTCCGTTATCCATATTGTTACGGGGACTTTTCTTATAGTGATAAAGTAGAAAAGATTCTTGATACACTTACAAAAAGCACCCCTGCCATTGCCATTGAAGAGAAATCAGATGAAGCATTTTAGCTGCGACATCTGGTTTCTTTTTATTTTAACTGTATAATTCCATATGATTTTTCTTATTGAAGTCCATGCATATTTCCCTCGGCCTCTTCCCACGTTACTGTATACCCTTGCCCTTTGGAACAGAAAATGGAGGATGAGGTGTAATCAGGATCAGCATTTTTATTATATTCGGTCCGTTCGATGACCTCTTTGGGATTATGACACAAGTCATATCCAGCGAAGGTCAAGTTTATGTTCCCTTTCCCTTGGGTGAAAGAAGCCAGTTGGCTACTATAGTCCATAAATGTGGCAACTGGTACGAGACCCGTTAAAATCGCTTTGTCACCTTCCGTTTTTGGAGAATCGAAACTCCCATGTGCCTGTTGAATATCAGAAAGTACACGGCCCATCTGGTCCAGGTCTACTCTGATCTTAAATAGGTAAACAGGTTCAAGCAAGATATTTTCCGCCTTTTCCAATCCCTGCCTTAATGCCCGGTATGTAGCCTCTCTAAAGTCCCCACCTGATGTATGTTTATTGTGAGCTCGTCCAGTAAGTAGTGTTACATGTATATCCGTAAGGGGAGAACCTGTAAGTATGCCATGATGTTCCCGTTCAAAGAGATGATGGCGGATTAAGTTCTGTATTCCCACAGTAAGGTCATCAGCATGACATCTATTATCAAACGTAATCCCACTATTTCTTTCTCCCGGCTCTAATTGAAGATGAACTTCCGCATAATGTCCTAAAGGCTCAAAATGTCCATATCCAATAGCGTCTGTACCGATTGTTTCTTTATAGAGGATTTCAGGCTTTTCAAAAGTGATATTTAATAGGAATCGGTCCTTGACCAACTGCACCAATACTTCTAGCTGTATGGTCCCCATGACATGAACGTGTATTTCTTGAGAGCGTTCTTCCCATGACACATCCAATGAGGGGTCTTCAACATCCATAATTTTAAAATACTGTAATGCTTCTTTGATATTCACAGTAGGTTCAAATGTAACTTTTGACTTTAATGTCGGTATCATGTCAAAAACGGAACTTTCTTTAATCAGTCCTAGACCATCCCCAACTGATGCCAAGGATAAACCGGTGACTGCAAAGAGTTCCCCTGCCGCAACCTGATTTACGTTTTTAAATGTACTACCATTATAGATGCGAATGGATGTGATTTTTTCGAAGACGGAATCTTCTGGTTTTCCATATTCGATTTCATCTCGTACTCTTAATGTTCCACTTAATGCTTTGATAAATGTTATTCTCGTTCCGTTACCATCATGACGAATCTTATACACACGCCCAGCAAATGGTCCTTGGCTGCGATAATCCGTGGCCGTTAACTGGTCAACCTTTTTCATAAAACTCTCTACTCCGACACCATGCAGTGCTGACCCACATGCAAGTGGGAATACTTTATTATCATGAAACAAATCTTTCATCGTCTTAAACCACAAATCCTGGTTATAACCTTGATCCATATAATGATCCAGTAAGAGTTCATTACGTTCAGCGACAAATTCCACAAGCTCCTCTTTCATCACTCCATCTGTGAAAGAGTCTGTGATATTACAGACGTCCTGGGTTAAATTCAACTGTATATCTTTCATTACAGCATCCACATCTGCTCCTACACGGTCAATTTTATTGATAAAGAAAAAAGTGGGCACTTGATACTTCTGGAGAAGCCCCCAAACGGTTTCCGTATGACCTTCTATGCCTTCCACTGCACTGACGATGATGATTGCATAATCCATCACCTGAATACTCCGCTCCATCTCCGGTGAAAAGTCAACATGGCCCGGCGTATCGATGAGATTATAGTTCGAATCTCGGTAAGAAAACATGGCTTGATCTGCAAAGACCGTAATTCCTCGTTGCCGCTCGATATCATGGCTATCGAGGAATGCGTCCTGATGATCAACACGCCCCCTATGTTTAATGCTATTCGTATAAAAAAGAAGCTGTTCGGAAAATGTTGTTTTCCCAGCGTCCACATGTGCCACTATTCCAATTGTCTTATTCATTTATGTTCCTTCTTTCAAGTGCCTTCACACCAATTTCTTACCTTTAAAGATAGAGAATATCTGTGATTTTGAATTAAACAACGAGTATATATTCTAGAACTAATGATCATTTCCTTAGTGCAAGCTCGCGGAATGAACTTGATAACACCGATTCCACATACAAACCGCCCCTTATTTCTGAGGCAACTCCTAATACGTCCACTAATATTCAACCTAAGACATGAATGTTTTAGTCACCCTTTCATTCTAAAGCATAAAATATGTATATGACTACACCAAGGGAGATAAAAGTTATGTATCACACATATCTAGATGCCTTAGCCTTCTACGGGATTGAAAGTGCTCATCCAGGCGGTTTCGATTTGACATCAAACATCATGATGAATGAGAGAATTGATACGAATACCACAATACTCGACGCAGGATGCGGGATAGGGCAAACATCACATTTCTTGGCAGAAACCTTTAAATGCCACATTTATGCGGTGGATAATCATCCACAGATGGTTAAAAAGGCAGCACAGCGATTTCAAAAAGCCAATTTGCCTATTCGAGTGTATATGAGTTCCTTAGAAGAATTACCGTTTCCCAACGATTCATTTGACTATATTGTAGCTGAGTCCACCACAGGTTTTACGGAAATCAACAAGTCCATTGCAGAATATTATAGGGTATTAAAACCTGGCGGAATTTTGCTTTCAATTGATATGACTGCGGAAATTGCATTGCATGCCAATTTGAAAGTTGAATTGATGAATTTCTATAAACTTAAAAATATTCCGACTGAATTGGAATGGGTACGTGCCTTTAAAGAACAAGGGTTCAAACATACGGAAATCCTTCATTCCAGTACAGTTTTAGAAGAGTTAAAAAGATACTCAGCTGCCAACCAACGCTCGAGCGATTCTCCGGTTTTCAAAGGAACCTTAAATGATATCATCAAAGAGCATTATCGCCTTATGCTTACTCATGGAAATAGTCTTGGTTACCGTGCGTTTAGGGTGAGTAAGGGATAATAGGTCTTCCTTTCCAATGGTTTCTGTCTCCTTCAAAAAATTGCCGCATCATCTAATTCTAGCGAAATGGCTGTAGTTTTATGTGAAGCTGTTATAAAAGAATGTTTCGAATGAAATGATCCCCCTAATAATAGTTTATTTACCGTTTTATTATGGGGGATTTATTCTTTAGAGTGATGATACGTATACTAACTTATATTTAATTGCATTTCCGTTTGGGGAATACAAATACAGAAAAAAACCTGTGGCCATCGCCTTACAGGTTTTTAAAGGATCTTTTCTATTACCATAGGAATGCAAGGAAGATTAATGAGGTGATTGCTCCAAAAGCGAACCCAGAAGCCGCTCCCCAACCGAATCCACCATAATATCCACCATAGCCAAATCCACCAAGGTTACCTCCGTTATTAATTGGGCGAATATAGACTTTGTTGGGTGTTACCCTATGAATAATTCCCCTATGGATTGTTCCTCTATTTGTACGGATTTCTACTGGTCTCCCAATTCCTTGGCTGCACTTATGAAAATAGTTCTGATTGTTATATCCCACTTTAATAAACACTTCCCTTATATTCGATTCTACATGGTATGCAGAAGGGGACTAGCTTGCATAGATAAACACCCACTATGAAAAGCAATTATTCTATCCGCTTTACCTTCCGTGACATACTATGAATCAATTACATGGAAAAAGGAGACAACAGAAATGAAACACTCATACCAAGATGCCTTGGTCTTTTATGAATTGGAAGGGGCCCATCCAGGGGGTTTTGAACTAACCAAAAGTATTCTAAAAAATGAAGACATTCATAAAAATGATAAGATCCTAGAGGCTGGATGTGGACTTGGCCAGACTTCACAATACCTAGCCGAAACTTATGGTTGTCAGGTTTATGCAATGGATATTCATCCGGAAATGGTAAATAAGACAACGAAAAGATTACAACAAGTTCATTTACCCGTGAATGTATGTATGGGCTCCATTGAAAAAATGCCCTTCCCCAAAGACTTTTTTGATTTTATCATAGCTGAATCCTCTACATCATTCACTACCATTCACAAATCCATTCAAGAATACTACCGTGTCCTTAAACCTGGAGGCACGTTAATCTCTATAGATATGACAGCGGAATGTATTTTGCCTGGTGAACATAAAGAGGAAATCATGAATTTTTATCATCTTAAAAGCATCTTGACACAATCTGAATGGATAAGTGCTTTTGAAAAAGAAGGGTTTTCGCATCTGGAAATACTAAAATCCAATACGGTTTTAGAAGAATTAGAGAATGCTCAAGCGGCACATGCCAAGCCTCTGCCTTCTAATGAAGCCTACAGCCGAATACTGGAAGAACATTATCGTCTAACCCTCACTTATGGAAATAGTTTGGGCTACCGTGTGTTTAGGATGAACAAATAGCATGGATATACCAACTTAAACTAAGAGGAGCGTTTCTCGGTTAGAAGAAACGCTCCCTTAGTTTTATACAGTGACTATATAAATCCCCACTCCTAGAGCTAAGACAATCCCTAGGACGGCATATATCCAAGTTAGCCTGGTTAAATTGCCTCTAACAGCGCCTGAATAATTTTCATCGCTTTTTCCACCCAAAGCCATGGTACCAAATAAGGCAGCAATCATGATGATAAAGACCAATATCATGGAAAATTTCATGTTAATCCCCCCGCTCATGCACCTTCATTTTGAGATACATTACGTTCTCTCTGTAACTCCTAATAATATAAGTATACGGAATATTGAGAAAAAATGAAACAGGCAAAGTCTACTAAAAAAGGCATCTTGGTGTCCTTATGATTTACAGGATTTCATCGCAACTAATAAAAGGCCAACCGATGTCGGTTAGCCAAATAATTGCCTATATAGTTTACCTTATCGAAGTTTGACATGGGTATTGATATATCAACTTTAAGGTGTTATTGGACCCCCAAATCCACCAGATAAGCCTTAGAATTATCGCTATCTTCGTTAAGATCAATTAATACATTCGTAAAACCTGCTGTTCCAACTACTTTTGCTTCGTAATCAACACTTAATACGATTAAGTCATCGTAAAAAAAGTTAATATGGGCAAAGTTAACACTATCCGCTTTTAGATTAAGCTCTTTTGCTATATCCATAAAATCTATTTTAAATACTTTTTCGTATTTCTCATTTCCTTTTTTATAATTTTCTATAGTCTGTATCCTTTGTATCCCATCTTTAAAGCTTTCTTTCGTTCCATTTAAATAGACAAACTTCCCATCATCACTAAGAAGAACATCTTTTTCATGAATCCTAAAAACAGTATGTTCCTTTTTATTCCATATCGTTTCGGAATGCAGGATGTTAAAGAATTCCCCTGATGGATCAGTCTTAACGAATAAATCTTCAAAGTTTTTCAATTCTTCAGAATCAACGACGTTTTGAAGTTCATCTGGTACCAGTTTACTGGCGGTTACCGTTGAAAAATCACTTTTTACGAAAAGAAAAATTGACCCACTTTCTTTTTTATTTAATTGTTGTATTTCAATTGCCATTGATTCCTTACTTAATCCCCTTATATTAAAACTGAGCCGATCGGTCTCCGTCAAACTATATCGATTTAAAATGCCAGGCAAATTGAGTGTTTTCTCACCTTCCATGGTCTTAATTCGTAATCTATTCTTTTTTTCCAATTCAACTAAAGGGAGATTATATTCATGCAGTGGTTTTACTGGTAGAAAAACCTCCTGCTTTATATTTTTATTTTGTAATGAGTTCAATGTTGATGAAACATCCTCTAAACCTAACAAGGGCTTGTAAAAGTCACGGAATACCTTACCATACGAAAAGTATTGAATGGGGGAGAACTCTTCAGACCCATTTCTTATGGCATTTACGCTAACGCCGTCTTCCATAAAAAGAGGATTACCATAATTCGGAGCGAAAAAATTGATCATAAATCGAGAAAGTGACTCATTATCCGTTTCAGGGAATCCCTTTATATAAAGCAAGTCCTTCACTTCCTCTTGTTTTTTTGTTGTTGAAAGATCCGGTCCACATCCAATGAGAAAAATAATGATTAAAAGTACGATTCCGTTAAAGAAACACTTTTTCATAGATTTTAGCTCCTAATTATTTGTCTGTATTAACTTGTCTTATGAGTTCAATGAATTCTTCATCTTTAATTTCATTACCATGACCTGGATTCTTTATTGTGCTAACACCCTCTACCTCATATTGCGGTCTTTCATCAATCAATGATTCAAGATTGTTTGCATTTTGACTTTCCAATGAGACTACATCGTCGCTATCTTTTTTAACTTCCATAGACCCACCCTCATAATATACCGTTTCCATTCGATAACCGGCAGAAGCTATTATATTCATCTTTTCAAGTTTAGTATATACTTCAGGATTTGCAGATTTGAGATTTTGTAAGTCCTCTTTCATTTCTTCCTTAGATAGATCGGTATAGACATTGCTATGGAGAATTCCATTATCCTCCCTTTTATTTTCTGGATTGAAATCCAAAAAATCTGTAAATTGCCGTGGATCTTGCCCTATTTTTTCAGCAACATAAGGTAAACTGTTTCCCGTTTTAGCTAGTTTGTTTTTGTCATAAGGTGTGCCGATAGTAGTAATGCTCTGTACATAGTCTGGATAATCCATTGCAAATTGCATAGATCTTCTGCCTCCATAACTATGACCAAACAAATTAAGTTTTGTCGTTTTGTTTATAAGTCCCATTTCTGAGAGCAATCTAGTTAAATCATCACTGGTTTCCTGTCTATGTTCATTTGACTGTTCTGTATCATAAACTAAATGAATACGTCCTTCAGGATATTTAAAGGCATCTTCCTTTTGTAAGGATTGAAAATCGTCTAGTGCAAGCACTTCCTTTTCGCCATATTCATTCATTTTCACAACATAATATTCTTTCTTTCCGTTACGTTTCACATGAACGATTACGTCACCCTCAACAGAAGCCTTTTTAGCACTTTCCAAAAACTCGTTCCCGTTTGATTCGATTCCATGAATATAAACTGATACTTCTTCAAAGTCCCCCATAGGTCCTTTAATATTTTTCATGGAATTATAAATGATTGAAATATCATTTAATCCCTGTCGCATCGGCGAACGATAATAGCGGACAGCATTTTCAAAATCTAATTCAATTTCAGATATTTCACTTTTGAGCATATTATAATAAAGTGAAATTTCCTGACATTGAGAGATAATATTCGTAAGTTTTAATAGTTCTTCTTCAATCTGATCGCCTTTTAACTGAAGTTTTTTGTTCTCCGACTTCAACCTTAACTCGTCTAAATCACTTATGTATTGGTCCACTTCAGCTTTCAAATCAGAGAAGTCAAACATAATCATAGTACCAGCCAATTCCGTTATACTGCCTGAATCAATAAAACCCCAAATCTTTGCATATGCATTTCTTACAAGTTTGGAATTTGCTAATAATACCGTAGCATTTGCGCGGCTAGTGTGTAAATTGATCAAACTCGTTACTTCTGGCTCTTTATACATAGGTTCTTTATCCTTTCCTGGTTATTCACACTTCCCTAGGTTATGAGCAATGAGATTATCTACTCGTTCAAGCTCTTTAATAATTCCATCCGCGTCAGTGCTAAGTTCTTCGACACTTTTTAAAAACGTGGATAAAAGGAAAGTAATTTGCACCTTTCCTTCCTCCCACACATCGGCAACATCCCCCCAAGGAAACTCCGTATGAAAAAGTACATCATTCAATAATTTTTCAAAGTCTTTTAACAACTCGTTTAAGCTATCTAAGTTAGAAGAAAATTCTTTTTTTGCTGTTTTTAATGTGTAGGCATTTAGTTTAATTTCGTTACTCATATTTTCATAAGAAAACTCGTATTGCTGCACTGCACGGTTGTTCTGAGGTACAGTCTCTACTGAACCTGATTCATCCGTACTCAAAATCATTGATACAAAGTTCATAACAGTATCAGCAAAATACAGTAAACCAACGCTAGCTTTGTTAAAAAATTCGATATGATTACTCAATTTTGTCTTAAGCGCTGTAACAGCTTCACCGCTATGATTCTCAAGTTCCTTACTAAAAAAAACGATGGGTTTATAAACGGCTAATATCGTATCTTCTAATTTTCGGACGCTTCCAGAAACCATATCAGGCAAGTCTTTATTAAATTTAAATACCCCCACTTATTTGGCCTCCTTCAATTTTCGAATCGCCTCCCTTTGTTTCCGCCTCTTTAAGTAATTGATCAACTTTTACTTCCATTTCATCCACATACCCATAATGATACAAAACGTCTATATCATCCTTGTTAAAAAGAATGAATTTTTCTTTCGAATGGATATAACCATTTGGATATTCAATAGCTGTATAATCTTTAACCACATTATGATTTTCAGAAAACACCAGACGACCGATGATTAACAAACGCCTTGAATCACCTTGGACTCCAACTACACTCCCTATTGGTAAAAACTCCTTAGAAAAGAACAATTCCATCTCTCCTTCGCATCCTCTTGCCATTGAACACCCTAAATATATTTGTTTTTTTAAATTACCCATCCTCTCTATTTTAAAACCATTTTTTTCCTATTATAGAATTCCGACCCTTCATTTAGCTAAATCCGGAAGGCTCCATTATCTTTAGAAATACATTTCACCAACATGGTAAGTTGCAATAAAAAAAGGCATGATTTCATATGAAATCTGCCCTTTTAGGAAACCACGTAATATATTAGTAGTGTTTTTTCAATCTGCCTATTTAGCTTGTATCGCAAGGACTGTTTCTAAGATGACATTCACACCTTTTTCACAATCTTCCCAAGATGTCAGCTCGTTTTCGCAGTGGCTTTTTCCGTTGACACTTGGAACGAAAACCATCGCGGTAGGGATATAGCTTGCGATGAATTGTGCATCATGCCCAGCTCCACTTACCATTCTTTTGTAGGAATACCCCAATGAATTAGTAGATTGCTCTAATAAATCGCAAAGTGACTCATCAAACCAAACCGTATCGCGTCCCCATAGCTTTGTGGCAGTGACTTCACACCCATCATTTGAGCCTGACTGTATTAGCCCTTTTATAATTTCTTCTACACGCTCAATAACCTGTTGATCCTTATGTCTCGCTTCTAATGTAAAAACTACTTTATTCGGAATGACTGTATGAATATTAGGATGCACATTTACCCGCCCTATGGTAAAAACTAAATCTTCATCAAGAAGATTTAACTTTTGAATGGCTTCTGTGACAAGACTATTTGTCGTAAAGAAGGCATCTTTTCTCATATTCATAGGAGTGGTTCCAGCATGGTCTGATTCGCCAGTCACTTCTATTTCGTAGCAGACCATTCCAAGAACACATTCCACTACACCAATCTTCAAAGCTTCTCTTTCAAGGATAGGTCCTTGCTCAATATGTAATTCTAAAAAGGCTGTGGCCTCTTTTAGGCGGGACTCAATGTCTCCTGCATATCCAATCGAGTTCAGGGCATCTTCGAAAGTAATTCCATCACTATCGGTTTTTTGTATCATCGTAGTTTTTTCAAATTTCCCCGAAAGGACCCCGGAGGCCATCATCGAAGGCTCGAATCTTGCTCCTTCTTCATTTGTAAAATTGACGATTGTGATTGGAACATTTGGTTTGATATCATTATCTACTAAGGTACGAACCACTTCCAACCCAGCAGCCACCCCTAGGATTCCATCAAAGCGCCCACCTTTTTTCACGGTATCCATATGTGAACCCATGACGATTGGCGGTTTATTCTCCAAACCTTCTAATGTAGCGTAAATATTACCCATATCATCAACTTTAATCGACATTCCTAATTCTTCACAACAAGAGCAAAAGTAATCTCTGACTAAACGGTCTTCTTCAGTCAACGAAAGGCGGGTGACTCCATTATTTTCAGTACGTCCGAAATCTGCAAATTTTTCAAGTGAGTCACTTAACCTCTTACCATTTATCAGTAGTTTTTGCTTTTTCATAGAGCACTACTCCCTTCGAATACTTACTAAAAAACATGATGACTTTCTATAAAACTTAATTTTCGGATTATTCTTTTTATTATACTTGCATAAACTGTTACATTCATTAGACAAAAAGTTAATTCTTTGGACCGTTTTTTATACCTTTTATCTATTTTCAATTACTACTATCTAAAACAACAAAAAACACTACCAACAATTGTTTTTTACTAAGGGATATGAAATGTTGTTGTATTTTTAAAAGTTAACTATAATGGAAAAGCTAAAGGAAGGAGTGATTTAATGCGAACAAATGAAGTAGCAAAAAAAGTGAAAGTTCACCCTAACACTGTAAGGCTTTATGAGGATTGGGGGTTTATTTCTTCAGTTCCCAGAGAAGCAAATACATACAGGAGATATTCAAACATCCATCTAATTCAAATGCAAATCGCTCGCTATGCTTTTCGACAAGAATTCATTCAAAATAACCTGCGCAAACAAGCTACCCGAATTGTCCGATTAAGTGGTAGTGAGCTGTTTAGCGAGGCATTAATAGAAGCAAATAAATATCTGCAATTTTTAGAAGCGGAGTATTCTTATACTTGTCGTGCTGTCCAAATAGTTGAAAAGATTTTAACGAAGGTAGTAGTCCATACTGAGACATACACTCATAGAGAAGTAGCAAATAATCTGCAATTAACGGAAGAGACCCTTAGGAATTGGGAAAGAAATGGATTATTTACGGTAAAACGAAATTCCCAAAACCGACGTCAATATTCAGAGCGTGATATTCAGAAACTATTAATTATTCGTACGCTTCGTACTGCTCATTTTTCCATTGCAGCCATACATCATTTAATAGAAGGTATTGAAGAAGTGCAAACCGCACGGGATATTCAATCCCTTTTAAATTCACCAAAGTTTGCTGATGAATTTTTACATGTTACAGATGAACTTGAGATAAATTTAAAAAATGCGATGAAAGACGTAAAGTCAATCATCGCATTATTAGAGGACTTATAATAAAGGAGACGGATTTATTTCGTCTTTTAAAATGGTTAGTTCATGCATGGCTCTTGTCGTTGAAATATAGAGTAACCCACGATCGAATTCATTCCGATAATTCGTGCCATTTACGAATGGCACTATTACCGAGTCAAATTCAAGTCCCTTTGCATATTGTATTGTTGTTAAAATAATCCCCTTTTCAAATTTTTCTGTATGAGCATCTACTAGGTGAATCGGCAAATGGTTTACATGTTCTTTTAACAAAACAAGGTCTGATTCCGTTTTACAAATGATGGCCGTAGATTTGAAATCATTTTTAATAGATCCAAGCAATCTCAAAATCATTTCATTCAATGTTTTATACGGGATTTCTTTTGGTTCCTCTCCGTGACGAGCGATTGGATGAATTGTCGAATTCCGCATGAATTTTTTCGCATACATTGCGATTTCATAAGATGACCTGTAACTAGTCGTTAGTTCAACATATTCTAGGTTTGAAAAAATTTGCTCAAAACCTTCTTTTGAAATTGTTTCGTATGGTAAAAGTGCCTGACTAAAATCACCAATAATCGTACGTTTACACTCAAATACTTTTTCGAGTAGTGCATATTGAATGGGTGTATAATCTTGCATCTCGTCTAGGACAAAATGCTGTATCATATCAAATGTCTTTATACCCTCAAAGTAAAGCTGACAATAAAGATAGGGATATACATCGGTAAATTCAAAGTGCCGCTTTTTGAAATAGAATGTTTCTTCACTGAATTCCGACATAAATGCTTTATAAATATCGATTGCGGAGTTAATAAGTAGCCGTTTTTTTAATCGTTTTACGATTTCGTTTTTACTGGGTAGTTTTAGTTCACCTTGGCGCTTCGTCTTGAGAACATTCATTACATCATCAGCTATCATCTCTAAGCGAATAAGTACGGGTTCTTTTGCATATTTGCTGAAACGATTCTGCAAATATTCTGTTGTGAATTCATAATCAGCAACCGAAAGGGTACCATTTTTAAATAAGGTTGAGTTCAATCTTTGTAAAAAAGCATTTAACTGTTCTACAAAAGCATAAGTTGATTTGATCGAAGCTCTTATTGCATAGTCACTTTTGGGATCTGCTAAAATATCTTTTACCTCTTGTTCAAACGATACGTAAGTTAAGTGGTTAGGAAGTAACTGTTCCGTTAACTCATCTATAGTAAAGGAACGGATTGGCTGCTCGCCAAGTTCCGGTAGGACTGAAGATATATAATCACCGAAAACTTTGTTAGGGGATAGTATAAAAATTCGATTTGCTTGTAGTGTATCTCGAAATTTGGATAAAAGGTACGCAATACGATGCAGAGCAACTGCCGTTTTCCCCGATCCCGCGACACCTTGTATGATGACATTATAGGCAGAATCATTACGGACAATTTTATTTTGTTCCCGTTGAATTGAGGTCACGATCGTTTTCATTTTATCATTCGCATGCTCACTTAAAGTCTTTTGTAACACAGCATCTTGAATTGTTAATGAGCTTTCAACCATATACTCAATTTTGGAATTTTCGATTTTGAATTGCCTTTTCGAAACAATTTCACCGTCAAAATGATTTTCTTTTGCCTCATAATAAGCTTTTCCTATTTCAAATTCATAGTACATATTACAAACTGGAGCACGCCAATCATAGATGAGATTATTACTGGCTTCATCACTAAATCCAAAACGGCCTATATAAAATGATTCCACTTCATCTGGTTCATCGCCTTCATAAACAAAATTAAATCGACCAAAGTATGGGGAATCGATTAGTTTCTCTAGTTGCTCTCGTTCGGTAACTTGAGCAAAACCCCGTCGGTCAATCATATTTAACGTTTGGCTATAATCATATATCTCAAATTTATCGATTTCACTTTTGTAATCAATCATATATTTTTGTAACTCTTTATAGGAGTGGTCTTGTTTTGTAATATCTTTTGAAACTTGTTCATAAGCTTCCTTTAGCTTTTCTATAGTATGTTCGAAATATGTTAATTCTCGTGAGTCCATCATCATCGTCCTCCTTTTTACCAGTAATCACTAGTTTAACGATTCAAACTTCGCTGGTGTGTATATGGAGGGTTTAAAAAGTTTATGAAAAATCTTACAAATAATATATTTCCTATTTTGGATGTGGCAGATAACTAGTAAGGTTTTTCAAAAATAAAGAGATCCCTTCTATTCGATTTCTAGTAGAAAGGATCTCTTTATATGAAAGTAGGATTTTGATTTTTTTAATGCAGGTCTGTGCTAATATCCTTATTGTCCTCTGATGTTCCTTAAACTTGTTTCACTTTTCCCAATAGCCCGATTGATAAATATTGCTTATTTTCATCGAAATCCCATAACCAATGGCGCAAGGAAAAATCTTGCCGATCCACTTTACTCATATAATGCTGGATGGCAATTAATGCGGCCCCATACCCGACATTGGAAGCTAATGAAAAAATGGCGTTAATTCCTTGATTGGTAGTCTCAATGTATTCTGGTTCCATCTTCAAGATATCGGACCAGGTTATGTAGAACCCATTTCCAGTACAACACTTGAAGGCTACATCCTGCAAATTAAGCACAACCTGATCTCTTACATCCAAAAATCCATCTTTTATTCTTACTAAATCCAACTGTTCATAGTGGTGTTTATTCTTTTCAAGAGTATCTAATGCCCAATTATAAAATAATTGAGTATAAATGGCCGATGTTGCGAATATGTCAAATTGGCCAATATAATCATTGAATTCATTATGAACGATTTCTGATAACTTATCCTTCATATTCAATACGTATTGAATAATGTCTTCAGTCTTTTCACCATGCTCCAACATGGAAGTCAGTGTTTGTTCGAAATTTATTTTATCCAATCCGGTCACATCCATTGCAACTAACTGAATTTTATTGCGAGTACTTTCTGAAAAGTTCTTGATTCCATTTACCATGCTTTCTTTATCTATATCGAATAAATAAATCGAATTACATTTTGTTGATAGATGATTTAAATCCAGATCATCACAATTGCCCGCTCCAATAATCCCTATTTTATTTACAAAAGCTTGTTTGGAAAAAACGGTATCAAATAATTCTGTTACCCGTTCACGATGTTTTCCCCATTTAATCCTTCTATATTCGTCACGATTATGATTCAAATCCCTTTGGAAGGCTTCCAAGACTTAACACTCCTTTATGTACAACTGATTAAACTATTGTATCAAAAGACTGCTCTAATGTAGAGATTCTCAGCAACAAGGAAATGGTATTTTTCCAAGAGATAAATCAGTAAATTTGGATATCTTTTTGTATATCTCAAACATTAGAATATAATGGAAATAAGAGAATGGATAATAGGGGGCATATCGTGAGTAAGACAAAAAAGATTTTATTGATTTTACTTGTAATTTTTCTATTTATATTAGCCGGAGTAGTCATCCTGATGTATTCCTTCACACAAGGTATGAAGGGTGATCCTGACGAAGAAAAGAAAGTCCGGGTGCAAGCGGAACAATATCTAGTGGAAAATTTTAAAGAAAAAACGTATGTATACGACGTGTTATACGATAACATGGGTAACTTTGATGAGTTTGAATACGCCGCTAAAGTTAGAGAGGAAAAGTATGGTACAGAATTTCTTGTGTATTCTAACGTGCATACTGGAAAAATGGAGGATTCCTTTATTTCCAACAAATGGAGAGATGATTCAGAAAAAGAAATAAAGCCCTATATCGAAGAAAAAATTGGGGATGTAAAGTCATCAGTGGAAATGAAAGAAATTACTGATAGTAACAATTATGAAGAAATCCAGGCTAAAATAGGGGATTCTAGTGAATTAGTTGTCCTTTTTGATAGGGAGATTGGAAGAGAATTAGATATTGACCCGAATCATCCAAAAAGTTATAAAGAGTATGATGTTACACCATCTATCCTTCTTACAATTCACCGTAAAAAACAAGATTCAGATGAAAATGATTTTAACAGTATTATTCAATCCATTAAAACCGACGGCGCTCTTGTTCGAGGTGAACTCATCGTGAATTACGTCAGCACTGATGGAGTGGCATTAGAAGATGACGAATGGCGAAAAACGTTTTAACCTATGTATTGCCAATATGGGTCCTGTTCAAAGGTTTAGACACTGTTTATATAAACAGTGTCTAAACCTGACTATTCAGTTTTTTAGTGATGAAAAAGGCATACTACTTCTTATGATATGATTTCTTTATTTGACTCCATTGTAAATTTATCCTTTGTTTTTCCTTTCATGCTGTTAGCAACTAGCACGCAAATCATACTGAAGATAAATAATCCAAGGAAGAAAATCCATGCAACACGGTAGCTTTCAGTAAGATCATAGATTAAACCGGAAACAATGACCCCTAAGGAACCTGCTGCCACAAAGAAGACTTGTACGACTCCAAAAATTGCTCCGAAATCTTTGTTACCAAAAATATCGTTTGTCATGAATGGAGGTCCTAATGTCGAGATCACGACACTGAATCCAAAAGCAATCGCAAATAAGTAGGCGAAAGCAGGGCCTTTAGCCAACAGAAGGGATAGCATGGCAATAGTCATACATATCCCTACATAGATAGCTCCTCCAGTAGTACCGAACTTATCCAATACAGCACCTAAAATCAATTTTCCCACTGTGTTTGCGAGGGAAAGCAGGCCAAAAATCGTACCGGCAAAGAGGGCGGGATGACCAATATCTATTAAATAAGCGGGAATATGCATCTGTACACCCCCTGCCACCAATGCAAAACAAACGATTCCTAGTACAAAAATCCAAAACATCGCTGTCTTCTTGGCTTCGCCCATCATTAATCCGCTCTTCTCTGTCTCTATTTTCTCAGTTGACTCCATTTTATCAGCACCAAGTGGGGCTAGGCCTTTTTCGGAAGGACTTTTCTTGGCAAATAGTAAAACAAACGGCAATGTTAAGACAATGAGAAGTATTCCCGCTATAACATAGGCCGTTCTCCATCCGTAGTTTGTGATGATGGTAGTTAATACAGGACTAAGCACCGCAGCGCCTATTCCTGATCCTGCAAAAGCAAAACCCATGGCCTTTCCCTTTTTCTCATAAAACCAGTTCGTTACCATAATGGAAATGGGAATATTTGAAAAACCCGCGACACAGATACCTATCATAAAGCCAACAATACAAAAGTATAGAGCTGAATTGGCTAATGAGTATGACATGAATCCCAAGCCCGCCACCACTACACAAATGGACATGATCAATCTCATATTACCCTTAGCCAGTAGCTTTCCCATAAAGGGGGAAGCTACTGCCACGCCAAGACCAGCTATGGAAAGAGCAATTGAAAAAGTGGTTCTACTTATTCCTAAATCTTCAGTAACAGAAACCATAAATAAGCTGTGTAAAGAATTTATTATAGAGTAAGCGGCAAACATTATAAAGAACCCACATAATACAACATACCAACCATAGAATACGCCTTTAGCTCCTTGCTCCATACATTACCGCCTTTCTCCAACCACTTCAATTACCTTCGAAGATTAACCGATATCAATATAACATGTTTTCTCACGAGTGAATTCCATAATAGAATCCACACCGTATCCACTACTTTTTTGTCCACCGAAAGGCAACTCAGGACCTACTGTCCGGTATGTATTGACCCAGACATTTCCTGACTCCAATTTCCGAATCATTCGGTGTGCCCGGTTCAAGTTGGTCGTCCAAACGCCTGCTCCTAAACCGAATTCAGTATCATTGGCCATAGCAATCGCTTCATCTTCCGTATCAAAAGGGATGACGGTCGCCACCGGACCGAATATTTCCTCCTGACAAATTCGAAGGGTGTTACTATCCACCCTGATTAATGTAGGCTCAATCCAGTAACCTTCCGCTAAATGTGGCATATCCGGCAATAGATCCTTTCCTCCGTGGCGACCGCCGATGATAATTTCTCTCCCTTCTTTTTTACCTAATTCTATATACGAGCACACTTTTTCATATTGTATGGCATTAGCAATTGGCCCCATGGCGCTTTCAGGATGCATCGGATCTCCTAGTTGGATATACTCGGTGATCACTTCTTTCATTTTGGTCACCATCTCATCAATAATCGATCTTTGAATAAGGATCCTGGAACCACCTACACATAGTTGGCCTGCATTCCCAGTGAAAATCCCATTGAGTGTAACACCTTGTGCAGCTTTTTCAAGATCGGCATCCTCAAAGACGATGTTTGCTGATTTTCCACCAAGTTCAAACGTCATAGGCTTTGGATTTTTAGCCGTTGATTGGGCAATTGCCCTGGCCGTTGCCCCGGATCCAGTTAGGCTGACTCTATTCACGTTAGGATGACTGACCAATGTATTGCCTACTTCCACTCCATCCCCTGAAACAACATTCAGAGTACCAGGGGGAAGAACCTCATTAATTAATTCACCGTACCTTAATGATGCGACAGAGGCCAGTTCAGATGGTTTGATTATGACGGTATTCCCTGCAGCAAGGGCATAGGCTGCTTTAACGGTAAAAGTAAAAAGAGGTGAGTTCCATGGAAGTATTCCTACAACCACCCCATAAGGTTCCCGTAATGTATATCCAACACTTGATGAACCCAACTGGACGGTATCTCCCTTGCTTCCTACAGCTGTCGCTCCTGCTGCATCGTACCAGTAACTTGCTAAACTTGGAATGAGTCCGTAACTCGTTTCCCTAATGACCCACCCATTATCTCTAGTCTCTAACTCCGAAAGTTCTTTACCATGTTGGACAATCAGATCACCAATTCTCCTCAAATAGTTTGCCCGCTCCATAGCTGGTAGGGTAGACCAGCCCTCAAAAGCACGCCTTGCTGCCCTTACTGCCGATTCGGCATCTTCGACTGTACTGTTAGGAATAGTGGCCCATACCTTTCCCGTAGATGGATTGATACTTTCTATTTGTCTTCCGGAAGAAGATTGAATTAATTTCCCGTTGATCATGTTTTGAAAATCCCTAATTTCATTTGCTATTTTCAAAGTTCAACTCCGCCTTTCAAAATGAGTATATATTTCAAACAGGCATGATTACCGCACTTTCGTCATACCATCCTAATGCTGTTGCGGCTTGTTTATAAAACTGATCTGTACGGCCTAAATAATTCTCATAGAATCGGGCCCGTTTTACAAATAGCTGGCAATCCATTTCTTCTGTAAAACCAATTCCTCCATGAATTTGTATATTATCAGCGGAGATACGGGTAAAGGCATCCGTAGCAAAGATTCTTGCGCAAGCAATGGCCTGAACACGATCGGATGCATGACTTTCCAATGCCCAATTCGCATAATATGCCAAAGATCTTGCCGTTTCCAAGTCTGTCTTCATATCTACTATTCTGTGTTTGATCGCCTGGAATCTTCCAATGGGTTGGCCAAACTGTTCACGAATTTTTGCGTACTCGGTAGCCATCTCCACTACTTTCTCCATAGCTCCCACTATTACAGCTGAAAGTGAAGCATTGAAGGTAAGTAAACCCTCTTGGAGAACATCCCAGCCTTTGTGAAGAGTTCCGAGGATTTGATTTCTTGGAATTTTAACGTTACTAAATGTAAGCTTTCCTAAGCTGCGCGTCTCATCCATGTTTTTTTGGTTTTGAATAGTCAGATTGGGATCGGTACGATTGACAATAACTAACGAAATCCCTTCTGTACCTTTTCCTATATCTGTGCGGACCGTTACGATAAAATGATCGGCTAACTCGGCATCTGGAACAAGTGATTTTACCCCATTTAATATCACTTGGTCATTTTCTACTTTTCCAGATAGATTAATTCCAGAAGGACCATAACTTCCGCCCCTCTCTAACCATGCAAGAGAAAATGATTGAGTCCCATTCGCTATATTGGGTAGATAGTTTTCTTTTTGTTCTTCCGTACCGAACTTTTCTAATAAGGGAACAGCCAATGCACTCGTTTCTAAATAAAGTCCTGGTACTAATGAACGACCGGATTCTTCAAGAACAGGTATTAAATCCAAAGGTCCTAATCCCATTCCTTCATATTCTTCTGATATATTAATACTAGTACAGCCTAATTCGGCCATTCCTCTTTGCAGGGCTAGTAATGATTCTGTATCACCCTTGATAAAATCACGAGCTGCCTTTGTTTGACCTGCATCATCTAAATACTTTCGGACATACCCCCGAAACATCTCTTGTTCTTGATTTAAAGAAAAATCCATTTTTCATCACCCCTATTTAGACTTAGCGTCCCATATCCTTCGGTAAGCCTAGAATTCTTTCAGCAATTGTATTCTTTTGTATTTCACTCGTCCCTCCACCAATTGTCTGGCCGAATGAATAGAGATAATTATCTTGCCAATATGACTGACCTGAAATGGCATCTTCTTTCCATAGAACTCCCTGATGACCTTGCAGGGATATTGATTCAGAAAGTAAGTCCTTTGTGAGTTCACTTACTATTAATTTATCCATGGAACCCTCGGCTCCTGGATAACCATTTTTTATTGTTTTCGTTAAATTCCGATAATAATTTAATAGAGAACCACGGGAACGAGTATATAAATCTATCATCGTTTTTCTAACAAGTGGATCGGCCATTAACGGCTTGTCATCCACTTTCCATTCTTTTGTCAATGATACGAGGTCATTGAATTGCTGTTCCAATGTGAAAACCTGTGCTCCTATACCCGTTCTCTCATGCATAAGGAGCGCAATTGAAACCTTCCATCCTTCATCCACTTCTCCAACAATTTCAGCATCATATGCAATCGCGTCATTTAAATACACTTCATTAAAATCATGCTGCCCATCCATTTGAATGATAGGTCGGGTTTCCACTCCTGGCTGTTTCATGTCCAAGAGGAACACCGTTATCCCTTTATGTTTCTTATCAAAACGATTTGTTCTAGCAAGTAAAAAGCAGCGATCCGCTAGATGCCCAAAGCTTGTCCATACCTTTTGACCATTAATGATCCATCGGTCTCCATCTTTTACTGCACTCGTTTGGATAGCTGATAAATCTGATCCAGCGTTTGGCTCGGAGTATCCTTGACACCAAACTTCTTCACCTGTGAGGATTTTTTGAATATACTTTGTTTTTTGTTCTTCCGTACCTATTTGCATAAGTGTTGGTGCAACCATATGTAGTCCAACATAATTCACCAAAGGAGGTGCTTTAACACGAACCATTTCCTGATGATAAACAATTTCCTCCATCAACGTAGCTTCCCGGCCACCATACTTTTTCGGCCAAGCAATTCCCGCCCAGCCCCCTTCGTATAACTTCCTTTGCCAATCTCTTAAAAAAGCGGCATATTCACCTTCATCCTTAGAAACCTGGCTAGATCCTTCTAACCAACCTTCAGGTAAATTTTGTTCAAGCCACATTCTTAATTCATGTCGGAATTCTTCTTCCTTTGCTGAAAACGAAAAGTCCATTGTTTCTTTCCCCCTTTTTTACCAGTCTAAATTGAATGATCTATACTTGAATCCATTGTGGCAAAGAACGTTCTTCCGTCATTTTCTCCCAAGTCATCTTGACCTGCATTCCGATATGAACATCATCGGTAGGACACTGCTGAATATTCCCGATTAATTTGACATCAGGCAATTTATCTAATTCGACAATTGCAATGATGAGTGGTAAATCATCTTGGAATCCTGGCAGAAATGGACGATAGGAAATGATATACGAATAAACTTTCCCGTTTATGTCACTACCTTGACTTTCCCAACTTAGTTCCGTACTTCCGCATTTTGCACAACTTGGTCCAGGAGGGTGCGAATATTCCTGACAGCTATTACACTTTTGTAGAATCAGTTCATGACGATCTGCCCCATCCCAATATGGGGTATTATCTTGGGTTTTTACCGGAATTGGTTTTTGATATTCCATCTTTTTCCCTCCTAGTTTCTAAGAATCATAGCTCCTGCGATATCAGGACCAGCCCAGCCAGTACATATACCTATTTCACAATTTTCCACCTGGCGATCTGTCCCTTTATATTCATGTCGGACTTGTCGAACAATTTCCAATACGTTATTCATCCCATGTGTATAGCCTTCTGATAACATTCCTCCAGCAGTATTCGATGGTAATTTCCCACCCATCCGTAAGTTTCCTTCGGCTACAAAATCCCCTACTTCGCCTCGTGGCGCGAATCCATAAGCCTCTAATTGACGTAGCACCACCCAGCTATAACAGTCATAAATGGACGCAACCTGAATATCTTCGGGTTTAACCCCTGCCATTTTATATACTTCAGGTGCAACATAGTCAGAAGCGACTTCATCTAAATTGTTCCAATAATGGGCATGTGACACACATTGCCTTGCAGATAAGCCCATGATGTAGACTGGTTTAGATTTACCATTTTCAGCTCGCTCTGCTGAAGTGACGATGATTGCATTTGCTTCATCTGATTCCATGCAGAAGTCGTGCTTATTGAATGGGTAACTCAAATATGGTGTATTTTTATATTCTTCCATCGTTAACGGTTTCCCGTAAAAATATGCTTTTGGATTTCTTTGGGCATGCTCATAAAAGCTCGTGCAGACATGTCCAAGATGCTCCTGGGTCAACCCGGTTTCATGCATATGGCGAGTCGCAAAAAGTCCGAACCACTGTGATGGGCTACCCGCTCCGTAAGGAATGATAAAGCTCCCACCTTCAATGGCCGATTGGAGCAGATTCACATCCCAACCGCCCCCGCCCATTCGGACGCCAGATCTCCCATTCATAGAGCGGTAGATTAATACCGTATTTAATTGACCTGTTTCAATTAGACCAACAGCATCAGCAATTAACATCTCCGTGCTGCTTCCTCCACCCATAATATCGTTTACATATTTCGGACGAACGCCTAAATACGTGGCTAACTGATGTGAAGTGCAAGAATCATGTTCGGAATAACTCATGAAACCATCAATATCTTTCGCTTGAAGACCAGCATCATTCAATGCTGCCCGTGCTGCATCCAATGCCAAATGAAGGGGCGTTGTTCCAGAATTCTTGGATCGTTCACTCTCCCCAACTCCGACAATGGCGTAGCGATCTTTTATACTTCCCATAAAAAAGCCTCCCTTTTGATTTCTAAAGCAACCCCCTATTGAAATTGCAAGACGACTTGCCCTGATCCTACAACATGCTCTGGTTCTTTTTCTGCAATAAGATCCAGTTTGACAAAGCGTTTTCCCTCTTTCTCATACACATTTTTCACAAATGCTGAACAGGTAATTTGGTATCCGGGTACAGTGATAGCACCGAATCTCATTTTAAAGTTCGTTGGCATAGCGGTATCGCCAGCCAATTTCATTACATATTCCCCTAGAAAGCCCATGACCAGCATTCCGTGAGCAATCACCCCTTGCATTCCTACTTTTTTGGCAAAGTCATCATCTGTATGGAGCGGATTGAAGTCCCCTGAAGCACCTGCATATTTGACTAATTGAACTTTTGTTACACTTGGCTTGGTAAGTGACTTGAGTCTTTGTCCTTCTTGTAAGCCTTCATAATTCAACATTTCCCTTTACTCCTCTCATTGGAAGTCTTCCTTTTGCTCCAATCGACTATTTATAAGCAATTATTCCCTACTTAAACTGTAGATGATTTAGCTTTTAAGGGCCTATAGATAATATTCGTACGGCTTATCACAACCAATTTACCCGTTTCATCTCTGATTTCCGTATCGAGAACCACGAACTGCATAGGCCCTTTTTTTCCTTCACGTTCATACACATCAGAGACCTTCATCTGGCAATATAGTGTATCCCCCGGACGAATTGGGCGTTCATAGATGAATTCCTGCTCACCATGCAGCATTCTTCTTTGATCGAGCTTTAGATCCAAGTTTTCTCCACTATCTTGCCCTATTGCTATAGGGAAAGTGGGAGGAGCAATAATGCCTCCATATATTGTTTTTGCAGCATACTCTTCATCGATATATAAAAGATTAAAATCACCGATTGCTTCTGCAAATTGCCGTATATGCCTTTTTTCGACTTCAAATACAAATTGATTTCCAGTTAAACCCTTTAAATAATCCAACTCCATAGTTTGCTACCCCCTAATCGTTGTTTTCACTTCAGATTCGTTACCGATAACAAGCATCGCATCCGCTGCTTTAATTCCATCTCGATAAACAATTAGAGGATTTATATCCAGCTCTTTGATGGAATCTTTATAATCAGTGACCAAGGCTGAAACCTTTAGTAACACATCAATAATGGATTCGATATGAACCGGATCTTTTCCCCGCGTTCCTTTAAGGATGGCTTTTCCCTTGATCTCTTCAATCATTTCATGAGCATCTTTTCTCGAAATTGGCGCAACCCTAAGTGACACATCTTTGAAGACCTCTACAAATATCCCTCCCAGACCAAACATGATAACAGGTCCAAAAACCGGATCATTATTAGCCCCTATAATTACTTCCACACCTTCGGGGAGCATTTCCTGTACGGAAATTCCATTGATTATAGCGTCTGGTTTATACTTCAGTGCATTACGGGTTATTTCAGTGAAAGCTTTTACGACTTCTTGTTCGTCTTTCACATTCAATCGAATGGCATCTGCTTCTGTTTTATGTGGAATATCAGGGGAATCCACTTTTAAAACGACTGGGTACCCCATTTTTGTTGCAAAATTTGATGCTTCTTCAGCTGTTGTAGCTAAAGATCTCTTTGTAGTTGGAATTTGATAATGATCCAATATAGCGCTTGCTTCTGATTCACTCAGTGTCTTGCCAGCAGGCAATAGTTTTTCTATATCTTGCTTCTCTATCAACTTAGGAATTTCAAGTTGTTCAAATACATGTAACTCCTTATTTTTTCGATAATATTCACTGTATTCGACTAATTTAGCAAATCCTCTGATTGGATTTAAATTACCCGGTACAACAGGAATCCCATTTTTAACAAGCTCTGCTGTGCCTTGAGGAATGGACATGCCTACCAGTGGGAAAGAGGTAATGAATATGAATTTGTCGGAAGCTTTACAAAGACCTATAAACTCTTTTAACAAAGGATGATCAGCATCCCAATAATTAGGAAACTCAGTGAAAATAATATTATCTACTTCAGGATCTTCAATAAGAGCCCTTAATGGAGCGATAAATAATTCTGGATTGGATACAGAGGCAGCAGCTGTTAAATCAACTGGGTTGGAAGCGCTTGCATAAGTAGGAATATTAAGCATGATTTTTTCCTTTGTTTTTTCACTTAGAGGAATGATGGTAAGACCATTTGCTTCACAACGGTCTGCTTCATTAATGCCTCTTCCTCCAGAACTTGTGATGATTACTGTATTTCTTCCTTTAGGCAACTTATTGGAAAGAAATAACTTTGAAAAAGAGATGATATCTTCATAATCATCAGCTCTGACAATACCGGATTGCGTAAAGAATGCATCATAAACATGATCCGAACCAGCGAGTGAACCAGTGTGAGAAGCAGCAGCTCTACTTCCTGCTATACTTCTGCCTGTTTTCATGACAATAATTGGTTTATTTTTGTCCAGTGCGTCTTTAGCCAAAATTCTTAGCTTTTCTGGATTTTTAGATCCTTCCAAGTAACCACTTATTACGCTTATTTTTGGATCATGGATCATATATTCCACGATATCCGAAAACTCGGTTTCCATTTCATTTCCGACACTCACAAAGTAGTTAAAACTTAGTTCATTCTGTGCAGCAGCCATGTATGTTAATACACCAAATGCCCCACTTTGCGAGACATACCCCACACCTTGTTGGCCGTCCAACGGAACTGATAATATCGCAGGTGAAAACGTCCCGATTAATCCATTAGACAAATTAACTAACCCAACGCAGTTGGGACCGACTATTCGAATACCATTCTTTTTGGCAATCTCTGTGAGCACCTTCTGCTTTTCAATGCCTTCCTGTCCAGTTTCAGAAAAGCCCGCAGAAAAAATGATGGCCGCTTTAACATTCTTTTTTGCACATTCTTCTAACCCTTGCTGTACTTGTTCGGCATTTAAACAAAATATGGCCAAGTCAATATCGTTTGGTACATCCAATAAGGAAGGGTAACATTTTAATCCTTCAATCTCCTTTGCTTTGCGATTGATTGGATAAATCTCTCCGATAAATTTCCCATCCAAAAGTGTCTTCACTTGTAGATTACCAATCTTATATTTATTCGCAGATGCACCTAGTATGGCTACAGACCTAGGATTAAATAAAGGATCAAGCGATTGATTTGAAAGATCTATTTGATTTTCATTTGTCATACATTCTCCCCCAACCTCGTAATGTATAAATCATTTCTCTGTTTTCATCTTACATGTAGAGAAAAAAAGATAAGAAAATTAACTATCGCTAAATTCATATAAACATTAGGAGGTTAATTCATGTAAAACCTTTCATTTAACCTTGATGCAGCAAGGGATACAAGGAGACACTAAAAAAATTACGTTCTATATAACCCCGACTATGCGTGGGGATAGCCCCGACATCTGAACAAGATAAACGCTTAACTTTTTAGTTTGAAATAAAAAAGGAAACCCCGTTTAAGGATTTCCTATATAAACTCTATTAAATTTTTTCTTCTGTTCCTTGGTGATACTTGAATTCGTACCTTTTCTTAGTTCAATAGGAAACCACTTAAAACCATAAGAATATTAAAAATAAAGTGCCAAAGAATCGAAGGAATCACACTTCTGCCTTTGATAGTAATCCCTCCATAAAACATTCCTCCAATTGAAAAGGCAATGCAAGTAACCCATGGAATTCCAAGTGAATAATGTTGCAATCCAAAACCCAAACTTGTTAGTACGACCGCCCATTTTTCACCTAATAGTTCTGAGAACCGATTCAGCAGATTACCTCTCCAAATAAGTTCTTCTAATACAGCATTTGTTATTGAAAATATGATGGTGAGTAGCCACATTTCTTTGATGGCGAACCAACCATTTTGAATAATGAAAGGTGTAAAGACAATAGTATTAACGATTAATGCTATGAATAGAAAAAACTTAACACTCGTTCGGTGAAAACCGGACCATATAAATGGAAAGTAAATCAGTTCATTCCATTGTGGTTTTTTCAAATATGCTATAAATGGAGACTTGGAAAAGAAAGATAAAATGAATAAGGGGACCAAAATTAGAATTAATGATACTCTACTGAAAAGTATGCGTAATTCCTTTGTTTCAAACTGTACCGTCCAATGAGTAATTGCATATAAATAAGCGGAAAATCCAACTCCAAATAGAATACCTGTGATAATAAACGATTTCATAGATTTATCGAAAGTTATAAAAATAAAAATAGACGTAATTAGCCATATACCAATAAGTAAATAATTGTTTAGTTGTAACGATATGATAAGGGATACAAATATAAATAATGAAGCGATATGTTTAAATACATATGACAATATGAAACATTCACCCCTCCGAAAACAGTAGTTGCATTAGGGCCAAATCCCTCCTGCTTACTTCGGGGGCTATAGTCCAATTCCTTCCCTTTTATTAGAGTGTAGTGTAGGAATTGGACTCTTTGGCTTCAATGGAATTTAATGAGCGGAATTCGGCGTTTTAACCACTATGTATGATGAACCGTTTCATGTTTTTCCAACCATTTAAGCATTTTCATGCGAATTTTTTTTGATGGGACTTTAATTCCCCTCTCAATATTACTAACGTAAGGAGCAGAAATTTCTAGTTCTTCTGCCAATTGATATAGTGTAAGATTGAGCATTTTTCTAGTGTTTCTTATTTGCTTACCAATTTGTACATTCTTTTGGTTAGAATGTTTTTGTTCCGAATCATCAATAGTCTTTTTTTTCTCAATTGAACGATATTGTTCCATAATAATCTCCGGAGGTTCTATTAAAATCATGGAATTCAACCAAATATTCGCCCATCCTTTAAAATCCGCAATAGACTCGTCCCACTTTTCATAATGCCATGATGCAATTACTCCATCATCAAGTAACTTATCCAAAGCCTTTTCAAAACGTTCTCTCGTACGCGATGGAGTTCGAATATTCATCTCTTCCCCAATAGATTCCAAGAGCGTACTTGTTTTATTTGGCTGTAAAAAGGTTCCTTTTCTCGCTTGTGTCCTCCAACGCCAGCTTAAATATCTAGTAAGTCGTTTCTCCCACAGTTGTTTATAAGGGTTATATTGCAGGGCTTTAATTGAAAGAAGTGCAACCTGCCTGCCAGATCCATTCAAGAACTTCGCGAAAACCCGATCAATTGTAAAGGTAATCTTTTTCTTACATGTTTCCTCCGAAATGGAGTATTCTTCCCCCTTACGGTCGATAAAAATAAATGTCCGTCCTTGCAACCTTGTATGAACTGGTTTACCTTTTTCGTAGACGAT
This sequence comes from Peribacillus sp. NPDC097198, assembly GCF_044762055.1. Lineage (NCBI taxonomy): Bacteria > Bacillati > Bacillota > Bacilli > Caryophanales > Bacillaceae > Peribacillus > Peribacillus sp. NPDC097198. The sequence continues at coordinate 21,960 of NZ_JBIWDO010000016.1, read as the reverse complement.
CGCTTTTTGGATATTAATCCATATGCTTTGAATATTTGTAAGCGATTTCAAAACTTGTTCTCGTTGTTTCGCTTCATATCCCCCTCTTCGCCCATCTCCACCAAGTTTAGGTTTTAAGCCTCTTATGGATAGTAAATCACTCAGGTGAATTTCTATAATTTCTTCATTGTTTCTCGCCTTGGATAAAAACAGGCTGCAAAGGGCATCGAATACATCCACATCCGCATCCGACAATGATTGTACTCTGTTCCATGCTTCGTCGACTATACTCTGTTCCATATTTAGAGAGTGGTTGAATATAGGGATAATTTGTATAAATCCTTCTGTGTTTCCACGTAGAATAGGTGTTGATGGCCATGGAGCATTTCCGATTTTTTGAAAGTTCTTTTTATAAATGGCGTCTCTGACAGATTGGTACGGAGCACTATTCATTACCAGTAAATGGTCTTGGATAGTAAAGCTTGAAGAAAAATCCCTGATATTTGTTAATAATAAATCAGGTGTTCGAAAACCATCTTTCTTAATACAAAGAAGCTCTTCTATTTTTTTTACAGAACAAGATTCCAGATTGAAATGAATGATGATTAATTTAACCCATTCTTGTACATAGCCATTTACGATATCTATTAATTTCAATACAAAATCGGTGTCTTTAGCGAATTTATCCGTAAGTTGTTGATAGAATAGTTTATTCAGCTCATCATTATCCAGTCTTGCCAAATGATTAGTGCCTAACAAACCAGCAATTTCCTCAATAATCCAATCCTTTATCTGATTTCTAAACCAACTATAAAAATTGACCCAAACAGTCTCCTTAGCCAAAAAGGTATCTGTTTTTAATTTGTTTTCCATTTGATAAATGGAATCTTCAATTAATTGTTTATCATTAAAAACAGCCTCGCTTTTTGAAGACAACTTCTCATATCTGCTTATAAGGTAAAACACAACATTCTGTGCTATCTGTGAAACGGTTTCATTTCGTGCTGTAATCCTTAGTTTAAAAAACAACTCTTCATTTTTTTTGTATGCCTCTTCCCAAATAACAAAAGATGTACTAAACCCTTCTTTAAATGTTTGAAAACCTGTCCGGCCTTTAGCCTTATGAATGTGATACATTTTATGAAAATCATTATATTGGTTGTTTGATTCATAGATGCAAAGCACCAAAAAGTTATTTATTTTGTTTGACCAGGGAAGAGTTGGCATGTTACCACTCGACTGGCTATTTGGTCTTTTTGTTTCGTTTTGCTTACCATCTATATTTTTTTGCATGAATACCTCCCCATTGAAATACGTAACCGCTCAAGATTTACTATTAAGATATATAAAAATGAGATGTATAACATGGAGCTAATGAAAGAGCAGATAATACCCATCCTATTACATATATTCAATAAGCATTAACTTTACCCTTCTTTTGAACTAGAGTAATTAAAATTTTCTTGCCTGATTGCTTATATAAGAAAACGGATCAAAATAAAAACTCCTCAATTTAGAGGAGTTCATTCTTGTGAGAATTCTTTTAATCTAGGTAAAATAGGCACCAATATTTCATTTGCTATGTAATCCGTTTCTAAACCGATAAACTGTTTTCCGTCCAATTCAACAGATCGGGCATACTCGGGGTTGTTACAGAATATGAACGAGATAACTCCATTTTCTTCAGTCATGTCAACATATTTGAATGAAATATGATTTTGGGTCAAACAGCTTTCAAATGCAATACATAATTCGTCTAGGTTCGAATGGTCAATCGCTGAAAATTTCATTTTTAACATCTCCTCTGAATACAGGATAGCAAAATATTAGTTAGATTACAAAGGACATAACATAGTTACTTTTACACACTTTATCATCACCATGGCTACATGCTGTCATTTTGAACTGTATGGATAGCATGCCATGTCATGTCATCCTTCAATATGAATATTCCGGTGCCTGTCTCATATATTTATACAAACACCTTTTGAGGAGTGTGACAGCATGCAATCTTTTTATAAAGGAACGCTCATCTTGATAGTCGCAGCGTTTTTTGGTGAATGTATCGAGTTTTTTGTAAACATGATTCTCGCCAGGGAACTACAAGAGGAAGGCATGGGGCTTTACATGTCCATTTTGCCTGTATTCTTTCTGATATATGTAATTGCCAGTTTTGAATTGCATGTTTCGATTGCCAAGTTTGTCGCTGAAAACAAACCTGCATTACATTATAATTTACTGCTTCATGCCTTCAAATTGGCAACTGTGGTCGTGCTGATCATGTGTATCATCCTTCCTTTTATCCTTTCATTTTCTTCAATAATGGACGGGTTTCACCCATATATAAAATGGATGCTGATCAGTTTGATACCTATCGTCGCATTTTCCTCGATTGCAAGAGGTTATTTTATGGGTGTACAACAAATGAGCAAAATTGCAATCTCAAACTTTTTAAAGAAGATTTTTCAGTTCGGCCTGTTGCTCCTCATCTTCAACTTGTTTCAATTTAACCAGGAAAAGTCTTTGTTAATGGCCTTTTTCGTATTGGTAGGAAGTGAATTTCTTGTATTCTTATACTTGATCAGCATACTGATCCTTCAAGTTCGGATCATGGGGCGTGGTACGAATTTAAGGACCACAGGTAAACATGCCCGGCAAAAGCTTTTGGAGGTATCCCTCCCAACTATGGGACTTAGAATCTTTCATGCAATCACTAATGCCATTCAACCCTTTCTTATTCATGCTGCGCTTCTTTCAGCGGGGTTTGGTGCCGTTCTTGCAACCGAGCACTTTGGGATGTTAACGGGTGTCGCGATGACTATAGGTTTCTTTCCGGCATTTATTGCTCATTCTCTAATGATCATGCTTATTCCGACTGTATCGGAAGCTCACAAAAATCAGGATAAAGAAAAGCTTAGAGTCCTGTTACAAAAATCAATGTGGTTTACGGTTATGTATGGAGTCCCAGCCGTGCTCATTATCTATTTATTTGCGGAACCTCTGACAGCACTCTTCTTTTCTTCCACAACGGCTTCTCTTTATTTGAAAATGCTTTGCCCTTATTTCCTTTTCCACTTTTTCATCATACCGATGCAAGCCTACCTCATTGGATTAGGTCTAGTCAAAGATGCATTCATCCATACCGTGTGGGCGCATATTGTTTCCTTTACACTCATGTATATTCTTGGCTCTCAAGCTGTCCTTAATATGGAAGGCGTTATCTTGGGTATGAATACAGGTGCTGTTTTAATTACATTTATGCACTACTTAACCATCTGTAAAAAAATCGGGATAAGCCTCTGGTTGACGAAATCCAAACAAAACGTTTATTAATAATGGATTGTTTGGACAATTTGGTCATTCAAAATCCCAACCATCTTGCTTAATGCTTGTACACGTAACCTATTTCCAGAAACTGATCTATAAGGATTTTGAAAAATATTTGTCCCTTTTCCTGTACTTATGCCGCTATTTGATGTATATTTCAACATACTTGGGTATTAATCAAGCAATGTGGTTTAAACTAAGCATAGACTATTAATGGAGTGATTTCATGAGCAAGGCTAAAGCTAAGAGTGGAACAGGTAAGGGAACAGGAACAGGTACGGGCAAGAAGGGTTGGAATCGTTGGAAAACGGGAGCCAATAAGAAAAAGAGTGCCAAGCCGTACGTAAGTAAGGGCGTCAAACATGGCAATGATTCCAAAGCCAATGGTAACGATTCGAGTAGTAAAAGCGAGAAATAATTAATCCACGTAATCGAGTGGCTACAAATAAACTTTCTTGTCTCAGATTCTAATACGGGTTATTCATTCAATCAAATCCATAGAAGAAGATTGGACAATTAAATAATGAGATTAATAAAGGAAAGACACTACCCAATTTGGAAGTGTCTTTTTTGTTCTATGAGGTAAGTGAGATGTATGTAGAAAGAATAAGAAGAAGATTTTGTGCTATCTAATATTACTTTTGGGTTTAGTAGGATTGCTTTTTTTGGGTGAAAGCTTTGTATTATAGGTATTTGTAGCTTTTTTAACCGTATCCGTCACTGAATGAATGGCTTCCCCGACGTCTTGGGCCGAGTCGAATAATGGTTCCACTGTTTTGATCTTCCCTTTCACATCCACAGTGATATCGTTCGCTGTATGAATAAGTTGTTTTGATTCGGATGAAAGGTCCTGTATCGCTCCTCTCACATCAATCAATGTTTTATTTGCCTCCCCTAACGTCACCATCACTTTTTGTAATGTACCAATCAAGAAAACAACCAACCAAATGAAAGCCAATGCGATTGCTGCGACGCTATATTCCATAACCATGAAAAAATCCCCCTTAAACTCAAAAAATTCATTACATGCATATTGCCGTAGTTTAGATGTATATGTTAGTAATTCTCGGGGTGCATGGTCCTAATATGAAATCTTTTATTTGATTTTGATGTGTACTCCCTCTGGCTGGTTATTAGGAGCAGTCGGATTTGAAGGAATTTCTGAATCGGTCCTGCTTCCTTCTTTGATGGTACTGGTGACGTTATGAATCATTTCGCCAACATCTTGGGCCGATTCCAATAACGGATCTACATTACTCATTTTCCCTTTTACATCAACGGTAATTTGGTTCGCGGTATGGATTAATTGTTTGGATTCATCTGTTAACCCATGAACCGCCTTTCTTACCTCTTCTAGGGTTTTATTGGTTTCCTCAAGCGTACCCATTCCTTTTCGAAGCGTCTTGTTTAAATTATAAATCAAATAGACGACAGCTCCGGAAACACTAGCCACGCTTAATTTAATATACATGCAAGCAACCTCCTTTTCTTTAAATTTATGCACTAGCTTCCCTATTCATTCCGTTAAAAGATTTTGCTTGCCCTGTTCTTCTCAACCTGGATTTTTTGCTATGTTCGACTATGTCTGTACTTTATCTGTTTGGCTATTCATGTTTTGAAAATTGTTATTAAGGAAATAGATGTAGACAATATGAGATAACCATTAAGGAGGAACTTACCTATGTCACACGAAAATTATCAGTCAGTCATTCAAACTTTGCACGAATGCATGACTGCATGCAACCATTGTTTTGATGCTTGCTTAAAAGAAGAGAACGTAAAGATGATGGCCGAGTGCATCCGCTTGGATCGAGAATGCGCGGATATGTGTTCATACTTGGAACAAGCATTAGGAAGAAATACACCATTCGTTTCTGAATTGGCAGCTACCTGTGCTAAGATTTGTGAAAGTTGCGGGAATGAATGTAAAAAGCATGATCATGAACATTGTCAGAAATGTGCCCAGGCTTGCTTAACGTGTGCAGAAGAATGCAGGAAACTTGCAGCATAACTTCATATAAAGGGATAGGGTGCTCTATCCCTTTTTAATTTTGTTTTTTTCTTCCTAATGATTGATGTTAATTTATTTAAACTATACTTTGAGTTGAAAGATCAAATAATATATTCTACCGAGGTTCATGCTAAAATTATTGGTTGGCATTTCACTTGAATTCTCATACTTTGCATCCCTCCATCCTCAAAGTTATTAAACTTGGCTATTTTAGGAATACTAGTCTTAAAACAGGAGGGTAATGTGCATGGCAAATCAAAAAGTTTCCGGTGAGAACGATAAGGGGAAAAAAGTATCAACTATAGATAAGAAAGAGAAAGAAAACGAGGTAACTCGACTCAATCGATTATTAGGAGCCGTCATGAGGTATTTATCCGACGACGAGCAAGAAGAAATTGACATCGAGTACTTATTGGAAAATACGGATGGTTTGAGGGAATGGTGGGATCAATACCGCGAGCTTGACCGAAAACGGGTTGAAGAAAAAATTAAAAGTTCCCTTGCAGAGCTTCCTGTTGAAGAGTTGGAATTAATCCTTGAACAGATACGTAATAAAGTGAATGGAGGCTGATTGCTCACTTCATTGAAATAACTAGTAACGCAAGTGACTCTGTTTCATATATCCCTATCCTATGGATATGTTGTCCATATCTTTTTCTAATGGGTCAAATATCTTGGTTTCCCATTTCCCAGGCAATTCCCTAATCATATCAAGAACTTTCATTCGAAGGCTTTACGCGACAGTGGGACCTCTATAGAAAATTCCCAACCCCATTCATAGCACCGAAATAGGTTAAGTGTTATATTAGGGGTATCTACTTTTAATTTTGGAGAGTGATCAATATTCTATATTTAATCGCCATTCTTTTTCCTCCTCTAGCCGTCTTATTGGCCGGTAAACCAATTCAAGCCTTGCTTAACTTGATTCTCACCTTATTTTTCTACGTTCCAGGCCTAATTCATGCCATTTTGGTTGTTCATGACAAAAAAGCGGATAATCGAATGAAGCATCAAGCTGCCTTGATTGCAAAGTCCAATCGAAAAAAATGAATTCAACTCAAAAACCCCGTATATCTGCCACCATGTAAAGGTGTACCATATCCGGGGTTTTTCTTTATTATTTCCTTAATATTTTCGATTTTTTCTATGTCCATTATGATAACAAGCGTCACATATTTGAAAACGCGAGGTATCTGGAAGCTGTTTTCCACAGCGCTTACACTTTTTCTGATAATTGATTATTTCATCTTTCAACTGATCATGAACGCCATTACTGATTTCTTCCCGCACCCGTTCCCAATAGACAGCCTCGGTTCTCTTACCCATCCTATATAGAAACAAAAGATGAAGACCTATTGCTTTATAAGATAGTTCCAACTCCTCTAAGTTCCTAGTCCTTATAAAGGGATCGGGAAGTTCGCTACTCTCAGCAATTGCTTCTATGGTTTCTAGCCATTGGCGAATAAGGCGAGGTTCTTTTGCCGAAAAAGGTAAATGCAGGAAACCATATAGGTCCATTAATGAAAAACGAGCTTCGATTTCAGTCTCACGGATCAGTTCATAAAGCTCCCGCTCTTCCGAAAGTGATGCTTTTTTTGTTCCATTTGGCGGAGTGAACTTTTCCCATAACTCAAAGAATGTCCCTAAATTCCTGTAGTACTTCTGAAACCGTTCAAATACCGCAGAGGTCGGGGCAATCGTAAAGGTTTGAACCGGCTCATCTACCTGTTCAAGTAATTTCCTCATGATTTTTATGTCGCCCGTAAATGCTACTTTACCCGTATCATAAATCCCTTTTCTTCCAGCACGCCCTGCTATCTGTTTTACTTCTTGAGAAGTCAGCCTTCTTCTTCTCGTCCCGTCAAATTTCTCATTTTCAAGAAAAACGATGCGGCGAATCGGTAAATTCAATCCCATCCCAATTGCGTCAGTTGAAACAACGACGGATGTCTCCCCCCGATTAAAAAGCTCAATTTGCCTTTTTCTGTTTTCTGGTGGCATACTCCCATAAATCATGCTGACCCTATGCCCACTAGCTTGCACACGTGAGGCCGTTTCGAGTACTTGCCTTCTTGAAAAGCAAATAAGGGCGTCCCCTTTCTTGGTATTTTTCAATTCGAATTCTTTCGGTTCTATTTCTAACGGTATTTCCCGACTATATTCATAAATCTCCAAATCCGTTTCATCAAGTAAATTCAGCAACATCTTTTGAATATTTCTACTTCCTATAATGTGTACTTCTTTTGCATTTGCTTTCGTAATCGCTCTATACCAAGAAAATCCACGGTCCTTGTCCGCTATCATTTGAGCTTCATCAATGACAATTACATCATAGTAGTCCTTCTCATGAAACATCTCAACCGTACAAGAGATATGCTGTGCCCCATTTACCAGCTTTTCTTCTTCTCCCGTTTTTAATGAGCAAAGCACACCGTCTGCATTCAGCTTATCAAACACTTCCAGAGCAAGAAGCCTAAGTGGTGCAAGATACAATCCGCTCTCGGCCTTTTTCATTTTCTCCAGGGCCTGGTGTGTCTTTCCTGTATTCGTGTCTCCAACGTGTAAAATGTATTTGACCTTTAGTCCTAATGATGGTGTATAGGCCTTTCCAAAAATTTCGTCAAGGATTCTTTTCTCTTCTTCCTTCTTTCGAGCAGCTTCTGCCAGCGCTTCTGCTTTTTTTCGTTCCCTGGTTGCCTCGTCCTTTTCAAAAATCTCTTGATGAACAGATTCATCAAAGGGAATCTGGGCAAGCTTCAGTAAGTCAGATAGGTATTCTTCTTGAAGTTCGTCGAAACAAGCCTGTGACAAATCTGTCAAATCCTCTTGAAGTAACTCTTTAAGGATCTCCGGGGTGACAATATCCCCTAAGGTTTCTGAATAATCGTTCAACACTTCTGTAGTCAAGTTCTCAAGAACCTTTTTAGGTATATATTCAAAGATAAAGTCTAATACCAACCGTTCATAACGATAGAAATAATTTTCATACTCGTAACGACTTTTACCCCAATCAAAAGTAGAATGAATATCCCCCGTCAGTTCATCGAAGAAATCAGTCACCATAAGGTAATCGGTAGATTCGAATGATCCCTCCTCAATCAACCGTTCTTCAAGTAGATACGGTTCTACAGACTGAAATTTCGGCTTATTAAGAAGATCAGTGGCAATTTTGCCTGATATATAATAACGGACATGTAAATAAACTAGCAGAGAGTTATTTTCTAAAAAAGTGTACGCTTCATTTTCAAGCTTTTCCTGTACCAGCCACCGCTTATGTGCTAGCTTTTGTTCCTCTTGCCTTTTAAAGAAGACTTCCCTTGCGTTCACATATCTCTGTTCCCAATCTTGATCGTTTTCGGAAAAGGTCTCCTCCAGCCAGGATATTGTATCAAAAGGGTGATACGCCCTTAACTCATTTCGAAACAAATGGTTGATATGCTTATGATCTGTCCCTTCTGTAACGAATCCCCTGCCTTTTAAAAATACTTTCTTTTCTTTTCTCGGAACGTCATTGGACGCTTTATTTAACCAAACATTCATCCAAATCTGTTCGATATAAGACATCCGATCTGAAAGGTATGTTTCAAAGGTCGGCATTACATCTTTATTTTCTACATAGCGGTCGATATCTTGGAGTAATTTTTGCTTTGTCTGTTCAATTGAAAGTGGGTGTATATTTTCTAATTTTCCCATGATAATCCCCTTTTGAATCTTCTTATTTATTATCCTTTCCAAAATTTTTTTAAAAATCAGCACGATAAGCCATTTTATCGGAACTGTGAGAAAGCACAAAGGAAGTGCTATGATGCAAATAGTGATAAAATATGACATGTATGATAGATTAATGGTATTACTTCCATTACATGTACAGTAAATGGTGACTCTGTCTACAATAAGCTATGTAACTTCTACATTTATAATGATGGTTTAAACTAATACTAACAAATTTCAAGCAAAACTGTATCCATTTTCGTGATAGTAACCTCGAATTAGCAATGAGCTAACGCGACGAACATACCGTCATTTATATAAATAGATTCAACCCATGATAAATCACCCATATAGAACCCATCAAACAACCTGACTTATGGAAAGGGGATTCAGAAAATGATTCACCACGACATTAATTACTACAAGAATTTTGATTTCATCGCTAATGAAGTCTTAGAATTACTAGCTCATACGATTAAAGTCAATACATTCGTGCTCACGGTTTTCGAACAATCCCAAAGCTTTATCGTCAAGTCCTTCAATCGGAAAGCAAATCTAATCAAGACCGGCGATACCATACCCTTTAATGAAGTTCTTTGTAACCTGGTCGTCGAGAATAAAATGGAACCCGTAGTTATTAACGATATAAAAAATAGTATCCTGACATGTAATCACCCCATATTGGATAGGATTAAAAATGGATGCTACATGGGTGCTCCTATTAAAAATGAGGAGAAAATCATCGGAACATTATGTGCATTCGATATTAAACCTTATGAATTCAAAGAGTATGATGTATTGCTACTTAGCTCCTTGGCATCGCTGATCAGTCAAACGGTCATCATCGAGAATGGAATAATCAGGGATTCTTTGACTGGTCTCTATAACCGTAACTACATTTATAACTATTTTGAATATAATAAGGATGAAATTTATAAAGAAATGTCCCTTCTTTATATCGATCTCGACAATTTTAAATATTTCAATGATACTTTTGGTCATGATTTTGGAGATAGTGTCATTAAAAGGACCGCGGATTGTCTTTTGAAATCTTCACCTGACAATAGTTATGTCGCTCGAATTGGTGGGGATGAATTTGTTGTTTTATTACGCACTGAGGATAGTATAAAAAGCACAAAACAGACAGCCGAACTCCTTTTAAAACAATTATCTTCCATGCCTATCCAAGTCGGTGGGAAAGAACATTTGATTTCTGCAAGTATGGGGATAAGCGTTTACCCGGTCCATGGGGACGACATGGTTACGTTACTGAAAAAAGCGGACCATTCTATGTATGTTGCTAAAGGAGGCAAAAAACATATTGAATATTCTTAATTCAAAAAAGTGTGGATGATTGTAATCATCCACACTTTTTGTCCTTACCGTATAAAAAACCAACGTTTCGTTTTCAACTTACGCAAAACATTCAACAATTCAGCATTTTTTTTATGTATCCTGTTTTCGGATGGCGATGCTGAAGGGGCTGGGATGTCTACTCTCACAGGTTTCTTGTTCATATCTAAAGGACCCTTCCTATTTATCATTATAAAATAGTATATGCAGGTGCCCTTAAAATATCATCAATCCCAAGCCTCCTTCTTTCTAGAGGACATCCCTCAATTTGTTCAAACGTGTTGTCTTTTCTTTATGGTTCAGGATAACACGTTCATTTTGTTTCATCACCTTTTTTGTATGTGGACTTAAAGCCACATCGGGAATTTTGACCTGGGGTTTAATTACAGCGACGGAAACATTGCTTCCAGCTTTATCATAAATGCTCATTCAACCAACTCCCCTTAATTTTGTTTTATGACCATATCAAACATCATGATCAATAATGCTATTAATAAACAATCCACTTCTGACACGAAGCTTTCCGATCTTATCTCTAAAATATAAGGAAATGTCAAAACATTAACGGGCTGAAGCGCCATTTTCTCTTCATCATTGTAATACGTATCTTCTCTTTCCAATGTAGCACGGATCGTACTTCCAGACAAGGTCGGGTAAGCTTTTAACATCAAGTTCTTGTCTTGTTCCGTTTTAAAAGGAATAATTTTGACATTCATCCCTTCCTTGGCTGCATAAGCCTGAAGCATGATATGCAAGTAGGCCAGGTATTCCTCATTCGTCTGATAAAACTCCGGAATCCCTTCTTTTTTCAAAAGGTAAAACATATTTTTGACCTTTTCCCGATTATCCGATAATAACTTATCGCTTTCCGCAACCGCTTTAGTTGCATAGGAGAGCTCATTATCGCCAATTTTTGATATATACATGCTCAAAAATACGAACATATCTATCAGCACAAACAGAACGGCGACAATGAGGAAATTCTTCCACTCATCAAAAATGCTCGTCGGATAAAAACTCCAGTATATTAAAGCCCCCAATATGAAAATGACATACCATGTTTTTCGAATGGCTTCTATTTTCATGCTGATTTTATCTTTATACCTCCAGGATAAAACCACATAAACTAATAATGCAATAAATACGGCCCATACAAAGACTCTGAAAAACATCAACACTGTTTTTATCCTCCTACCCTTTTTTCAGCTTCTATAATTCTTATATAAATTATATTCAGGATGTCTCCCTCTTTTCCCTGCAATCAAAGAGAAAGTATAAGTGGGGATTGCCTTTTACATTTGCACTTGAACAGCGACCCTCACGCGTTTCATTCAGAACCACTCCAGTGAGTGATTACCAATTTTTATGTTATGATTAGTTCAGAATAAATCCCTAAATATTCAGGAGGAACATATATGCTGAAAACGTTAAGAATTTTCATGTCCATCCTATTAACCGGGATACTTTTTATAAGTCTTTATCCTCCACTAGGAAGACGTGCATCAAAGAAAAGAATCAAAAACTTCAGTACGAAAGAAAATTTTAAGAATGGGCAATTCATCAATCAAATTCCTGCGAGTCAGATGATGAGCCTTAAACATACTGGCTCCATACTTCGGGAGTATATGAAAGGAAATCCAAACAGACGACCTGCCGTTCCCATTTTGATTGATTCGACGGTCCGATCATACAAAGACGCCAATAAAATCACCTGGTATGGACATTCAGCCTTCATGCTTGAGTTGGACGGTAAAACTTTATTGGTGGATCCAATGTTTGGTAAAGCCCCTACTCCTTTTCCGATGTTTGGAAACAAGAGATTTAGCGGTGACTTGCCAATCGATTTGGAAAACCTTCCACCGATTGATGCTGTCATTCTCTCGCATGACCACTATGATCATTTAGATTACTATTCCATAAAGAAATTAAAAGATAAGGTCGGTCAATTCATTGTTCCCCTAGGGGTAGGAGACCATTTGGTGAAGTGGGGTGTATCGAAGGAAAAGATACAGGAACACAACTGGTGGGATGAAGTATTCTACGACGGACTCCATTTAGTCTGTACGCCAGCAAGACACTTTTCCGGGAGAAGTTTAAATGATAGAAATTCTACACTTTGGTGTTCATGGGTGATATACGGAAAAGAAGATAAGGTCTTTTTCAGCGGTGATAGCGGGTACGGCACACATTTTAGAGAAATCGGCGAAAAATACGGTCCCTTCGATCTTACATTAATGGAATGCGGACAGTATGATGAACGATGGTCCACCATTCATATGATGCCTGAAGAAACGGTCCAAGCAACTATCGACGTAAAAGGAAAACTAATGATTCCCATTCATTGGGCAGGCTTCACTTTATCTCTTCATGATTGGACAGAACCCATTGAAAGGGTGACAAAAGCTGCCAAGGAAAAAACCGTACAAATAGCCACCCCAAAAATCGGCGAGCCTGTTCACATTGGCGGAATGGAATTCCCTGACACAATATGGTGGAAATAAAATCAGCTTATCCCTTTATTGAGGATAAGCTGATTTTTTCATTTTACACTATGCTCTTTCTCATCAAAATGAAGTTTCATTTTAATAGGGTGATCTTTCCTCTCCCCAAAATAGTTGGTACCGAACACGCCCAGGATAATTAAACCTGAACCCACTATATCGAAAATCGTAATTTTTTCATTAAGAAAGAGTGCTCCTGCAATAATGGTCACCACTGTCGATAGATTTGCAAAGACACTCATTTGAGAAGCCTTGATTTTTGATAATATCGTGTTCGAAAGCATCGACGTGACCAACGAAGCCAAGATTCCTAAATATAAGATAGAACCGACAAATTCCATACTTGACCATGGTGAAATGAATTCCGGCATCGTTCCCTTGCTCATATGAGATATGATTGCAGCCAGGTTAAAAAGGATGAAACCTGTTCCCATCATGAAAAAGGACATTTCACCAGGCGTATATTCCTTTGCCAAGGACCGTGTCATCGTCGTATATCCTGCTGTCGCTAAACAAGATAGAAGGATTAATCCCATACCGAGCAAATCAGAGGCATTCATCGTACTTCCTTTCATAAGGAAAATGAAAATGACCCCTACTACCGATAAAACAATAGAGATGTTTTGATAAAGAGAGGTTCTTTCCTTTAGAAAGTATCCCGCAATGATGACTGTAATGATTGGGGTGATAGCCGATAAGATTCCGGCATCCGTGGATTGGGAATATTTAAGTCCGAAAGTTTGAAAGACAAAGAAAAGGGTGGGAAACATTAATGATAATGGAAGCAGTTTTTTGATTGACTCAATTGTATAGCTCACCTTAATTACTTTTAGTGCGACCAGAACTAATATAACGGCGAAAGAAATGCTGAAACGGAACGCCAACGTATCAAGTGGGTTCGATTCGGCGATTGCCATCTTTGTAAACAAAAAGGATAAGCCAACAATGCTGGCATGCAATATGGCTAGCATATAAGCATATGATTTGGTTTTCATGGTTGCATCTCCTTAACTAGGATACTATGATTCCGTTTTAGTTCTAGTACCCTTTGTACTTGAAATGCAATCCAATAATTCATTTGAATATTCATTGGTTAGAATTCAGTGAATGACCCATGGATCGAAGAAAAGGAGATGGAGTTGATGCTCCTAAAACATAGGTAGCAAAGTCTGCCAACGTTATACAAGTTATGATAGAATTCAATGAAGAAAGTGAGGGATACATATGATTGTGACCATCCTTATATTTCTTATGGCTGGTCTGGCCTAGATTGGTGGCGGATATCTTATCTGGATGTGGCTACGAGAAGGAAAATCCATTTATTTTGGATTGGCCGGAGGAATTGCACTTATTTTATATGGCATAATTGCCACATTTCAAACATTCCCTACTTTTGGACGTGTATATGCAGCATATGGTGGCGTTTTTATCGTATTATCGGTTTTATGGGGATGGGGAATAGATAAGAAAACACCTGATTTATATGATTGGATTGGCGCTATCATTTGTGTAATCGGGGCATCCATCATCCTATGGGCACCAAGAAACTAAAAAAACTAAAGGGCTAATAACCCCTTTAGTTTCCTAAAGCAACAGATTGATTTAAATATTTATCTTCCGTGAGTGCTCGTGTTATGAAATCGGCAACATCTGCACGGGAAATGCTACGGCTTCCTTTTGGTACACCTTGATGCTCTTCCCGATACGAACCAGTAGGCGGATTATCAGATAACCCCATCGGTCTTGCCACGGTCCATGTCAAATTGTTTGCTTTAATAACATCCACTGCATTACGATGATCTTCCAATACATTCCCCAACATCTTCATTGTCAACTTCCCAATCAATCCTGGGATTTCTTTTTCAATACCCGCTGACGCCATATAAATGATTCTTGAAACATTGTTGACTTTCATTCCATTGACAATATTCTGCGTCATTTCATGTAGAACGGTCGTCTTTCCCAACCCACTGCTTGAGCCTAGGCATGATATGACCACATCTTGGCCCGATATGGCCTTTTGTACCGCCTCTTCTTCTAGAGCATCCCCTTGAACGATATGCAAGTTCGGATGATTCAATTGCAGCTTAGTCGGGTTCCTTACAAAGGCTGTTACTTCGTGCTGTAAATTTAGTGCTTGCTCCACAACCAATTTTCCTGTTTTACCTGAAGCCCCAAATACGATTATGTTCATGTTTTATCCTCCAAATGAAATGATAGAGTTAATCATAACACTGACCGGATAATTTATCATTACGTTTTACTCTAAAGTGATACTAATCATACAATACTCTGTTAATTTACTTTCTTTACTGAATTTAGTGCTGCATTGCTGAATTTTTCTTGTATGAACCATATCGCTATCGCTGCGATAATACAAGGAATGGCAAAGGCCAAGAAATTGACCTGAAGGGACAATTTCATTTGGGTAATACTGTGATACATAGGCATTCGTAATGATTTGTGTACCTGTTGTCGTTCCCCCTGCCATGGCTAGGAGCAAATAAAGCATGAACATGCTTGGTTTAAAGCTCAACATCGTGAGTGTCCCGAACCCCAGGATTAAAAAGGAGAAGAGTACGACTTTTGAACCAAAATGATCCGCAAGTTTACCTCCAACTATCGCTTTATATAAAAGCACTTTTGAATTATGTAGGAAAAAAGAGTTAAAGCATTTATGAGATTTTACATAGAAATTAACTCTTTGAATACTGTCCTATAATACCTCTAAAAAAACGCCTCGAAGATCTTTTATTATATAACATTGCCTCTGTTTATTAACCTTCGCTTAATTAAGTTGAACAATTACAAAAGACCAGCCCCCATTAGGGACTGGTCTCAAATTGTAAAGGTTATAAAGCCGCCATTGCCGTATTTCAGTAAGAAAGTTTTAAACCACCACTCCTCAAAGTGGGTGTTTGCAAAAATTTTCCTGTTTTCCAAGTCAGTGACGAGGCATAACATTCCAACCTTGATATAAAACTCCCTATTACAGCTTAAAGGTTAAAACTTAATTATCATTACGAACAACGCAGCTTATGTATTTATAATACCTAAAGATATCTTAAGTTGCAAGGTCAAAAATTTCCATCCACTACATTTCGTGCAATAAATTTTATAAAGGCTCAGTAATACGACCATTAAAAGCCGATTGATAAATGGTTCGAATATCTTCTTTTCCCAGTGGCATGGGGCTTCTCGCTAATAGCCTTTTTTGCTTTTCTCCATCCTCCACCAGCTTGTCTATTGCGTTTTCAGGAATATCGAAATCACCTAAAGTAGTTGGGATTCCTATATCTTGAACCAATCTTTTAATTTCTTCAACACATCTAAGGGATGCCTCTTCTTCGGATAAGTAAACAGAGCTTCCACCCATGGCATTTAATAAGTCAACCATCTTTTTCGTACAACTTTTTCTAATATAGCCCATAACATACGGAAGCAGGACGGCATTGGAGTCACCATGTGATAGGTAAAATTGGCCACCTAGCGGATAGGCAAGTGCATGTACTCCCGCTACGCCAGCATTAAAAAAGGCAAGGCCGGCCATATAACTTCCCTGGCTCATGTCTGTCCTTGCTTGTTGATTATGCCCATCCTGAACGGCAGTACGAAGAGATTTGCTAATGAGCCTGACAGCGTGCAATGATAAGGCTTCAGTCGTAGGGTTGCTATTGACGGAAACGTAGGCTTCTACTGCATGAGTTAGAGCATCGATACCTGTTGCAGCTGTTATATGTGGTGGCACGGATACAGTCAGTTCTGGATCCACTATGGCAGCGTCCGCCAATAAAAAGTCATGGGTCACAACATCCTTGGTGTTTCCAAGAGAAAGCACGGCAATATTGGTTACTTCAGAACCCGTTCCCGCTGTGGTTGGGATTAATATTTTGGGAATCCCTTTTGCAGTAATCTTCCGTGTTCCCGTTAGGTTCAGGTAATCTGCCACAGATCCTTCATGAACAGCAAGAACCGCAGCCAGTTTCGCTAAATCCAGAGCACTGCCACCACCTAGACCAATGATAAGATCGAATGGATGCTCCTTTATATAGCTAACCAGTTTTTCTCCTGATTCTAAAGGGGGTTCAGGAATCACTTCTGTATATAATTGAACGTGATACCCTGCTTCTTCCAATGGGAAAGTAATCTTATTCGTCACTCCTATTTTTATAAGCACCGGGTCCGTGATGATTAGAATACTGGAGATGTCATACCTCTTCACTTGAGGAATAAGTTGTTTCAATGACCCCCAGCCCACATGACTGAGCGGGGTAAAAATAAGTGTACTGGACATATAAACACCTCCAATCCAATATTTTAATCCATCATGTAATTTAATGGTAACACAAAATATGGTAGGAAGATAAAGTTATGATGAGGGAAATCGAACAATCAAAGAATTTAGCTTGCAAGCAGAGAATAATATGGAGGCAATATGTTTAGATTATAAGCAAATAAGGCTTACAATTAATAGTAATTAACCTTTGCAATTGACGGTGTGAAGTCTATAATATTAGATATCAATATTTTTAGGGGTGACTATCTATGTTTTCAAATATTGGAATACCTGGTTTAATTATAATCCTTCTATTAGCTTTAATGGTCTTTGGCCCAAGTAAACTTCCTCAAATCGGACGTGCTGTCGGCACTTCGCTTCGTGAGTTCAAGGATGCCACAAAAGGAATCACCGATGATATACAAGCCGATTTCAAAGAAGACGTACAAGCTGCTAAAAAAGAGTCCATTAAATAAAAAAATGCATAGAAAAAGACGCCTGCACGCAGCAGGCGTCTTGATGCGTTTGTGGCGCAAAACCGTCAGGCCACATCCCGACGTTTAGCTAAAAGCATGTTCTACGGCTTACACAAATTAGCTCATCGCTTTATTAATATAACATTAATCTGAAATTATTACAAGTAAATATTTCAAACTTTTCTATTCTTAATATAGTACACTTACTAAGTAGCACATGTACTCACTCATTTCCTAAAAAAGAAGGAAGTCAGAATCCTTTTCTAAAAAAGCGTTTTAGAGGGGGTTACATTTCATGATTTGCTCCCTCCCTTTTACAGGCTATTGGTCAAAAAGGAATGAATCTAGCAGATTCCGTATCTTTTCTATCATGATCTTATAAATTCATTGTCATTGTTGTTAATTCCTCCGAGGATACCGCCACTTGATCGAATGCTTTACTGATTCCATCGAATATTTCGTTAAGCTCGTTCATTTCTTTGGCGACTTTAATGTTTTGCTCTTTGACAGACAGCATGGCCTCCGCAATATCAGTAAAAAATAATCCAGTTTCCTTTCCTTGTTGCGTACCTTGAATAATTTCATCACTCACGACAGCAATGGATGTATTCATCACATTTGTAAAGTCCCCTATTCCGTTTACCAATTTTGCCACTTCAGTAACGGACTTTTTCGTGTTTTCCGATAGCTTTCTAACCTCACCAGCCACCACCGCAAAGCCTTTACCATGTTCACCTGCTCTAGCTGCCTCAATTGCTGCATTCAAAGCTAAAAGATTCGTCTGTTCTGCGATTGAAGTAATGATTGATACAATTCTTTCAATTTCCTTGGATGTATTGGATAGCTGCTCCATATCCTTTGAGATAATAATTATTTGCTCTTGGGTTTTAACCATCCTTTTTTCGAGCCCCTTTAAAAGTTCAACCCCTTCTTTGGATTGCTCTTCTGTCCTGATGGCGGTATCGGATCCCTTTTGGGTAACAACTTGGATATCCATTACTTTATCCGCCATTAATTGAGTGGCGGAACTAGTCTGTTGACTGATGGCAGACAATTCTTCTGCATTCCGATTGACTTGTTGTTTAATCATTTCCTTATCACCCTGGATTTGTTGGCGAATTCTCTCATTTTCAAGATCATATGCTTCTAGAACGATTTGTTGTTCTAAATTCATGATTTTTGTGACAGCCAAAATCGTGTCCTGGTATAGTTCTATGTCCTTGATATGAGTCATCACTTGGAGAATGATTGACTGAAGCAAATCCTGAAATGCACTCAGATACCATTTTGGCTGCAAGCCAATCCTTACATGGACATGTGCAATGATATAACGCTGTTTAATATATTCATCATCGATACAACCACTAAACATTTCAAACATATGATGGTGTAACGTCGTCTTCAACCGATCAACCGAACTGTGCTTATTAATCACCTGCATTAAAGAGGGTTCCTTTTCTAAGTTTCTGTAGAAATTGTCTACAATTTTAATAATATGTTCCTTCACATCGTCCTGTAATGAACGAATAACACAGAGATCCTTTGTAGTTAAATGAATCATGTCTATTTGGGTTAACACACCTGAATGGTTTTTAATTTGTATACCAACTTGATCCTTATACTTCATATAATCAATATCATTGGTAAGGTTATTTTTCCATATGATTTTCATTAAGACTTGCCTCCGGATATCTGCTTTCGATTTATGATAGTAAGTCATATTCTATGTTAATATTAAGCTATTTTGATGAAAATTTCCTCATTTTTGAACATATTTTCACATTACTTTAGGACTATTTTTGGTATTGCCCTAAAAAAAAACACTCCGTAAGAGTGTTTTTACGATTTATTGATTCAGATTGGAGTGTTTTCGTGAATATACAAAGTACACGATAATACCGAGGACCATCCAAATCAAGAAACGAATCCATGTATGGCTCCCTAATTGGAACATCAGAAACACACAGAAAACGATTGCCGATCCTGGTACGAGAGGCACCCATGGGCAATAAAAAGCACGTTTCAAATCTGGTTTGATTTTTCGTAATACGATGACTGCAGCGGATATCATAGTAAACGCCGTTAGTGTTCCTATATTGACCAACTCAGCTAAATCACTCAATGGAATAAATGCACCAAGCAAAGCGGCAATGATTCCGAACATCCAAGTAACGGCATAGGGCGTTTTATATTTCTTGTGCAGTTTAGATAATGACTTCGGCATTAAACCGTCACGCGACATCGCAAACATGATACGGGATTGTCCGAATAACATAACCAGGATGACCGTCGTCATTCCAATAAAGGCTCCAACATCAATGAATCCCGCAATCCAATTTTGTCCTACAACTTGTAAAACCAAAGAAATTGGATGATCCAACGCAGTTCCGAATTGTGCATACGGTACCACACCAGTCATGATTAAACTAACAACCATATATAAAGCAACACAGATGATCAATGAACCAATGATTCCTCGGGGTAAGTTTTTTCCGGGATTTTTCGTTTCTTCAGCTGCGGAAGCTACTGCATCGAATCCGATAAACGCAAAGAACATCAATGCGGCAGTTGAAAACACACCACTTATTCCAAATGGCATAAATGGTTGCCAATTCTCTGGCTTCACATAGAAAACAGATGAAATGATGAACAATGCTACAACAATCAATTTAATGATGACCATGATGTTATTCACTCGTTTGGTTTCTTTGGTACCTCGGGAAATTAATAACGTGATTGCTATGACGATTAAAAATGCCGGAAGGTTCATATACGTTGTTGTGCCTTCAATAGAACCAGGTGCTGCAGTAATCCCTTCTGGTAAGTTAATCCCGATTCCATGTAAGAACGATTGGAAATAACCAGACCAACCGGCGGATACCGCGCTAACTGCCAAGAGATATTCAAGAATTAGGTCCCACCCGATAATCCAAGCAGCGAATTCACCAAGTGTTGCGTAAGCATAAGTGTAAGTCGAACCCGAAACTGGAACGGAGGATGCAAACTCAGCATATGAAAGAGCGGCAAATAAACAAGCTAGACCTGCAATGACAAATGAAAGGGATAGTGCAGGCCCGGCGTGGACCGCTCCAGTACCCGTCAATACAAAAATGCCTGTCCCAATAATGGCGCCTATACCTAGCATCGTTAAATCCCAAGCACCTAGCTCCCTCTTCAAACCATTGTTATTGGAACCTGTGTTCAATAAGTCCTCGATGGACTTCTTTCTAAAAATGCTCATCTTTTCTCCTCCATAAAAAATAAAAAACATTCGATAAGTAAATAATAGAATGGCTAAAAATATTGTTTAGTTAAGATAAATTTCGACAAACCTCAACAAATCCTGAATTATCAGACTTTCAAATTATACGCATTACCCTTTTACCCGTCAATGGTTTTATTATTGTAATAGTATAATTTTTAAAGAATACTATCTTAT
Organism: Peribacillus sp. NPDC097198; assembly: GCF_044762055.1. Lineage (NCBI taxonomy): Bacteria > Bacillati > Bacillota > Bacilli > Caryophanales > Bacillaceae > Peribacillus > Peribacillus sp. NPDC097198. The sequence continues at coordinate 887 of NZ_JBIWDO010000016.1, read as the reverse complement.
TTTCATTAAAGCTTACAAGATTTATATACACTATTAATATACTCACAAAATATTAGACATTTGATATTTCTTAATTATAAGGTAACTTTCACTAGTAATATGTTTAAATTTACTTCATTACAGGGCTCACCTTCGGAGCATAATGTCCTAATAGCATGTTCAAGGTGACTAGATTAATATTGACGGATGAGACTGGCATCTCTATACTTATTAAGTCTTAAAAGAGGAAATATATATAATGGAGTAGGTGACTTTCATGGATTTTGCGATTACCTATCTGTCTTTTTATTTAATACAAGTCGAAGGAAAAGGCGATCAGGCGGACAAACGTTTTAAACACTTTCAAACACTTGATACCCAGGAATATGAAGATAGTCCTTTAAAGGATTTTCTAGATGGTGAATTGATGAAAATCTCCAAACGAAAAGTGGACCGTCATCCTAAAACTGAACAAATTCCGACGAAAATCGGTTCATTTATAGTAGAAGAAGGTCATGCGCTCGACTCAAACCCGAATTACAATGCATTCAATCGAGTCCGATATGCACGATCAAAAGAAGAGTTTCAAAAGGAAAATGAACTTTTTGCCCAATCTTATATAGATACAAGTGCTGTACGTGGCGGGGTTTTCCTTATTGCTTCGGCTAAGTTGACGCAATATCTTGATGAACCTTTCATCTTTCTATTGAAATGTGATTTCGAGCCAAAAGTCGCTTCCATTTCCGACGAACGAACATTAATTCGACATGTGGAAATGGCCATTACCACAAAAAATATGAAATCGATTCAGTACCCCTTCATGCCCGAAGAAGGAATTGTCGAAGAAGGTGAACTGAAAATCCATCAGGCTTCACATGCCCGCTACTTCGAGGATTTCCTTAAGTTCG
>NZ_JBIWDO010000015.1:0-62526 GCF_044762055.1 Peribacillus sp. NPDC097198 | reverse complement strand
CTCGACTTGCATGTATTAGGCACGCCGCCAGCGTTCGTCCTGAGCCAGGATCAAACTCTCCGAAGAAATGTTTGACTTGCTCATTTTGCTTTTTTTATAGTGTGTGCTCACTCAAAATTTACGTTGGCGCTTTGTTTTGTTCAGTTTTCAAAGAGCAATTTGTTTGCCGCTATCTTAGCGACTTTATTATCTTAACACCTCTCAACCAACTTGTCAACAAGTTTCGAATGTTTCTTTTCTCGTTATGATGTCGTGTTGATGTCTTGTTTCGGTGTAGTTAATATAATATCACCAGTAGAAATACAAGTCAATTAAAATTGTGATATTTCTTTGTTTTTTTTAAATCCTATCTATAGAGTACAACTTCCACTAGTATACCCACTTTATCCTTTCTGCTTCAAAGACATGTCGTTAACATAAATCTATAAATAGAAGCAGGGGGCAACTTCAATAGTCACCCCCTGCTTCTATAACGCTTATTTATTAAAAGAAATAATATTTGCTTCTTTAATATCGACTTTTCCACTCTTTTCTATCTTAACGCTTTCCCCTTCAGCGAGGTTCGTAAAGACAATCGGAGTAATAATAGAAGTCGCATTATTTTTAACATAGTCAATATCTACTTTAAGTAGTGGTTGGCCGATTTTCACCTTGTCATCTTGAGCGACGAGCGCTTCAAACCCTTTACCTTCTAATTTAACTGTATCGATTCCGACGTGAATCAGGACTTCTCGCCCTGTTTCCGAAACGATACCAATGGCGTGTTTAGTTGGAAAGAGATTGACAATCGTCCCGTCAACCGGAGAAACTACCAGACCATCATCCGGCACAATAGCAAAGCCATCGCCCATCATTTTTTCAGCAAATACTGGATCAGGCACTTCAGTAATTGGCTTGATTTCTCCTTTAATAGGAGAAACGAATTTTTCAGAGTCAGAAGACCCTTCCGTCCGTAATGGTTTCGGAATCACATCTTCTATTTGATTTTCTACGCCTTTTTCTGGTGAGGCTTCAACCCTACTAGGTCTTTTCCCATCCATAATTTCTTTCATTTGCCCTTTAATCGTTTCGGAACGCGGGCCAAAGATGGCTTGGATATTGTTACCGACTTCAAGCACTCCTGCCGCACCGAGTTTCTTCAATCTATTTTTATCAACTTCTTTAATATCATTAACTGACACACGAAGGCGCGTGATACAAGCGTCCAAATGCGCGATGTTTTCTTTTCCGCCCATCGCTTCCAAAATATCTCCAGGAAGGTTACCTGATTTCTTGGAAGATACTCCAACTTCGTCATCATCTTCTTCTACCTCGCGACCAGGAGTTTTCAAGTTGAATTTCCTGATTGCAAATCGGAATCCGAAATAATAGATAAGCGCAAATACTAAACCAACCGGAATTACGATCCAAGCATTTGTTTGCGGATTGATTAAACCGAATAATGTATAGTCGATTAACCCGCCGGAGAAGGTCATCCCAATTTTCACATCAAGCAAATGCATCGTCATGAATGATAGACCTGCAAACACACAGTGAATAGCGAAAAGAATCGGCGCTACAAATAAGAATGAGAATTCAATTGGCTCTGTTATACCTGTCAAGAAAGCTGTAAGAGCAGCCGATGCCATTAAACCACCGACAATTTTCTTGCGTTCTGGACGGGCTTCGTGATAGATGGCCAATGCTGCAGCCGGTAACCCGAACATCATGAATGGATATTTTCCTGTCATGAACGTACCAGCCGTTAAATTCTCCACTCCATCTTTAATTTGCGCCATGAAGATTGCTTGGTCACCTCTGATAGGTTCACCCGACGAATCGATGTAGCTACCAAATTCAAACCAGAATGGTGAATAGAAGATATGATGCAAGCCGAACGGAATTAACGCCCGTTCCACTACCCCAAAGACAAATGCACTAAGCGTCAAATTAGCTCCAAGCATGTTTTCTGAGAAGGAATTTAATCCAGATTGAACGGTCGGCCAAATTACAATCATGACCAGTCCCAAAACAACCGCGCTCACCGCTGTAATAATAGGCACGAAACGTTTTCCCGCAAAGAACCCTAAATACGAAGGCATCTCAATTTCATAGAACTTATTATACAAAATGGCAGCCATGACCCCGACGATGATTCCGCCGAATACTCCTGTACCTAACGTAGGAATTCCAAGAACATTGCTGTAAACGGCACTGTTTTTCTCGACATCAGTCAAATCAATTCCTAAGACCGTTCCCATTGTTACATTCATGATCAGGAATCCGATGATTGCTGCCAAACCAGCAACCCCATCTCCACCTGCCAGTCCAATCGCTACACCTACCGCAAATAATAGCGGAAGATTTCCAAAAATAATATTCCCAGCGTTTTCCATGACGGACGCTACCATTTCCACTCCGCCATTTTCTAGAAACGGAGCGATATCCAAGAGGGCAGGGTTTTGTAAAGCATTACCCAGTGCGAGTAAAATACCGGCAGCAGGCAAGATCGCTACAGGAAGCATTAAAGATTTTCCAATTTTTTGCAAGATACCAAACAACTTCTTAAACATTAGGTTTCCTCCTCATTTTGTTTTCACACTAATAAAACGGTTACATTTCATTAAACTGCTAATACACTTCTAAGCTGTTTTGTATGCAAAAAAGGCATAAGTAAAGGTAGGACCGAAAAAGAACATGTGGGTATAGATTACCCTGTTCCACTCTCAATCATTCTCCTTACTTATGCCTGATCGAATCAGTAACACGTAGGTTAATGTTTTATTTAATTTTATTTTGCAATCGTTGAATATGCATCGTTAAGTAGACAGCTTCCGCATCACAAACCGGTTTGCCTAATTTCTGTTGCATAATTTTTATTAGTTTCCAAGACAAATTGTAGCATACAGGATATTCTTCTTTCAATAGCAAAGTGATTTTTTCAGGTTCATCCACCGTTTCCCCTGCCAATACGCGATCGATCATAAACCTTAAATGACGAATCAGCCGCGAATAATCGATGCTTTCTTTATTTATCTCAACGTTCAACTGCTCTTCTATAATGGAAATCAGTTGAAAAATCACCTGGGAATACTGATTGACGTCAGATAAATCCTTATTTGCTATGGCACTATGGATATGAAGCGTGATGAAGCCAATCTCTCCATGAGGCAGTCCTATCCCGGTCTTATCTTGAATGAGGTCAACAACCTCGACTGCGATATTATGCTCAAAAGGATAGAGGGTGATCGTCTCTTTTAAAAATGGGTTTTTTATGGTCATCCCTTGGGAAACCCGTTGAAGGGCGAATAGTAAATGATCAGTTAAGCCCACATGTATATGCTCATTAAGTTTTCCAGGGACCCTTTTGTTTATCAAATGAATGGATTCAATTATGGCTGCTTGAAGATTTTGATCGATTTTCGGCAATAACTTCTTGTAATTCTCCTGTTCCTTCTCGCTTTTCAAAACAAACGTTTTCTCTGCGAGTTCCGGACTTAGTTCATCGCCTTTTTTTCGATTAAATCCCAGGCCCTTTCCAATAGAAACGACCTCACCATATGATGGGTGATTAGCAATTACAACATTATTGTTCAATACCTTTTCAACGATAAAACCGCTCATTTTTTTCCCTCTTTTTTGAAAGAATTATCCCATCCATTACAAAACATTTATATCTATACTATACACGTAAAGTCCTTCTTCTTACAACACGAGAAAAGAGGCCTATAATAGGCCTCTTTTCTCGTGTTGTTTCACTTTAAAAATATGAAGTATAGAAGGAAGACCACTCCAAGTCCCCACATGATTGGGTGAACTTCTTTCGCTCTCCCTTTCATTGTCATCGTAATGGGATAAAAGATAAATCCACAGGCAATCCCTGTTGCAATCGAATATGTCATGGGCATCATGATAACTGTGAAGAAGGCAGGCACCGCTACTTCAAATTTATGCCAGTCAATGTTTTTAAGCGATGAGGCCATTAGTACACCTACAATGACTAAAGCTGGTGCAGTTACCGCTGACGTCACGACGGAAAGTAGCGGGAAAAAGAAAAGAGATAGGACGAACAGTAAACCTGTAACCACTGCGGCAAAACCGCTACGAGCACCGGCAGCGACACCCGCTGTCGACTCCACATAAGATGTCGTCGTCGATGTACCAAGGATGGCACCTGAGACAATGGATAGAGAGTCAGCAAGCAACCCTTTTCCAACTCTCGGAAGAACATTATCCTTCATTAAACCTGCTTGTTGAGCGACAGCCACCAACGTACCGGCTGTATCGAAAAACGCTACGAACAAGAAGGTCAAAATCACGATCAGCATTTGACCTGTAAAGAGCTCACCAGGATTTCCGAAAGCATCGAACGCAACTCCGAATGTTGGTGCGATACTTGGAATCGCTCCAACGATTTTCTCCGGCACTGGCACTTGCCCAAAAATCATGCCAGCTATGGCAGTGATCACCATTCCGATGAATACACCGCTTTTCACGCCTTTGGTCATTAGAATGACGGTGACGATTATCCCGAATACCGCGAGCAATGTACTTCCGTTCGTTAAATCACCAAGTCCGACCAGTACACTATCATCATTCGTGATGATCCCTGCATTTTGAAACCCTACAAATGTTATAAATAGTCCAATACCAGCTCCGACCGCATATTTCAATTCGACTGGAATGGCATTAATGATTTTTTCCCGAATACCAGATAAGGATAGAAGGACAAATATGAGCCCTGAAATTAAAACACCGGTTAAAGCCGTTTGCCACGGGATTCCGAAACCGAGTACAACCGTAAAGGCAAAAAATGCATTCAATCCCATTCCTGGTGCAAGCGAGATTGGATACCTGGCTATGAGACCCATCAATATGGAACCAATTGCGGCAGCCAATGCCGTTGCGGCAAACACTGCTCCATAATCCATTCTCAATTCATCAGGGTAATCCTCTATGCCCTGTAACGTTAACATCACTGGATTCACAACCAGTATATAAGCCATTGAGAGGAATGTAGTTAAACCGCCGAGTATTTCCCGACGATAGCTAGTACCCAGTTCATTAAAACGAAAGTAATTTTTCATAATGAGTCTCCCCTATCATAAGTTCGTATAACACAAAATGAAAATACCCCATTCGCTTCCGAACGGGGGCTCAACTACTAATATGTAAAGAATGCGCGCGTGACCTACCCCACCCATTCATTCACATCGTAGTCAAGCTGTTAACGGCAGCTTGGTAGAAACTTTCGGGCCATATTCCCGATATTATACGACGATTATGTTTAATTTATTATTATAGGTATAGTGTACCAGTGCGTAAAACAGCCGTCAATATAAAAAGCGAATAATTTTAATTAAAAAATATAGAACGTTCGCCTTTTAGTTATCATTTCCATTTCACGAAGAATATCCACCCTCTATCATCCACAAATAAACCCAAAAAGATAAATACCAAAAAAAACCAGCGAAGGTAAAACCCTCACTGGTTCGATGTATATACTATTCCCACTCAATCGTTGCAGGTGGCTTAGACGTTATGTCATACACAACGCGGTTAACATGGTCCACTTCATTGACGATTCTTGTGGAGATGATTTCAAGTACTTCCCAAGGAATTCGAGCCCAGTCGGAAGTCATTCCATCAATTGATGTGACAGCACGGATACCGATTGTGTAATCATACGTACGGGCATCTCCCATTACCCCTACACTACGAATGTTAGGAAGGACTGTGAAGTATTGCCAAATTTCACGTTCTAAACCATTCTTCCTGATTTCCTCGCGTAAGATATAATCAGACTCACGGACGATTTCAAGCTTTTCATCTGAAATTTCTCCTAATACACGAATTCCCAAACCAGGACCTGGGAACGGCTGACGCCAAACGATTTCATCAGGAATGCCCATTTCGCTTCCTAATGCCCGTACTTCGTCCTTGAACAAAGTATTCAATGGTTCAATCAATTTGAATTGCATATCTTCCGGTAGACCGCCGACATTATGATGTGATTTAATCGTTTGTGCCGTTGCTGTACCGCTTTCAATGATATCTGTGTAAAGCGTACCTTGTGCAAGGAAATCGATGCCTTCTAGTTTCGTTGCTTCATCATCGAACACGTAGATGAACTCGTTACCGATGATTTTACGTTTCTGTTCAGGATCGGAAACGCCAGCAAGTTTCGATAAGAAACGTTCTTTTGCATCCACTTTAATGACGTTCATATTAAAGCCATCACTGAAAGTTTTCATAACACTTTCCGCTTCACCTTTACGAAGTAAGCCATGATCAACGAAGATACATGTCAGCTGATCGCCAATCGCTTTATGGATCAACACAGCCACTACGGATGAATCCACTCCACCGCTCAATGCGCAAAGTACTTTTTTATCCCCGACTGTTTGACGGATTTTTTCCATTTCAATTTCAACGAAATTTTCCATGGACCAGTCACCTTTACATCCACAAACTCCGAATACGAAGTTCTTCAAGATTTCATTGCCGTGTACGGAGTGACGTACTTCTGGATGGAATTGAACGGCATATAATTTACGTGACTCATCACTCATTGCCGAAATCGGACAAGACGGATTCGTTCCATCGACCGTGAAACCTTCAGGTGTTTCGACGACCAAGTCACCGTGGCTCATCCAGACGATTTGTTCTTTTGGAAGATCACTGAATAATTTAGATTCATTTTGAATCGTAAGAGTCGCTTTTCCATATTCACGGTTTTTGGCGCGTTCCACTTTTCCGCCAAAATGTTTCGTCATCAGCTGCATGCCATAACAAATTCCGAAAATTGGAAGACCTAAATCGAAAATACGTTCATCGCAGCCAAATGCACTTGCATCATATACACTGTTAGGGCCACCTGAAAAAATGATCCCTGTAGGATTCATTTCCTGTAGTTCCTCCACTGTAATGGTATGAGGATGAAGCTCACTGTACACACCGAATTCACGAATACGTCGCGTAATCAATTGATTATATTGGCTTCCGAAATCAAGTACTACAATCATTTCTTGGTTTTTCTGCAATTCTGTTTTCCCCGGCACAAACGTCACCTCTATCAATGTAATTCACCCAAAAACGAGTGATTTTTCATATAAAAAAATAGTATCATAAAAAAAGGAAAACTAAAAATCCACCCACAACGATATACGGAAAAAGTATATACGAAGGCAGATTTTCAGCTTTCCTGTAAATCTGCCTTCATAGTCAAATCATTTACGGTGATTCGGTAGAAACTTTCGATCCATATTATCGAGGATATATGAAGGACAGTATTAGTTTAAGTTATTGTATCAATATAATAAAAACATGGTCAAGAGCTAGTTTTTTTCATAAGCGTTTCCCAGTCACTGCGAAAGCGCTCCCACTCCTCTTCTTCTGGATCACCACGGTAAGTCATTACTTCATATCGAGCTGTCATTTCCTGCATTAAATTCGTCTCATAAACCGCATCTACATAGGCTGCATATTCCCGCAAGGTTTGTCCTTCAGGCCGCTCTAACCCTGCCCGGACCAACTGTTTCAATAATAATTGGTACGCCTGTACAAAGTATGGACCGGTTTTCTTTTTTAACCGCAGGATTTGTACAAAAGGGAGCCATTTCCTTCTATACAAATACCCTACAACAAGAAGTAAAGCTATGCATAAAATAATACCGGTACTCCACATTATTAAAGTATTTTGGCTTAAAAGGACACTTTTCTTAGTTGATCCAGGTTCATTTTCGGGTGTATCCGGGCGCTCTCTAGTCTGTGTCTCATCTTGCTCCACTAGTTTTTTGTCTTCCTGCTCGGTTTCCTCCGTATTTTCCGAATTCAAATCCGAATTGTAAAAATCCATTTGCCCATTGAATCCCTTCGTAGGCTCAAATGGTACCCATCCCAATCCTGAAAAATAAACCTCCACCCATGAATGGGCATTATTATTCGTCACTTTATAGGCGGATTCACCTTTATAAATTGATTTCTCCCCTTCCGTATATCCCTTTACCCATCTTGCCGGAATGTTGGCGGCACGTAATAAAATGACCATCGCCGTTGAATAATTATCGCAATACCCAATTTGGGTCTCGAACAAGAATTGATCCACATAATCCTGATTATCGCCTGGATACGGAATGTCTTCTTTGGAATAGCTGAATTCAGGACCGTCGAAGTGATTTTCTATCGCCTTTGCCTTATCGTACCAATTATCCTCATTCGCCGTAAGTTCGTTGGCCAGTTCATAGATACGGGTTGGCAATCCCTCCGGAAGCTGTGTATTGCTTTCCATGAGGACATCCATCGTTTCATCCTGTTCCGTAACTTTCCGTAAGTCAGCCAGATCATAGCTAGGCATTTCATAAACCAGTTCATATTCTTTCGTGCTAAGGGGCTTACTGCCTTCGTCTACCGAAATGTACTTGTCCATATTTGTATAATATTTAAACCAATCTCCGTTCTCAGCCTCTACCTTCTTCAGGTACCCTGATTGGGGATGAAGAAGGTGAGAGTAACTTTCCATCATGGTTACCCTTGTATTCATGTCTTCCGTTTTCAACACTTCAGGAATCTCAAATTCTTTTATATCCTTCAAATCCTGACCATTAGAGAAACTGATATAGTCTTCCATTCCCTCAACGGAAACCCACCCTTTTCCGGTATAGATATCTTTGTTCTCGACTTTCCAATAGTGTCCGGTATTGGTCGTATTATAAAAAATGACCGTATTGTCCGGCTCTATCGACCCACCAAGTGATGAATCATCTTCGTCATACCCCACCCGTTTTTCAACGGAGCTTTCATCACTTCCTGTCACCTTATCGGAATAAGAAACAATGAACGGTACAGGGTCCGGCCATTGTGACGCGAACTTCGGAGCAGTGAAACCAACGAGGACGCTTACTAACAGCATCCCCGCTAGCATGATGGCCCATTTACTGAATGAACCTCCTGAAAACACCAATCTCTCTTGTATGGACAAGCGTAGCATGGCCAACACACCAAGCATCGAAAACCCGATGATGATGATCCTGATCATGGCCATATCCCCATCATATGGTGTGAATGTATCGAGAATCGATAGGAAAATGATCGTTAATATATAAAGTAAAAATATGTTTCGTCTCACCGTCACCCAGTAATGAATCAAGTATGTCACAAGCCAAAGAAGCACGAAAAACAACAGCGTTCTAAAGGGGTTGGAAAGCAGCTCCCACTTCCCCTCATACATATTCGAAACGTTAGCCGTTATATCCAGCAAATCACCAGTAAGCCATTTGAAGGTCAGGAAAGGATCTGACGAATACAAGAAATGGACCGCAATTAATATAAAGGCACTTACGAGGATGAAACGCACAAACCAGTGGATACCAAAATAGTGTAGGAGCAAGGAAAATAACACAAAGATAATGAAAATCAAGATATTTCCTGTATCCGTAAGCTTCTCTACGGGTCGTAACCATTCGGTAATCAATAGAAGACCAAATATATATAAGAGAACATGCATCCACCTTTCCGATTTGGTAGAATCAGCGTTCATTTGCCTTCACCTCGGTTCGTTCATTTTGAAGGTGACCCTGTTCAAAGAAGACCAACTTTATTCCACGAGCCAACGCCACCGACTTCGCACGTATTTCCTCACCCGTGAAGTCTCCCTGACTTTTCACGCAAAATACCGTCATCGCTTTATTCCCGGTAAATGCATTCCAACCTTCTATCTTTTCCATCGTTAATTCGGACACAATGAATATTACAGAAGCGTTTGATGGTACAACTCCCTTGTTCTTCTTTCCATTCCAGACGTTTGTATGTGTGGCCCTTGATTTTGCAAGACGGTAAAAGAGTCTTCTCCTCTGTTTACTGCCTCCTTTAGCCGGTACGGCCTCCATTGATCCCGTACTGGTTAACCCAACATCCATACCCTTCTTTATCAAGGCATGCACCAAAGAGGCCGCAAGTACGATAGCTTCTTCGAAGAAGGGAGAGGCGTACTCATCAAGCATAATAAATACATCACGGTTTTTCTGCACTTCAAATTCCTTCGTCATGATTTCACTTGTTCGGGCCGTTGCCTTCCAATTTATCCAGGATAATTGATCACCCGGCTGATACTCCCTGATTCCGGACACGACCGAATGTTCCCGCTGTATTTTTTTCGTCGTACCAACTTGTCCTTGATCGAAGACATGCTCCAACTGTTTATAATTCAACTCCTGATAAGCCGGGAAAACGGTGAGTTTCAAAGGGGCATGCACTGTCGCTTCTTTTTCATAGAGTCCAAAGAAGTCCCCTATTTTGAAGCGAACCGATTGGATGACATGTTCTCCTCTTGGCAGATTCTCCAGGGTATATGTCAATTGGAAGGATTGTTTAAATCCTGGAAAAACCAATGTTTTCTTTTCCAGTTCCATCGGCAAATCCTCTTCTACCACCATATATAAAAGAGGCAGTCTGTTTTTCCGGGAGAATACCAATGTCATATCTACCGACTCTCCGGCCTGGCATTCGTGTTTACTAATTCTTCTCTCCACTTCAAAAGCCTGAAGTGGATAAAACAGCAGAATCATAGAGTACGCACCGAACGGCAAAAAGGTATAGAAAATGAACCAACTGATAAACCCGCCTTGAAACATCGCAAAACAAAAGGAAATGAGCATAAGCACTATGATCCCACAGACATTCCTGTTTTTCTTCAGTATGGTAAGCACATTCCTCATTAGGTCACGGCCCTCTTCACGGGTACCTGCGTCGTAGCCACTACCTCATGTATCACCATCTCAGCATTCACCCCCGAGTAATTCGCTTCCGGATTAAGGATTAGCCGATGGGTAAAAACGAACGGTACCAAATGCTGCACATCATCAGGTAAAACGTAATCCCTTCCCTTTAGGAGCGCATAGGCTTGGGCTGCCTTCATTAGGGCAATCGATCCACGTGGGCTCACCCCAAGATATACACTTTCATGCTTACGTGATTGATTAGCTAACTCGACGATATACGTCTTTATCGTATCATCCACGATCACGGCCTTTGCCTCTATCTGCAAATCTATCAGTTCCTCTAACGAAATCACGGATTCCAATTCTTCAATCGGAGCCGTATATTGGGCCCGATGCAACACTTCTATCTCTTCTGCCACTTCCGGATACCCCATCTTCATTTTCAATAAAAAACGATCTAGCTGTGCTTCTGGAAGTGGGTATGTGCCTTCGTAATCAATTGGATTTTGAGTGGCCATGACGAAAAACGGTTGTTCCAGTTTCCTTGTCACACCATCCACCGTCACGCTTGCCTCTTCCATTCCTTCAAGTAGGGCGGATTGCGTTTTCGGTGATGTCCGATTGATTTCATCGGCCAAAATGATATGGCCCATGATTGGCCCCGGTCTAAAGATGAACTCTTGTTCCTTCGGATTGAAAATCGATACCCCCGTTACATCGGACGGTAGCAAGTCAGGCGTGAATTGAATCCGTTTGAAATCCGCCCCGATGGACTTCGCTAGCGCCCTGACCAAGACGGTCTTCCCCACGCCCGGGACATCTTCCAATAAGACATGTCCACCAGAAAGGAGCGCCACAAGACTTAGTTCTGCTATATCTCTTTTTCCAATAATGACCTTTTCAATGTTTTCCAAAATCATATCCAGTTTCTGATTCACTTGTTTATAAACCATTCTCTACCTCCCATGATTATGTAAATCACTCATGCTTAACCCTTATTTATTCGACATCCATTTTACATTAACCTCCAATTTATCCTTACAAAGTGAGTTTACTAGAATAATACCCCTATAAAAGAGATTTCTTGAAATCTTTTCACTATTTAAGTAATTAATTATGATAGACTGGTACTAAGTGAATATAAACCTTGCAGAAAATAGGTGCTGACTTGTCAGCTTAATAGGGAATTCGGTGTAAAACCGAAGCTGTTTCCGCAACTGTAAGTGCTAATGAAATAAGAAATATGCCACTGTTTGTGAATGAATCCGCACGCACGATACCATTCATTCAATCCAAATGGGAAGGTTCTTAGAGTAAAATGATGCACGAGCCAGGAGACCTGCCTTTTTTTTATCGTATTTTGCTCTTCGGAAGTTAGGAGGATTGTACGGCAATCTTCCATCTTTTTTTCCGTTCGAGATACATAGATGATTGTTTGCCGACCAATACCTTTGGTCGGCTTTTTCTTTTGCGCCGAAAAGCAATACGAAGGTCATTCACATTATTAAAAAGGAGGAAAAATCATGGCAAAGAAGGATGCCCGCTTTTTATGCTACCCATTCATGCGCGAATCAGTTTCAACCGTTGATTATGAAATTCGCACCGATTCATTGACGACTCAAATGGGACTGGCAGCGTCGTTCACGAAAGAGATTCCTGAAGTCTACAGGGATTTAATGGAACTGTTGCCGATGGCTTATCATTTAAATGGTTCTGCCCGGGGGAAATTGGCCATAACCGAAGACGGTCTAAACCGCCTAAGTGAAATCTATGACTATTATGTCGCTGAAGTGAAAGAACGCATCGAAACATTTGTGCTACCCCAAGGATCGACGGCAGCCTGTATTTTGCATACTTGCCGTAGTGAAGCCAAGAAATCCGTCCGTGCCTTGCAAAAAGTCAGTACGGAAAAAGATGTGCCCGCGATTCTTTTTGATTATGCTCATTTGCTTGCCAATGTTCTATTCGTGATGGCTGTCTATGTCAATAAACAACTGGGTGTCGAAGAGATTCCCTTTATCAGCAAATCCTATCCAACCAAAACAATGAAAAAGAAAACGGAGGAATAAAACATGATAAGAACAGTAAGATCCAGTTGGATTGCCCTTCTGATGGTCGCCCTTTTCCTTACAGGATGTGCCTCGAATGATGATCAGAAATCGATAGAGAAAAAAGATCCTGCAACAACTGAAGAAGTCAAATCCTATACCGTCACCGATGATAGTGGAAAAGAAATCACATTTGATAAGGTTCCGGAAACGGTCGTTTCACTTCAACCCAGTAATACGGAGATTTTATATGCCCTTGGTGTAGGGAATAAGGTGATTGGAGCGACAGATTTCGATAACTATCCTGAGGAAGCTAAAGATGTCGAGCGTGTCTCTGATTCGATGACGATCAATTCCGAAAAAATCATCTCTTTGAAACCGGATGCCATCATTGCCTACACAATTGGCGATGAAGCAGCATTAAAGCCGCTTGAAGATGCGGGAATTCCCATTTTCATTATTAAATCAGCCGTGACCTTTGATGATGTATATAGCGATATTGATCAAATTGCCAAAGTCATGGGCGTAACGGACCAAGGGGATGACCTAGTCAAAAACATAAAAAAACAAATCAAAGATGTTGAAGAAAAAGTGGCGAGTGTTGATTCTAAAGAAAAAACATATTTCGAAATCAGCCCTTCTCCGGAAATCTATACAGCGGGAGCTGAAACCTTCCAGCAAGAGATCTTGGCGTCTGCCGGTATCGAAAATATCTTTGCCGACCAAAAGGGCTGGGCGAAAATAGCAGATGAAGAAGTCGTCAAGCGCAACCCGGATGCCATCATCACAACCGTAGGCTATGTGGACAATGCTGTGGATGAAATCAAATCCCGTAAAGGTTGGAAAGATGTCAGCGCCGTGAAGGAAGACCAAGTATATCAGCTTAGCGAAGACGTCATGTCACGTCCCGGACCGCGTATCGGAGAAGCCGTAGAACTAACTGCAAAGACCATATATCCGCAATTATTCAAATAAAGACACACTCAAAAGGGGTAATTACGCCGAAATCGTATATATAATAAAAGGCGGAAACGTTGATTTAACAACATTTCTGCCTTTTATTTTGTGCATGAATCCTCTTGAAAGAGGGCTATTAGACAGCCCCTTTGATTATTAATCTTTATATTTCTCTTTCATTTCTTCTTCTTTCTTTTTAATTGATTCTTTTAAACCCTCCCCTTCATTTTTCACTGTCGTGTTCAATTCTTCATATTTTTCGTCATAATACTCTTTTATTATTTCACGGCGTTGTTTGACTAAACTGCGAGCTTCCTCCCAAGTCTCATAATTTATTTGTTTCTTATCCTTTAAATAACTCGTAGCCTCATACATGCGATTGCTTTCATCAGAGGAAAGCCTAGAAAAACTGTTTTTTTCATCAAGTAAAGACGATGTCTTCTTATTTTGTTCATCCCGAACGGTACTCCAATTTTCATTGCCCCAATTCCACCATTGGTTCCACAGATCTCTACGCTCTTCATCCCACATCTTATTGAAATCATCGGCATTATTGACCATTTCGAATTTCCCTCCGCCAGCTTCAGCAACTTCACGTAATTGTTTTTGCCCCTCACTATCCATATCGAACCCTATGATGTTAATCACTGGTTCAATATTGGAATCATGCAAGTCTTTAGCTGCTTTCACTGGATCACCGTCGCAGGTTTCGATTCCATCGCTGACGACATAAATGATATTTTGACCTTCTGAACCCGCTTTTTCAAAATCTTTCTTTGTTTCCGAAATGGTCTTGGCAATCGGTGTCCATCCTGTCGGTTTAAATTTATCTAAAGCTTTCCTGAAGTCCCCTTTATTATATGGGGCCAAATCATAAACCACTTCCGTACTATCACAGGATATCTTCTTATCTTTATCATCGTTGCTTCCTTTATGCCCATAGACACGGAGCATGACATTTGCCTCTTCCGGAAGGGAAGCTACAAATTCATTAATCGCTTTTTTCGCCAGCTCCATTTTTGTTTTCCCGCCTACTTTTTGGTTCATGCTCCCACTTGCGTCAAGCAAAATTGCAATATTCACGTCGATTCCCAATTCACCACTGCCGTCGATGGTGATTCCACCTGGCATCTCTGTTACCGCCGTTTCAATGGAAGGGTCGAATGCTTCGAAAAACTGATACTTTTCTTTGTAGTTTGCACCTTCGCCCATTAGTTTTAATAAGCTCTGATAAACTTCGAAGCTATCCTTTTCCTGAAAGTCCTGATTGTCTAATGCTCTATGTATAATGGCTTTATTGTATTTATTCCCTGTGTACTTCCCAGGGTTTTCTTTAGTCATTTCTTCAACGGTGGTAGCAATCTCGAAATCTTCTTCCAGCTCTTCATCTTCTTCTGAACGCCCTTTTTTTTCGGTATTCTCACCACGTACTTCTTCCTTTTCTTCTCCGTTCATCTTTTCATCTTTCGTATTACAACCAGAAAGAGCAAGCAAAACGAAGAGAGTGGCCAGACATATCATCCCTAGCTTCCACTGTTTTTTCTCCACCATCGCACCTCCAATTTTACATTTTTATCCACAACATCCATTACCCTATTTTTTCATTAAAAAACCCATTCTCTTTTAACACTAAAAATCTTTTGCTTCTATCCAACTTCGGTTCTTTCCCCATACATATGCTAAAATGAATTATCACATTTTGACGATTCGAGGTAATGAATATGTATAAAAAATTCTTTATATGGGTCTTTACCATCGCCCTTCTTTTAGGTCTCCTGATCACCCTTTCAAAATAAGGAAAAAGAAAAACCCGACTCCTAAATCTGGAGTCGGGCTTCTTCATTTCTTATTTCCTTCTTGATTCAACTTACCCATTCTTGGGATAAGGATAACAAACAGACACACCACGGCAACTCCTAAAACAATCGCCAGTAACAATGATAGATCAAAGTTCAGAAAAGAGTTCTCTTCTTCCCTATCTCTCTTTCGAATGGGGACTTCTGAAGAAAACAACCCCATTTCTTCCGCTTTGGAAGCAATGATATTATTATCCTCCGTCATAGGAGAAAGAAAAAGGGAATCTTCTATCGAATCTATGACATCATACTTTCCTCTTTCAAAAGTAAGTCCTTTTACTTCTTCCGGAATTTTCTCCTTCTGTTTCAATAACTCCTCATCATGAAAATATTCAGTTTGGATATTGATATCCTTTTCCTGATACACATTCGGCTCCACGATGGGTTCCTCTTCAGCTTGCCCATCAATAGGCTGGCTGAAGAGGATGAAGAACAACACGAGAATTACCTGTTTACTCCGCTTCATGGGCCATCTCTCTTTTACCTGCAAGACGCTTCATAACATAAGGAAGGAGCGCAGCAACCAGCGTGAGTATAATCAGAATGGTAGTGGCCGGGATAAAGGCCAACTGATTCCCGAATTGAATGGACATATAGACATTGGCTACCGGATGTTCGACATTGAAGTTAGGCATGATCAGGTCTAATAATGGAATCGTAAAGAAACTGATTAAACCAATGACCAGAATTGCCCCGACAAATGGTCCTATCGCAAAGGCAAGCTGTGTGAACGCTGAGCAGAAGAATAGAAGCAGGACAGTGAAAACGGTCCATTTAATCGCCTGCATATCGCCAAGCGGATAAATCTTCAGCCCATACATGCTAATGATCAAGCCGACGATCAAGTTCAGTAATGCGAATAAGGCTGCATGCACCAGCATCGGAACGGATGCATAATGGTGCAGGAAGAAACCAATCAATAATCCTGAGATAAGGATGATCACTAACATCACGATTGGTGGGATATTAACCTTTTCTTGTTGCAATACTTCCCCGCTGATTTGAACGGGATTCGCCAAATACTCGTACACATACCCGTTCGACTGATCATCCACTAACGTATTATTCAAAACACTGTAAACATCGGTTTTGATTTTCTTCGTGGAATCCACGTTTTGAGCCCAATTTTCATTAAGCTGATCGGCTCTTTCCTGAACGGATCCCACTTTTGCTTGAAGGTCTGATGTATCTTTCGTAACGGTATCTTGACGCTCTGCGACAGAATGGACTAGCTCCGAAATATAACCGACAGTGGTTGCCGTAGAATCCTGAAGAGATACAAACATTTCTCCGTTAAGACTTCCAACAGGGGCCTCCTCCATCTCGGGAGTCTCCATATTACCGGTCAGATTTGCCGTTACTTCTTGAGCCCTCGCTGATATGGCTGCTAATTCCTCCAGCGTGGCTGCATGTTCCACTTCAACATTTTCGTCATATTCTGATATAAAGTCGAGCATCGAGCTAGATAAAGCCCCAAAGTCTTCTTCCACTCCCAAAAGGCTTGATTGGACAAGTTTCGCCTCTTCATCGACGATACCAGAAACGCCATTTTTCATATTTTCTAATTCGTTCATATTGGCGGTAAACACTTCGTCCAAACTTTCTTTCGTTTCATTGACTCGTTGAACAAGTTCCCCATAGGAAGAAAGCGAACCATAATAAGCTAGAAGTGCATTTGAGTCACGGCTCAGGATGGATCGATTAAAGACATCCACTAATGCCGCCCGTCTTTCTCCTCCCACTTTTTTAAGTAGCTCGTCTTCTGTTTTCTTGATTTCCGTAAGGGTCTCATTGATGGTCATACTTTGGATATCCTGTAATTTTTGAATATCCTCCTGTGATTGCTCCCATTGATTACCCAAATCCTTATAATCTTTTCCCAGCTTTTCATATTCAGTTTGTAGTTTCTTATAATTTGTTAGTAACGTATTATATGAATCTATCAATGCATTGAATTGTACGACAACTTGATTATAGTTTTCCGTTCTTTTATTCAAGGTCCCGCTCAGACCATTGATTTCCTCTTGCAGACTGCCTGCAAGAGAGCTAATTTGATCTTTTGCCCCTTCACTGCCTTCTGCCGGCACCAAACTTTCAAGGGTCGTATTCATACCATTAATTTTATCCAGTAACACTTGAAGTGAGATATCATCGATTGCTTCCTTTTTTGAAGGCGCTGCCTCTGAATCCCCTTTTCCTCCTGTATCAACATCTTCTATCGGTGTATCGCCTCCACCGATTTCATCTTTATCCCCCGAGCTGTTGGCCAAACTTCCACGTTGCTCCAATAAAGTTGTCTGAAGCTTGTTTAGTCCGTCCTCTTCCGATTGTTTAAATTGATCAATCGAACTTTGTTGTTCATCCTTTATTTTCGAGATTTGTTCCACCTGTTTTTCTTTCATGTTGCTGGAGAAATCCTCCAGGTTACTAGTGCTGCTCTCGATTTTTTCTTGCATCATCACCACGTTCTCATTCATGCCTTGTTCATTCAGACTAAATCCCGGTTTGGTATCCTTTTGGATATTCGGTATCGTCTGGACTCCCTCATTCAGCACCCCATCATACGCTTGGATGCTATCCATGATCAGCTGTTGATTTTGGGTGGATGTCAAAGCAAAAAGAGCACTTTGCGCTTTCTGGTATTCCTCAAACGTCACAACTTCCTCCACGAAAGAGGCCATTTGTGCTTTTGTTTTTCCCATTTCACCTAATGTTTCATTGGTGGTTTCCCCTGCACTCTTCGTGGAAGCGAAAACCCCTTTGAGCATATCTTTATGTTGCTTGATTTCCCCAGCCAGGCTTTCGGAGCTTGGGGTATAAAATTCATACATCGTGTTTTGGAAAGCGATTTCCTTCGTCAAAACTTTATCGAATTTTTTGCGGATATCTTCTACCGATTGAGATACATAGCTCCAGTATTGCGTGGAAATATGCTTATTCATTTTATTCTTGGTCTTCTCTAACTCTTTTTGGACCTTTTCCATATTTTCCGCATTTAAGCTTGTCTGGACCTTATATTTAACCCCCGCTTTGACTGGTTGTTCTTCATTAAAGGTATAAATGTTCTTGGAAAAGTCCGATGGGAAATAAATGATCGCATCATACTTTTTATTAGCCAATCCACTTTCCGCGGCACTTCTGTTGACGACGACCCAATCATATTCAGAATCCTTGTCCAAAGTCGTGACAAGTTCTGATCCGACTTGAATCTGGTTCTTATGATATTCCGCCCCATTATCTTCATTGACAATAGCAATCTCACGAGAAGCCGTTTCTGTTTTCTTCATTGGGTTTTGACCGATATAAGAAAAAAACAAGATGGGCAGAGCAATGATCACAAGTATCTTCCCAATTAATAACAACGGCTTTATTGTCTTATTCAACGTCTTTCTCCCTCCTTCTTATTCACTTAGTGGAATCTGGATTTTACTTTCCCTGCCATTTAGAACAAAATAACCGTACCCTGGCTGAATTTCTTCTTCTTTTCTTGAATACGAGAGCGTATATAAACTCTGATCCGATTTTTTCAGAAGCAAGATTGCCTGCCTGATCTGTTTCAATTCCGTTGTCAGGGAATCATACCCCTTCGTGAAGTCATTCGCATTTCCAGCCGCGAGCATGGAAAAACCTAAGTGGCTGTATTGTTTCATTAAACCGCTTATCTTGTCCTGAATTCTTCCATCAATCGCTTGCTGGAATCTTGAAATGCTGTCGATAGCAAAGATGACGGATGAAAAATCAAGCTGTTTCATTGGCTTCTGTTCCAAGGCCTCTAAATACTGGCGTTCACGAGCCTCAAATATTTCCGTGATGTGATCGAGCCATTCTGTAATTTGGTCTTTCGTTTCTACGTAACGTACTGTCTCCCTGCTTGCATAAGGTGATAGACCGCGATCCACTCCATCAAATACGCCAACTTCACCGACCGTCTGGGTAAGAAGCGTTTCTAAGACCACTTTAAGCATGTTCGTTTTCCCTTTACGTGACTGACCGACAATAAGTAAGAATGGGTTGGCATGCAAGTCTACCCATACAGGGGATACGCTCTCTTCTGAAAGCCCGATTGGTATGAGCCCTGTCTTGGTAGATGGTGAATAGTACGTCTTGAATGACGCCAAGTCTAGGCGATTTGGCAACATTGGAATGGCTGGCGGCTTAGCCAAATCCTTGTATCGAGTCTTGTTTTCAGCCACGACCTGTTTCATTTCTTCCAAAACGGCTACATCGTCTTCTCCATCTGCTGGCAGATACACCTGCATCAGATAGGTCTGGTCTGTCTTCACCAATGCCCGCCCAGGTACTGGTTCATTTTCATAAGGCGTCCTGCCTAAAACGGAATATTGTTCCGAACTGTCCATTAGGTAATGAACGACCTTCGTTTTTAAACTATTCATCAACGGCTGACGGATGGCATTGATTCTTGTAGCGGTCAAGATCATAAAGATTCCAAGTGATTGCCCATCACGGGCAAACTGGATGAATTGCGCTTCCTGGTCTGGCATTTCATCCTTCACCAAGTCAAAATTGTCGATGACGATGTATATAATCGGCAACTTATCTTCTACTAGGGCGTTATAGAGCTTGATATTGCTAAGTTCCCGTTCAGAGAAAAGCTGTTTCCGCCTTTCCATCTCCGTCCTCATGAACAACATGAATTTCTCGATTTTCCTCATCTCATCCAATCTGAAATAATCTCCTGTGTGTGGCAGCTGTCGAAGTGGCAGCAGTGCACTATTTCCAAAATCAAAAATGTAATAATGCAGTTCTTCAGGTGAAAATTGATCGATGAAATTGAATAGAAGCGTTAATACCGTCGTTGACTTGCCATAGCCGGAAGATCCGAAAATCCCGATGTTTCCGTCTTCTATCCAGTTGTAAACATAATCCGTCTGGCTCTGCAATTCGGGCTCGTCTTTCATTCCTAGATGGAACTGGTTTTCCGTTTGGCTTCTTTGATCAATTCGTGATAGTCGATTTGAAAGAGGAGGCAGCCAAGGACTAGCCAGTTTGGGAATTTTCATTTCTTTCTGCGTCGCTACAATCTGATCTGCCACAGCTTCAATTTCACTGATTTTCTCTTTACGTGTGCGAGAGACTTGCTCCGTTACATTGGATATCTGGACAAGCCCTAGATCCGTGACGAGTGCTACTTCATCCTCGGATCCCACTGTATCCTCCATATAAGGGGCGCCGCTCCATGCCGACTGAAACAGTTCGTACACCTCATTATTGCCTACTTGTAAATAACCGCGACCGGTGACGGTAATGTTCGCAGCATCGCTATTTTTCAAGATTTCCTTACTATCATTGGCATCCTGCACCTTTAAGGAAATCTTAAAACGGGCATTACTCCAAATCTGGTTATCAATCACACCACCTGGCTTTTGCGTGGCCAGAATCAAGTGAACACCCAAGCTCCGGCCGATCCGTGCCGTACTGACCAATTCCCGAATGAAATCAGGTTCTTCATTCTTAAGCTCGGCAAACTCATCCGAAATCAGGAATAAGTGTGGCAATGGCTTATCGGCTTTTCCTTCTTTATATAAATCCGTGTAATCATTGATATGATTGACCTCATAACGATCAAACAGGCGCTGGCGTTTCTTCAGCTCGCTATTGATCGAGGCAAGTGCCCGGGCACTGAAGTTCTTGCTTCCCTCAATATTCGTAATCACTCCAAGTAAATGGGGAATTTGCTTGAAAGGCTGTGCCATTCCTCCCCCTTTATAGTCAATGAGCAGGAAGGCAACTTCATGGGGATGATAGTGAACAGCCAATGAAAGAATATAGGTCTGCAACAATTCACTCTTCCCTGAACCCGTCGTACCGGCAACCAGACCATGGGGACCATGTGCCTTTTCATGTAAGTTCAGCTCCACCCTATCTGTCTTTCCTTTCAATCCAATCGGCACCGCTAACGACTTGGAAGACTGATTCGTCAGCCAATTCTGGCTGATTGGCAGCTCCTCCACTTCACGGGCTTTTAAAAGTTCCAGGAACGAAACGGTTTCAGGGATGGAATTATTCATCCCTTTTTGATGGTCAAGCGACCGTAATAACCGGGCGTACCGCTCATTTCCTTCCTTACCGTGCTCATCTAGCCGGAAAGGCGTATGAACGGCTTTTGTTTGCTGAATCAAGATTTCTCCCTCATGATCATTGATATACTTCACTAATGTATGGACATTTTCCGATAAACTCTCCTTGGCATCGGCTGCAAAGATGGTTGATATGCCCAGCTCTTCGGTCTTCCCTTCCAAATACTCAAGAATGACATGTTCCGCAATCAATGTACGGTCGGTGACAATAAATACAAAATGAGGGGTGAATCTTACTTTTCCTTTATTCTCGTCAAGGTCCCTTTCTCTGAGTAACTGGTAAATGGAAGATAATAGTTGATCGCGAGATTGTTCATTATAGATGAAGCCTTTCGCGTATGCATGTGGCAGCTGGAAATGAGGCAACCATTTCATCCATTCCCATTCCTCATAATCCTTTTCTGGGAAAATCGCCACAAACCGGACATCATGATAGCTATGGAAGAAAGACAACTGGCCAATCATCTGCTGCAGCTCGCGTTTGACGACTGTTTCCTTTCCAACTAGGCCCATGGAGCCGCTAGACAAATCAATCGTTAAGGGTAGATCGTCAAGGCTTTTGTAAACATCGACAAGTTCCTGGGACTGTTCAAGTAGATCATCAATATCCCGATTTGACATATCACTGCTGTTTACCTTGACCTCATAACTGGAGGGAATGGACGCCGTACCGACCCTGAAGTGGAGAAAGTCTTCACTTTCCATTGTGCGCTCCCATATTCGATCGCTAATCTGATTCGTCAGTTGCTTCATTTTCTCAAAAGAAGGGTAATGGTAGAGTAATACTTTCTTTTGCTGTGCCGATAACTCGCCCAACTCTTCTCGCTTTTGTTCTAGATACCTTGAATAGACGCGTAACCGTCTTTCAGCTCTTAGCTTCTGTTTCTTTTTATCTTTAAAGTACTGAACCGTGGAAGTCACCATGGTGGTGGTGAACATCACAATCGATATGAGGATGAATATTCCACGCGGCTGAACAATCATGACGACTCCCATGACGATCAACATCATTAATGGGGGCATTAGGATCAGCCATAGCCCACGATTCTGGTCTTCCGATTCCTGACTTGGGAATGAGATGGTCACTTTCTCATCCGGCAATTCATAGATCATCCGTGGAGTCCTGCGGTACTCGGGATAGCTTTTTTTCATTTCGGATATAGGCTGCATGATTTCGGATAAGGACGTTTCATAATGATCCGCACTTTTGACCATTAATATGTCGCCTTCTAGTAACCTCAGTACCATATATGGGCAACAGATCAAATCGCCATTTTCCAGTGCCGTCATTTCTTCCACCTTTTCACCATTTAAAAAAAGCCGGTCCGCTGTAGGTTCGAGCAACCATTGTCCCTGACGACGAACAAGGGAAAAGCCATTTCCACTTGGTTCCTGCTTGCATATCGTCGCTCCTGATTGGGCGGATATCGATATTTCTTTCAAACTATCTATATAATAAAGGCTTTCATTCAGTTCTCCGGGAGCATAAAAGATTTCCACAGCTTCTTGATTTTCGTGAAAAATATAGGACTGGAAAGGCTTTACCTCCCCAATCTTCTCTTCGCCTCTGAATACCATATATTCATCAAGCTCTTCATCTTTCCTCAACTCAATGTGTCCCTCGTTAAAGGGAAGCGAATAAATCGTGATTGTATCCTTTTGTGATGATCCAATCGTAATTGGGTCCAGTTGCTTCTCCCTAATCGTATAAGATTGGTATGTCTTCTTACAGAAAATCCATAGTGAACTCATTCTTTCTCACCTCCGCAAAGGGCACATACGTACTCAATCTTTGCTATTCTCTTTCTCTTTTTGTTCAGCTGATTTTCCCGAGGCTTCCTTGCTATCAGGTTCTTCTTTAGAAGCAGGTTCCTTTTTCTTTTCCTCTTCTTTTACAGCTGGTTTGGCTTCCGGTTCCACTACGCTTTCTCTATTTGGCTCTGTAGTAGGCTGCTCCTGTTCTTCCAATTGCGTGGCCTCTTCAAGCTGTTTTTGATATTCATCCATTTCCTTTTTATATTCCTTAAGCTCCGTATCCACTTCTTTCACTTGTGTCTCCTTTTCTTCACCGGACAAATCCTCATTAGATTTAATTTGTTCCTTTTGTGTCAAAAGTCCATACATAATCAATTCTCGATCTTCCATGATTCTCGCTAAGTTGATTGCATCCTCGCTTATGCCCCGGCCAATGTATATCCAATAGAGAAGATACTGACTATCGGTCTGTAGCGTAATGGCCTTTAAGATATTTTCCTTCTGAAAGTCCATCAATGACCCATGGGTAGTGACATAAGATTTAGAAAGCTCATACTGAACAACATATGGCATTTTCTCAGGATTGAAATGTTCCAATCGATCAATGACTTGGCTATATTCCTGTTTCAGGAAATTCTCCCCACTTTCCACATAAGCCTCTTGCCTTGGTTGGGAAAAGAATAGTGTATAAATCGTAAAGAATAAGAGAGGGACTAAGATTATGCCTATTCCCCATAATGTGTAACGCTCCATTTTCCACTTTTTTTCTGGAATATGCACAAATGTTTTATGTTCTTTTTCCAGAAACTCTATTTGATTCTGGACATACAAGATCAGCCCTTCCCAAGTCTCTTCCGCTAAGATACTTTGGGTTTCTTTCGATAGTTTAAGAGTTTTATGGTAAAGAAGGTACTGATCAAATGTATACTGACTATCAACAAGAGCTGCAATCGTCGCCTTGGTTTCCTGAAACAGCTGGTTGGCGTTCTCCTCATACGGCGGCAGGCTTTCTTTTACGCCATAATGAAGAAAATAGGGAGTAAAACTTCGATCGAAAACCAGATTCTCCGGGCAGACGATTACCCGTAACCGAGTTAACTCATGTCTCCTGATCTTGTTAATCATTTGATGGGAAGCCATCCATCGATTCAAAGAACTTTTATTGCGTGCCTTGTTAAAAGCAAAAAAAGAGGTGGGCGGTACAATGCTGATCTGCACCTCATCCTCTGAAACCTCTATAGTTTTATGAAGAATCGAATCCACTTCCTGAATCAGCTGTAATTCCAAGGGATTCTGCATCAGCAATTTAGCACGTTGGAAAACGAATATATATCCATCATCATTCTTCTTCATTACCGCTTCCATTTGCTTTTCCAAATATGATGATTTTTTCTCACCCATTCTATGTACTCCTTTACCCCTGCTAAAGGGCTTTAGACTTTTTTCCTATATGTAGGACATGCCTCTTCCATTAAAGAATCTCGAGCCGATCCCCCGTCGTGATGCCACTATCCACTAATGTGTCATAACCGGAACAAACAAACTCCTTATTTTGAACCCGCACCCAATACCCTTCCCGTGGCACTTGTGCAATCCCCTTTACCTCCCAGACAATTTCCACAACCTTTTTGACGGAGCGGTAATTGGACACTTGGAGATCAAAGACCTCGCCCGTATATCTTTTTAAATCAATGGTTAATTGAATATAAATGCCAATCACCTCATTAAAAGAAAAAAACGCCACGATCTACAATCAGATTCACGGCGCTTTTCCCTAAAGCTTCTATCTCGTTTTTATCTAATTATCCGCGAATTTGGCTAGCAATTTGATTATCTGTATCTTCAAGGATTTGAGCAGATTTCGTCAATTGTTGAGATACTTCATTTAATAAACGAGCCATATCATTAAATGAAGGTTTTAATTCTTCATATTGTCCAACGAAGGCTTGACTAGAAGAACCTTCCCAAATCCCTGTTAAGTGATCCCTCATTTTATCCAAACGGCCAATAATATCAACGACCTGCTGGCTTTCATTATCATATTGTCTAGCTACATCCTTAAGTTCCGATGGGGTTACGCGAATTTGTGACATAACAATTCCTCCTTTAATGTGTTTAGTTACATTTTAATAGAACTATACAAATTCTGCCATAAAAATTAACAAACGGGTCATAAAATGGTAAATTATGATTATACAAATAATCCTAAATCTACCATCATAGAAGTCTAAGTACCTGTTTCCATACATTTCTAAACCACTTTGGGTGAAATATATATCATTTTTTTCCATATTTTCAAACAAACCGCTCTATATACCTACTATTTTTTCCTTTAATAGGATTAAATCGTCCTTTTCATTATAAAAAGGTGACTTTAGAACCCCCATCGTTGTTTTAATCAATCGTTTGATTAAAGACTTTAGGTCCGGCTAACACTAACTTGGGAGGAAATGTAATATACTTCTTTGAACGATGTTCACTATAAACAACCCGGATTTCATGATCATGATTGTAAGCTTCTGCTCACAAATAGGCCAAAGGACTTCAAACTTACGAACATCCCGTTCCCTTCTACCTATTTTTTTAAAACATTTGATGATTTCAGAAGTAACATTTCCCGTTATGATAGAATTATTTACATTAGTTGGGTAATGTGTAAAAAACGAGTATAAGTGGAATGCAAAATAGATGATTGGATATTCAAATCGTACAGCATCTTTGAAGGGGGGATATTTAAATGAAGGGCAAAAAAGTCATGGCGCTAGGAATAGGTGTAACCGTATTGCTGGGAGGATGCTTAAATATGAATCTTTCAAAAGATAAAGAAGTAGAAAAGGAAATAGTCGCCACGAGTGGTGAAAGAAATGCTTATGAAAAAGATCACTTTGTAAGAATTCAAGACTATCATGGGGCTGGGTACACCCTGCGCAATAGTGGAAAGGAAATCCGTCACCTCGCTGCAAGTCACCGGGAAGAGATTCAAAAGGCAGTAAAGGCATTCTTCCTCGATACATATAAGACGGAAGTTATGGTCCATAACATAATCGGTGCGGTTGATGGGGCATCTGTTTTTGTTGAGTCAATCGGCGAACCTCATTTTTATACCTTTGCCATCGTCCCCATTGATCTCGATAGGAAAAAAGTAAAAACAGATGAAGTTTGGTCTCAAGAGGGACAAGTGGAAAACGCCCTTTCTGGTGCACTATACGCCATGGCTTTTGATGAGGATTTCACAAACTTAGATCGCTACTTAAAAGAAACCACAGCCAGTTACCCTATAGTGGGAACACCAATAAAGGCCATTGAAAAAGTAGG
This sequence comes from Peribacillus sp. NPDC097198, assembly GCF_044762055.1. Lineage (NCBI taxonomy): Bacteria > Bacillati > Bacillota > Bacilli > Caryophanales > Bacillaceae > Peribacillus > Peribacillus sp. NPDC097198. Next base: position 35,800 of record NZ_JBIWDO010000015.1, on the reverse strand, counting down.
CGCTAAAGGATACGCAACCTCTCAATACTATGTAAATCCAGTAGGAGATACATTTGATTCCCTCTATAAAATGTATCTAAAAAACCCGGATATCAGTAAGGATGAATTGAGGGATTTTCTTCAGAAAGAGGCATTTGGACCAGAGGATATCATTTTCACCATTTATTTATACATGAAAGACAAAGATAAGGCCCCTGATGAAGCCATTTTCAATAAAATCGTCTCCGACATCGAAAAGATGGAAGGCATCCCACGTGGTTCATATTCCATCATATTGAATGATAACTTAATCGACCGAAGACGAGCAATTGGGACGAAAGAAAACTCGTTAAAAAGAACAGCACCAAATGAAATCATGAAAGATTAGGGAGGATCTTCTATGGCTGTTGTTAATACCCTTTCAAGCCACGCCACCGATGACAACGATTTAGTCGAGCTTGCCGGATACCATTCTTATGTTCACTATGATATAGATGAAGTGTTCAAGGTTAATGAAAAGAAATTCAGGGTGATAGATACCATCTATAACACGGATACCGGTCTTGATGCACTTACTGTTCAAAATGTTAAAACAAGAGAGCTGACCGTGGTATTCGTTGGCAGTGAGCAGATGGATACGGATTGGATTGGAACGAATACAAAACTGCTTAGCGATGCCCCCCCTGCCCAGGTCCGAGAAGCCGTAGCCTATTTTGAGCATATAAATGATGAAGTGGGTGAGGTATCTTCCGTCTCTGGAAATTCCCTTGCTGGTGCTTTAACCAATGCGGTCGGAATCGATAATCCAGGAGTAAAAGCCGTTACCCTAAATCCAGCGATCCTTCCTGCTGGTATGGTTGATCCGGATAAAGAATATGCTAATATTACAAATTACTATAGTAAGTTTGACTTTCTGACGGGGACGGAAGAGACCATTAAGATGGGCGACCGGATTCCTGGTAAGAAGTACGGAATAAATAACGGCGTCCCCTCCTTTTCCATGCTTGGCTCCAACCATACTGGATATATCAAGCAAGATGCAAATGGAGAATTTACATTAGAGATAGGAATAGAAGGAGAACCAGGTCACGGCTTTGTCCATATTGGAGCTGACGATCATATCGTCACAAGTCTCTGGACAGGCGCCCCTTTGTATGGGGGCCAGAGTGAGCGAATCGAAATGAACCAAGAAAACATGATGCTACTGTCCCATGGAATACGTGATAATGTGAAAGGCCGTCTTGGCAAGGTCAGGGAATATGTCGGTAACTCAGTCCGTATCGTCCATACCGAAAATGAAAAATTCAATCAACGGGTAATAGGACTTCAGGATGCCTTTCAACAAAAGTTCGAGGAAACTGCCGGGGAACCTGTCTTTATGGGTATCACCACAACGGGTTTTGTCATGAAGGCATGCATAGACGAACTAATCAGGCTCTTGGATAAGGCAGAAGACAAATGCAGGATTCTAAATAATGTCCTGAACTCTAAGCCTGTTGAGATAGTCGAATATATCACATCCGTGAATCTAAGCGTCGAGACTCTTTTCGATGCTCCAAAAGAGTACTTGGAGCAATTGAAAGCGGATATCGATGACTTAGTGGCAAGTGCAGGGACTATTATTTCGAATGAAATCCCGGAGTTATTTAAAGGCGGAAAAGACCTTTTTGTAGATGCAGTTGTAGGAGAACTTGACGCGCACTATGACATACTCGAAAGAAATAAGGAAAGCGTCTATAAACAATTACAGGATTACGAGCGCCAAGTTCAGGACATTGCCGATACGTTTCACGATAAGGACGCCAGTATAGCAGGAGCCATACAAACCAGCGCATCCCCGACAGATGGAATAGGCTCTGTCCAGAAAACAGCTCTTATCACTTTAGAGCCCTCCCCCTACCTAAAGATCGGCATGAAAATCAAAGAGATTCAAGTCCAAATGGCACATAATCAAATCAACACTTTAGGGATGACGGTATTAATGCCGATCCTCATAAGCGTAAAAACAGTACTGACACTGATCGAGGCAGCATTAGACGCCATCATTCTAGCTGTTAATGCCGTTTTGGCAGTAGGAATTTACGGTAATCCTGTGAGCTTGCTTATAAGTTTATTTACGGATTATGAACAGAAAATAAAGAACGCCGTCCAAGAAGTATTGGAGCCTATCATAGAAATGGAAACATCCATAGAAGGCATTCGTCTAGGAATGGACCGTATGATCATCAATCTTCCTGAAATGCTTAGTAATTTTAAACCATATATCGATACAGCGATTTTCGAACCTGGAAAATTTAGTGATGTTCGTCTATACAATGTTTCTGCTCTAGCCGTTCTGGATGACATGGAAGTTTTATTCGAGGATATTACCTTTCAACTATCAGGTCAAAAAGCAATGGCAATTGAAGCCACCTTGGAAATATCGAAGAACGTATTAGGAAACATCCAGCTCTTAAAAGAACAAGTCAATCGGGGAACACTATAATCCATGAGATTGACAAGGATACAATCCCACTGCCTCTACTACTTCTATCATTCAACCGTTGGGATTGCTTACTCCTCATTCGAGTTTTATCCACGTTTTGCATTTCCCCCTATTTTAAAGAAGGAAATCTCTTTATAATGAAAGCATCCTGTTCTCCATCCTAATAATGACCATTCAACAACAGCCAAGGTGGAAAAAAGATGAAAATGTATAAGTTAACGGAAGACTTTTCCTCACTTTATAAAAAAGGAGCAAGATTCTTCGTCGTTTCTGACTCGGAGTTTATCGGTGTCAAAAGCTATGTATTGCTATCCGAAGACTTGAGGGGCAAAATTGAAGTAACGGACGATGAGTTGAAGAATAAATTTGTTTCCATTAAAGGGAAGCCTCACTAGTTTATAAAACAAAAAAAAGGGGCTGTCCCAAAAGGTGTAATTACCCCGTAATTGAATAAATAGTAAAAGGCAGAAACGTTGATTTAACAACATTTCTGCCTCTTTGTTTTTGCGAAATTCAATGGAATAAGGACTTATTAGACAGCCCCTTTCCTTTATTTCAAGTCTTCAACAGAATCAATATCGACGTAATCTGGCACAACCAAACCATTCTTCGTTCCTTTAAGGTTTGGTCCTAAATCGATGATATCTTCTTTATATTTATTGTAATATTCAAGATGCGTTCCTGGAAGCCATGCCGCAACAAATGCATCCGCACTTCCATTTGCAACGCCAGCAAACATTGGTCCCACTTCAACTTGGCTTAGTGTTACATCATAGCCATTCTTTTCGAGAACCTTGCCAATCACATTTGTACTGGCTATTTCCGTATCCCAGGCCACATACACAAGATTGATACTTTCACCATTTCCTGCTTTTGTACCTTTTGTCCATTCAGACACTTTATCAGGATTTGCACTGATCCATTTTTCCGCTGCTTCAGATGGAGACTTGCCCCCAGCAACTTCGACCATCACATCTTCCATATCACCCGTTTCCCAGAAGAATTGATCTAGGATTTTATACGCCCCAGGCGCATCCTTTTCGAGTCCTTGTCGAGCAATGGTATTAATGTTTTCAGCACCGCCAAAGGATTTATTCGGATCGTCAAGATACTTCAAATCGTATGTTGAGAACATCCAATGCGGTGACCAACCCGTAACGATAATCGGTTCTTTCTTATCAATCGCTTTCTTCAATTCCGCAACCATCGCGGCTGAAGAACCTTCGACAAGATTCCAGTTGTCCAAATCGTAATCTTCGATAGCCGTTTTGGTTAATTTCATCAAACCGGCTCCCGGCTCGATACCGATGATTTCATAATTGGTCTGTTCACCAAAGTTATTTGTACCGCCTTGCATGACTTCTTCTTTTTTCAAGATTGTAAATAACGCCGTACCGACCACAAGGATCGCAAGAACTGAGAAAAATACTTTCTTGCTAAGAAGCTTGCCATACGCTGGTTTACGCAGGTTTTGCGTGATGCGATCGAGAATGATGGCAATGATAACAATCGACAAGCCCGCTTCAAAGCCTTGTCCGACGTTAATTTGGCTTACTGCCCGGTAAACATCTGCCCCAAGGCCAGGTGCACCGACCAAGGAAGCCGTAACGACCATAGAAAGGGCAAGCATGATGCTTTGGTTAACTCCCGCCATAATTGTTGGCATCGCCAATGGCAATTGTACCTTGAATAGCTTTTGGCTACTCGTTGAACCGAAAGCATCCGTTGCTTCAATCAAATCATTGGGCACTTCCTGAATGCCAAGACTCGTCATTCGAATCGTTGGTGCGATGGCAAAAATGAACGACGCGATGATCCCTGGCACGACCCCTATTCCAAAAAACAGGATGGCCGGAATCAAGTAAACGAATGCAGGCATCGTTTGCATGAAATCCAGAACGGGTGTCACGATTCTTCTTACCGTCTTACTCTGTGCACTCCAGATACCGACTGGGATCCCTATCAGAATGGTGAGGAACCCTGATAATAAAACGATAGCAATCGTTTGTATGCTTGAGTCCCAATATCCTAGATTATCAATTAATAATAAGCTAACGAACGTAAATATTCCTAACGGCCATTTGCTTGTATAGGCAACTAAAAGAGTTAAAACAATAATCAATACGATGGAAGGTCCAACACTCATCACATCTACTAAGAGGTTCAATAACCCTTCGATCGCATTCGTTATAAGAGTAAATAATCCGGCAAATGCAATCGTTATCCAGTCCACTAAAGAGTCGACCCAAGCGCCTAATGGGATTTTGGGTATATTCATTGAACTTCACTCTCCATTTCTATCAGTTCATTCAATGAATCTTTATTACCTGCCAATGCCCCAATGACGGCACCACGGACAATGATTCCTTTTATTCTTCTCTTATCATCAATGACTGAAATCGGCAGACTGGAAGTTGCCATCACGTCCATAAGGTTTACAAGTAATTCTTCCTCAGGAACCGTCGGGATATCCGTTGACATCACCTCAGAAATAGATTGGTCATTTCTCAATGCCTGGCGTGCTTGCTCTGCCGACAAAGCCCCTAATAAGACTTGCTTACGATCTACGACGAATATGCTGGAATAACCTTGTTTGCGCATGATCTCAAGGGCAACCCTTGGACCACGGTCCACTGCGATTTTCTCAGGCCGCTTCATCACGTGAGATGCGGTAAGCACCTTGGATAAGTCCACATCTTCAACAAACTTCTCGACAAACTCATTAGCCGGGTTCATCATGATTTGTTCTGGTGTTCCCAGTTGGATGACGCTTCCGTCTTTCATAAGCGCAATCCTATCCCCGATTCTTAATGCCTCATCAAGATCATGGGTAATGAAAATGATCGTCTTTTTGTATTGCTCTTGAATTTCTAGCAATTCATCCTGCATGTCTTTACGGATCAACGGATCAAGCGCACTAAAGGCCTCATCCATCAACAAGACATCAGTATCGCTTGCAAGCGCACGTGCAAGACCGACCCTTTGTTGCATCCCGCCGCTAAGTTGTGAAGGCATCTGTTCTTCATATCCCTTTAACCCAACCGCTTCTAGCGCACTCATGGCTTTTTCACGTCGGATTTTCACATCCACCTTTTGAATTTCCAGCCCGTACTCGGCATTTTCCAGTATCGTTTTATGAGGGAATAAAGCAAAGTTTTGAAAAACCATGCTAATTTTCTGTTGCCTAACTTTTCTTAAGCGGGCCGCATTCATCTTTACAATATCTTCATTTTCGATTAGGATTTCGCCTAAAGTTGGATCAATCAATCGATTGAACATACGGATCAAAGTCGATTTTCCACTTCCGGATAACCCCATGATCACGAAAATTTCACCGGGATAAATTTCAAAATTGACGTTATTCACACCAACCGTTTGACCCGTTTCTTTCAAAATTTCCTTCTTTGACTTGCCTTGCTTCAATAAATCCGTAGCTGCTTTTGGGGATTTCCCAAAAATTTTCGAAACATTTCTGACCTCTACATATGGCTTCATTCAGTCACCTCGTTAGTTTGTTGACCATATGATGTTCAGTTCTGCTGTTTTCCTCATCTTGTGATGAGTCATCATGATTGTATAATTCTACTCTCTTAAGCTAGTCCAACCTGCACTTTCACACGAACGTCAAAAGGGGGAATGACGTAACATAATGGGTAAAACGTTACACTGTATACCAAAACGAACGCACTGAAAAATACTTAACATTCACATAATTAGTCCTGGTCATATGTGTAAAATAATTGAGTTTTTTTAGTAGAAAAAAGAGGTGCGATAGTAGAATACATGGTTATCATTTAGAGTTTTCCTTAGACCACAATCAAGTATGTGTCCCTAATAAAGACAGAAGTGGCCAAATTAAGCGGTGGTTGTCCTAAACCACAACACATTAAGAAAAACACGTTTACAATGACCATGATTCATCGCTTGATCATTTACGTGTGATTATTTGAGCATTTCAAGTAGAAAAAAAAGGAGTAATCACAACTGAGGATAGTTGCAGAAACGGTGTATACCGACTGACATTTAAATGGTTTTTTACTTGGATTTTTTTGTTCGTCCCATCCCTAGGACTAAACGTTTATCCCTAAAGTACTTAATAACCTTAACAAAGATTGAAATAAGATTCAAATGAAGCGTAGTGTAAACCGTGATGATACCTGGCTTAATTGCATGATAAGATCCCACTATTCTCACGCGGATAATTTGCTTCGATTACCCTCGGTTAACTTTGACGTACCAACGGTGTAAGCCCTTACCGAAAAACCGCGTAATTGGTTCCGTACCGAAGACGTAAAAAGTTTTTTTAAAAAAATGAAATTGTTTCACATTTTTGGGTAAATCCTACGGGTTGATTTGGATAAAATTAGTAGGCGATTAGATGGATTCTACAACCCATCTAACCAGGTTTTTCAAACAAAAACGTTTAAGGCATTCCATGATTTCTATTTCACTGGTTTTCTGGCAGAAAGAATAAACTCTTCCTTTTAAAAAATGTTAGAATAGTATTAATATTCAATTAGAAGGGATGGGATAGAATGATTAAGGAAGTCTTTTTGAACAAATTGTCTGACTCCTACATACACGTAAAGGCATTGAAAAAGGACGTTTTTTCATCACATATCAGTTTGGAAGAAGCCTATCGAATTCAACATGCTTTCACTGCCGCAAAAAGAGCAAATGATGAATGCCTGAAAGGGTATAAAATCAGTATGACTAGTCCCGAAACACAAGCCTTGTTTAACGCCAAGGAACCGTTGTATGGACAGTTAACCGATAAACAAATAACCAATAAGATTTCTTTAAGTAAGCAAATGCTAAGTCCGCTGATCGAACTGGAGTTAGTCTTTATTGTCAAAGAGCCCTTGACTGCCGCTTCTACTGAAGAAGAAATAATCAACAAAACACAAATTGCTCCAGGATTAGAAGTTCCTGATTCCCGCTTTGAGGATTGGTTTCCTAAAATGCCAAAAGAACAGGTTTGCGCAGATGGGGCAGTTGGCGGAAAAGTAACCATCGGGGAAGCAAAAGACTACACCTACACTGATATAGACAATATCAATGGCAAGTTGCTCTTCAATGGACAAACCATTGATGAAGGTACATCTTCGGTTGTAATGGGGCATCCGCTCAAGGCCATCATGTGGCTACTTGAAAAACTCGGGCAACATAATTTAACACTCGAACCAGGCATGTTCGTATCATCTGGCACATTCATCCTACCAAAAACACTAGAAATCGGGATGTATACTGGTCAATTCGAAGGAATCGGCTCCGTTACGTTATCGGTTACGGAATAAATAAGGACCGCAATGTCTCAGTGAAAAAGGGAAAGGCCTCAAAAGCCTCTCCCCTCTCCATGTATCTAATTCGAAAACGCCTCTCCCATATTTTTTCTCAACATACCCCTATCCAGCAATTTGATTGAACCCGTTCAATAACTCTCGTAAGATCACTTTCGAAGTGCTTAAGACTACTACCCTATCATCCAAAACTTCTCGTTTACTAGACTCTACTGAGAATTGAAAGAAAATTACGATAATAGTATACTGATTTTGAGATTCAGTGGTAATAAAATCCATACTACAAAAGGAAGTGTCAATATGAAAGCGCTCAGATGGCATAATACTAAAGATTTAAGATTAGACAATATCGAAGAGCCACATGCAAAAAAAGGCGAAGTTAAACTTAAAGTCGAGTGGTGTGGAATTTGTGGGAGTGACTTGCATGAGTATACGGCAGGACCCATATTCATCCCAGCGGAAGAACCACATCCTTTAAGCGGGGATAAAGCTCCGATTGTTATGGGGCATGAGTTCTCTGGAAAAGTCATTGAAATTGGTGAAGGCGTCACTAAAGTAAAGGCCGGGGATCGCGTTGTTGTGGAACCCATCTATTCATGCGGTGAATGTGATGCATGCAAACAAGGGAAATACAACCTTTGCAACAAAATGGGGTTCTACGGACTTGCTGGAGGCGGAGGCGGATTTTCCGAATACACTTCTGTTCCAGAACATATGTTACATAAACTTCCTGAAACTGTTTCATATGAGCAAGGAGCACTTGTCGAGCCCTCAGCTGTGGCTCTTCATGCTGTAAAACAAAGCAAACTACAAGTTGGCGATAAAGCTGCCGTCTTTGGAACTGGCCCAATCGGTTTATTGGTTATTGAAGCCCTTAAAGCAGCCGGAGCGGCGGAAATCTATGCGGTCGAGTTATCGGAACAACGTAGACAGAAAGCAGAAGAACTTGGAGCCATCGTAATTGACCCAAATAACGGAGATGTTGTAGAACAAATTCAAAACCTTTCAAATGGTGGAGTGGATGTTTCTTATGAAGTCACAGGAATCCCACCAGTCTTAACACAAGCCATCAACTCCACTACATTCAATGGTGAGACGATGATTGTAAGTATTTTTGAAAAAGAGGCCCCCATTCATCCGCAAAATATCGTTCTGAAAGAACGTACAGTAACGGGTATCATTGGCTATCGTGATGTATTTCCAGCTGTCATAAGCTTAATGGCACAAGGATACTTCCCTGCCGACAAACTAGTAACTAAGCGTATCACGCTTGATAATGTAATCGAAGATGGCTTCGAAGGTCTATTAAAAGAAAGAAACCAAATAAAAATATTAGTCCAAGCTAAATGAGATGAAAATCCGTTAAAGAATGTTCGGATAGATGAACTGGATAGTCTAATGACTATCCAGCAACATGATCTTTATTCATTCCTTCCTGTTTTATCTATATGTAATTGCTTAACTTCTTCGTTATTGAACACTTCACCAAGTTTACGATGGACCAAAAGAAGCTAAACGCTTGTCTACTTCATTCAATACCAATTCTTCATCTTCTATAGATCTAAACCCGCTTTAGTTTGGTCCTTTTTGATAATATCTTCTAGCTATCGTTAATTTAAATGGCTGGAACAAGTTGTTTTAAATTAACGAGATACACCTAAGTAACTATATGATGGAGGACATTCAATGAATCAGACACTTAGAAGAGCTATTGTTGAATCCCAAGAATACAACCTTTCCACGAAAAGCGCTTGGAACCTTTACCAAGAAAAAGGACAGTATCCTGATAAAAGCATCCGGGCTGAGATTTTCGATTCATGGGAAAATTCCAAGAAACTAGGCATCAGCCCATTCCAGAATAAAATTAATGAGATCATTAGCCCAAACACTTTGAAGACTCGGCTCGATAAAAACGAGCAATTGCTTTCATTCGCTACCCCGAAAATAAACAGTTTGTCAGATATCCTACATGACTCTAAAACGATGCTTTCCATTACGGATAAACATGGTACTATTCTGCATTCCTCCGGTGAAAAGGGTGTCTTGGAAAATGCTGAGCGGATTAGTATTTTCACGGGGGGCACCTGGAGTGAAACATCTGCAGGAACAAACGCGGTAGGAATGGTGTTGAAGACGAAACAACCTTCTCGAGTTTTGTTTTCTGAACACTTCTGTGAAAAAAATCATGATTGGTATTGTGTCGCCTCCCCCATTTTGGATCCTTTTACAAACGAGCTAATAGGAATCATCAATATTGCAGGTTGCTCTAATCAAGTGCATCAACACACGATTGGGCTCGTCATTTCAGAAGTGAACAATATATCGAAATCTATTGATCGGCAATATCATGAGTATATTCTGCGTAATAATTTATTTTTGAATACAGCACTAGAAGGTGTGGAGGATGCCGTATTTGTAGTGAATACCGGAAAAAGCATTATAGAAAAAAATAGAGTGGCCAAATCGCATTCCATCCTAAAAGATGTTCAATCAATCATGCATCTCCCTGAATTAGATAGACTTGTTGATTCTGTCTTACTCTACGGACTGAGAATAAGAGAAGAAAAAGTAAGTCATGATGAAAACAAGCAAAAATTCATTTGCTCCATCTATCCCGTTACTTTCCAAGACGAACGGCTAGGTGCAGTCATATTTCTAAGAGAGAATTCAGCCTATCCATCTTCCATCGGACATACGCCTTCATCAGGCCGTTCCTTACATACTAAATCTACACGCTATAGCTTTGATGATATGGTCGGTTCCTCCAACGATTTTGTAGATGTCGTGAAAAAGGCGCGAAAGGCATCGTTAATCGATGCCACACTTTTCTTAACAGGAGAAACCGGGACGGGAAAAGAAGTTTTCGCGCAGGCAATCCATCAGGCAAGCAACCGCCGAGATCAGCCTTTCGTAGCGATTAACTGTGGCGCCATCCCTCATGGATTATTTGAAAGTGAACTATTCGGTTATGAATCAGGGGCCTTTACCGGAGCTAAGGCGAAAGGCAATCCCGGGAAGTTCGAGCTGGCCCAAAAAGGGACAATCTTTCTTGATGAAATTGGAGATATGCCGCTTGATTTACAAGTTCATTTACTTCGAATACTCGAAGAGAGAGTCGTCACAAGAATTGGCGGAGATAAACCAATACCTCTCGATGTTCGTGTCATCGCTGCTACTCATAAAAATTTAGCGGAAGCGGTCAAAAAGGGAGAGTTCCGCGAGGATTTATATTATCGACTTTGCGTAATCCAAATGAGAATTCCTTCTTTGCGGGAAAGAATCCACGATGTTCCTGAGTTAGTCACCCAATTCATGGAGATCATGGGTGGTAAATTCGGAAAACAAGACATTCGGGTACACCCCGATACCATGGACTGCCTGACACAATACACATGGCCAGGAAACATAAGAGAATTAAAAAATGTTATCCAGCAAGCCCTATTCAATACGGAAGGAAATATAGTATTCCCCTTCGACCTTCCTCCTGAATTGGTTGAAAATATAGGGGAAAACGAGAAAGAGGCGCTTATTGAAGCCATGATCAGAGAAAACGGAAACATTACCAACGTTGCAAAGACCCTTTGCATTTCCCGCTCTACCATCTATCGAAAAATCAAGCAGTATCAACTGAAACCAGAAGATTGGCTTGGATAATTAAATAACATGCAACGACAAAAGCCCAAACTTATCCACTCACTGATAGAGTGATACAGTTTGGGCTTTTTCTGTGAGACATTGATACACTTACTTGTTTCATTGGAACAGTTCTATATAGGAGATGATGATCAAAATAATGGGTGATAACCATTGATATTCATGGAGATGAACGAAATTCCACCCCCCTGCTCTATGTTGGCACGCCACTTGCATAATGTATTAGTGTAGGAAAAATTCCACTTCAAGATGAAAGTCAGGTGATGTAAAGATGAAGGAATTTGACGTGATTATAATTGGCGCAGGTCCTGGAGGATATGTTTCTGCCATTCGGGCTGCACAGTTAGGAAAAAAAGTCGCCATCGTCGAGAAAAAGAAAATTGGCGGGGCCTGTCTTAATGTTGGCTGTATCCCTTCCAAGACACTATTAAAGCATGGAGAAATGATTGAAGAAATAAAAAAGGCAAATAGCTGGGGAATTGAAACGGGAGAGTTATCCATTAATTTCTCAAAACTGATGAAGCGTAAAGATCAAGTAGTGCAATCATTGACGAGTGGTGTGGAACATTTGTTAAAGACAAATAAAATCACTTTATTTCAAGGAGAAGCATCCATAACGGAGAACTTAATCGTTTCAATCGGTGATGACAAAATAAAAGGCCAAGATATTTTATTGGCAACCGGAAGCAAGCCCTTCATCCCTCCAATCAAAGGGCTGGATCAAGTGGATTACCTTACTACCGATTCATTTTTTGACCTGAAGGAATTGCCGAAAGCCATGGTGATCATTGGTGGTGGAGTCATTTCGGTAGAACTGGCTTTTGCCATGGCGCCATTGGGAACGAAAGTGACAATTGTCGAAGTTGCTCCTGACATTCTATTAACCGAAGATGTGGACGCACGAAAAATCATCAAAAAGGAATTGAAAAGGAAAAACATCCAAACCATCGTTAAGGCCGATATCCGGGAAGTGAAAAAAGATCAGGTTATATTAGCAGACCAAGAAATCTCCTATGATACCCTGCTAGTCGCAACCGGTAGAACCCCTAATATTGAGTTGGTACAAGACCTAAAAATAAAAATGGATGATACCAACAAGTTTGTGGCAGTCAATGAATACTATAAAACTAGTAAGAAACATGTTTATGCAGTAGGAGATTTAATCGGAGGCTATCAGTTGGCTCATGCGGCGAGTGCAGAAGGTCTAGTTGCAGTACATGCAATGAATGGCGAAGCTCCCCAACCCATAGATCAGACTGAAATCCCTAGATGCGTATATACTCATCCCGAAATTGCTTCATTTGGGCTAAGTGAAGAGCAAGCCAAGAATGCCAATTATGATGTAAGCGTCACCACCTCTCCCCTTTCTGGAAATGGAAAAGCCATTGCCATGGGAGAAACAGAAGGTTTTGTTAAAATCATCTCCGATCGTACATATCAGGAAATTTTGGGGGCGGTTATTGTCAGTGCCCACGCAACCGAGTTAATCGGGGAAATTTTGGCTGTGAAACACTCAGAAGGAACGATGAATGAGCTTGCAAGCCTTATACATGCACATCCTGCAGTGGCTGAAGCAATTGGAGAAAGCGCAAATGCATTATTCAAACAAGCGATTCATATGTAAACACCAAACAAGGAGGAATTACGAATGGAAAAGAATGAAGCACTTTGGATTTATCAAAAGATGAATGAAATCAGATTTTTTGAAGATGATGTACACCGCACCTTTGGAAAAGGTTTAATACCAGGATTTGTCCATTTATACGCGGGTGAAGAAGCCGTTGCAACCGGAGTGATGAGTTTATTGGATGACGAGGATTATATTACAAGTACTCACCGTGGACATGGACATGCCATTGCAAAAGGTTGCGATATCAATGGCATGATGGCTGAAATCATGGGAAAAAAAGATGGCCTGGGTGGAGGAAAAGGCGGCTCCATGCATGTTGCCGACGTTGATAAAGGAATGCTAGGCGCCAACGGGATTGTTGGTGGTGGGTTTGGACTAGCTGCCGGTGCAGCTCTTAGCATTAAGACATTAGGTCGAGACAATGTAGCTGTTTGCTTCTTCGGCGATGGTGCTTCAAATGAGGGTACGTTCCACGAAGGGCTAAATCTTGCTTCCATCTTAGATCTACCTGTTATCTTTGTGTGTGAAAATAACCAATTCGGCGAAGGCACGCCTTTTAGATATGCAAGTGCCTCTAAAACAGTGGTCGAAAGGGCTCCAGCTTATAATATGCCAGGTGTACGTGTGGATGGCATGGATGTCGAAGCCGTATACAACGCAACAAAAGAAGCGATTGAACGGGCCAAATCCGGTAAAGGTCCTACATTAATTGAATGCGACACATACCGGCAATATGGTCACTTTGAAGGGGACGAACAAAAATACAAGACGGATGAAGATCCCAATAAAGACCGTGATCCCATTCCTGAATTCCGTGAAAAAGCGATTAAAAATGGTTGGATGACTGCAGAAGAAGCGGATTCCATTGAAGCAGCGGCAGAAAAAACAATCAAAGAGGCAGCTGCTTTTGCGGAAGCGAGTCCATTACCGGATGAATCCACTCTATATACGGATATATTTGCATAAGAATAGGAGGAATTATAATGACGAATAGACAAATTACTTTTATGTCCGCTATTACAGAAGCGATGGCACAAGCGATGCGAAAAGATGAAACGGTTATATTAATCGGTACTGACGTTGCCGGGGGTGCTAAAGTAGACCACTTAGTTCAAGATGATGGTCGTCATGATGATGCATTTGGCGGTGTTTTCGGTTTATCTAAAGGACTGGTTTCAGAGTTCGGCCGTGGACGTATCATTGACACGCCTATTGCGGAACATGGTTATTTTAGTGCAGCGGTCGGTGCTGCCGCTACAGGTTTGCGCCCTATTTCTGAATTGATGTTTAACGACTTTATCGGGTTTGCTTTGGATCCCATTTTAAACCAGGGGGCCAAGATGCGGTATATGTTTGGCGGAAAGGCAAAAATCCCGCTTACTGTCCGGACCGTACACGGTGCGGGAGCAGGTGCTGCGGCTCAACACTCCCAAACATTATATGGAATGTTCGGTTCTATTCCAGGCGTTAAAGTGGTCGTTCCTTCCAATCCCTATGATGCCAAGGGTTTGATGTTAGCAGCAATTGAAGAAGATAATTTAGTCATTTTCTCAGAAGATAAATTGCTATATGGCATGAAAGGCGATGTGCCTGAAGAATACTACACGATTGAAATTGGTAAAGCGAATGTGACTAGAGAAGGAACGGACCTTACCATTGTAGCCATCGGCAAAATGGTTCAGGTAGCTCTTGAAGTTGCAGAAACATTAAATAAAGACAGAATCTCAGTTGAAGTAATTGATTTAAGAACGGTGGCACCATGGGATCAGGAGACCGTTTTGAAGTCTGTCAAAAAAACGGGACGGCTCATTGTCATTGATGAATCCAATCCACATAACAACACGGCTACGGATATTGCCTCGGTAGTTGCAGATAAAGCTTTCGATTATCTTGATGGCCCAATCAAAACCGTTTGTGCACCAAATACACCAGTTCCATTTGCTTCTAACCTAGAGAAAGCCTACATTCCAGATGCAAAAAAAGTGTTAACAGTTGCCGAAGAATTAATAGCTGATTTGAAAAAATACGTAACGAACTAGGAGGTGAACCTACTATGAGTGAAGCGATCGTAATGCCTAAATTAGGAATGACCATGACAGAAGGCACAATTGTGGAATGGTATAAAGAAGTGGGAGACTCAGTTAATAAAGGCGAACCCATTTTAATGATCAGTTCGGAAAAATTAAACCAAGACGTTGAAGCCCCGATAACGGGCGTTTTGTTAACTAAGAATGGTGAAGTGGAAGATGAACTGGAAGTCGGTGCCACGATCGCCGTGATCGGAGACGAGGGAGAAACGATTGTAACGGATGATTTACAGGCCGTTCAATCGGATTCCCCTGCTACCCCTGAAAGTTCGGAGGCTAGTGGTAATACAGCCGTATTAGTGAAAAACGAAGAAAAGACAAGTAAAGGCGACCGGACTTTCATTACTCCACTAGCTAAAAAGATGGCCAACGCTGAGAATTTGGATATTGATTTAATTAAAGGTACCGGTGGCAATGGTAGAATTACCAAACGGGATATTCAGCATGCATTAGCAAGCCGAGTGGACGATACTCCCCCTGCCCCACCTTCACCTACACCGGCAATTGCGGAAAATGTAGGGGAAGGACTTCCTCCAATGCGAAAAGCAATTGCTCGGAATATGCGGAGAAGTTTGGCACAGACGGCACAATTGACTTTACATCGTAAAGCCAATGCAGATCACTTGATCGATTTCCAGAAAGTGTTGAGGAAAGAAATTGAGTCAAGTGAATTAGATGTCAAACTCACTTTAACCGTGTTAATTGCAAGAGCAACTGTACTTGCTTTACAAGAGTTGAAGAAAATGAACTCTCTCTATCATGATGGCCAATTGACAGAGTTCGATGAGGTTCACCTAGGAATCGCCACTTCGCTAAAAGATGGCTTGTTAGTCCCTGTTATTAAGGATGCCCATCAAAAAACAATCGGCAGCCTAGCGAAAGAAATAAAGGAATTATCGGAAAAAGCCAAAAATGGAGAAGCGGGCGGAGACTTGCTTTCCGGCTCTACATTCACCATTACCAACTTAGGAGCCAGTGGAATCGAATACTTTACACCAATTTTGAATTCGCCAGAAACAGGCATTCTAGGGGTAGGAGCTTTTCAGGATGAACTGACCCTAACAGAAAATGGCACAGTCAAATCGGTTAAGAAAATTCCATTCAGTATAACCTTTGACCATCAAATTCTAGACGGTGCAAGCGCCGCAGAATTCTTAACAATTTTGATTAAATATATTGAATCTCCTTATCTATTAGTTCTTTAAGTTTTAAAAACATATAAAAATGTTTTCCAATTTCATCTTATCCCCTTCCATTTTCCCTATGGACCGGTGATGAAGCATAAAAGAGAAGCTGACCATAAAAGGTCAGCTTCTTGTACTTTTAGTGAATCGTCTTTACTAGATCTTTCATTTCTAAAAGTTGTTTTTGTTGAGTCGTGATGATGTTTTGGAGAATGGTTTTCAGTTCGGCATTTTGTGTATACTTCAAGATACTCTGGGACATTTTGATGGCACCTTCATGATGCGGAATCATTTCTTCCAGGAAGTCTTGATCGATATTCCCCGTTGGTTTGGCCTCTTCCATTGAGGCAATCATCGTTTTATAAATCGTTTGATAAGCTTTTAAGTAGGCGGCTTCTGCCTTCTGGTTTACTTGCGGATTCGTTTTTATTTTATTTCTAAGAGCTTCCATTTTCCCTATACCGGCAAGCTGATCTCGTATGATGTTTGCAGCTATCAGCTTGACCTGTTCATCATGGCCATATTTCAAGACATTTTCAGCCATCGATATCGCTGCTTCGTGATGGGGAATCATTTCATATAGAAAATCAAGACTAGGGTCACCTGTCTTAGGTGCTTGCTCCATTCCTTTTTTCATGACTTGCAGGATCCGTTGATAATTATCGTAATACGCTTTTTCCTCTAAACCTACCTCTGCATGTGCCTGAATGCTAAACATGCAGAGTATCAGTGTAAGAAAACCTATAGTGGCTGTTCGAGTACATACCCTCATGATTGTCCCCTCCTATATGTATGCATATTTTTATTTTGCAAAATGGAGGCTTATTTTATTCAAGGTAGAATGGCTTCTTCCATTCAGTCGGGGTCGGTTAAACGCTGGCTCTAGAGTAAATATGGTGTCTAAACTGGACCGAAGAAAAAATAAAGAGGCAGAAATGTCGTTATAACAACATTTCTGCCTCTCACTTCTTAAACGGATTGCTTATGACGGAACTACTTGTTCCTGAACGATAGGGCCGTCTTCCATATAATTAGATTCCCGGTTTAGACGAACTTTTAGGGATTTTTTCATAGTCTGTTGGATTAAGAGTATGAACCGATCCATCTGTCACACCAGAGATTATTCCCATAAGACCTGTTTCAACCGTTTTCACTAACTGACCTTTCTGTTTTTGCCCAAAGTTTTGTGTTTGTCCACTCACTTCAAATAGAACCGTACCACTTCCATTTAACGCAAACGCTCCTAAAGCAGTACCTGGCAGATCAACGGTTTGATCGTACAGTGAAATATTCGTAAACACAGAATTTCCTTTTGTTTGTAATGCATTATAGGCAGTAAGAGTTAACTGACGGGAGAAATCATATTTAAAGTTATCTGCATACTCTTTATACTTAGCCCCTGCAGGTGTGCTAGGATCGTTGACGAATTTTCCTGATATAGACATCGTCACACGGTCATCCGTTCCTTCGATATACGGGAACCCTTGGTGATGAAGATCGATAAAAACATCCACTTTACCGAATTTCGATTTTAACCCTTTATATATGTCACGTACCGTTTGTGATTCAGGTGTAATGAACCAGCCTGGCTTTTCAGATGCCCCTGGGAAGTCTTGAGGCTGTGGCACATAGTTTAAGTTTGGATTAAAGTCACGATTCACATCAAATCCCGGTTTGCTAGCATAGTCGTCTCCGGATCTTGGAGTCGTGTAATAATTCCAAGTTGGTTTAGCATTCGAGAGTTGTGGGAATTTCCCTACCACCTCTGACCATGTCATCTCATTTCCACGACGATCAAGCTCTGATCCATCTACGTTCATCATTGGTATAGCAACGATTGTTAGTTCATCAAGCATTTTTTTCACATCAGGTGAATTACTTTTACCTAGGTTTTCAAGAATGTTTAATAACGCAACCGTTCCTGTTTTTTCATTTCCATGAATTTCACTTTGGATAAGAACAACTTTTTTACCATGCCCTACCGTCACTTTGTGAATGGAACGACCTTGATTTGTTTGTCCAGCCACTTCCACTTTCACTTTCCCCTTACTCACTTGCTCAAGCTTATTTAACTTTTTTACAAGCTCATCATAATTAAGGAATGCTTCGATAGAAAGATTCGTTCCACCGGTCGGATTTGGTCCTCGTTCAGCGAAGCCGACATTCGGGCCAAGTAATGTTGCAGCTACTATTGTTGAACTTAGAACCTTTATAAACTTCTTTTTCACTTCCATTCCCCTATTCTGAATATTATTTATTAGTTAGTACATTCTATTAATCCCTCATTTTTCCTTTTAAACTATGATAAACACCTAGAAAGACCTACCTGTTTTAACGGCACCTATGTCCTTTTTCACAGAGACTAACTTTTTACGATAAATAAAAAAGAATCCATTTTGAGCAAAGGTTGATCAAAATGGATTCTTATCTATTCATGTTGTGCTTATTTAGTTCGAGCATTTTCCTTACCTGTTTGCTTTTCAATCGTGCATATATGACGAAAATATCCCACCTGTTAGTAGATACCTTAGTTTAGTTTTTAGTAAGGTATTGTTTTACCTTATTCGCATCTTTATAAGGATATTGATATTCAAGATTACTAGCTACTTCAATCGCTACTTGCTCAAACAAGGCAATGGTTTCAAACAATGCATGCCACACCTGTTCATAATCTCCGGTAGGATAGGTTTTCATCAATCTTTTCCACATCTCATTATTAAGATAACGCTTCAAATACTTACTATTTTCCCCTACACTCAAAGAAAAATTTGTTTCTATACCAACTTTCCACTCAAGCATGGTTAGTAACATTTCTCTTACACCGTTTAAGTGGTCATAAGCGTAGAGTATCTCTTGTCTCCATAACCCTTTTGCTACATAAGTGGAAACCCACCAAAATTCATTACAACAATCTGCAAAAAATTCAGCCGAAGGCTTTTTTACCCAGTACTCTTTATCCGTTGGTTCAGAGAGCTTAGGCATATTCCCATCTTTATCTAATAAAATAACGGTTAATCCTTCTTCTAAACAATATTTCTCTTTTTCCTCAATCGGAACCAGCATTAAATCAAGTCGATTACCATCCTCGAATAACATTAAGTAGGTGAATCTCCCATCCAATTCAGGTGGAAACATCACCATATCCTCTGGTGTTTGCATGATAATTCTTTTCCCAAACACATTTACCCAATCAGGATTAAAAAGAAACGATTGTACGTCAGATACAAGATAGACCATATCATAATCTCTTAAAGTATCTTTCGGTACATTAGAATTTGTCCGAGAACCATTCATGGCAACAGCTCTTACTCTCTCATCTCTCTCAGCAACTCGTAATATCAATTCCATCATTTCTTTTTCTGAACGCATTTATTCTCCTCCGACTATTTTATTCTTTATACGCATTCCTTATAGATGGGCCTCACTATTAAAGTACAGGTTAGCAGATTCTAGCCCCCATAACAAAAAAGGCCATCGTCAATCAGAGAGATCTTTCTCTTTTATTAACACGCAAAAGGGCGCGCAAATGATATTAAGGGAGATAGCGAGACTCCAAAAAGTTTAGGACATTCCATTATAAATAAAATGATGAATATTTACGTTCATATACAAAGAAACCTCCTATCAGTTCATTAAACTGATAGGAGACCTTCCACTTAAAAAGCTATTTGGGTAAGCATCATTTCTCATTACCCATTGCTTTATCAAGAAATACAATTTTCCCTGATTGCTGATTAATCCTTCACAATATAACATTTTCGAATCTTGTCGTTGCCTTTAGTCTCCACGTAAACCTTATAAGGTCCCACTTGATATACGTCTGTGGCATTGTTCTTGATTAGTATCTCCTCAGTGAAGTTCTCCGTCGAACCATCGGAATATGACTCTTTAACGCTGATTTTCAGCCTGTTCTGCTTACCATTCAGTTTCCCTACCGTAGCCAACGGCGTCGCCTTGTCGACAGTGACTACCGGCAGCATTGCGCACCAAGTATTTTGGTGCCATCATAGATAACGACTGCATAATTCGCGCCGGGGTCAACATCGCTGCCTTTAACGCTGATTGTCGCTTTGCCTTTTGCGAATTTCGCGGTAGCTACTGAAACACCATCCTTTACCAATACTGCTTTGGAACCGTCAGGGACATCCGCTGTGACGGGGATTTTGGTGTCACGATCTCTCACGATACGCTCCACCGGTGCTAGGCTAATTTCCACGCCCAGATTGGTTGAGTCTTCGTATAAATAGTTGGACACGTACTCATACAGCTTCACACGACTATTGTCTGCATAATTTTCCAATGGCTCCGTTCCTCCTTGGCCAATGAAACCGTTTTCATTACCATGCAGTGCATAGGTGTAATGGTTGGAACCCGTATGGGAAAATAGTGTCGTCTCACCTGTATCGGGATCTATGCTGGTATTAAACCATACCGCCCGATCTAGTGCACGATCACCAATAGTTGTGTCTGTCCGTAAAGGAGCCGTATCGTCATTGCTCAAATCCCGCCACAAAATAGTGGGGGCGACAAGTCCGCCGTGAACTAGACTCAACATTGTGTATCCCTTGTATCCCTTCGCTTTTGTGTATGGTCCCGGGTCGGGGCTGGCACTCTCTTTAAAGATAAATCTCATATTATCCTGAATCTGCTTCGGCTCTTTAATAATGTCGTCCTCTATCGTGACAGGAGTACCCGCAATACCTCGTTTGGGGGTGGTCACACCGCCAGTGGCCGGGATAGATGGTACATTCCTATTGGTCAGGGCCAAGCTTGAGTTGGATGAGACAACGATATATGTCTTACCGGATTCAATCGTTTTGGCCAATCTCCAAAAATTTTCCGGAACATTGAAGTCTGTAACACGCGCTGGAATAATGGGAACCCAGTTTTGATCCCAAAGAGATTTCTTCAAGGTCATTGTTTTCAAATCATCAGCGTCTATACTTTTATCTGTTTGAATAGTGAGCGTGCCACCTGTATGTTTTGGTAAGGGCTTAAATTCCTTACTGTTGAGCATGGCTTGCTTACCGTTGTCCTTATTATAGAACGCCTGAAATAATTTGAGTTTACTTTTACCATCACTAAAGCGGATATTGACGGAGGAGCGGAAGCCCGTATCCGTATAGTTTTGGTCCTTCTCCCATTCAGCGGTCATATGCCCGAAGTGTATTATATACTTCGTTGATCTATTCGGGTTTTCCTTCCTGGCTATCTCTACCGTCGCCACGGCTGGCTTCCCGTTGCTCACCGCTCCACTTGCAGGGTCGAGCTTAACTTTGACGTCAACTTCATCGTTGTCGTATTGATGTGCGACATTGGAAGCGGAGAAGTCAATGTTTGATACGCTCTTTGGTACGTTAACATCCAATTTGGTTTTACCCTCGACATTGAAAACATCATCCCCGAATTTAAATGAGGTGAGCTTTGGCGGCAACTCATCAAGTCCTAGATAGGCCTCCGGATTTATTATGGCCCAATACGCTTCTTTAGGGGCACGCTTGGAGTCGAATGGCAACGGGTAACCCGTGCTGCGCCAGCTGTTATTATCGGCCACACCCCAGAATGTAACACGTTCTATATTATCGGAATACTTCTTATATAACATGAACAGCTTGGCGTACAATACCGCTTGCTCCTTCAATTGCTCTTTGGTAGGCGGAACCTCGGATGAAGTACCGTTAAATTGTACGTCGAGTTCAGTTATACTAATCTCCAACCCGGTTTCACTATATATCTTTAATACTTCCTCTAAATTATCCACATTGAGTCTGAGGTTGTAATGCCCTTGTATCCCGATGCCCTCAATCAGTTTCCTGCCATTTGCCTCAGGGTGTTCATTCGCATATTTTTGGTTGAGTTCCTTGGCCATTGAGGCAATAGCGATTGCTTTGTTGGGGATTTCTTCGTCGTTAAAATCATTGTAGTAGAGAATGGCGTCCGGATCAGCCTCACGCGCGAACAAGAAGGAATCATAGATATAATCCCAACCATTTCCGCCGTTAGCGTAAGCATCAAACCATCTTGATGGACGTTCTATTGGATTAATGTCAGAGCGAAGCGCCTTCCGCCAGTCGGTCGGGTTTTCTGGATTATCCCTCATTGCTTCGTTAACAACGTCCCAGGTGTCGAGCTTATAAGAGCCCTGACTAAAGTGCCCGGCGATTGTCGATATATACTTTTGTAAGCTCGCCCGGGCCTCGGTATAATTCAGACCAGCAGGCGGCCAGCCAGCCGACTGATTATGCCACGCCAACGCGTGTCCAATCGTATAGAAACCGTCAGCATTAACTTGGGTTAACAATTTGTCGGCTGTTGTGAATGAAGGTTCGCTAGTTGCATTGGGCCAAATGGAGTCCGGTTTCGTAGCATTTTCAGGCGTCAGCGCATTATAGTGGAATTTCATAAAATCATACTTCGCTGAATCGGTTAAGTCGCCCGGACTTACAGTATTCCCAATAAGGAAATAGTCTTTGTAGACATCTTTCAGTGACACGACCTCTGCCTTTGAAGCATCCTTAACCTCAGCCGCTGAAGCATGGTTTACCTGCATTGCGGTATCGATAAAAAAAATTATGGTAAAAGCCAGCGTTAAAAAATACGTCAGAAGCTTTCTAGCTTTTCTCTTCAAAAAATCATTCCTTTCATAATTTAAATTTCTCTTTTTTTATTCTCCATTACCCCAAGTAGCCAAATAGTCGATACATGACATGACATGTCCTTTGCCTCTTTGTGGTCCCCTATTTTGCTCTGCATGATAGACAGTTCCATGACAGGTTCTACATTAAATTAACGGACTAGCTTCATCTCCTCTACTGTTATTTCTAGTTTATCTTGTTAACTCACATGCAAATGGTAGTATTTGACATAATAAAGTTAATCCCTTTCTTTTACCAAAAATAATAAATAAAAAAAGGAAGGCCTCCCATCAGTTCAGTAAACTGATGGGAGGCCTTCCTTTTTAAAATGGCGACTCCTACTCGGATCGTTCAAGTTTAGATGGTTTTCGTTGTCCATGATTCTACGTCCCAAATATCTGTTACTACGTCTTGGTAAAAATCAGGTTCATGAGAGATAAGGACTACGCTTCCCTTATACGATTTCAAAGCTCGTTTTAGCTCAGCTTTTGCATCTTTATCCAAATGGTTGGTTGGCTCATCAAAAACAAGGATATTGCTTTCTTGGTTAAGGAGTTTGCATAACCGGACTTTCGATTGCTCTCCACCACTTAATACGGATATTTTACTTTCAATATGTTTTCTAGTTAACCCACATCTCGCAAGAGCAGCGCGTACCTGTCCTTGGCTTAACTGAGGAAACGTATTCGATATTTCTTCGATGCACGTGTTTTGATTTTTCGTTTTCACTTCTTGTTCAAAATATCCAATATACTGATGTTCACCGCGTTCAAGTGAACCAGAAAGAGATCTTATTTCTCCGAGCATGCTACGAAGGAGTGTAGTCTTACCAATCCCATTTGCTCCAACTAAAGCTACTTTTTGTCCACGCTCTATATAAAGATTTAACGGCTTTGAAAGTGGCTCATCGTATCCAATGACAAATTCTTTCGTCTCAACAATTAATTTACCTGAGGTCCTTGCTTCTTTAAAGTTGAAATCAGGTTTTGGTCGTTCCTGTGCTATTTCAATAACATCCATTTTATCGAGTTTTTTCTGTCTCGACATGGCAAGGCTGCTGGTAGATGCCCTTGCCTTATTACGAGCTACAAAATCTTTTAAACTAGCAATTTCTGATTGTTGTCTCTTAAAGGCAGCTTCAACTTGTATTTTTTTAGCTTCATAGGCAATAAGGAAATGGTTGTAATCACCCACGTAGCGATTTAATTTCTGATTTTCTAAATGGTAGATCACATTTGCAACGCTATTAAGAAATGGAATATCATGAGAAATTAATAAAAAAGCGTTATCGTATTCTTGCAGGTAACGTCTTAACCACTCAATGTGTTGTTCGTCTAAATAGTTTGTAGGCTCATCTAAAAGAAGAATATCTGGTTTCTCAAGTAAAAGCTTAGCTAATAAAACCTTCGTTCGTTGCCCACCGCTTAAATCATTAACATCTTTTTCTAATCCTATACCATCAAGTCCAAGGCCACGTGCCACTTCGTCTACCTTAGAATCAATAATATAGAAATCATTATTTGTTAATATGTCCTGTAATGTCCCAACTTCCTCTAACAACTTTTCCATTTCTTCAGGTGTAACATCTGAAATCTTTTCATAAATGGTATTAATATTCGTTTCAACGTCAAAGAGATATTGAAAAGCCGTTTTTAATACGTCACGGATTGATATTCCCTTTTGTAAAACCGTATGTTGATCAAGATAACCGACTCGTTGGTGCTTTGACCACTCTATTTTTCCATCGTCAGGCTGAAGTTTCCCTGTAATGATATTCATAAACGTCGATTTACCTTCGCCATTTGCCCCAATTAAAGCTATATGTTCACCTTTTAACAAGCGGAAGGAAACATTATCAAAAATCGTACGATCGCCAAAACCATGGTTTAGGTCTGTAACCGTTAATACACTCATATATTTAACCTCATTTAAATTTTATTTTGTTTCGTTTAGTTTTAGGAAATAATTATAAAATCGTTCATCTGATTTTTATAGTTCAATATTGAACTATAACATAGAAAATGGAATAGTCGTATGGGATAAATTTGAAAAAAAGGGATGGGTGTATGCTAATCTTGTTAAATCCTTCAAAGGAGTATTTATATGAATCAGAAATAATTGGAAGAAAAAATCATCGAAAACTGCCAAGGTCAAGAAAAGATGATGATCCTCGTCTTTTCGCAGTGGTGCATCAATCATGATCTCGAACCTGGCATTGAGCCATCGAATTAACCGTAACAAAAGATGAAGCCGGTGAAGTATCGGATGAAACCATTATGGGGGTATAATCCTTATTCGGAAATGATGATCTTGCTTTTGTCGTGACAGAGGAAATACAAAAGAGGAAAAATAAAGATAAAGACGAAATACGTTGTTTCAATATTGTTTTCGCATATACGGCTTGATGCCCTCTCTTAGCTGAGGCAGGGGTAAGTCTTTCACAAATAATGAAACGATTCTGGCACAAGAATGAAGACATGTTTATCTTCATGTGAAAAAAGAGGCTTCCCAAAAAGTTCAAAGAACTCATGGAAAACCTCTTTTTCAGATCTTATTCAGGAAAACATTACTATTTTCACTGAATTTCAAGCGGAGTTATTACATCATGCCGCCCATTCCGCCCATGTCAGGCATTCCCATTCCGCCGCCAGCGCCAGCAGGTTCTGGTTTATCAGCAACAACTGCTTCTGTTGTTAAGAACATAGCAGCCACGGATCCAGCGTTTTGTAGAGCTGAACGAGTTACTTTAGTAGGATCGACGATACCCGCTTCGATCATGTTCACCCATTCTCCAGTAGCGGCATTGAAGCCAGTACCGATTGCTTCGCCTTTAAGGCGTTCTACGATTACAGATCCTTCAAGTCCAGCATTGTGAGCGATTTGGCGAATCGGCTCTTCGATTGCACGAAGAACGATTTTCACGCCTGTTGCTACGTCGCCTTCTGCTTCGATTTCTGCCACTTTATTGTATACGTTTAGAAGAGCTGTACCACCACCGGCTACGATTCCTTCTTCAACAGCAGCACGAGTAGAGTTCAATGCATCTTCAATACGAAGTTTACGTTCTTTAAGTTCTGTTTCAGTAGCTGCTCCGACTTTGATTACTGCTACTCCACCAGCTAATTTAGCAAGGCGTTCTTGTAGTTTTTCGCGGTCGAATTCAGAAGTTGTTTCTTCTAATTGAACACGGATTTGGTTTACACGAGCTTGAATTTGAGCTGTGTCTCCAGCACCTTCAACGATTGTTGTGTTCTCTTTTGTAACAACGACTTTAGAAGCACGTCCTAAAGAATCGATTGTTGCAGATTTAAGGTCAAGGCCGATTTCTTCCGTGATCAATTCGCCGCCTGTTAGAGCTGCGATGTCTTCAAGCATAGCTTTACGACGGTCACCGAATCCAGGAGCTTTAACTGCCACTGCATTGAATGTTCCACGAAGTTTGTTCACAACAAGAGTTGCAAGTGCTTCGCCTTCCACGTCTTCAGAAATCAATAATAGTGGTTTTCCTTGTTGTACAACTTGCTCAAGTACAGGAAGGATTTCTTGAAGGTTCGTGATTTTTTTATCAGTGATTAAGATATATGGATTTTCAAGAATCGCTTCCATTTTATCTGAATCAGTTACCATGTATGGAGATGCATATCCGCGATCGAATTGCATACCTTCTACTACGTCCAATTCAGTTGTGAAGCCTTTTGATTCTTCGATTGTGATAACGCCGTCGTTACCTACACGTTCCATAGCTTCTGCAATCAATTGTCCTACTTCTTCATCAGCTGAAGAGATAGCAGCAACTTGTGCAATCGATTCTTTGTTTTCAACAGGTTGAGAAATGGCTTTTAATTCTGCAATCGCAGTATTAACCGCTTTTTCCATCCCTTTACGGATACCCATTGGGTTAGCACCAGCTGTTACGTTCTTAAGACCTTCACGGATCATTGCTTGCGCAAGAACCGTTGCAGTAGTCGTTCCGTCACCAGCTACGTCATTTGTTTTGCTTGCTACTTCAGCAACCAATTTCGCACCCATGTTTTCGAAAGCATCTTCTAATTCGATTTCTTTAGCGATTGTTACACCGTCATTGGTAATAAGCGGTGAACCGAATTTTTTCTCCAGAACCACGTTACGTCCTTTTGGTCCAAGCGTTACTTTTACTGCATCTGCAAGAGCGTCAACGCCACGAAGCATTGAACGGCGAGCTTCTTCACTAAATTTAATTTCTTTAGCCATGTATAAGTACCTCCCTAATCATTTTAAGAAAAATTTTCGTTCAGTTAAGTATGATGTATAATTAGCCAATGATAGCTAAGATATCGCTTTCACGTAAGATTAAGTATTCATTATTTTCGTATTTAACTTCAGTACCAGCATATTTTGAGAAGATAATTAGATCGCCTTGGGCAACCTCTAAAGCAACACGTTCGCCATTTTCAAGGACACGGCCTGTACCAACCGCTACGACTTTACCTTCTTGTGGCTTTTCTTTTGCAGTATCAGGAAGAACAATACCGCTTGCCGTTTTTTCTTCAGATTGAACTAATTCAATAATAACGCGATCACCTAATGGTTTTAACAAGTGAAACAACCTCCTCATTTTCTCTTAAATCAATTGCCTGATTTATTAGCACTCATCAACACCGAGTGCTAACACATTTATAATATTAAATAAATCGAGCCCTTTTTGCAAGTATCTTGTTGAATTTTTTTTATTAATTTCTGATAAATTTCGGGTATACTACTCTAGGATAATGATTCCTAAAATGTTTTTTGGAAATGTTCTCTTTTTATATACCTATAAGTGGTGTTATGGGCTGTTTTTTGATACCCTTTTTATATACGTTTATAGATTGTCCCCATGTCAGGACTCTAAAAAAATGGCGGACTTAATTAAAGGAGTTTTCATTTTTGAAAAAAGAATATTGGTTCGTCATCATTACTTACATTGCCATGCAATTATCGGGTATTGTCGGAATGCCGATTTTCACGGTGATTGGTTCTGCAATGGGCATACCAAGTGATGAGCTCGAAGTTAAATCGGCCGCTTACTGGATCGTCTTCAGTTTTCTTGCAGCACTAATAGTGATTCTATTCTTGTTGCGAAAAGATATGAAGGAAAATACTGAGCTTACACAGACTTCGGTTCCCGTGTCCTTCCTATGGGCAATAGCGGGTGTCTTCCTAGCCTTTTTCGCTCAAAATATAGCTGGGAACATCGAACAAATGCTTGGGGTGGAGACTGAATCTGAAAATACTCAAAATCTGGTTTCACTCATTTATAAAGTTCCGATGGTCATATTCGTTACCTCTGTGATCGGTCCTATTTTGGAAGAAATCATTTTCAGGAAAATTATTTTCGGATCGCTTTATAAACGCTTTAATTTCTTCATTTCGGCTTTACTCAGCTCGGTTATTTTCGGCTTGGCACACGGTGAACTCGAACATCTTCTTTTATATGCAGCAATGGGCTTCACTTTTGCCTTCCTATATGCCAAAACGGGCCGTATTCTCGTATCCATAGCCGCACATGTCGCTATGAATACCCTTGTTGTCATTATCCAGGTGGTATATAGAGAAGATATCGAGAAATTGTCAGATACTGCACAAGCCTTTATCGGAGGTTTATTATGAAACGTCAGTCACCTTTATTCATCGGAATCGTATACGCAGGCTTGGGCATTCTCTTTACAACGATTGCCGTCCAGACAGTCAATTCTTCCGGATGGGGATTTTTCGCCTATATCCTTGTATTGATTGCGACTCTTGACTTGGGATCCGGGATCCGTATGATTCTCATCCACTTTAAGATAAAGTCTATACAAAAGAATAACAAAAAATAAAAAACACGCTGCATAATCGCAGCGTGTTTTTATTCTTCTAGAACAGCTTCTTCTACTACAGGATAGTGCTTTAAAAAGTAGATCAGCGATTGAAGCTCAACCGCCAGATCAATATGATGAACCCTTATGGATGGGGGTACAGTCAGCCTGGCTGGAGTGAAATTCAGTATCCCTTTTATATCGGCCTGAACCAAACGATCGGTTATCGTCTGGGCCTCTTGGGCAGGGACCGTCAAAATCGCTACCGTAATATTGTTTTCCTGCAAAAGTGTGTCTATTTCGTTCATATGATAGATCGGCACATCAGCGATGGTCTTTCCGACCTTGTCTTCAGAAACTTCAAATGCCATTTCAATTTTTGTATTATTGTTTTTCATGAAATTGTAATTTAAAAAGGCAGTCCCTAAATTCCCCACTCCAATCAAGGCTACTTTTGTCAGTTCATCTTGATCCAATGTTTTTCTGAAGAAAGACAATAAATAATTGACATTATAGCCGTAGCCCTTCTTTCCAAGTGCTCCAAAGTAGGAAAAATCGCGGCGGATCGTTGCTGAATCTACCTTTACAGCTTCACTCAGCTCAGCTGAGGAAACTCTTTGTTTACCTGAGGAATGTAAGTTTTTTAAAAATCGATAATACAAGGGCAACCTTTTAGCCGTTGCTTGCGGTATCTTTGGGTCATGGTTCATTGTTCTTCCCCGCCTTTATACATGCTTTTAAAATGATTACATTTGATTTAGCTGCCTTTTGTAATCACTGCTGGACACGCCACCTGTTTTCTCCACTAAAAATGTAGGCCCGATAATCATTCCTTTATCCAGTGCCTTACACATGTCGTAAACCGTTAATGCGGTTGCAGATGCTGCTGTTAACGCTTCCATTTCAACACCTGTACTACCCTTTGTCTTAACCTGTGTTTCAATTTTAAGCCGGTACCCTTTTTCTTCTTTTTCCCAATCAAAAGCTATATTGACCCCTTGTAGGGAAATGGGGTGACACATCGGAATGATATTGGATGTATTTTTGCTGGCCATGATGCCTGCAACCTGTGCTACCGCCAATACATCACCTTTTTTCATTTGTTGATTCGTGATTTTTTCATATATTTCTTCGTTCAATAAGATGCTGGATTGAGCTGTTGCCGTCCGGATTGTCTCTGGCTTCGTGCTCACATCAACCATTTTGGCTCTGCCTTGTTCATTAAAATGCGTTAAATCGCTCATAAAATTACCCCTCCTAAATCATACACTATTATCCTACATTATGTAACAGCTTGTTTTTCACCTTTAAAACCAAAGCTGTTGCCGTTAAATACTATAATACGTTACACTAACAATAATCAATTGAGGTGAAATCCATGATTCTATTACAAATCAATCAACTATCGAAATATTATGGTGCTGAGCTAATCTTATCAAATATGAAGCTTGAAGTTCAAAATAAAGACCGGATTGCCCTAGTCGGTCGAAATGGAGCAGGAAAGTCGACCTTGCTAAAAATTATAGCCGGTCAAATTTCTCATGATGGTGGCGAAATCATCAAGCCAAAAGACATTACAATCGGTTATATGGCCCAGGATACTGGATTGGAATCCGAACTATCCATTTGGGACGAAATGCTGACTGTATTCGAAAAACTGATTGGACAAGAAAAAGAACTACGGCGACTCGAGGCTGCCATGGCCGACCCCGCAACATTTGAAGATGAAATACGTTACCAAAAGGTGTTAAGTGAATATGATGCCCTCCAGGTTACATTCAAAGAACAGGGCGGGTATCAATATGAAGCGGATATCCGCTCTGTCTTACATGGTCTCCAATTTGGAGATTTTGATCATTCCACTTTAATTTCCACATTGAGCGGTGGTCAAAAGACACGCCTTGCCTTGGGGAAATTACTTTTAAAGAAACCTGATATTTTAATACTGGATGAGCCTACAAACCATCTGGATATCGAGACACTCTCTTGGCTTGAACAATATTTGCAAAGCTATCAGGGTGCAGTACTTATTGTGTCCCATGATCGCTATTTTCTTGATAAAGTTGTCAATCAGGTCTATGAAATTTCAAGGAATAACATGAAAAAGTACTATGGAAATTACAGCTCCTACTTGGAAAGAAGAGCAGAAGACTATGAACGTGAAATGAAACAATTCGAGAAACAGCAAGGGGAAATAGAAAAACTGCGAGATTTTGTCCAACGTAATATAACTAGGGCATCGACGACCAAAAGAGCCCAAAGCCGTCGTAAACAGCTGGAAAAGATGGACGTATTGGACAAGCCTCAGGGTGATGAGAAATCCGCCAATTTTTCCTTTCAAATAGAAAAACAAAGTG
Source organism: Peribacillus sp. NPDC097198 (assembly GCF_044762055.1). Taxonomy (NCBI): domain Bacteria; kingdom Bacillati; phylum Bacillota; class Bacilli; order Caryophanales; family Bacillaceae; genus Peribacillus; species Peribacillus sp. NPDC097198. The sequence continues at coordinate 4,673 of NZ_JBIWDO010000015.1, read as the reverse complement.
GCAATGAAGTGCTTCATCTTCAAAACTTGGCCATCGGCTATGCGGGGGAAGCAGTGTCTCAAAACATTAACTCCCGGATGACAAAAGGCGAAAGCATTGCCCTCGTCGGACCGAATGGTGTCGGTAAATCTACATTATTGAAAACCGTCATTTCAAAGCTCCCTCCGATTTCCGGGGAATTCCGCTTTGGAACCAATGTCGAGGTCAGTTATTACGATCAAGAACAAGCCAATCTCATTTCTAATAAACGCGTCCTGAATGAAATATGGGATGATTACCCGACTAAACCGGAGAAAGATATCCGGACAGTGCTCGGCAATTTCCTTTTTAGCGGGGACGATGTGTTGAAAACCGTTTCGACTTTGAGCGGTGGGGAAAAGGCTCGCCTTGCTTTAGCGAAAATGATGATGGAAAAGGGAAACTTTTTGATTCTGGATGAACCGACTAACCATTTGGACCTGGAGAGCAAGTTAGTCCTTGAAAATGCTTTGATCGATTATCCTGGAACCATTCTTGTTGTCTCGCATGACCGTTACTTCATTAATCGAATCGCTACAAAAATCATAGAGCTATTCAAGGACGGCAATGAAGAATTCCTCGGGGATTATGATTACTATGTAGAGAAAAAACAAGAGCAAGCTGAAATTGAAGCCCTTGAACAACAGGGTAAGGCAAATACAGTAGAAATAAAGGTCGAAAAAACAAATTATAAACTGGATAAAGAAACGAAAAAAGCAGAACGGCAACGCAAACGTCGAATCGAAGAGATTGAATCGGCGATGGAATTGCTGGAAACAGAAATTACCGAATATAATGAGCTTCTATGTGACCCAGCGGTTTTCCAAGACCATGAAAAAGTGATGGACATACAGACGAAACTGGACAAGGCACAAGAAACATTAGATCAGTATCTGGAAGAATGGGCCGAATTAGAAGAGTAAGATGAAGGCTGGGTCATGTGACTCAGTCTTTTTCTTATGAAGCAATAAGTTATCCACAGTCTTATACACATAACAAGCACGACTGAATCAACATTATTTTAGTTTACCCACACTATCCACAAAAATTTATCCACTTATCCACAAAATTACTATTTATACACAGGTGTTTTGAATAGTGAAAAAATTTTATCCACAAAATAAGCATGATTTGTAAAAAACAGAAAAACAAGATACCAAAGTTCGGTATCCTGCCTTCATTAGAAAACTTCTATATCCAACCCAGGATTTCCGTTCAAATCTAGTCCTGAGCGTTTTCCCTTTTCAAACATGATGCTGCCTGCAGCACCGATCATCGCCGCGTTATCCGTACAAAGATGCAAGGGTGGAATGACCAGGTCCATTGACAAACCTGAAAAAGCATCCGTAAGAGCATTTCTGAGCCCTTTATTGGCAGCAACTCCTCCAGCAAGTAATACCTGTTTCACTTCATATTCCTTGGCAGCCTTGACGGCCTTCTTCACAAGAACCTCAATAACACTCGCCTGGAAGCTTGCCGCTAAGTCCTGCGGCTCAATATTTTCGCCACGTTGTTCTGCATTATGCAAGGTATTAATGACAGCTGATTTCAAGCCGCTGAAAGAAAAGTCATAGCTTCCTTCTTCTAACCAAGCCCTTGGCAGTTTCAAAGATGGTGTCCCCTCATGAGCAAGTCTATCGATATGTGGACCCCCAGGATACGGAAGCCCCAGTGTTCTTGCGACTTTATCGTAAGCCTCGCCTGCCGCGTCATCTCTTGTTTCCCCAATTACTTTAAAGGAACCAGGCTCAGTCAATAACACCAATTCGGTATGTCCACCTGATACGACTAAAGAAAGGGCAGGATACTGTATTTCTTGTACCAGTCTATTCGCATATATATGTCCTGCAATATGGTGCGTTCCCACAAGAGGAATTCCATGCGCGAAAGCAATGGCTTTGGCTGCATTAACGCCTATTAACAAGGCTCCTACTAACCCTGGGCCTTCAGTGACAGCTATGGCATCCAAATCCTCATATGTCACACCAGCTTGAAGCAGGGCCTCCTCCAATACGATGGTGATCTGCTCAACATGATGACGAGACGCTATTTCCGGAACGACACCACCAAACCGTTTATGGCTTTCTATTTGTGAAGCCACAACATTGCTTACTATCTCTGTTCCATTCTTAATGACGGCTGCAGCTGTCTCATCGCAGCTCGTTTCAATACCCAATATCAATTGATCTTTTTTCATCTGAAATTCACCCACATAACATAAGCATCTTCTTGATTATCTGTATAATATCTTTTCCTTATTCCACCCTTTTGAAAGCCCAGTTTTTCATAGAGGGAAATGGCTACAGCATTGCTGACCCGAACCTCTAGCGTCATCCGGACCACCCCCATGCTGATCGAGATTTCTATCATTTTTCTTAGCAGGGCTTCACCAAGCTTTTGCCCTCGATACTCGGGTAAAATGGCGATATTGGTAATATGCGATTCATCAATGACAATCCAGGCCCCGCAATAACCGGCAATTTTCCCCTCATCTTCAATAACCATATAAACAGCATATTCATTATGATTCAGTTCATTAAAGAAAGCTTCCCGGCTCCAAGGCAAAGTGAAGGACTGTTTTTCCACGTTCAAAACTTGCTCGATATCTTCCGTTTTCATCTTACGAAACGTCATTGTTTTGCTCATCATAATCGGTCGCTTTCCTTTTATTTTATTTACCCTGCTGTTCAAGCCACTTTGCTTCGGCTTCAGCCATACGAATATAGTTGGGAACGAAGTGGTGTATATCGACTTCATCCTTATTCAAACCAATAAAAGCAAGTTCGCTTGGTCTCGCATTATACAACTGTACAGGAGCAAAGACAGCTAAATCCCCCAGTACTTCTGTAATGGCCTCACGATGAATCTCCACGTCCTGGCCAACAAACAATACTGGTCGATTGTATTCCTTTACCTTCATCGCCCATTCAGAGCTTAGAATATTACAATCTTCCGTGACCGTTTTTAACGTGCCATGATCAAATTCATATAAACCTGTATATACCTGGCCACGTCTAGCATCGAACAATGGGGAAACCAAACCATCAAAATAACGGCCATTCGCTGCTAGCACTTCTAAACTAGAAACAGCGGATAATGGAACATTCAGTGTCCAGGCCAATGTTTTTGCTATCGTTACGCCAATTCTAACTCCTGTATAAGATCCAGGACCCTGAGCGACAACGATTTTCGTCAGCTCTTTAGGAGACGTATCACAGTCCTTCAATAAAGACTCGATTGCAGGCATCACCCGAACGGAATGGTTCTTCTTTAAATTCGTCGTGTACTCTCCGATCACTTGGGTACCATTTATTAAAGCAACCCCTAAAGTAAAGTTCGATGTATCTATCGCTAAAACCTTCATGAAATTATCTCCTTACATAACATAACATACCGTTCGCCATGAGCTTCCAAAACAAATCGGCGACTCGTATCACCAAGACGATAAATATTAATGGTCAGAATGTCCTCGGGGAGTTGGTCTTTTATTAAATGGGCCCATTCCACGACTGTCACACCATCGCCATCAAAATATTCATCAAAACCTAAATCCTCTTCTGACTCTCCTACCCGATATACATCCATATGATATAAGGGTAAGCGACCGTTGTATTCCTTTATAATCGTAAAGGTAGGGCTATTCACCGTACGTGAGACCCCTAATCCCTTAGCAAGACCTTTAGTAAATGCAGTTTTCCCTGCCCCTAAATCTCCCTCTAAAGCCAGTACATCGCCACTGCGAAGCCTCTTAGCCAATTCCTGCGCAAACTGTGCCGTCTCTTCCTCATTTTCAGAAATCCATTCGAAATGTTGCATATATCCGTCACCTTTATCATTCAATTAAGTAATTGATCCCCAGTTAAAAAAGGGCTAAATTCTACCTATAAAAAACGCATTCATTCACCATTGATTAAAAAAAAGATTCTATATGTAGTGTACCTTGTTTCAAAAGAAGAAACAAATAAGTTATGGATATTATAAGATGAAAATCCGGTAAAACAAAAAAAACGAAACAAAGGTTTCGTTTTTTTCATGATTGCGGGGACAGGATTTGAACCTGCGACCTCCGGGTTATGAGCCCGACGAGCTACCGGACTGCTCTACCCCGCGACGGTATGAATGATACATTTATATAAAAAGTACAGCTTGGCGACGTCCTACTCTCACAGGGGGAAACCCCCAACTACCATTGGCGCTGAAGAGCTTAACTGCCGTGTTCGGAATGGGAACGGGTGTGACCTCTTCGCTATCGCCACCAAACATTATACTTTTTCTTTAAGACTTATATTATTATAATACAAATCGTTCTGATAAGCAAGGAATTTCTTTTCCTTTTTTAAAGAGATGGATTAATAAAACATAACATTAATTATAGTATGGCTTATTTCACAAAAAAATATTCAATTGATTCGTAAAAATAAAAAAACGAAACATCGTTTCGTTTTTTTCATGATTGCGGGGACAGGATTTGAACCTGCGACCTCCGGGTTATGAGCCCGACGAGCTACCGGACTGCTCTACCCCGCGACGGTATGAATGGTACATTTATTATAAAGTATAGCTTGGCGGCGTCCTACTCTCACAGGGGGAAACCCCCAACTACCATCGGCGCTGAAGAGCTTAACTGCCGTGTTCGGAATGGGAACGGGTGTGAC
>NZ_JBIWDO010000014.1:0-68519 GCF_044762055.1 Peribacillus sp. NPDC097198 | reverse complement strand
AACCACTTTTTGTGTTCTTTTTATTAATCTAAAGCCCCATTAGTTCCAGTTGAAAATCAAAATAATTCTAAAGTAATTCCTGCATTTCATAACACTATGGTAGCTGGAATTTTTGATGCTCCAGGTCCTAATGCTGTTCTTTCAGAATTGGGATCAGAGTTACAAAGTTTATGTATAAGCACATATGAAAAAGCAGAATTAATTGCTGTTAAACGTTCAATTGGCTCATGAGAATAAAAAGCTCGGATAAACCTAAGCCCAACCCCTCCTTCTCTTTCTAATTTTGTATTGTTTGTAAATATTGGATGTTATTATAATGAGAATACCAATACATACATAAATTAGATAGGAGGATACCTATGAGTAATAATCAAAAGTTATTTTTAATATTGACCTTGATACCTTTAGTGATCGCTCTTGTTATTGTATTTAATACCGATTTTTTAATACCAGTAGGGTATGAACTAGGTGTCAATGGTGTAGTCATTTCCAGAAACCTTTATGTCTTGTTTATCTTATACTTGATAACTAAGATCGATTTTTATTTTGCAGAAAAGAAGAAGGATTAGCCGTATAAAGCTAGTCCCTTTTACTTTATGTTTAACATCTTATTTTCCTCCCTTCCATAGAAAGGAAGCCATTTCCGGCTGTCTTTTTTATTTCTACATATGCTAAAACTAAAAAGAAAACAATAGGCGAACTAACAAATAGTAGAATGTGTTGGGCTTTCGACCCCTCCACTCGTGTAATCAAGAATAAGTAAGGAAAGGGTTCCTATAATCGTAAAAAGGTTTCCGTATAAATGGTGCACAGGTTTCGCTCTTTAATGCACCAAAACTATTTAATGAGCGGAGCTGAGATAATAAATAAGAGCAGTCCATTTAAGGCGCTGCTCATTCCTATAATATCTATACTAGTGAAGTTTTCTTCTTCCAGTTCCTCATAATGACTTCTCCTTCTCAATGTCGGATAATCTCTCCTTTTAGTAAAAGGAAGTGCCCGACTCGTTATTGAACTAAAGCCCCTATTTGCTCAATAAGTGTATTACTTTTTTAGGATTTTCCATTATTCTTTGAATTCACAATACGTTCATTTCCTCTTTTAAAGTTCCCTGTGATCTTTGCCAATATCAGTTGCACTGCTTTTTCATTTTCAGCAATGTTAATCTTTTCTAAAATTTTTTCAGCATCTTTACCTTTTAATAATTTTACTTGTTTTCCCTTATAATCGATAAAAACAGTATTACTTTTGGTAATTCTGTAACTAAACGGAGCTTCATCTAATCGTTTTCTATTATCAATATTGCCCACTTATAAACCTCCCTAATAAACTCCGAATCTACATTCCATTTAATCTCATTCGATTCCCGCCCCGTGCTCAAAGGCAATTATTTTGCCCCATTTTCTTTTTCATAAGCATTTCACAGAAAAAGGCCAATCCTACTTGGTTCAGGAATACCAAAATCTTTTAATATGCAAATACCATTCAAAATATTTTACGGATTTCTTTTTATTGAACGACAATATATTGTTGCTGTCGAACGTAGTTCTGAATTTTTCATTATATGTTCAAAGGATCTCCAAATAGAATGAAATTTTATTCGAAGACCCAATAATAGTACTATTTCATATGATGTACATGATTATGTGAGACAAAGTGTTACTTTCACCTTGGCTGAATTTTTGTCTGATCCCAAAAAGTCTACTGTTCGACGTTCTACTATTGGATCTAAATTCTTTGGACTTTTCAATTTCAGACAAAAAAAGAATCCCATGAAGAATGGAATTCTTAAATCATTCATATTTATACCTTCGTCTCCATTGGCTGCACCGGTATTTCCTCGATCCCTTTATTACCAGCAGACTTTTTTGACCAGTATGTCGCAAGAATGGGCCCGGATATATTATGCCAAGCAGCCGCCAGAACGCTTGGGAGCGCTGCTAACGGTCCGAAATGAGCAGTTGCAAGGGCAACGCCTAATCCAGAGTTCTGCATGCCCACTTCAATTGAAATCGCCCTTCTATTCACTTCATCAAGCCCAAGCGCTTTTGCCGCAAAGTAACCAATCAGAAGTCCGAATCCATTGTGAAGCATGACTGCCGTGAAAATAAGGAACCCAGATGTAGCAATACTGGAGGCATTTCCTGAAACTACTCCGCTTACAATCGTGATAATAGCTACAACGGATATAAGCGGTAATACGGTTAAGCTTTTCTCTACTATAACAGGGAAAAACTTTTTAATGATCAGACCTAAAACAATGGGAAGAATGATGACTTGAACAATGGACATGAACATTGATGAAAAATTAACCGGCATCCATTGGCCTGCCAGCAACAGCAGAAGCAATGGTGTCATAATTGGAGCCAGTAAGGTTGATACCGAAGTCATAGCAATTGACAAGGGAACATTCCCTTTTGCTAGATATACCATAACGTTCGAGGCGGTCCCGCCTGGTACACAGCCAAGTAACACCAACCCTGCAGCCAATTCAGGTGGTAAATTCATGACTTTCGCAATAAAGAATGCCACTAATGGCATGATGACAAACTGTGCGGCAACACCAATGATTACGGGCAGAGGTTTTGTAATGATGATTTTAAAATCAACTGCCTTTAACGTAAGACCCATTCCGAACATGACAACGCCTAACAATATCGTAATATACCCTCCAAGACCCAAAAAGGGATCTGGAAACATAAAGGCAATGACGGATATTAAGATAACCCAAACAGCAAAATATTTTCCGGCTAACGAACTGAGAGTTTCTAGAACTTTCATCTCGTCACTCTCCTTCTTGCATGAATATTTTACTTGGATTTAATAGATTGTCAGGATCAAGGGCTGTTTTTATTTTTTCCATCACCAAGAGTGACTCCCCATGTTCTTGTTTCTGATATTTTTGTTTACCGACTCCCACTCCATGCTCTCCCGTACATGTTCCGTTACGTTCAAGGGCGTATAGAACAATTTGTTCATTTAATTGTTTAGCTCTTTCCACCTCTTCTTTATTTTCGTTATCGATCATTAAGAGGATATGATAGTTGCCATCGCCTACATGGCCGACGATTCCACCGGTCAGACCTAATGAATCCACCGTTTCCCTGGCGTGGTGAATGGCTCCAGATAGCTCCGATATCGGCAGGCAGACATCCGTTACCATCAGTTTTTTCCCAGGATGGCCGTGAATATAAGCATAGGCAAGATTATGGCGAGCTTCCCATAGGCGGTTCCTAGCAGCATTATCTGTTTCGAATTCAATATCGAGGCAATTATGTTCTGCTACTATTTCTTTTGTGAAAGCTACATCTTGTTTCAATCCAGCTTCATTCCCATGAAACTCCAAAAATAGCGTAGGGCCTTCGTTATAGCTTGTTTCGCTATGGAGATTCACCTGTTTCATGGATGGCTCATCCACTAGCTCTACCCTTGCGATTGGAATGCCAGCCTGTAATATAGATACTACGCCTTCAACTGCATCATTCAATGAAGGAAAGGATGCTCTTGCGGCCATAATATGCTCAGGAATTCCGTAAACTCTAAGGGTTAATTCAGTAAAACATCCTAGGGTCCCCTCAGAACCAACGAATAGGCCGTTTAGATGGTAACCTGATGATGATTTAGCGGCCAAATTACCGGTATGTATAATTGAACCATCCGCAAGAACCACTTCAAGATCACGGACCTGGTCTCGCATTACACCATATTTAACTGATGTAGTTCCACTGGCATTGGTAGCAGCCATTCCTCCTAGGGTAGCATCTGCTCCAGGATCGACGGAAAAGAATAAACCGTATTTTTTCAATTCTTTGTTCAGTTGAGAACGAGTCACGCCAGGCTGCACCTTTACAAGAAAATCATCACCACGTACTTCCAATACTTTATTCATTAGTGAAAAGTCAATGGTGATACCATGTTGGTATGGGATGACATGCCCTTCTAAGCTAGATCCCAATCCAAAAGGAACCACTGGAACTTTATGTATACTTGCCACCTTTACAACTTCGCTCACTTGCTGCGTTGTTTCCGGAAATACAACAATATCCGGAAGGCTTGTAGCATGATAGGATTCATCTCTGCCATGCAGTTCTCTTACTGTCTGGTTTTCGGTTACTTGACTTTCCGATAGAACTTCTTTTAAAGCCTTTACTAAATCTACGCTAGTTGCTTCCATCCCCATCTCCCACTTTCTACTCAAATATCTGATTGTAATAAAGTAAACGATTTCATAAACGAGTTATTTGTCCACGAGTCATTATGAACCTTAATAATTGGTCCAACCAGTTTTCATTATACTAAATATTTTGATTTTTTCAACAACTTTTCGTTTTCTTGAAATTAACGCTAATAAAACACATATTTATTAAAGATTAGTAGGTTCCGCCAATATCACCATGTATGAAATCTCTCTTTTATTTAGGGAGGAATTTATCAACATTGGTCTAACCAGTGTTAATACTCGTATTTATTATGTAAAGTGAAAATAACATTCCACTTATCCGCTTGCTACAATGAGAAATGCTTGTTAAAATGAGTCCACTTATAGTGGGATAAGGATGTGTAATGAGTAATGGATTCTATACCAGTTAAATCGCCAAAAGTATACGAAATAATCTTCAATCAAATTAAAGAATCTTTTATTACTGGGGAACTCAAACCTGGTGATAAATTACCCTCTGAGCGGGATCTATCCATACGGTTTAAGGTGAGTCGAACTTCAATCAGAGAAGCTCTTCGGGTATTGGAGATTAACGGAGTCATAGAGGTAAGACCAGGCGATGGGAGATTTATAAGACATTCTGAAGTTCAGTCACTGATCAATCAGTTATCCACCACAATCATTGATGCTGAGAATGATATGGTTTATGAAATGCTCGAAGTCCGTAGAGTAATTGAAACGGAGTGTGCATTTTTAGCTGCACAGAAAGCAACCTCGCTAGATTTACAAAAAATGCTTAAGGCTTTAGAAGATATGGCGAATTCAGAACACGATGAGGAATTGGGTTTACAAGCAGATCTGTTGTTTCATAATAGCATTGCACAAGCTACAAACAATTCCATATTTGCAGGACTGGTACATACCCTTAGTGATCAAATGAAAGAAACGATTCAAGCGACTAGACAGCACCGTTTTTCAAAACCAGGTCACTTTCAAGAAACCCTTCAAGAACATAAAGATATCTATCTTTCTATCGCATTAAAAGATGCCGACAAAGCCAAGCACCTAATGGATGTCCATATTAAACGTATTAGAGAACAAATGGCCACAGCTACACTTGATAGCATTGGAGATATCGGAGAAAATAAGCTTCCAATTGTTTAAAAGAATCGGAAAGGATATATTTTGTATTATCGTCCCCATTTTCGCTTCCTACTTCATTTCATACAGTTATTAGAAGATTAACTATCTACTTTTTTTGTTTGATTTTGGAACCGGAAATATCAATTTCATTATATTTACTCTTGTAATATACTTTGTCCCCTTTATAATAGATGTTCTTTTGTTCAGTAGTCATCACGTTACCATCAGGCAATTCGATTATTAACATTTGATCACTTTCATTTGAACTTCCCCCAGCTGGAACGAAAGTATTCTTCTTATTGGCTACCTGATTCCATGTGCCGAGAAAAAGGATAAGAGTAAAGATTGCTATGGCTATATATAAAGTCCATTGACGCTTTTTTAATCTATCACTTCTGTTCAATTTAGTTCTCCTTTAGTAAGTTTTTCATAAGTCACAAAATAATGTACTCCTTAAAAGGAACGAGTTCAAGAGAAAGGGTTTGGAACTTATAACCAACCTCCGAAATCAGGAAGCTATTACCCTTTTAAAACCTCATAGTATCAGTAATCAAACGATATCTATCCATATAGAATAACGTTTTGAAAATAGGATAGCGTGCTTTGTCTTCATTTCATTTTCTCATTTCCAAAGCCAATGCCCTTTTCCTATATATTTTATGACAGTCTGCAAAAAGCCCTACCGCTTCCAGGTATTCCTACATAAAGTATTATAGCTAATCCCTCTTAGGAAAGAAGGCGGTATTTTGAACAGAAGTAAACGATTAAATCGAGGTTTTTGTGTACCAGGGTATAGATGGTGTGGTCCGGGTTGTTCGGGACCTGGTGCACCTACTAACGCGGTCGATTCGTGCTGCAAATCACATGATATTTGTTATGAAAAATATGGACCTTCAGAACACTGTGATCGAATCTTCCAGAATTGTCTTCGTCCATACATGAATACACGTAACAAAATGGGTAGGGATGCTTCCTTATTTTATGGAATTACGAGATTAAATAATAAATTCAGGTGAAGGCACGGCTCACCTTATGATGTAATTAATATAGGGAAGAATCTATTTTATAACCCATGTTTTTTCACTATTTGTCTTACCTGTCGCTCTCTACCTATTATGCTTAGGTTATGAAAGAAAGGGATGGCTCACTTGTCACCTAGAAATAATGCTCTCTAATCAGGAACTCTGGTTAAGCAGGGCTGTATTTAGTGGATACCTTCTGATCACGTGTCTGTCACTTAATTGCTCTTCCATTGAAGAGTCCAATATTACCTGTCACTTTGGTCCATGAAGTGTATGAAATAAGAAAGGTAAAGCCATTTGATATGCTTTACCTCTAAATGTCTATAAAATGATGGCAATTCCTTTTTGTAGTTTATTGGTCCGTGGTTTTTTGTTGAGTGAAGAAAAAAATGAAAAAAATTATAGGAAGAGCTATTAGAAATACATTGTACCTCGAATTTTTTACGGTAGGTATATCAGTTAATGACATTATACTCATTCCCTCTTAATTTAGTTACCATTTCTGGAGGAACGTTGTAATGTTTACTTACGATTTTATTAAAAAAGTCATAATCTTCAAAAGGCAGTGCAGGGACAACTTCCGGGTAACCAAAAATGGGGCCCGAAACATTAATGGAGAAGTCACCGGATGAAACGAATGTGCCAGTAACATGTATGACGTTATTGATGAGTAATATAGCTAAAATAATATCAAGTATATCGATGAAAAGATTTCCAACTTCCTCATGATTCTTTCCCTCTAAACGATGCCCTCCAAAAAGTGGCCCACCTAAAGAGAGGCTAAATCTACCCGGTCTTACAAACACGCCAATAATTGTGATCTGTCCGGTCAATAAAAGGATCGCTGTCGTAATTTCAATACTACGCTGAAAGGAGTGAATTATCGTTAAATTGGTATCCTTCTCACAGGATTCATTCAATATCATCACTCCCCATGTAGGCATTTTATTCAGGTAAACAGAAATCCGTCACTTCATTCATTGAATTTTAAATTGTGTATGGCTGAATGCACCGCTTCTTCAATTTCTTTGTACCCGGTGCATCGACAAATATTAGAAGAAAGCCATGTTTTGATTTTCTCAGGGGTTGGGTCGTTGTCATTAAGAAGTAAAGCCGTAGCATTCATGATAAATCCAGGTGTACAGTACCCGCATTGAAAAGCAAAATGCTCAACGAATGCCTGTTGTATGGGGGTTTTGTGAAGACCTTCAATAGTAATGATTTCTGTATCATTGGCTTCAATCGCTAATACTAAACATGATTTCATTGGCTGTTTACCCATGATTACCGTGCATGCCCCGCAATCACCATTTAAGCATCCTGGCTTGGCTCCCGTGAATCCTATTTTTCGCAATACATCTAGTAATAGATCTGAGGCCAGTATCTCTCTCTCGTACCTCTCCTGATTAATTTTTAAGCGAATTGTTGTATTTTGATTCCCCAAATTTCTATTCATATTCTTCATCACCCAACTTAGACAAAATAGAAGTTAGCGTATTTTCCAATACAAATAGTCGATATTCATTAGATCCTTCAATGTCATTTAAAATTGAATTAGGCAAGTATTCAAAAGATGCCAAAACTCGGTCTTTATAGGATAAATTCTGGTCATTGAGGGTTTCTTCCATTGGGATCGAACGAAAGGGAAATGGACAAACTCCGCTAAATGCAAAACGTACATAACCGTCTTTTTTCAGGGAAGCCACGGTCAAAAGTGGATATCCCGTATCCCATTGTTGCCGTTTCTTAATACTCAGATGGGGAGCAGGAAGATACTCTTTTTCTGTAAGGATTTGCACTAGAAATTCACCTTCTTCCAGTTGTAATTCTTTATGAAAAACTTTGCTTAATAATAATTTTCTTATTCCTTTAGGTCCTGCAATAATTACAGCACTATCCGCTAATAAGAATGGCAGAACAGACTCTCTATAAAAAATATTCCCACATATATTCCCGCCAATTGTAATCTTATTTCTTGAAGTATAATCTGCAACTTCTTTTGAAGTCTTCGTTAATAAAGGGAAAAGCTTTTTCTCTTCAAAATCGCTTAGGCTCACCATAGAACCAATAATGAGTTCATTATTTTGGAATTCAAATATATTACATTCGTAAATTCCTTTTAAATCTATAATAGCATCGGCGTATACAAGATTCAGTCGTCCTAATGTTATAATCTCTGTTCCTCCACCATAGTACAAAGGAGTCTTTCCTTGAACTTTTAATGTTTGAAAAAGGTCAAGAGCTTCTTGTATGGATTCTGGTTTATAATAATCAAAATGGAAGGGTAACATCAGTGATGCCTCCCTTCTTTCTTCCCTTCCCAAATTAGTTCGGGAAGTAAGGGTAATTGATTTAAAGGTATACCCGCAGCAAGAGATAAACAGTTACCTAATGCAGCTGGCATTCCTAACAGGCCATGTTCACCAAGACCTCTTGCCCCATATGGTGCTTCTAAATGTGGTGTTTCTAAAAACTCACAAATGTATTCGGGATTTTCACCATATCTTAAGGGTCGGTACGTCCTGAATTGCGGGTTAAGGACTCTGCCTACATGGTCGAAATAGAACGTTTCACGACCAGCAAAGGCTAAGCCCATACTCATTGCCCCCATTATTTGACCTTCTGCCGTTTTTTGGTTCAGCACTTTCCCTGCATCGATGACGGATATGGCTCTTACTACCTTATAGGTATATTCATGGGTATCATATTCTACTTCAACCCCTTGTACGCCTACTGTCCATTCAGGTCCTGGGTTCCCTGCTCCCGTTTCGGAATCTAATTTGGAAATATGGGGAGTTATATAATGTCCTCTACCGATGATTTGTCCTCCAATGGCATTTCCATTTGGATAAGTATATCCATAAACTAGCTCCTTGAAAGGAATGCGTATTGTTGGATCACCCTTGAGATATACAATTTCCTGACCGATTTCAATGTCTTCCAGGGGAACTCCTAATACAACCGAAGCAAGTTTCTTGATTTGAAAGATAGCATCTTCAGCGGCTTGGATTGCTGCTCTTCCAGCCATGAACGTTCCACGACTAGCGACCGTCTTCCAATGCTCAGGAGTACTTAGCGTATGGACTCCCATCTGAACATTCACACGATCGACTTCTATCTTCAATTTATCTGATACAATTTGTGCCAACACCGTTTTCGTACCTGTGCCGATTTCCACTACTCCTGATATAAGGTTAACACTCCCATCAGGATTGAATGTTAAAATCACACCGGACCCTGCGTTTGTATCAATGGTGGAATTTTTCCATACGCAAGCTATCCCCTTCGCCAATACTGTTTTGTCACTTTTTCTAATGAACTGTCCTTCTTCCCAATTCATTTTTTTCTTGAGGACATGTATACACTCAGGAAGATTCCCTACGGTACTTGAATTCAACGTAACTTGAGTTGGAGTAGAATGTCCAGGAAGTATCGCATTCCGTTCACGAAGTTCAAGTGGATCCATGCCAAGTTTTTTTGAAAGAGAATCCATGGTCCTCTCAAAAGCAAACAAAACCTCTGCATGGGCAAACCCTCGATATGGAGAGGCGTATGGATGATTTGTATACATACAAAAAGAATCACACCAAACATTTTCAATGTGGTAGGGTCCCGTGCAATCCACTGCTCCAGCACGACTAAGGTCTGTAGCCTTGTCAGCATATGCTCCCCCATCCCAGAGATAAGTCAATTCAGCTACCTTAAGGACCCCAGACTGTGTGCATCCCAGTTTCACTGTCGCATCTAAACCTATATGGCATGGGGATGTAATGATATCCTCTTCACGACTATTTTCCACCTTAACCAACTTTCCACCGACCGCTTTAGAAGCGATATAGGCTAATAGCTCAAGTTGTACTGAGGCTTTACCGCCGAATCCTCCTCCAACCAAAGGAGTGTTTACGACGACTTTTCCGATTTCAACGCCAAAGTAATCGCTTATCAGCCGCTTGATCATGAAAGGAGCTTGCGAAGAAGAAGTGATGAAGACTTTTTGATCTGCATGAATTTCTGCCAATGAACATCTTGTTTCCATTGCAACATGATCAGAAGGAGAAAAAGAGAAATTTTCTTCAACGATTATATCGCTCTCTTGCCATCCACTTTCTTTATCACCTTTTCGGATTTTTGAATGATTTGCTATATTCGTACCTGGTTCAGGATATACCTCGGATATTTTTGTATATGTACCTAAATGGGAATGGAGTAGAGGAGATGAAGGGTTTATGCTTTCAGTCGGAGAATTGACAACAGGCAAAGGTTCATAAACAACTTTTACCTGGTCAGCAGCCATTCTTGCTTGTTTAGGCGTGTCCGCGACTACGAGTGCGACAACTTCACCGTGATAACGGACTTTGTCTTGAGCTATGGGATAACGATCTCTAATCTCTTCTCCTGTTAGGGGTAAATTTCCGCCTGTTATGATTGCACGGACCCCACTGATTTTTTCAGCTTTCGATATATCAATCTTTCTAATTAGTGCATGAGCATAAGGACTGATCACCTTTTTAACGGAAAGGATATTTGCATGATGATGATCTCCTGTATACCTGGCTTGACCGGTCACCTTATCCCACGCATCTTTACGAATCACACCTTTTCCAATGATATCCATATAAATCCCCTCATTATCTGTTTGATTCTACGTGTTTTTTCCAAAACAAGTACTCATCCATATAATCAATGTCAGTAAACAGTTTTTCGTCATTAAAGGGTAAAAGAATTCCTTGCTCCATTTGCTCCTTCAATATCTTTTTTGCACCTTGATCTCCTGTTAAGTGAAGTATCTTGGAAAAAAGCTGGTTATCTAAAAGAATGGGTGGCTGGATAATATCAAGAAAACTAGAGGCAACAAAGGAGGTAGTAGGTTTTTGTTTATATATTTTAATGAGTTGATTTATCATATCTGTCGTAATAAAAGGTTGATCGGCAAGTAAAATGATGACTGCATCCGAATGTAAGATGTTCGCTTGTTCTATACCGACTTTAAGTGAGTGAGATTGTCCCGCATTAGATTTGGTAACTTCTACTTCCATTACTTTTTGGGTGCATAATCCAGATAAGTCTAGTCGATTTTGGTGTTGAGAAATGAGGATAATATCATCCAGATTTGAATCGAGGGCCTTTTCTAAACCCCATCTACCTATTTCTTTATTACCTAATGTTAAGGTTAATTTATTTGTTCCCATACGATAACTATTACCAGCAGCCAAGTATATACCGGAAATTCTCATTGACTGGTCTTCCTTGTTTTTATATGAATTAGTTCAGCTATGATACTTACTGCAATCTCATATGGTCCTACAGCTCCGATCGATAAACCAATGGGTGCATGTATATTCTTAGGGATTTCATCATCAAATAGACTTGCCGTTCGCTTTCTTGAACCTAAAATGCCTAAATAGAATAATGACTCATCTTTAACAAAAGAAAGGATTTCCTTATCTCTCTGAAAGTTATGGGTCATCATAATGACATAATCGTCTTTTTTGAAGGAAATTTGTTTCTCAATTTCTTTTGGGAAGCCAATTATATACTTATCCGCTTCAGGTATATTATGTTCGTTACAAAGTGATTCTCTCCAATCACAAACTGTAACCGAGAATCCGGTTTGGGAAGCTAAAGAAACAACTGGATGTGCATCTGCTCCAGCACCAAAGATAATTAATCGAGGTTTTGGCGAGAACTTTTGAGTAAATACATAATTAGATGTTTGACTATATCTAAGCGATTCGTCTTTGAATGAATCTTCTGGTGAAAAATAGGATTCTGATAAGTTCCATTCATTACTTAGTACTCTTTGATAAATGCTATCCTTACCCTTGGTGATTGTGTCGTTGATACATAAAAGATTTTCTTTTAACTTATGATCTACATATTCAAGTAAAATATATAAGATTCCATTACAACCTGTAGATACTCCCCAATCCAAATCTTCATTATTTTCCATGTTATAGACGATGGTTTCCGCTTTTTTACTTTCAAATATTCTTTGAGAATGATGCAATAAATCGGTTTCCAAACAACCAGCACTAATAATGCCTGTGAATGTGCCATCTTTTTTTATGAGCATCGAGGTACCTTCACGCAAGTATGCCGAACCTTTCACCTGAATAATTGTTGCTAAGACACACTCCATAGAAGTGTTTTGCACTTCTTCCAAGATTTCGAATAGTTGATTCATGATCCTCCCCCGGTCATGTATGAATTCAAATAGGGTATTACTATCATTATGTTGAGTTATGAAAAAAATGAATCTTAGTGGAGAAAGTAGGATTACTACTTTTATGATTCGATGTACAAGCTCTAGGAGATTAGGCCTTTCAATGGTTTATGAATATTTAGAATATGTTACGAGATGCATATTCAATCTAATATGTATGCATAAGAAAAAGGAGCAAAATGATTGCTCCTTTTCCCTATACTATGAAACTAAATCGAATTACTTTTTCGATAACCCTTCCCAGGTAGACTGAAGCCACTTATCGAAGTCGGCTCCCTTTTCGCCTTCGTAGGCATCATATATATCAATTCTCATCTTTTTGAACTTCTCTTTGAACTCGTTATACGTATGGCCTTCAGGTAAGCTCTTTTTAATTCTTACCAAGACTTTGGTTACCCCTTTAAACAATTCACCTTTTTTCTTTGCGGGTAACTGGACATCTTCACCTAAACCTTTTAATTGACGGTAGGCTGCCTCTTGTACTTTATATACAGCATCGTTATTCATAATATGTGTTAGAATATCAATAACTTGTTGGTTTTTCAGCTGTCCTAACTCTTCGATAGCATCTAACCGTTCTCTCCAGTTCGCAGTACGGTGTGCCGATTTTTTTAATTCCTCATAATTTGCTGGTAATTCGATTGCATTTGCTTCTTTATTATTCAAACGTATCAATTCTCCTTCTGTCTGTATGTAAGAATCAAGTTCTGACTAAATGAAACCATTCTTACATGTGTTACTAAGAATATATATATTCTTATCTATCTAGTATACCCTTTTCTTTATGTTAATATAGGAAAATTTTATAGACTGCCTAAGTAAATGTCCTAATCTGCACAAAAGTATAAACAATATTCACCATTTTGGTTTTGTTACCTTACATTCTGCTTCAAATAGTCTAATGCAAAAAGGGATCCCCAAAATGAGAATCCCTTTTCTTTAGTCATTTAATTCTTCAATAGAATCGATATCCATATAGGTTGGTACCACTAACCCGAGTTTCGTACCTTTCAAGTTTGGCCCAAGATCTACAATATCTTCTTTGTATTCTTCGTAATATTCAGCTGAAGTGGTTGGTAACCAGGCGGCAACCATAGCATCAGCGCTACCATTTGCGATTCCTGCGAACATAGGACCTATCTCTACTTGCTGTAAAGTAACCTTGAACCCTTGTTGTTCCAGAACCTTTCCAATTACATGGGTGCTAGCGATTTCTGATTCCCATGCTACGTAAACCAGACTGATACTTTCTCCATTTCCTTTTTGTGCCCCGTCTGTCCACTCTGCTACTTGTTTTGGATGTGCTGCTATCCATTTTTCTGCAGCTTCTTCGGGTTCGATTCCAGTTGCTGTATCTGCCATCACTTCTTCCATATCACTCGATTTCCAGAAGAATTGATCCAGTACGGTATGGGCTCCTTTCGCATCCTTTTCAAGGCCTTTTCTAGTAATGGTATGAATGTCTTCATCTTTACCATAGGAGTTTTTGGGATCTTCAAGATATTTTAAGTCGAATGATTGAAACATCCAGTGCGGCGTCCAGCCAGTTACAATGATGGGTTCTTTATTGCCATAAGCCTTTTTCAATTCAGCGGTCATGGCAGCTGATGATCCTTCAACAAGGGTCCAATCATCCAGGTTATAATCTTCCATAGCCTTTTTGGTGGATTTCATGATTCCTGCTCCTGGGTCAATACCGATAATTTCATAATCGGTCAGACTGCCTACACTACCTGAATTCTCCTCGGAAGGGTTCTCTCCTTGTAAAGAAGCAAAAATACAGGCACCTAGAAACAAGACACCAAAAACTGAGAAGACGATTCGTTTACTCAAAAAATTCGTATAGGCAGGATTTCGTAGGTTTTGTGTAATTCGGTCTAGGATAACGGCGATTATGACAATAGACAAACCCGCTTCAAACCCTTGTCCTACTTTGATCTGAGCTACAGCACGATAAACTTCTGCACCTAGACCTGGTGCTCCTACCAAGGAAGCTATAACAACCATGGAGAGAGCTAACATAATGCTTTGATTAATGCCGGCAAAAATGGTTGGAGCAGCCAATGGTAATTGAACTTTGAGTAATTTTTGATTATTTGTTGAACCGAACGCATCAGAAGCTTCAATTAAATCTTTCGGAACTTCCTGTATGCCAAGATTGGTTAAGCGAATTGTCGGTGCAACTGCAAAGATAATCGAAGCGAAAATACCAGGAACAACCCCAATTCCAAAAAATAAGATGGCTGGAATCAAATATACGAAAGCTGGCATTGTCTGCATGAAATCCAGAGTTGGAATGATGATTTTTCTCGCAGTAGGACTTTGGGCAGCCCAAGTCCCTATCGGAATACCAATCGCAATCGTTAAGATCGCCGATGAAAGAACGAGGGCCAAAGTTTGGACACTAGCTTCCCAATAACCCAGATTATCGATTAACAGGAGGGCTAATACTGTAAAAAGGCCTAACTTCCATTTACTCGTATAGGCAACTAAAAGCGTCAAAAATATAATTAAAACCAGTGGTGGCCCTATACTCAAAGCATCAACAAGGATATTTAAAATCCCTTCGATTAATCGTGTTAGAAAAGAGAATAAACCAGCGAATGTGATGGTGATCCAATCAACTATTTTATCAACCCAAGTGCCTAATGGGATTCTTGTGATATTCATGTATTCACTTCCATCTCGTTCAAGGAATCTTTATTACCAGCCAAAGCACCAATGACGGCTCCACGGATAATGACTCCTTTCAATCTTTTCTCTTCATCGACTACAGATATCGGAAGTGTTGAAGTGGACATCACATCTAGTATTTCAATGAGTAATTGGTCTTCCTTAGCTAGCGGTATATCAGTTGTCATGACCTCTGATATAGGTTGATGGCTGTCTATAGCTTTAAGGGCCTGCTCAGCTGTAATGGCGCCCAATAACCTTAGCCTTCGATCTACTACAAAGATACTTGAATATCCTTGCTTCCGCATAATTTCCAGTGCAACCCTTGGACCACGGTCCACACTGATTTTCTCTGCTCTTTTCATAACATGGGAAGCGGTTAATACCTTCGATAAATCTACATCTTCAACGAATTTCTCAACGTATTCATTTGCAGGGTTCATCATGATCTGTTCAGGTGTCCCGAGCTGGATGACGCTTCCATCCTTCATCAATGCGATTCTATCACCAATCCGTAAAGCTTCATCCAAATCATGTGTGATGAAAATGATGGTTTTCTTAAATTGGTCTTGTATCTCAAGTAATTCATCTTGCATATCTTTTCGAATTAGCGGGTCAAGCGCACTGAATGCTTCATCCATTAAGATGATATCAGTATGGCTAGCAAGTGCCCGGGCTAAGCCGACACGTTGCTGCATCCCACCGCTCAATTGGGAGGGTACCTGATTTTCATACCCTTTTAGTCCCACAACCTCTAGGGATTGCATCGCCCTTTTTTCTCGTTCTTCTACCGGCACTTTTTGTATTTCTAATCCAAACTCGGTGTTTTCCAAGATCGTTTTATGAGGGAATAAAGCAAAGTTTTGAAACACCATACTAATTTTTTTTCGTCTAACTTCCCTTAAACGAGAAGCATTCATTTTAACAATGTCTTCATTATTGATGAGGATTTCTCCCCTAGTAGGTGAAATTAAACGATTGAACATTCGAATTAAGGTGGACTTCCCGCTTCCAGATAGCCCCATGATCACGAAGATTTCACCCGGATAGATTTCGAAGTTCACTTTATTGACACCAACTGTTTGACCAGTTTCTTTTAAAATTTCCTTTTTGGATTTCCCTTTCTCCAATAAATCGATGGCTGCTTTTGGAGACTTACCGAAGATCTTTGATACATTCCTAACCGTTACAATTGGTTCTTCCATCAACTCACCTCTTCATTCATCATGTGTTCTTAACGAGTTATGTATAGAATGTGCTTCCAAACCAAATACATTCGTATGCAACTAAGTATGTACAATCATCCCATCGAGGATTCAGGAACTTTTTAGACCCACCGGATGTGAAAAGGAATGTTCTATAAGGCTATGTTCTTATCTGGCATACGATAAAAAAACACAGCAAGTACACTGTGTTTAAGAAATTTCCACTATATTTTCTCAATCCCTCATGTTAATAATTACTGTCCAGAAGAAGCAATAAAGGTACGCAGAACTTGTTCAGTCAGCATCTCTAACAGTTCAGCTCCACGTTCCATAGCTTCTTGTAGTGACATAGGTTCGTTGACAAGGCTATGCACACTTGTAAATCCATGTTGATATAAAGCATCAACTCCTTTGCCTATTGAGCCTGCTAGGGCAAATACAGGGATTCTTAGTTTCTTCGCTTCTTCAGCCACTCCCATTGGCGTCTTCCCTGATGTCGTTTGAACATCGATTTGTCCCTCTCCAGTAAAAACACATTGTGCTCCCGATAACTTTTCTATAAGACTTGAATATTCCATGACGATATCGACGCCTCTTCTCGTTTTAGAAGGAAAGAAAGCTTGAAAGGCACCACCAATCCCACCCGCTGCACCAGCCCCTGCTTTATGGTGTAATTGGACACCTGTCTTGATTTCCACCAGATCCGCCCAGGTCGATAAAGCCTCTTCCAACATTTCAACCATGTCTGGGGTTGCCCCTTTTTGCGGACCGAATACTTTAGTTGCCCCATCGGCTCCAATCAACGGATTTTGGACATCTGTAGCAATGATGAATTCACATTCAGCTATTCTTGGATCGAAATCATGCATCTCAATCGCTGTAATGCGTGATAGTTCCGCTCCTCCATATCCGATTTCTACCCCTTCTTTATCTAAAACCTTCAGCCCTAACGCTTGGAGCATACCGACACCAGCATCATTTGTGGCGCTACCACCGATGGCTAATATGAATTTTCGATACCCGTCATTTAGCGCTTGATGAATAAGCTCACCCGTTCCATAAGTCGTCGCAATTAAAGGATTCAGCTTATTGGGTTCAACTAGACATATACCGGATGCAGAAGCCATTTCGACTACACAGGTTTCTTCATCTCCTAAAACCCCATAGGCAGCTTGTACTTTGTTTAATAGTGGTCCATTTACTAGTACGTCAACTCTTTGACCATGTGTCGCAGCTATTAGACTTTCCATCGTTCCCTCACCGCCATCAGCCATGGGGACTACTACTGTTTCTGCCGCAGGCAAAACCCTTTTAACGCCACGCTCCATTGCCTGTGCCACCTCAGGGGCCGTCAAACTTCCTTTAAAGGAATCTGGTGCAAGAACGATTTTCATAATTCCATCTCCTTCCTAAGCGGTTTATATATACAGTTAATTATAAACTTAATAGACGGATTATTCCTTCTTCTATTGAATCACGCAGTAAACGGGGACCATGAGGAAAAAATGAAGCGCATGTGCCCCCATTGGATAATTGTATAAATGCAGGAAGGACCGCGTAGATTAAACGATATAGTTCTGCATATAGGAGGGGTAAAATGGATGTCATAGCCAATCTTTTGATTATCTTGGGATTCGCTCTTGTCTTTATCATTATAATTATGGCTGTCCTGATGTTGATTTACATGATTTTCTTTGACCGAAACCAGAAGCATCATGCAATACTTAGAAACTATCCCGTACTCGGAAGGGTTCGCTATTTCTTGGAAAAAATCGGACCAGAAATGCGGCAATATTGGTTTAACAGTGATAATGAAGGGAAACCTTTTTCCCGTGATGAATACGAGCATATGGTTAAAGGTTCTAAATATTTAAGAGATGTGGTAGGGTTTGGTTCAAAACGTGATTTTGATGAGGAAGGTCTTTTTGTTCGAAATAGTATGTTCCCAAAACTAGCCGAAGAAGAGAAATACGATAGGGAAACAAAAGTGAAAACCAAAAGGTATATCCTCCTAAAAGATCCTCTCTTTTCGCAAAGAGAGGAAAAATGGGAAGATGAAGAATCACTTGCCTTTTTATTGCACGACAATGATACGGTAGTTATAGGCCCAAACGTAAAATACCCATTTAAATTAAAAGGTCTTATCGGAATGTCTGCGATGAGCTATGGATCTCTGGGTAAGAATGCTATTACAGCTTTGTCTGAAGGGTTAGGCATGGCTAAAGGTACTTGGATGAACACGGGTGAAGGTGGTTTGTCTCCTTATCATTTAGAAGGTGGAGTGGATATCATCATGCAAATCGGCCCCGCAATGTTTGGCGTACGGGATAAGTTTGGTGAGATGGATTGGGATGAACTGAAAAGGAAAAGCGAAATTCCACAAATCAAGGCATTTGAAATAAAATTAGCTCAAGGAGCTAAAACTCGCGGAGGACATATCGATGCAGAAAAGGTAAATCCTGAAATTGCCGAAATACGAAAAGTTGAGCCTTATAAATCGATAGATAGCCCGAATCGTTTTCATCAATTTAGTGATGTAGGTACTTTATGTGAATTCATTGAAAAAATCAGGAATCATACAGGGATACCAGTAGGAATCAAGATGGTCATCGGGGGAAATGATAGTGTCGAGGAATTGGCTAAATATATGAAAGATACTGGAAAAGGGCCTGATTTCATTTCATTGGATGGTGGGGAAGGCGGTACGGGAGCTTCATATCAGGAATTGATTGATAGCGTAGGATTGCCTATTAAATCGGCGTTACCCATTCTTGTATCAACCCTTGAGAAATATGGAGTAAGGAATCAGGTTAAAATCATTGCCTCAGGAAAATTATTCACCCCGGATCGGATAGCAATTGCTTTAGCCATGGGAGCTGATTTGGTCAATATTGCCCGGGGATTCATGATAGCGATTGGTTGTATACAGACAATGAAATGTCAATCCAACGCATGTCCAGTCGGAGTAGCGACAACTGACCCAGACTTGCAAAAGGCACTGGTCATTGACGAAAAGAAGTACCGGGTCGTTAACTTTCTTGTCACTTTACGAAAAGGTCTTTTTCGTATATCGGCTGCTGCTGGTTTAGATTCACCTGTCGATTTTCAACCAAAGCATATTAGCTATAAAGATGAAAAAGGCATCGTAACTTCGTTGGAAAATATCATGCACGAAGTAAAAGAAAAAATAGCCACACAATAACGTCTACTCCTACACTTTATTTTCATAAAAGAAAAGGGCCTCCCGACGAGAGACC
The DNA here is from genome assembly GCF_044762055.1 of Peribacillus sp. NPDC097198. NCBI lineage: Bacteria > Bacillati > Bacillota > Bacilli > Caryophanales > Bacillaceae > Peribacillus > Peribacillus sp. NPDC097198. Next base: position 48,837 of record NZ_JBIWDO010000014.1, on the reverse strand, counting down.
CTTTTCATATATATATCAAGAATTAGGCATTTAAACGAAAATCCACTTTTTCCTCTTCAGGTTTCTTGTTCTTGTCTACCAACTGACCATGGCGATAATAGACATACACCGCAGAAATAAAACCTATTATTGAGAGAAAAGCATCGAAAATGAATATGATAGATATATTCCCACTTTTCGACATCATCCCTGTGATAAGCGGCATGACAATTGATGCCAATCCAGCTGCGGTTGCAACAAATCCTGTAACGGTCCCTTTTTTCTCCCAAAAGAATTCAGTCATAATTGTAATGGCTAATTGGAAAACGCCTGCAGTAGAAAGGCCAATAAAAAAGGCTGTAATGGACACGATGATAGGTATCTTAACTAAAAGGATCGTCAAAATAGAAATAAAGGTAATAATCGGATAAACCATGATGACGGTAATTGGTTGTAAAAATTTCTTTAGCAATACAGATAGAACCAAAACGGAAATGAGAGCACCCAAACTATAATAACTTAATAGTTTTATTGAATTGGCCATACTCATGCCTACCGCTTCCTGTCCATATGATGGAAGCCATATTTGGGAAACGGTGAACAAGCCAGTCGATGTAAACCCAATTAAAATAAGGGCAAATCCCTCTTTCCTCAACACCGGTTTCCCTTTGAACTTGCTCTTCTTTGTATTATTCTCGGAAATGCTGGCATTACCTTTTGGGTTACTCGGGAAAGATACAGTAAATAAAAATAGCATATTGATTAAATAAATAGCAGCAGGTATAAAGAAGGCGTATCCGTAAAACATATCATGATCTGAGATAAATAGAATCATGAAAGGAAGAAGGAATGCTCCTGCAGACATAAAGGCTTTAACTAAAACACTAGCAGAGCCAGCTGAATTAGGAAAAATCTCGATCAGACCCGGATATGAACCGGCATCCATCGATGAATTGGCAACACCTGCGAGTATTGCAAAAACAAAAGCCAATTGATAACTCGGGGACAGGGGAATCCCGATTAGAAAAATGCCCATACCGAATGCAGAGGCATAGACTAGCGGTTTCCGCCCGATTTTATCTGATAAATAACCAGTATAGGCATATGTAAGCAATTTCCCTACTCCGATAGCAGCAATAATATAACTAATACCAGCACTATCCGTATCCCATTGCTCCGATAAATAAGACATATTCGATGCCAGCATGATATTCACCATACCAAGCAAGAAATAATTCATATAAACTCCTGTTGCGGTATTCAAATGCCTGTTCTTCATTCTCAAAACTCCCAACTAATTAGTGACAGAGAATCAACTTTAAATTTTCTGAATAATATAATTATATAACACTTTCCATCATATTACGATACCCCGTCATGTAAATAACGCCATATATTCATATTTTTAATGAGTATGAATAATCTCCATCTCTTAGTGCTGTCCTATTTTCCTAACTTAAAGAATTATACGTATCGATCAGCAGATTAAGTTGTTTAATATCCTCTCTTCCTCTGATTCCTCTGCAAAGATCCGCCATCTTTTGTAACATGATTATTTGTTGTTCATATTTAAAAGCTTTATTATTGCTCTCCACTCTACTAGTCTTTTTATCGACATTCGAAATTATTAATCCTAAAAGCCGGTTTTTAATTTTCATTTGATTAGTAAGCTCTTTAACGAAATGTTCTTTCTTTGCTTTATCCCAAAATAATACTTTGTCCACGGAGTACCCTCTTCCTTTCACTTGATTATTAGTATAAACTTCGAAACAAAAAAAGAATAATGGTAAATCTCAACTTCAATTGTAAGATTACAATGGGATAGAACAATGTTGGCAGTTTTTTAATATTGAATATATTGGGTCAAAACGATAAAAAAGCTCATAAAATGAGCTTAATCATTAAATCGATTGGTAATACCAAATCCCATCTCTTTTATATTTTCGGCATTTTCCTTTGGAATGGAGATACTCTAGGTGAGCCAATGTCTCCCCAATTGCAAACCGAGATTCGTGAGTCGATAGGTGTTTGAACAGAATCTTACAAGCAGCTTGTATAGTGGTCGGTTCTTTCATATTTTCATAGGCTACATGTAACCGTTCTTGGTGGTGATCTAATAATTCCGTAATTCTTTTATTTGCGTCTTTGAAGGGCTTTCCATGTGAAGGAATCACATAGTCTACATGTAACTTCTGAATTTTCTTTAAGGAAGTAAAAAAAGCCTCCAACGGATTGCTGATTCCTTGAAACCAATAAGATATGTTTGGAGAGATTCTCGGCAATATATGGTCAGTAGAAAAAAGAATGCTGTTTTCCTTATTGTATAAAGTAATTAACCCGTCTGAATGTCCTGGTGTAAAAATCACCTCATACTCTAGCTTGCCAAATAAAATCTTCATTCCTTCCTCAAGATGATGGTTAACCGTGGGATAGGGCTTTACCTTTGGAATAAAGCTGCTTTCATCACTAGATAAGGCTTGGGCTAAATCCTCTTCCATACCGCATGATTCATAATTAGATTTCAGGAAATCGAGTGTTTCAGGTTCCCAATAGGTAGTGCCTGCTTTTTCATCCACTTCCGTCATCCACACATCAGCACCCGTTAACCGTTGTAAATGACCTGCATACCCAAAGTGGTCGGGATGATAATGAGTAAGGATAATATCCCCTATTTCATGTTTTTCGATTATCGGTTTCCATATATCACGTGCTGTTTGGTTGTTTAATCCTGCATCGATAATTGTCCACCCATTCGCTCCTTCGGCTAAAAAACAATGCACGTGATCTAACCTAAAAGGCAATGGAATCGTCACTTGTGTAACTCCCAATTCATTCAGCAAATATAATTACTCTCCTTCTAATTCTGGATTTTTTATATTAAATAAAAAGAGAACTAAATAAGAATTCAATGTTATTTACTAATTCGGCACTTTTTCAATAGTTCCTTTAATTTGGTTATGACAATAAAAATAAAAGGATGCACATGAAGACCCCCATCAAACAATGATGGGGGTCATTCATCTATTTTATTGTTCTTCTTCGATTGCTTCATTGAGGTTAAAAAGAAAATGGTAAATTAGTTGGAACGCTTCACCTAACGTCATCTCTTCCTTAAATCCTTGTACAGCATTCAAGGCAAAATTAACGTCCCATAGCCCGTCACCTTGGTTAAATATCATGCTGAATGTTCCCATATCTCCTTGAAGTTCTTGATTGAAATATGCTTTAAGTGCGTCTCCCATTTTTTTCTGGAATTTCAACCCGAACATGGCGTTATAAGTGCCGAATACATCATCTACTTCCAAAGAAAGCGCCTCAACTCCAATTAAATCAAACCAAGATGATTCAAAGTAAAGGAATTCATTTTTATTCGTTTTTAAGTATTCAAGCGGCTGTGTTAGAAATGCAGCGGTTTCTTCTTTAATCAATTCTTCGGTTTCTTTATCACTGAGTTCGATATAAGCATCAGTAAAGCGGGTAGTGTTTTCGATTTCTTCTATAGTTATATCATCAGCGAGCAACTGATGCTTTTTTACATACGCCTTTTCTTCTGTATATAACTCAATCGTATCTCCATTCAAAGTCTTCGATATGTATGTTTCCATTTGTTTTCTTAACATCGGTATTCGTCCTCCTAATATCTTTTCAAGCCTTTTCCTCTTAATCATAGCATAACTTACAGAGATAAAATAACTGTGTGAATAATCAAATACCATTCAAGATGTAGCAATCGGATAGTGTCTTCGTTATAGTTATAGAAGAACGTTTACACATATGAAAGAAATGGGATGTTTATATGCAAAAAATCATTATAATAGGTGCAGGGATTTTAGGCGCATCCACTGCCTACCAGCTTGTGAAAAAAGGCGCTGAAGTAGTCATTATAGATCGTCAAGATAATGGGCAAGCCACCGCTGCTGCGGCAGGTATCGTTTGTCCTTGGATATCGCAGAGACGTAATAAAGCATGGTACCATCTTGCTAAAAATGGGGCCCGCTTTTATCCAAGTTTAATTAAAGAGCTTGAAAATGATGGGGAAACAGAGACAGGCTACGCTAAAGTAGGGGCCATCAGCTTACATACTGATGAAGAAAAACTGATTGGCATGCAAAAAAGAGCGACAAAGCGTAAGGAAGAGGCTCCTGAAATTGGTGATATCACCATGCTCAGTGTGGAAGAAACACGTGCTCTCTTCCCGCCACTTTCGGATGAGTATGCTGCGGTTCATATAAGTGGTGCGGCACGGGTTGATGGTCGCGCGTTACGAGATAGTCTATTGCGTGCGGCACAAAAAAATGGAGCGACATTGATTCATGGTGATGCTTCACTGAACTTCGAAGAAAATTCTGTAACTGGTGTAATGGTTGAAGGCAATAGCATGGTTGCGGATAAAGTAATTGTCTGTGCAGGTGCATGGGCGTCTCATTTACTTGAACCATTAGGAGTAAACTTTCAAGTTAGCTTCCAAAAGGCGCAGATTATCCATCTAGCATTACCAAATAGCAACACAAATAACTGGCCTGTCGTAATGCCCCCTAGCGATCAATACATATTAGCTTTCAATGAAAATAAAATTGTAGCAGGAGCCACTCATGAAAATATGGAGGAATTTGATTACCGAATGACGGCAGGAGGTATGCAGGAGGTTTTTGATAAAGCTTTACATACTGCGCCAGGTTTAGCCGAGAGTACATTTACTGAAGCAAGAGTCGGCTTCCGTCCCTTTACCCCTGGCTTCCTTCCGGTCATTGGCCCCCTTCCTGATTGGGATGGCATCATCGTAGCCAATGGACTTGGTGCTTCTGGTTTAACAATGGGACCTTATATTGGATCTCAACTGGCGAACCTTGCTCTTGACAGGGAATTAGACATTGATTTAGAAAACTATGACGTAAAGGGTGCAATAATGTAAATCTTCATTTCGACTTAAGTAGAACAAAAAGACCAAGGAATAGATTAATTCCTTGATCTTTTTGTTTTGCTTCTTAATTAATCTATCATAACTATATTATGTAAACTAAACATTTGCTCCCATCGCGAACAACATTTTATCACGGAGAAAACCCCTATATACCTCTTGGACCATTTTTTTCACTCATATCAGTTACTTTATCCTGTTTATCTTCATTCTTCGATGGTATGAGCTAGACTTATTCACTCATTTTATTAAAAATTGAAGGAATAACATAGGCGACGCCTGAATTTAAACTTAAGAGTCAAGGTTGGTTTTGGAAATTATAAAGCACAAGGAGGAATGTGTATGAAAAGAATATGGTATCAAATCATTCTTGTTACTTTTCTATTTTCATTATTTTTGTTTATGAATTGTCCATCTAAAACTTCAGCTGCAGAAATCGAGCCCTATGGTAAGCTAAAGCCCCCCAGTGAAAGTTTTACACCTGGTGATTGGTTTCTAGGCAGCACCCCTCCTAATTATAACTCAAGTAAGCCGCCCATCGTTTTTGTTCAAGGGAAGAACGGATCTTCAACCAGTTGGTACGGTGAAACGGAATATCATGGAATCAATGATATGTATACAAAAGCATACGAAGCGGGGTATCAAACGGTTTTTGTTCAGCTTTATGATGCAGCAGGAAATGGATCTTCCAGTCAATATAAGAATGGGAGGCTATTAGCTACTAAGCTTGGTCAAATCAGTGCACACTTTGGTGGAAAAAAAGTGAATATTATCGCTCATAGTAAAGGGGGACCAGATACACAAGCTGCACTAGTCACATATGGAGCACATCCATATGTGGGTCGAGTTATAACCCTTGCCTCCCCTCACCACGGTTCCAACTTAGCCGATTTGGCTAACAGCTGGTATGCGGGATGGCTAGCTTCTCTTCTTGGAGCAAATGATGAAGGAACGGCTTCGTTACAAATTGGACAGATGGCTGAATTTCGCTCTGTCATCGATAACCATGCAAATTCAAGGAAAAATAAATACTACACGCTTACCGGTACCAATCAGGGGCCAGCACTGTCTGCATTATCAATTGGAGGGCTGTATTTATCATCCTATGGCAGTAATGATGGGCTCGTCAATGAGTGGAGTTCAAAATTACCCTATGGTACCCATCTCTTTACTGATAGCAAATATGATCATGACAATATCCGTACAGGATCCGCTGTTTTCTCAAGAATTGAACCCTATCTACGCAGTTCCTCGACTGCAGGGATTGCTAGTTTAAGTGAACAGCCTGCCAAAGAAGAAATTATTTCGACTACACACAATCAAATTATCCACGGTGGTCCTTTACAATCAAATAATTGGATAGAACAGCCTATCCCTTTGAATGAATCAACTAAAGATGGTGAAGTAACCATTTATACGGCAACTGCAGATGTTGATATAGAACTAATCTCTCCATCAGGAGTGGTTTATCCAACCTTCCAAGTTTCACAGGCTTCTAAAGAAGAAATGTCTTTTCTTGCAGGTGCCTATATTCACACTTTAAAACAAACGAATATGGAACCTGGAAAATGGATTATTAGAATGAAGACAAAGGCCCAGCAAGATGCGTATTTACTTACCGCAAAAGTGGATGACAAGGAGCCGCTTGTTCTTGAAATGCCAGGGAAAGTAAAGCAGAATGATGCACAGTTTGTACTTAAATCTCCTGTCAAAACCAACCTCTTAACCAACCCATTAACATTTGATGTTCACCTAACAGACGAAGAAGGTGTTGAAATTAAAAATAAGGGTTCTCTTAATAAAGTGAATTCAGGTACCTACTTTGGTAATCTTCCGGCCGTCCCAAAATCGGGGACCTATAATCTAACGATCGATGTAAAAGAAAAAAATATGACTGGTCAAATGGTGAATCGCACCATTGTTCGTTCTATTTATATTAATAAGTAAGGGAACCACTGTCCCAAACTGTCGTTTACTTGGCGGTTTGGGAAGATTTCTAATTAATATGAATAAAATAAGTTTTAAATTGGATAGTTTCTATAGTGAGAGGCTAAGAAGTTTTTACTCTTTCGAATTAGTAACGAATCACTGCTATTTATTTATTTTTCTATCACTATTTTACCTTGTTTACATAATGCTATTATGGGCAATATAAAAAAAGACCATTTCTGGTCCCTTTTTTCAAAAATAAAAATCCATCAATGTTTCATCCATCAAATCTTGAGTGAGTCCTATGTATATCATGGTGTCTTTCGGATTAGAGTGATTAAGGATTTGTTGGAGCAAAGCTATATCCTTAAACTTCTGATAATGGAGATAACCGAAAGTTTTTCGGAGTGTATGTGTCCCCACGTCTGGAATGTCAGCCATTTCAGCGGCCTTATTCAAAACACGATAGGCTTGAACCCTGCTTATGGGACCATTGCCTTTGCGACTAGGAAATAAATAGTCATCATTTTTTAATTTCATTTTTTTTACATACTTTCTTACTTCTTTACGAAGTTGTGGGTTGACTATGAAACGTTTAATTTTTTCAGTTTTTTGCTCAACAATGACAATATGCGTCCCTTCCAATATATCCCGGACGCGTAATTTTAAGAGATCACCAATCCGTAGACCGATGTTGATTCCAATAGAGAACATCATGTAATCACGGTAGCTGCAATATTTTAATAGAGACTTTTTCATCTTATCTATATGATCTAGCCGGCGTATCGGCTGGACATTTTTTATTCGTTGTGAGGTCCTTTGCATCTGTCATTCATCTCCCCTTTTCCCTCTTTATATTGTACGTTAAGACGCAAAAAAAAGCCAAGTTTTTTGATTTTCATAAGGCTTATAAACGTTGATTTAAAGGGATTTCGAATGTATCAAAACAGGTCCTTTGTTACATTCGGAATATTTCGTTATATTGCGACGGAATATCATTAAAAAACATAGAATCTCATTAAACGATCTTATTGGATCAATACAGCTCATTTAGATTCTAAGATACCTATTACTATAGTTTTAAATTATAAGCACCTTAAAATGAGAATATGGAAGCCGTTTTTGATTCATCTTTGAGAACGCTCTGTCGATTTTAATGAATTTCACACTATATTGGTGTTAATCATTTCGAAATATCATGCTGGTTCACGAAGACATTCCATTTTCTTACTGAAAATAATATTTTCATAGTTTGGATTCTAAACTCGTTCTATATGAGAACTTTCTCCTTCCAATAATGGCAAACAGAGCATCAATGCTCTCAAATTAATTATATGGCACCTTGTGTAGATTTAGATCGTTTCGATACCTATTACTCTAGTAAAATAAAATAGGTGCCTTAAAACGGAAATATGAGCCTCGTTTTTTTTGAGAATCTTCATATTTTCTGTATAGTTTCAGAGATTAATCATAACTTGAAATTACGCCAGTCATCACCATACTTCTTCTTTTTCATTTTTGTTTCTCTATTTAATTACCATAATGTTATTATGTAAACTAAAAATAAATACCTGATAAATTAATAAAAGTCAACTATTAATTCACCAAGGATTTAAAAATTATTATCTTTCATCAGTGTATAAAAAAGCTCCCCCCATTAATGATTTTAATTTCAGGAAATTCTTTTATTTGGTCCATTAACTGGAATAGAGCTCCATCCTTTTGTTTTGCTTCAATCATACAATCCAACTGTGGTAAACTCCCCTTGATTTCCCGTAAAAAATCGACAAACATATTAACATCCACAAAATCTGCATGTGCTCTAAATTCTTTTTCATTCCTAGGACTAGAAATGTGCATTTTGGGTGGTAATTTCGAATAGTGCCATGTATTGAGGATACGACCCCAATGCTCGCTCCAATTTTCATCCTTAGAATGGTGAGCTAGATAGTGATGATAATCAAATACAAGAGGTACGCCCAGTTTTTCACATAAGTAGAGTGTCTCTGATAAAGTAAAAGTCGTATCGTCATTCTCAAGGATAATCATCCTTTGAAGAGATTCTGGGATGATCCCCCAATTTAGTATGAACTGTTCCAAAGCTTTCTCGTTTTCGCCATACCCTCCACCTACATGGAGAACACACCGATGCTCAGGATCAATACCTAGTTTCTTCAATAATAAAAAATGCATTTTCAGTGTTTTCATTGAAGTTTTTAGTATATCAATATTGCTACTATTCAAGATGACAAAATGATCTGGATGAAAGTCTATCCGCACTTCTGGATGAGATAGAAGGAAATCTTTTATCTTGTTCAGTTCATCCGCTAGCGGTTCAAGATAGTCCCATTTTGGTATTTCTGGATGGTTTACTAGAGGTATAAGTTTAGAAGAAAGACGAAAAAACTGGATATCATATGCAGCATTATGTATGAGAAGACGCCAGCAATTTTGGAGATTTGAAGCGGAAATCCTTTCTAACTTTCGTATCGCAGCTTCTTTATCTTTAATTTTAGTAAATTGTGCAAAAGTCATCGTTTGAGAAGGCGAACAATGTGGTACTTGATTGCTCATAGCCACATAACCAAGGCGGATTAAAGTCAATATTAAAAACTCCCTTGAATGTCTTATATGAGGAAGTATCCCCATAACTCCTATTATTATTACATCTTGAGCTTAGGATTTCTGATTGCAAGATTGGAATCAATGCCTACAATGAAAAAGGGATAAAATAAAGAAACAGATACATAAGTGCACCTGTTTCTTTATTTTGGATTTATTTTCATTCCTTTTTAGTACCTTAACTCTTACTTACACTTCAGGAGTCGGAGTTGGTTTAGCATACCCTTTTTTATAGGCTTTATCTACTTTGTCCCGAATATCCTTAATCGTCATTCCATCGTTTAAATCAAGGATGGATTGTGCAGCTATCTCTAGGCATACTCCACATTTCGTCCCATGATCATCCCAAACTACTGCTCCATTTTTTTTATTTTCATGGATAAAACAATCGTAATTGTTTTTGTGGCCAGCTTCCTCTCCACATCCACAGTAACACGGTATTTTTTCCAATAGCGCCTGGTTTTGGGCAACGGCTAAATAGATGGTTTTCATGTCTTCAGGTTTTCCAGAAAGAAACTCAGGTGCTGTAGCTTTTCCACTAGTTTCTTCCTGAACATCCCCTGAAACGGTATGGTCATGGCTCTCATGACTAGTTTCTTTCTTCACTTCACTTTTCTCTTCAGTACATGCTGAAAGTAATAAAGACGAACACATACCGAGAGTTAACGCTGTGTATTTAAGTTTCATTTTTACACTCCTTGAAAATTTTGGTTACCCTTATTTTATGTGTAAAAGTTTTAAACTACAAGTGGATTGTTTAAATGAAACCTTAAAAAAGGACCCTCAGTATAAGGTCCTTCCCTCGTTATTATTTAATTTTATTTTGTTCGTTCTTTTGCCTCTTTGATAGAAGCGGAAGGGTCATGAGGGAAACCCCTGCTGCAATCCAAAGCCAATTACTGCTTTTTCTTGATTCTCTTCCGCTTTTACTGGGCATACTTGAACCGAAATCTTTCTTTGAAGTCGGTCTTTGAATGGTTGCCTGTTCATTTTCTTTATGAACTTGTTGATCTTCTGGTAATTGAGTGGTTCGTTCTAAATCACTTGTATCTTCTCCCATTCCTTTTAAGAAGGTCATCAATAACGTCATCGCTTGTTTTACTTCTTTGTCATTTAATGAACGTACCAATGAAAGGTAGCCGGATTTTTCATCCGATTTATCAATTTCTGCGACTCTGGCTATACCTGAATTCACCTTCAGGATAAGTGGCTCAAGCTGTTTAACATTTAGCGTTCCTAATGTTCCAAGCATGAGAAGAAGGTTTTTTAGAGTATTGGCTGTTTCAGGAGTATCCGCTGTTTTGACCAGAATATTCAGGACTTTATCTCCTTCCTTCAGCAGGCTGTTGACCATGGAAAGTATCCCACGGTCCTGCATGCCTTTCATGACTTCGAACGTTTCTTTAATGACCTCTTTATTTTCGAGAAGAGTTCTTTCAATATCTTCGAATTCAATTTTTCGCAATTCTTCTTCACTGAGTTCTATGCGATTGATTACTTTTGTCGCTTTAGCCACGGTTCCTCGACTCCTTTTTTATTTTTAAAAGGTCACCAGGGAAAATATAATCTTCACGGGCCCATTTTTTCTGTACTTGTACCCCGATTTGAGGTTGAGGATTACCATTACGATGGTTGATGCGAGGTAATGGATTTTCTCCTTTCGCCTTCAATACTTCCATTTTTGCCTGTACTTCTTTATAGGCTGGAGTATCCGTGTCTTTATCAGCATAGCTGCTGGTCAAAAAGTTGATGGCGCCATCTCCCGAATCATTCATTGGCAAGTAGACCTCTTTACCTTTCACTCGATTGGTAATGAGACACTGTATTTTTACATTTCCGTATGGAGAAGAAAGGCGGACTAGCGTACCATCCTCTAGGCCTCTTTCTTCAGCCAATTCAGGTGAAATCTCAAGAAATGCATTTGGAGTCTTGGAAGTGATTCCTTTCGATTTATATGTTAGATTTCCTTCATGGAAATGCTCTAATAATCTTCCATTATTCACATGGATATCGTATTCTTCTCCAAAATCGATTGGTTTTGACCATTCAACCGGGAATAGCCGTGCTTTCCCATCCGGGAATGGGAATTCTTCTGTAAATAGAAGTGGTGTATCATGACCATCTGCTGCAACGGGCCATTGAAGGCTATTGTATCCTTCTAACCGCTCGTAGCTTACACCTGCATAAATTGGTGATAAGCGAGCGGCTTCATCCATGATTTCACCTGGGTGAGCATAATTCCATCCGGCACCTAACCTATTTGCCACTTCCATAATGATTTGCCAATCAGGTTTAGAGTCACCAAGGGGTTCAAACACTTGGTACAATCTTTGAATACGGCGTTCCGTATTTGTAAACGTACCCTCTTTTTCAAAACTTGGGCTAGCAGGAAGAACGACATCCGCAAATTCAGCAGTTTTGGATAAAAAGATATCTTGTACTACGAAAAAGTCCAGCTTTTCAAACGCATCATGTACATAGTTGATATTGGAATCGACTAATCCCATATCTTCCCCTTTTAAATACATGGCCTTTAAGGTGCCTTCATGGATGCCCTCGACCATTTCGTGATTGTTCAGTCCAGGCTTTGAAGGTACTGGTGTGCCCCATATTTTTTCATACTTATCCCGGACTTTTTTATCTGTCACCATTTCATATCCAGGAAGTTTGTCCGGCGTACTACCAAAGTCGCTGGCTCCTTGAACATTATTATGGCCTCGTAAAGGATAGGTTCCTGTTCCTGGTTTCCCATAGTTACCAGTAATAAGCATGAGATTGGAAATGGCGGTACTTGTATCACTTCCACCTATATGTTGTGTTACACCCATAGCCCAAAGGGAAACAGCACTGTTAGCTTCATGAAGTGCTTCTGCAATGGCGATTAAGTCTTTTTTGCTTACTCCCGTGTGCTTTTCTGCATAGTCCATTGTAAAAGGTTCCAGGCTTCTGATGTATTCATCCATGCCATTCACACGATCCTTGATGAACTTTTTGTCCGCCCAGCCTTTATCGATGATATATTTGGACACGGCTGATAACCAAACGATATCTGACCCTGGAGCTGGTTGAATGAATAAATCAGAGCGTTCAGCCATTTCATGTTTTCTGATATCAGCAACGATTAATTTTTGCTTTCCAAGTTTATGTGAACGTTTGACCCTGGTCGATAAAACTGGATGAGATTCTGAAGTATTCGATCCAATAATCAAAACAAGTTCAGATTTTTCTATATCCTTAATTCCACCTGTATCCCCACCATAACCGACGGTCCTGAACAAACCAACGGTCGCTGGGTTTTGGCAATATCTAGAACAGTTATCGACATTATTGGTTCCAATAACGCTTCTGGCCAATTTTTGCATCAAGTACGATTCTTCATTTGTACACTTTGAGGATGTAATGAAGGCTAAAGAATCAGGTCCGTTTTCTTTTTTGATTTCAGTGAATCTCCTAGTAATTAAATTCAGTGCCTCTTCCCATTCGGCTTCGCGGAAAGCATCGCCTTCCCTTATCACTGGCTTAGTTAGCCTTTCTTCACTATTCACGAAATCCCAACCGAATTTACCCTTTACACAAGTAGAAATACCATTTGCCGGTGCTTCTGCTTGTGGTTCTACTTTTAATATTTTTCTATCTTTTGTCCACACGTCAAAGCTGCAGCCTACACCGCAATATGTACAAACGGTCTTTGTCTTTTTGATTTTTGCATCACGCATGGCAGATTCCATATCAGAAATGGCTAAAATAGATCCATATCCAGTTTCGACATTTTTGGTAATTTCAATCATTGGTCTAAGGGTTTGTTTAGCAATGCCTGTCAAAAAGCCCGCTTCCCCTTCCATTCCTTTTTCCATCATCGCGTTACATGGGCAAACAGTTGAACAATGGCCGCATGATACACATGATGATTCATTTATAGGAACATTATTATCCCAAATGACCCGTGGTCTTTTGGCTTCCCAATCAATCGATAATGTTTCTGTTACTTGAACATCTTGACAGGCTTCTACACACCGACCACAAAGGATGCATTGATCAGGGTCATATCGGTAAAATGGATTGGATTGATCCACTTCATAAGGTTTTTGATCAAACGGAACACTTTGGTGGTTCACTTTCATTTCTTTCACCGTATTGTGGATTTCACAACCGCCGTTATTATAATCACAAACCGTACAATACAATTCATGGTTATATAATATCTTATCCATTGCCATTACCTGTGCTTCTTTCACATCAGGTGCTAATGTATCAATCACATCTCCGTCTTTGATTTCAGTTGAACAAGATCTCACAAGTTCACCATTTACGCTAACGAGACACGTATCGCAAGTTTCAATCGGCCCTAAGCTTGGATGATAACAAACACTAGGAACCTCTATTGAACTATCATTAAGCATTTGTAGCACTGTTTGGTTGCCATCCAGAACTGTCTCCGCTCCATTAATTTTTATATGTACTTTTTCTCGCAAAATAAACTCCTCCTAATACAAGTGGTCAATCTATAAATCTAATTTACCCTGCTTAAAAACGCCTTAAACTTGTTAAAATAATGGATAAGCACATCTGTCCTGGATTCTTCCGGTACTTTTGATAGCATTTTAGATTCAAACTTGCCATTAGAACGATTCATCTTATCTTTTTTCACGAAAAAAAGAAAGAACGCAATTTACCGTTCTTCCTTTTCGGTTCTCATGAGATATTAATCGGCAGCACTTTTTATCACAAATGAACTTAAGGGTGATACGTTAATATGACTACTATGAATTACTTCTATTGTTTCTAGACCCGCTTTCTGTCCATTAACTAAAAGTGACCACTTTTTTAGATGAGGCAAAGTAATGTCGATTGAATGCCAGTTTGCATTATGAACGACAACTATATTTGAATCTTCTGTCATTAATGAATAAGCTATTACATTTGCAGGAGCATCGAGGAACATCAAGTGCCGTTCAATCTCTTCAGCCGAAGTAAGTCTAAATACAGGATGTTTTTTTCGCAAAGCAATTAATCCTTTTACATACTCTACTTCATGGTCGAATTCCGCTCTTCGTTTCCAATTCAGTCGATTGATCCAATCTGGGGATTGATAGCTATTTTCATCTCCATCTTTTGTTCGCATGAATTCTTGACCGGCATGTATCATGGGGATTCCCTGAGATAACAATACGACAGCAGTTGCCAATTTATGCATCTGTTTACGTTCTTCATCTGACACGTCAGGTTGGGTGATGACAAGCTTATCCCATAAAGTATAATTATCATGAGCCTCTACATAATTTATGACCTGGGATGGGGTCTGGTACGTAGCTAAATGATCATCGTATTTCAATCCACCAGCAATTCCCCTTTTTACGATATCTTCCATGCCTTGTTTGCCGTTGACAAAGCCCCTATCGTATTTATCCATTACAAAACCTTTCAAGCCATCTCTAATGGCGTCATTAAAATGAGCAATACCCGGCATCTTATGCGCGTTTTTCTGGTTTGCCTTCAGGGAAGCATCCAGTGGTGTATTCATATCCCATCCTTCACCTAACAGAATGATAGACGGATCAATTTCATGAACAGCTTTTTTCACCTCATTCATCGTCTCCACATCATGAACCCCCATAAGATCGAACCGGAAGCCATCGAGGTGATACTCTTTTGCCCAATAAACCACAGAGTCGACAATGAATTTACGCATCATGTTATGTTCGGAAGCGGTGTCATTCCCTACCCCCGTCCCATTAGACAGTGTTCCGTCTTCGTTAAAGCGGAAAAAGTAATTGGGTACGAGTTTATTAAAATTTGAGTCATCCACTGTATATACGTGATTGAAAACTACATCCATGATGACACGTAAACCTTGATCATGCAGCGTTTGAATCATCTGCTTTAACTCTCTAATTCTAAGTTTCGGCTGATAAGGGTCCAATGAGTAGGATCCTTCCGGTGCATTAAAATTTTTTGGGTCGTATCCCCAGTTATATTGAGGCTCAGTCAATCTCGTTTCATCTACCGTAGCAAAATCAAATATGGGGATGAATTGAACATGAGTTACACCTAAGTCCTTAATATGATTGATTCCTGTTTTCGTACCATATGGGCTTATAGTATCTGTTTCAGTCACACCTAAATATTTACCTTTTTGTTGAATCCCACTGTCGGGATGAATTGATAAATCCCTGATATGAAGTTCATATATAATCGCATCCTCCGGTTTAGCTAATGGTGGCTTATCAGTACTCCATTTTTGGGGATTAGTATCATTTAAATTAATGACTACCCCTCTATTCCCGTTAACCGTGACGGCACGGACGTATGGATCCACAGCTTCATTCCATACATTACCGACTTTCACTTTGTATGTATATATCAAGCCATCTTGATCACCTGGAAGTTCAGCCGTCCACGTTCCCTTCTCCGAGCGCTTCATATCAAACTCGGTACCAACAGGATCATCCCAACTTTTATACGTAACAAGCTTAGCTTCACTTGAAGTAGGTGCCCAGAGACGGAAAGCTGTTCGATTTGGGTGAAAGTCATTCCCTAAATCATTGCCATCATAATAATAAAGGTTATCCATTTCTTGCGGGCTCATTGGGTCAATTTCTGCAACCGGCAAGGAGTCCAGAATTTTTTCGATTTCTTTTTCCTTAGGTGCTTGATTGGTATTTTCCTCTTCGAAATAAGAAAGTGAATCTTTCATAGGTCACTCCTCCAATGAAATTCCCCTTATGAAATAGGAATTCGTTTTTTTATATACTATTTTGATTTCATTTGAATGGCCCAATCCATAAAAGTGAATACACTTTCTTTTAATTCCACAACTGTTTCATCATCAAACATATACCATTTCTCCCATTGTTAAACAATATTATATACTATGCTCTCTGCAAAAAGAAATAAGTCCTTGTTTATACCTAACAATTTTTTTATTGCAGTTCCTTCAAGTAATTGATATCCTTATGAAAAAAACTATTTCAAACTAAGACTTCATTAAAAGAATTCTAATTATTAAACTAAACGAGCGGTCATTTAGAACGTTTTAAAAAATGCCCCCATTACAGTCATACTGTCTTGGAGGCATTTCTAGTACTAATCATTATGAATTGATAATTTTCAATTGGTCATCTTTAACGATAGCTTTGAAGTTTTTCACTTCAGGCTGTTCAAAAATATAGTCTGTTATGCCATCTTCAAGTTGTTCCTGAAGAACACGGCGAAGGGGTCTTGCACCGAATTGTGGGTGATAACCCATCTCAATCAATTTGTGCCTAGCTTCATCTGTCACGACAAGTGATAAGCCTTGAGCAATCAGGGTTTCTTCAAGTTCATGAATCATGATATCAACGATTTGTAATAAATCTTCTTTCTTCAGTGTGGAGAACTCAATAATACTGTCAAATCGGTTTAGGAATTCTGGTTTAAAGAAACTACCCAATGATTGTAGGATTGAAGCTTCTTCAACAGCAGTGCTCGTACCGAATCCCATAACTTTTTGCTTTTCACCGACTCCAGCATTACTTGTCATGATGATGACAGTATCTTTAAATGTCACAGTCCTTCCCTGACTATCCGTCAGACGACCATCCTCAAGAATCTGTAAGAACATATGCATCACATCAGGATGGGCTTTTTCAATTTCGTCCAATAAAATAATACTGTATGGTTTACGGCGAACTTTCTCAGTTAATTGTCCTGCCTCCTCATGACCAACATAACCTGGAGGAGAACCAATCAATTTAGAAACACTATGTTTTTCCATGAATTCACTCATGTCAAGGCGAATCATAGCTTCTTTATCGCCAAACAGTTCCTCGGCTAGCGTTTTAGCCAATTCAGTTTTACCTACGCCGGTCGGTCCAACAAAAAGGAAAGAGCCGGTCGGACGGTTTTTGGATTTTAAACCTGCACGGCTTCGACGAACAGCTTTTGCAACCTTTTTGACTGCTTCTTCTTGACCAATGACTTTTTTCATTAAGTTCTCTTGTAGGTGAACCATTTTTTTCTGTTCATCTTCTTGCAACTTGCCTATAGGAATTCCCGTTTTTTGTTCTATAATCCTTTGTATATCTTCTACAGTGACGTTCGGTTTAGCTGCATTGGCTCCAGCCTGTAGGGATTTTTCCAACTTTTCTTCTTCATCTCGAAGCTCGGCCGCTTTTTCGTAGGCTTCTTCTTTTAGAGCCTTTTCTTTTTCTTTATAGATTTGTTCAAGACGTTGTGTTACTACATCCTCTTGACTATATTCAATCGTCAAATTTTGTTTAGAGCCGGCTTCGTCCATTAAGTCAATCGCTTTATCTGGTAGAAAGCGATCTTGGATGTAACGATGGGAAAGTTCAACAGCTGCTTCCAGCGCTTCCTCAGTATATATGACTCCATGGAAAGACTCGTAACGATCTTTCAGACCTTGTAAAATGACTATCGCTTCTTCTGTTGTCGGCTCATCAACTTGTACGGGTTGGAATCGTCGTTCAAGGGCCCCATCTTTTTCAATTTTCCGATATTCAGAAAGGGTCGTTGCACCCACAAGTTGAAGTTCACCGCGTGCTAAGGCAGGTTTTAAAATATTCCCTGCATCCATTGAACCTTCAGCTGAACCAGCACCTACGATTTGGTGAATTTCATCAATGAATAGAATGACATTCTTTCTATCTTGTAATTCACTGATTAATTGTTTCACTCTTTCTTCAAATTGACCACGAATGCCTGTGTTCGTTACAAGAGATGCCATATCGAGTGAAAAAACCAGTTTGTTACGCAATTTTTCCGGGACCTTTCCTTCAACAATTGCTAAGGCCAATCCTTCTGCAATAGCTGTTTTACCAACGCCAGGCTCACCAATCAAAACTGGATTGTTTTTGTTTCGTCTATTTAACACTTCGATGACTCTTTTGATTTCTTCATTTCTTCCAATGACCGGATCAATGAGTCCTGCTTTTGCAACATCATTCAGATTGTGACCATACTCTTCAAGCAAACCTCCGTCTTTATCTTCTTGTACGGGTTTTGATGGAGGCATGTTGCTACTATTAAAAGGGTTGAATGAATTTGAAAATCCATCAAATTGGAACTTTCCTGTATCCATTCCTCCCATGGCTGCACCAAGTTTATTTCGTTCTTCTTTATAACAAGTGGAGCACAATTTGACATCATGCTGTTGCCCATTCATATTGAGATGAACCTGAATATTTGCTTGGTTTTCATGACATTTTTCACATAACATATGAGTACTCCTCCTTATTTATTATTACGAGTTATCATTTGACTTTGACTAACTTTGACCTTATGCCTTTATTATACATTGACCTTCTTTGACTTTCAAGAATTTTGCTTGACTAGTTTTAGTGCACATTTAATCTGTTAAATAAAAAAAGAGACTGAATTCAGCCTCAATTTCCGTTTCTATAAGGAATAGTTTTACTAATTATATACGTTTTGCCCCAATATACTGTGGTTTCCAATAACTATTATTCGTCTTTGCGTAGGAAACTCCCTTGGAAGATGCGGAGTGTATGAATTTATTGTCACCTATATATATCGCTACATGCGTTGGTTTTTTTGCTTTATTCGGTGAGAAGAACATTAGATCCCCTTTTTTCAAGGTTTTAACTTTCTTTCCTTTTTTGTAAATGTCAGCAGCTGTTCGCGGTAATGTCTTTCCAGCTTTGTTATATGAATATTTCACCAAACCTGAACAGTCAAAACCGGAAGAAGACATACCACCCATTTTATATTTCGTCCCTAATTCACTTTTAGCGGTTTTAATTGCTTTGGTATGATAAGATGCAGCTTCTACATTGTTTCCAGTAAAGGAACCAAATCCAATCATTGTAACTAACGACAATCCGACAAAAATTTTCTTTAACAATATAACTTACCCCCTGATGCAATATGCTAAACCTAATATACTAGAAAAGTCATAACATGCGCATCACAGGGACTTTACAATTATATTACATTAGTAGATTTAGGAAATAAACGATACTAAAATAAAAATCACCTTATATAAAAGGAAAGAAGCCGCAATGTCTCTATTAAAGAAACACTGCGGCTTTTCCTAAAATTCCTTTGAGAAAAATGGTAGCAATAACTTTACCCCCCGTTTATTAAACGGCAGAAACTTCATATCAGCCAGCAAATGACTTATGTACCCTAAAATGCAAGTAGTGAAAATCCCTTCAGTCCCCAATGTCTCTTGGAACTGAAACGCAATCACTCCAAAGAATAGAACCCCCGCTATCGAATGGGTATAACTACGGTGCGGTGTAAAGGAAGCTAATATAATATAAACTCCTAAAAGCCATAGCCAGCTAATATCTAAAGACAGCCCAGTCCCTAAAATACCAAGCCCTGTAAGAGTTAGCATATGTCTTTGTGTTATAAATGAAGAAATGATAATAATACCAATACCTGCGCCTACACCTAGCCATCTCTCCGTTTCAGAACTTGCTAGAAGACTATAAATGATCATAAGCACTCCGATGGTTTGAGCCAAAGTTCGAATGAATTTGTGTGAAAAGGTAATCTTATTACTCAACTTCCCGTCAATATCCATGTCAGGCATTAATCCTGAAACTCCACCTACACCGACTAGAAATAACGTGGTGGTTGGATCGGTCTGTAGAGTGTTCGCCGTTAGAAATCCTATTGTTGCCCCTATTGCCATATGTGCTGTTCCGTTCACTTTCTCTCCCCTGTTCCTCTAAGAAGTTAGCTTACAAACAAGAAACGAATGTTTGTTCGAATCTCGTCTTTTTAACTATACATTATTTTGGATTAATTTTCTTTAATTTAGGGAAGAAAACTTGCTTTTAACACAAATAGAACCATACATTTTTACTGTATGGTTCTTTCGGAAGTTTGTTTTTTAATTAGTGGAAGTAATGAGTTCGTTTTACGACTGACAATCTAATTTACTAAAGTCTTAAAAAACGAAAAGATTTATGCCAATTACTTGTTCGGAATAATATAGCTTCATGTAAAAGCTTTTTTCTTGATCCATCCTTTTCACGTATTCTATTTTTTATATTTCAAAAAACTAACTTGGTGTTCAAACAAGCTTTTTCGATTTTTTCATTCTTATATTAATTAGGATATGAGGATGCCATCTCTCAAAATCTCGACATATATGAGTAATGTTACTCTTTGGAGTCTGGCTAAATAAAGTTTCCACTTTATAGGGAGTATTATGAAAATTATCTAATGGCTGATTCAAATATTGTTATGACTTCCTATGAGTTATATCAATTTTCAGTACCCAAGGTTATAGATATATTTGGACCAATTTTGTTTTTTATCAAGCGCAGAGACTCTCCATTGTTTAGGAGTGACATATGAATATTGTCTCTAACAACCTGTACCTTTAATGGTAGAAATACATTGTATGACGGTACCAACATTCGACAAAGTAAATCCGTTCTTCCCCTTATAGCTGATATTCTTTTCGTTAATTGTGGAAATCTGGATACTCTCGAATATTCTCAAATAGATAATATATAGGACTATAAACTTATCTCTTGTTTTAACTTTACAACATCGGTTCCATAGTCCTATTTCCTTTTGCCTAATACTTAGGCATAGCTAGGCACTCTTTTTTGTAATTTCTACATTACCTAATCGCTTGACTTTATTCCAATTATGTTTGTCTTTTTCAAACACGTAAGAAAATGTGCCGAATAAATAGAAACTCATGTCCAAGAGTGGACGAAACGGCAGTTCGATAATAAAAAAGAGTATGAGTCGCACGTATTCAAACCAGCGATAGTTGTGACTATAACGGGTAGCGGACCAATAAGTGGTGACTCGGAAAACGAATTGTAAGACGACTGAAACCCCCATTAAGATTAGATGATAAATGGTAAAGAGGTCTGCAATAATTAAAATGGGCAATAAAATTATAGTTAAGATACCTAACACTGCCATGATAATTGCATCCCAAAAGAGGAAAAGTGTGAACCCTACACTGAGTGTGCGGAAAAAGGATTTACGATATTTAACTATACAATCAACAAAACCTTTTTGCCAGCGTATCCGTTGTTTATAAACGTCACGAAGGTTCTCAGGCACTTCGGTAAAACATACAGCTTCTGGAATAAAGATTAGTTTGGCCTGTTTCCTTTTCACTCGGATATATGTTTGGATATTCAATGTGATTTCCATATCTTCACCCAGGGTTTTCTTATAGCCGCCAATGTCATGCAGCACGTCCCGACGAAAAACACCAAAGGCACCTGAAACAATCGCAATCATTTTCATTTTAGATTGCGCGAATCTCCGAACATAAAAGGACATTAAGTAATCGGATAATTGATACTTGAGGATAGGGTTGCCTTTAAAAACAGGTTTGCCTGCTTTGTTATACATTTGTCCTACTTGTACCATCCCGCCAGCTGCAATAACATCGGGATTGTTGAATTCTTGGTTGACATAGATTAAACTATCATGTTGTAGAATACTGTCTGCATCGAGTGTAATCATAATATTACCTGTGGCATATGCGATTCCTGCATTCAGAGAATTGGCTTTACCTCCATTTTCTTTATCAATAATGTAAATATTGGGATACTTTTTAGAACGATACACTTCGTGAACCTTTGCGTATATGAGAGACCCTGATGGATTGATAACAGTGCGCTCAGCATCCAAAAGGTCGATCAACCGTTCTAAGGTATAATCATCGGAACCGTCGTTAATAAAAATCGTTTCGTAATTGGTATAGTTTAGTGCCAGTACTCCTTTCAAACAACTTTCGATAACCGCGGCTTCATTATAGGCTGGAATTAAAATGCTAATTGTATCTTCAGGGTGAATCTGCTTAAGTGCTTTCGGTTTACGACTATACCTAAATGTTACAATAATATAACTAAATTGGAATAAAACAACAAAGGTAAACAAAGCGGCAGTTGTGTATGTGAAAACATTCATTTCCATTCGTATTCCCCCATTTTTATCTATTTGCTGTAGTACCTTACATAATCAATTTGCATTTTCTTTGGGAATTTTTGTTTAGGTGATGGATCTGTGGCCCATTGTCCTCCAACAGATACGTTCATTGTTAAATACATAGGTTTTTGTGGGACGTTCTTTGTCATGGTATGTGTAACTTTTCCATCTAAGGTGAAGGTAAGCTTTTCCTTTGTCCAGATAATGCCGTAGACATGGAAAGCATCGTTGAGTGGTTTTTTTGTATCGGTGTGAGTAAAGTCACGTTGTCTTTTCTTTTTTTTATCTTCCCAGTGCACGACATTCCATAGGCGATTGGGTTCTTGACCCAACACTTCCATAATGTCGATTTCCGGGAATTCTGTCCTATCAAGGGGCTGTAACCAAAGTGCGGATAGTAATCCTTTTCCATCAGCAATCTTAGCTCTGATTTCGAGTCGTCCGTAATGAAAAGTCTGCTTGTTTTCTGTATATAATGCTCCTGATGTGTATGGGTCTTTCTCATAATTTTCCTTTTTCACATGGATGGTTAGAATGCCATTCTTAACAGTTAAGTTCCTGGGTAGGTAATATTGTTTTCGTTTTGCAGGCTTCCAGCTTGGTTCATTAATTAAGTTCCACTTAGTCTTATCAAGAGTATCGAACTCATCAGACCAAAGTAGTTTAGAGGCGGTCTTCTTTTTAGCAGTTACCGAGTAAATATCTGTTTCTTGGTGTCCACAACCAATCGTTAATAAAGCGGTTATAATACCTAACAGTACTTTTTTCATGAGCAGTATCTCCTACTTTCAAATCAGAACAAAACCCATTAAGTGATGGTGTCTTCAATGCCTGAATTGGATATTTTTGTTCAAGCATTTTTGGATAAGTGGAAACAAATGAACATTAAAATGCTTATACATGGGGCTATTAGTATAAATATTGATAATCTTTATACGTCACATTAATTCACCTCACTTTTTATTAATAAAGTACTTATGGATATAGTCCTTACATAAAAACCGTATTTTATTGGCATTTAATTTCTCCTCAACTCACTTTTAGCCAAACCCACAGCTGATCGAGTGCCCCTGTGTATAAAGGTGATGATTCTCAATAAAGAACAGAAAGTCTAAAGGTATCATTATTTAAAGGATTTTCTTAAAGATATTAAATAATAGATTTCATTGATTAAAAAAGCCTTTTACAGCCCTTTATTACTACAATTTAATTTAATAAAAGGAAGTAAGGCACTTGTTTTGTTCTTTATTGAGAACAACTATAAGTACAAAGTAACATCTCTTCTTATCATCTGTCAATAACTAGAAAAAATAATATGTAGACTAAAAAGTGTAGGCAAACCCCGTTTACAAAGAGCTATTAGTGAAAAAGAGGTTTTTAGCTAATTCTAGTAAGCATATTTAGTTGTACTTTCAAACCATGGATACTATATATGTTGATAAACTTTATACAAAAAATAAGGGCTGTACCAAAAGTCAGGTATATGACTTTTAGGTGCAACCCTTTTTATGACTGATTCAAAGAACTTTACAGAAAAATGAACTTGGAACAAACTTTACTACCACTCACCATTCAAGAGGAAACTACAACCCTAAATAACAAACTTCCTTATGATAAACAACAAACGGCTGGGAGTTTGGATATTCAGGATATCGAACCGGCTGGCTCATCACGTCACAGTGTTGAATCATTAGGGGATAAAGTCTTTTTCGAGTACTTTAAATTGTGGTGGGTGGACGTAGCTCTTACTGCCCCAAAGTGATTATGAAGGTCATTTTGTAGCCTAGTATATTCCTGCCGTAAAATTGCTAAACTGGTTGAAGAAAATATCCTAATAAGGTGGCTGGACCTTGAAGAAATCAGATTATTGAATGATATATGGCTTTCGCACACACTACTAATAGAAAAGCTCATTCCGAAGCTATTTGAAGAAATGAACCATTAACCAATAGAAGATTGGTACCTCACAATTGAGAACTTTTTCCTAGACATAACAAAAATTGAAACAAGCGCAACAAGTATTCATTTGAGAAAAAAATTGGCGTCGGAGTTTGAGGAGAAGCTATAAGAGGCAATTGAAGAAACGTACCAACAGATTCAGACCATTACCAATGAAGATGGTCATGAACTGTCTGCTAAAGACGAAACGTTCTCTTTATAGACCGAAGAAAATCCAACTCAAATTGGAAAAGCATTAGTGAAAAAGAAACGAGTGGTATCTAGAATGAAGAAGATGCCCAAGTACGAAAAGAAAAAAGATGGGTCAGCCCCTATTGAAATTAGTGCGGAAAGACTTAGAATCACGATAAGCGAAATATAAACAACATACGCTCTATTAGGCGATCAAAATATTTATTCAAAAACGATAAGGATGCGACAATTATACGAATGAACGATATCAAAATAATAAGGAAATCAAGACCTGGTCAACTTTGATCTCTTCCTATACTCTTTTTTTTACAAAAAAAAGACATTCGTCATGTAAGTAACTGGGCAAATGATGAACAAAAGGATGATACACCGTCAAAATAACCGAAGGTTTTATTTAGGCGCTACTCGACCGCATCCCGATAAGATTACAATGTACAAAGGTGACAGGAAACCGCCAAGTGCATATGTATTCAATTTATGAAGAACAACTAAAAGTGAGTTATGGTCTGATATCAAATGCACTTATTTACACTCGACGAAAAATTGAGGTAGAGGGTGTTTTTGGACATGATACCTAAAAATAAGTTTATTAAAGTCCAAAAAATATTACAAAACGAATAAATATTGTATAGTTCTGGCTTTATTTCATACCTTTCAATTGTATACTATATAGTATCTCAACTTTCTACTAGTTGGTTAATATGGTAAGTAAAAAATCTTTAATTGAAATATACTTAGTTAAAAAGATTTTGCCATTTTCACAGGCGACAAAATGTTTTCCTTTTTCTTTATATATCTTAGATGCTGTATAATCACTCATTGGACAGACCTCATAATTCATAATCTTCCATCTATAAATTCCTTTCGGTTGTTCAAGGGCATTAAGCCAGGACTCCGGTCCTCTTAATAAATGCCATGTTCTTTCTACAGACCAAGTCTCCCAATGAATCAAGTCGCTATGCTCATCTTTTAATATCTTTCGAGCTCTAATAGTTGTGCTTTCTAAGGGTTGCTTAATACGTGGTATATCTCCTTTTTCAAACTCATCGCATGCTTTTAGTATCATTTGGGCACCAATCTCTCCGATGGATTTCCTCTCCATTTCTGGAAATCTAGAACCTAGAGGTAAACTATAACGCTTTTGATAAATAATATCACCTGTATCTTCACCTTCATCAACAAAATGAAGTGTTACGCCAGGGTTTAATTCGGTATTATAGTAGGACCAAAACTCCGGACTATGTCCTCTGTAAGCTGGGAGTAAGGATGGGTGAAGATTTATTGAGGAGTACTTTGGTATTTCATAGATACTCTTTTTAAGTAACTCAGTCATTCCATAAATTATAATTAAATCTGGTGATAAATTTTTAACCCATTTCTCTAGGTTTCTATCACATCCACTATCCATATAGTAATAAGGAATTTTATACTTATTGCATAATTTATTTAATCCCTTTACTTTTCTATTGATAATTCTGAACAAAAGAAATACTATTTCCTTTATAGTCATTCTAGCTTTTTTTCTTATACCCGATTCTATAATTCCTACTGTTTTAAATCGTGAATCAATTAGAGGTTTCACTATTGGAGATAACCCAATAGTAATTATGATTATTTTTAGCGGGTCTTTCGATTTGTTCATACAAATTGTCCTCTTTCTTTATAGAATATAAAGGGCGAAAGTTATGAAAGGTTTATCTTTTTTTCACTTCTATATATATTCAGCTCTTTAGCCTGTCATATTTAAGACACTTCTTCCATTTAAGATACAGAAGATATACGTACACCCGGCCTTTCAAACTTTTAGGAATATAAACCCGTCGATCGTATTTACATATCGAGCCAAATCTTCTTTTGAAATCATTAATACCAGAACCCGTCTCTTGAAAAACTTCTCCACCGAAGTTATACCAATCCATCCCTCTTTTTTTAGCAGATTGTATTTCTTTCCAATGCCAGTACTTGTTTGCCCTACCTATTTTTATTTTATCTTCTTTCGTTGATTTAGACAGTCTGTTTGACACACCATATAACCCATATAATTGTTTACTTTCTCTGTCTATTAACAACATACCTGTACATAGAACATTGTTTTTTTGGTCCGATATTGAGGTCATAATTAATGAATCATTATCCCTTAAAGATAAAAGTTTATTGAGATTACACAATGAGATTTTCTTTTCTCTAGCGAATGAATTATATAAAGAATGAAATTTCTTAATTTGAACATTATTGGGATTTTCAAACTCAGTATAGATCAAATGGTCTTTTTCCATCGCTTTTCTAATATCGGCTCTCGTACTTTTATGAATTTTCTTGAAAATAATTTCTTCGTCTTGCTTTAAATCTAAAATATAATTCGGTATATTCAGTTCAATTGAATTGTTGGGTCTTTTGACTAATAATGACTCTGGATCAGAAAAGGAAAGTTCCATGTTTAGTAGAACATCAGTTTGACTTGTTATGTCTATAGATCTTTTTTTCCCCATTCTTTCAGTTATACTAAAAATATTTTTGTTGTAATTAAACTCCAATATAATTTACCTCCTAAATGAATAAGTTACTAGGTGGTTTTATACGATAAACGGGAAAGAAATCGTTTGTTATTTTAATAGAATAATACTTTTCCCACGCTGTACTATATTCCCTGTATTTAATTATATTATGAACTTTTTTACCTGTATAAAAAGGAATGGCCCCGTCTTGATTAAAACGGTATTTGAATTGAAATAAAGAGTCTCTCCCAACATGTCCACCACCTAAATGAAAACTATGTAACCCCTTTTGCTTCCCCCAGATGGATATACAATGAAGTAGGTAAGTGTTTCCACCTAAATTTAAATAATTTCTCATGGAACATCCGAGATGATAATGTAGAGAACCTCCCTCATATAGACATAATGCAGCACATATAATCTGTCCTTCAAAGAAAACAGCCCCAATCATAGAGTGATTATTGAGGCCGGATAAGAGATTTTTTAAGTAATGTATGGAAAAGTATGAATACTCGGCTGCATTTAACTTATCCATCGTTTCTTTATATAAAATATAAAATTCATCAGCCAGTTCAATAGCATCTTCATTTTTAAAAACCTTAAATTCTAATTGGTTTTTCATGGCCTTTTTAACATTCCGATAATGGTTTTTATGATAGCCATTAAGAATTTCTTCTTCACTTTTTTTTAAATCAATGAAAATTGTTTCCCTACTGAAAGAAATATCTAATGAAGCGTCCAGGTGCTTATGGTTTTGTAATAAGGGATGAAATCGAATGAATTCAGTAATAATATTGTTTTCAAGACAAAATTCATCAAATTCCTTTCTAAATTGTTCAATCATTTTGATGTCTCCTACATCATATATAGGGCCACCATATCCATAAGATGGTGTTATAATATCGAATGCTTCATATTTCACTTCTTTTTCTTTAAGGAAAGGTAATAAATTGATATTTCTTTTTAAAAAGGGATAGCATATTCTATTTCCTCCTGTATCTTCATAATAAAACAAAAAAGGATCCCCATCACCCATACTCTGATATAAGTTTGAATAGGAAAGATTATAAAAAATATCTTTGTTATTAATCCGATTTAACTTTTGATTCCACTTTTCTGTATCTGAATATGAAATGACTTCGTACATCGTATTCCCTCCATTTTCATTGTTTGAAGAACTAATTTGATTATTTTAAAATCATGATTTCATCGTACTTTATCATTGTCGATCCCGGAGAATAATTTCCTATTGAAGGTTTATTCTCCAAGCCTTTTAAATTGTTTATTATATTTTTAACGTAATTTTGCCCCATTTCATGCGCATGAGGATAACCCCCACCAAATCTCGGATTTATTTCTGAAATAACAAACCCCTTTTTCGTTTTAAAACAGTCGATATCTATAGGTCCAATAGGTTTAAGGTAATTTATTAATTTTTCAATTAATTCGAACAAATCATTATCTGCAATAGCAACTGATTTATCCGTTTCACCTGCTCTCATTTTTATTTTCCTTTTACAAAAAATATTAGTTACTTTATTACTTAATAAATCCACGTAACAATCCACTCCGTATTCCTCTTCTACCATGAATGGTTGTGCAATTAGTTCTTCATTTTCTTTCCATGTAGCATGAAGTTCCTGTATGGAGTTTATTGTTGATATTCCTGTGCTTGCGCTTCCTCTTCTAGGCTTAATGATTAGTGGAAATGAAAGTTGACTACTTTCTATTGCAGATAATATTTCATTTATATCTATGTACGTTGGAATGCCTGGTAACCCATGTTCTTTTAAAAATTTATATGTTAGGTATTTATCAAAACAAATATTCACAACCTCTTTATTTGAAATAATTATTTTTATATTTTCTTTATCAAACTCTTCTTTATGTTCCACTAAAACACCTAATTCTGGATCTATCAAACTCAATATCGCACTTATTTCGTGCTTATTACATAATTCTCTAATATGTTCTATATACTTTGGATGAGAAACTTGAGGAACCACTTCTGCATTTTTTACAAATTGTAAAGTGGGTGCAGTCATATCACAATCTGTCAATACTATATTTCCGTTAATTTCACTTAATTCTTCTAAAAAATACTTTACTAATTTCACTCTTCTTCCTGCACTGCATATTAATATATTCATTTTGAAATACCTCTCATTCTAATTATTTAAATACATATAGGTCCTCATTAAAAAATTCCTTAAAACTTTCTTTCTTACGTACTACGAAAAAATCATCATCGTCATATGCAACAATGCCTGGCCTTTCTTTAATAAAGGGTGGGTTAAAAACAATCGTGTATGCTCCAACATTTTCAAAAACTATATAATCGCCTTTCATAGGCAATTCCCCATCGATGTCATAAGCTAAGTAATCCTTCTCCATACATGTATAACCAACAATATTATAAGTTACATGTGGATTCACCTTAGACTCTTGTCTAATTATTCTCATGGGAAGATTCCTTTTATGCATAGTAGGCTTAACGTTGTGTACACTTCCATCTATTAAAACGAAATATTGATCTTGAATTCTTTTAATCTCAATAACTTTCGCAATAAAATCAAAGGTATTGGCGACTATGGAATTTCCAGGTTCTAAAATTAAATAAGGGGTAATTTCTTTTTTTCCATATTCATCATTCATGATTCCACAAACTGCTTCAGCATAATCATCGAAGGTAGGGGTATTTAACTTAAATGAGGAAGGCAATTCTCCATATATACCTCCCCCAATATCAATATACTCTAATGTGTCACCAATATATTGTTTAGCAATTTCACATAATCTTTTTGTTATATTTTTATACGTTTCCACCTTTCGGTCGCTTGTAGAAAAATGGCCATGTAAACCCACAATATTAGCATTTTCTAATTCTTTAAATTTATTTACTGCATATTCTAAATCTCCGTTTGAAACACAGATTCCGAATCGACTTCGTTCAAAGCCTTCTTGTATTGTACTCACTCCATCATTAGAAATATCAAAATTTAATCTCAAACCAACATTAACCTGTTTGAATTGATTTTTTAGACAGAAATCTACTACATAATCAATTTCATAAAGCGAATCAATATTTAAAATGCTTTCATTATTTATAGCAGTTTCAATATCCTCTTCAGTCTTTAAGGGCCCATTAAATATTATCTTTTTAGGAGGGACACCTATTTTTATGGCTAAATCATACTCCAATCTAGACACCACCTCAGCGTATGCCCCTAACAGTAACATTTCTTTACATAAATGTGGTAAATAATTAGTTTTATATGAATAACCAATTATGAATTTTTGATACCTACTTTTAAAAGATTCATTAATTTTTTGATAATTATCTCTTAATCTATTAACATTAAATAGATAAAATGATGATCCAAGGTCTTCGATACATTCTTTGATTTGCGGGTAAGTTAAAGTCATATTTGCTCCTTCGCATAATAGAGTTAAATATATTTTATATATCTAATTATCCAATAAGAATTTCTTATAATTTCAATTTTTAAATGATATCTTTAGCTAGATTGAGAAATGAATGAAAAAGTCAACTCGACATTTATCTTGAAATCCTCCGACTAAGTACTATTACTTATTTATAGCAGCTCTAACAACTCGTAAAGTGTATTAATGGTATAATCCGCTTTATATTCTTCAGATATTAGTGTATCTTTATATTCGCCTGTTTCTCTCTCTATTTTTACAGTCATCCAATCTAATTTTTTAGCAGTAATAAAATCTTTCATTGGATTATCCCCTATATATATTAATTCTGGACCTTCACACTGAAACTTTTTCATTAGTTCTAAATAAGGGGTAGGACTAGGCTTCCAATGTTCCCGACCAAAGGAATCTGAATATATCATTATATCGAAATAACCATCAACACCTAATGCCTTGACTTTATTTTGTTGGGTTTTAATGTAACCATCTGTTAGTAATCCAAGTTTATACTTAGGTCTTAGTGTTTCAATTACCACTTTCGCATCATCAAGCAAGGTAATTTTAGGTATATGATTTCTATATAATTCGACTAGAAATAAAATGAAATTTTCGGAATATAAAATACCCATGGATTCCAATACGTCATTAATAATAGTACCTCTAACCCCCCTATCAAATAACCTGACTGCTTTTTTATAAAATCCATCAATATTGATTTGATTCAGATAATTATCAATTGCAAAAAATCCGCTAAGCACATATTCTCTCTCTTCATAAAGAGTATCATCCATATCAAAAATAATAGCTTTAATCATTCAATCTCTTCCCTATCCACGAAAATAGACTCGTCATACCTTAACATTACAAGTCCTTCTCTCCAGTTATCAACATTCAAATTCGATTCTATGCCTAATAGACTTTCAATTAAATATCGAGGGAAATCTGCACCAGCTTCCAAAGATAACGGAAACCCTCCACCAAACCGAGGGTTAATTTCGATAAACTTCACCTCTCTATTTTCAGTTAAGAAACATTGGACAGTTATACAGCCAATTAATCCATGAAGCTTAGATACCATCTCTGTGGTTTTTTCAATCAGTAAATGGTTCCGTACGGTCATACCTTTACTCACCTCGCCTGCTCTCGTTTCCATACGGAGCCTTGGAACAGCTGTAATCACATTTCCTTTAAAGTCTACTAGTACATCAATTGTGTACTCTTCCCCAACTATTAATTCTTGTAAAATAGGATCATCCAAATATTCAGAGAAGAATTCAAGTTCTTTTTTATTATAGATTTTATAAACCCCAATACTTGAACTACCTGAAGCTGGTTTAATTAATAGAGGGTAATTTGCATTACCTTGATTAATTATTTCATTAATATTATATTCTTTTGGCGTATCAAAACCGGCTTCAATGAAAAATTTAGAAGTTTTACGCTTATTTAAGCAAATTTCATTTACAGCAGGCGAACTTACCAATACGGTTACACCTATTTCTTCAAAAAGATTTTTATGGAGGGACAAAATCTCAAGTTCAATATCAATAAGAGGTACAATTAAAGAAACATTGTGTTTTTGACAAATACTTAATAAAGTAGTGATATAATTTTCTGACATGACATGCGGTACTATTACATGAATATCAGCAATAAACCCTGCAGGGGATGTCCTTTTACAATCCGCTGTAATTATTTTTCCATTTAGACTTATTTTTTTGAACACCTCTTTAAAATGCTTAATTAAACTGACTCTACGACCACTACTAGTAAATAAAACAGTAAATTCACTCATTCTTACTTCCTTCCTTCTCATAGACTACGATTTACTTTTAATCTAACTAAATGAAACTTCATTGATTATAAAATAAATTATTATCAAAGTAGTAAAGAGTGATTCCCATGATTACACACCTATTTATCTCTGGAAAAACCCCTTCCACCTTTTCTTTAATTCGATTATAATAATGTCTACTTCTTCAACTTTTGTGAATATTATGATAAATAAGTATACGAATATTCCTAGCATGATACACAATAATAATGTTAGTGTCGAATTAAATTGGTCTATTAATATTTCGTACGTCGTTTTTACAACTATCCCCATAAAAATTGAAGATAATGAAATTTTCAAAAATGTGATAAAGATGTTTTTAATTCCAAACGAGCCTATTCTACTTTTTAACTTAATAAATAATAAGATGCTGCTTAAAATGCCCGCAATACTGGTTGCCAATGCTAATCCGCCGATACCCAAATATTTGGATAATAATACACTTAATAAAATGTTTATTACCGTTGCAAATATCGCGTTGTTCATTGGTATTCTTGTATCTTGAAAAGCATAAAAAACCCGAGATAGTACCTCCCTTAATCCAAATCCCAACATGCCTATTGAATAAAAAAATAGAGCATCGGAAGTCATGGATACTGCTGCAGCATCAAAGGCTCCTCTTCCAAATAGGAATAATACGATTGGTTTAGAAAGTGCTAATGTTCCTATTGTTATAGGAATAACCAAAATGTTAATACTGCTGATAACATTTGAAACAGTTTTCTTTAATCTTTCCAAATCATTCTGCGCTGCCAATTTAGAAATGGAGGGATACATTACTGTAATAATGGACATTACAAATGATCCCTGTATAAATAAGTTAAGACGTTCTGCATAGGTAAGTGCAGATATCCCCCCTAAAGCTACATGGGATGCAATTGTTTTATCAATAAGGACGTTAATTTGATTTACTGATACTCCTATGATTATGGGAAGAGACAGAAATAGCATTTGCTTTAAATCCTCATCATGCCTGTCTAAAATAAAATGATATTTAAACCCTTTTTTGAATACAGAGGGAAGTAGAAATATTAATTGAATGAATACCGCAATAACACTTCCAATAGCAAGTATGGTTACATTGTTATTCGCACTCAAAGCTATGGAAAATATAATAATCAAATTCAATGGTATTCCTGAGAGAGCGGAAATGATAAAACTATTATTCACCTGTAAATAACCATTAAATATTGTAATCAACCCTGTAAAGTAAATTCCAAATATGCTAATTCTCATAAAAAAAACAGCTAAGTCCATTGATTCTCTATCAAACCCAGAAGCGAATAATTTTACGATTGGTTCCGTAAACATTAGACTAATAAATGCTATGAAAGTACAAAGAAGAAGGATGAAACCGATAAGGTTACTGACGAACTTATTCGCAACCTGATCATTTCCTTCTTTGTTAATTCGACTATAAAGTGGTATAAAGCCTGTAGCTATTCCCGTTATGATAAAAGAAAATATACTATCTGGAATGGTGAGCGCTATTAAATACGCGTCACTAACATTTGAGGCTCCAAAAAAATACGAAAGGGTAATATCCCTTAAAAACCCAAGCAATTTAGAAGTCAAGGTTAGTAACATTAGAAATATTACTGCTTTCTTCATTTGACTTTACCCCTCTACTACCTCTTGTTTCTACATATTGGTAATTGATAAAATATTATATATCAATTACTGACTTTTCCCCTTTTTCCTTGATTTCCTTACTTTGAAGCCTACTTTTTTTACTATGGTTGACCAATGCAAAAATAATAATAATGATTGGATAAATTTTATGTCTATGACGTATCGCTGTACCAGCATTCGCAACACCCATCCCAAATATAAAAACTACTGCAAGCAACATGACAAGTACACCTATAATGAGAGGATGGCCTTTTTTCCATTTATTAATATGGAAGGCACAATACATCATTATTCCAAGGTAAATTAGACCATCCAAAAAAAATGATATAATATCGCTAAGTCCCCGCCAATCCATAGGTAAAGGGGACGTCAAAAAATAAAACATTTTGATAGGGGAAAAAAATATCAGCTTCCATATGGAGTCGACATTAAGACCTACAAGGTATGTAGAGCTGCCAATTCGATCATTTACTGAATCATATAAATCATTAACCTCTTGGATACTATTAAACTTACTAAATAAAAATTCATTTAATTGTGTATATGAGAATAGTGAGGCAAAAGTAAATAAGAAAAAGATTACAATTGTATTTCGATTAAAAGTAAGCTTGTTTTCTCCTTGTTTAGAGAACATAAACATAAAAATGTATCCAACAAGGATGCCAATTACTCCCGAATGAAAAATACTGGCTATAGCTAAGAAGATAATTGAGAGGGGCCCATTGAATTTTTTTCCATACTTATACCACTTTATAAAAAAATAAAAGGAAATGACCACAAGGAAACTTATTATATTTTCTCTAAGTAAAATCCCTGAAAAAATAATGGCTTGTGGAAAAAAACAAAGTAAAGTTATTGATAGTTCTTTAGTTTTTTTATTTATTTCTAAAAGTGATAGAATTTTGTACAAAAAAACTATAATGGATACTCCTAACAATACATTTATATACTGTCCCAGTAACCTTTCAGGTTCCGTAATATAAAATAAAACCCCTAATGCCTTAGTATATAAACCCCCATACATATCAGTTTTAAGTAAACTTAGATCATTAGAAATATGGCTAGCTGATATTAAAAAACCCTCGGAGTCATTTCCACTATGTGGTAATAAATAAATGTTCCTTGCATAAACGTCCCAAAACATTGTTAATAGTCGCAAAACAAAAGCAGCAAATAATAATTCTCGTATACCCTTCCTATATTTAATGAAGCTAATAAATACAAATATGACATTAAATGCGATTAAATATAGAGTTGCAGATTCAAAGTCAGTTATTAAGGGTTTTAATAGTGTTAATACAAAAACTTCGATAAAAAAAATCGCCCACACCAAGACCAAAAATTTCCACCCCATAATGAGTAACTTTATTTCTAACCATATTGAACAGTTGGACTTTTAGGTTATAGCATTGTAACTTATATCCCCTCATCCGAAATGGAAATATTTTTAATTGAACCATTTTCAATGGATTTTAACTTGTTTCTTTTGTTTAAAATAAAACTTATAGAAACAAGCATCAGATATAATAGCGAAATTTTCTTATATTTAGCCAGGAAGAAAAATATTCGCCACTTAAGATCAAAGTGCTTAAGTTTTAAATTCGCATAGGCACTTGTATATAACTCATCATTTAATATGTCTGATAAAAGAGTTATGCGATTACGGGTACTATGATTACTGTTTAAAATATTTAGTCCTAAGCCAACAATACTTAAGCAAATGCGATTATTCAAAGCAGTTGTATAAATTTCTTCCAAGCTGTTAATTTCTATATACCTTTTCATATATATAAATAAATTTTTCCATTTTTCATATAGGTCAGCTTGTTGAACTTTAGTAATAGAATTTAGGTTGGTTTTTCGATAATGATATAATTCTTTATTGATATATACAGCTCTTTCACAGAAACCAAACGCATACAAATTAAATAAAGCATCTTCTGTTCCAATTATTCTTGTATCAATGAACTCAATTTCGTTGTTTTTTAATATGTTCCTTCTATATAATTTTGACCACGCTGTAACCAAAGAATCCATGTTTTCAGGATATCTCATTTCGTCTTCAATTAACCCCATTATTCTTCTATGGAGCTTAAATTTAACTTCACTTTTATTAAAAATTTCAACATCATTTTTGGTGTTAATCACTTTTTTTACTAAAGCTGTATCACTATATTCTCTGGTGTAAGACCAAAAAACAATATCAGCATTAAATGTTTGACTATATTTAACTGCTTCTTCACATGTATTTGATTCAATCCAGTCATCACTATCAACAAACATGATAAAATCCCCCGAGGAGACTTCAATACCTGCGTTTCTTGCTCCTGATAACCCTTTGTTTTGTTGATGTATCGTTCTGATCCTATTATCATTCTGAGCAAACATTTCACATATAGTGCTGGAATTATCTGTTGAACCATCATTAATTAAGATTATTTCAATATTAGTGTATGTTTGACATACTAGGCTTTCTACACATTGACTAAGATATTTTTCAGCATTATAAATAGGGACAATAATGCTAACCTTGAGCATAATCACTCACCTCATTAAAAGTTTCTTAAAACACTATGTCTGGAAATTAATACAGGAAAAAAACAGAAATAGAATGGATACGAATAATTACCGAGAAAAATAAAATCATTTAATGACACTTAAAATATGAAACTCACATTTCCCTAATTAATGAGAAGACTAGGCTGGATTAGGATACTCAAACTTAATCAACAATCATTTTTTTCTCCTTATAAAGATCATCCTCATTTATTGTGTATAAACTATATATCTCTCCCATAACCTTCTTTGAATTTTCAATCGAGAATTTATCAATACTATCCACTGCATTTGCTCCTAATTTTTCTATTAATGAACTATCTATATACAGATTTTCTATCAACTTATTAAAATAATTCGAGTTATCCATTTTAAACAAAAAGCCATTTTCCCCATTTTTTATTATTTCCTTATGCCCTCTGTTTTCAGATGCAACAACAGGCAATTCACACGACATATACTCAATTATGTTTATGCCAAGTCCTTCTCTTAAACTAGCAGATACTCCTACATCACACATAGGTACTATTTTAGCTAAATCGCTTCTGTAACCCAAAAGGTTCACATTATCCCTTACATTTAACATATCTATATATTTTTCATAAACTTTCTTTAATTCTCCATCACCTGCAAGGAGTAGTTTAATATTTGGATAAGATTTCTTTAACAGTGCCACGTTTTTAATCAGAAATTCTTGGTTTTTATTTCTGTTTAGTTCAGCTGCATATATTAATAAAAAATCATCTTCTTTATACCCAAACTCACTTCTTAACTTTTTCTTTTCTTCCAGAGTTAAGGATTTAAACTGAGAGGTATCAACTCCTATACCGGGAATTAAAAAAACTTGGCCATTCTTCCTTATATTGAATTTTTTCGATAGTTTAAAATCCTCATTATTTATAGTAATGATTCCATCAGTCCACTTTGCAGCGGTTTTTTCCATCAAATAAAATAATATCCAATTTTTAATAGGGGCTCCTTTATAAAAATGAAACCCATGAGCCGTGTATAGAATCTTTACATTTTCGATATTTCGACAAGCTAATCTCGTCACAAAAGAAGCTACAGGAGTATGAGTGTGAATTAGATCATACGCCTCATCAATAACAAGCTTTTTAATTTTTTTATAAGAAATTATATTTTCTTTTTTTAAAGGTGTTCTTTGAAATTCAATTAAATGTATATTGCACCCTAAATAAATTAACTCTTCTTCTAAGTCCATTTCCTTATTACAGGCAATATCAACCTCATGTCCTTGTTCAATCAAAAGCCTTATATGTGGAATTAAAAAAGAATTAATAGTATTTGATATTGTGGTAACATATAAAATTTTCATTTATATCACTCCCCATTATGAAGCTTAAGTAATCCGGTTAATGTTTATGCTTATTCCAAGGTTTCACAGAAGGTATGATATTTTGATATTCAAATTACACCATTCTTGATTAGATTAAAAAATAAAGTTTGATTATCCTTTTACTGACTAATAAAGGCCGGAAAACCTAAAAATATAAGGAGCCTAGAGCTCCTCAGATATTATCAGAATGATTGGCACAGCTCTATATAATTTAAAAAATCCCTAAAATCTTTTTTCTTATTTTAACTGGATTCTCTATAATAATATTTTGATTTCGCATAAGAAGTTCAGCATTTTTCTTTAAAAAAAATGTTTGGTTGATTCCATACTTTTTTCTGATTGATTCATAAGCTTCTTGTAGGGAAAATCCTCTGTTATCAATATTATGCGCATCAGTAGCTATAAAATGAGCCAAGTTATGTTCGATAATCATTTCCGAAAAGGATTTTACTTTTTTTCCAAACTGCCCATTGATACTGCCGGATGTAAGTTGGGACAATGCTCCCTCTTGGACTAAATTAAACAAGAGATTTTGATTCTCTATAAATCCTCTATTTCTTTCTGGATGTACAATTATTGGGGTAATTCCTTTCAATAACAATTCATAGACCATATTCTGAGTGTAACTAGGAACTTGATCAGAAGGGAGTTCTAATAATATAAATTTCCCCCTATTACCCAAAGTTAGTAATTCATCGTGTTCAAGAGAAAGAAATAATTCTCGATGAATCCTTATTTCTTGTCCTGGATGGACTGTAAGCGGAACATTATTCAGCTGTAAATGTTTGTTGAACATATGAACATGCTCTAAGATATCAGTCTTAGTATTGTCATATCTCCCATTCATATGATGTGGCGTAGCAAATAGATGGGTTATACCAGCTTTTACTGCAGTATTTGCCATTTCTAAACTCATTAAAAGCTCATGGGGTCCGTCATCAACATTTGGTATAATGTGACAATGCATATCAATCAAACCATCATGCTCCTTTTTATTAGAGGATTAAAAAAACAATAGTTTCAACTACTTGAGCCTGCTAATTATATCGGGCTGTAATACTCATTTTTACTGACTTCGACTCTATTAACTACCACACCTAGCAATTTTGCTTGAGCTTTTATTAGCAAGTCTTTTGCTTTCAATGCTTCATCTTTATGGGTTTTCCCACTTGACACAACAATTACAACTCCATCGCATTTATTTGCTATAATTTGAGGGTCTGTAACAGCTAGAACAGGTGGTGTATCAAATACAACGTATTCGAACATATCTTGCATTTCTTTCATCATTTTTACCATTGCTTTTGAATCTAGTAATTCTGAAGGGTTAGGTGGAATGGGACCACTCGTTAAAATGCTCAAATTTGGAATAGATGTTCTAGAGACGACCTGCTCTAAGCTCATTTTCTTCGTCAGTACACTAGTTAACCCAAGTAAATTGCTAATATTAAAAGAATAATGAACAGTAGGTCTCCTTAAGTCAGCATCAACAAGTAATACTGATTCTCCCTGTTGTGCAAGGACAATCGCCAAATTAGCTGCTGTTGTGGATTTTCCATCAGAGGCTTCAGGCGATGTTATCATTATTGATTTTATTTGTTTATCCACTGATGAGTACTGTATATTTGTCCTTATAGACCGATATTGTTCAGAAACAGATAACTTAGGATCACTATGGGCGATTAAATGAACATCCACTTTCCCTTTATTTTTCAACTTTTGAGTCAAAAGTTTCACCTCTCATATTCATTGTGGAATTTTTTTTTGTGGAATTTTTTGAATAGAGCCCAGTACGGGAAGTCCAAGGTATGATTCAATATCCTGATCGTCCTTTAATGTACTGTCTGAGTATTCTAATAATAGAGCCCAAGCCATTCCAACTAACATTCCAATCACGATTGCAATGGCAATATTCAGTAAAGGTTTTGGTTTAGAAGGAATGGGGGAATCTTTATATTCGGCTTTCGCAAGGATGTTCACGTTATCTACATTCATAATACCTTTGATTTCCTTTTGGAACGTTTCAGACACATTATTTGCAATCTCGACCGCCTTATTTGCATTACTATCTTCAACTGTCAAAGAAAAAACCTGTGAATTCTCTTGGCTGTTAATTGTAATTCTTCGATTGAGTTCCTC
Organism: Peribacillus sp. NPDC097198; assembly: GCF_044762055.1. Lineage (NCBI taxonomy): Bacteria > Bacillati > Bacillota > Bacilli > Caryophanales > Bacillaceae > Peribacillus > Peribacillus sp. NPDC097198. The sequence goes on along the minus strand of NZ_JBIWDO010000014.1, from coordinate 8,845 downwards.
CACACTTTGAGTAAGTTCAAGGTTTTCTATGGTTTTTTCCAATATGGCTGGACTTTTTATAATTACGCTGTAGGTATTTATCAAATCAATGTTACTTTGCAATTGAGTAACATCAATCGGATTCTCTGCATTTTTTTGATTTACTAGGATTTGCGTAGATGCCTGATATACAGGTGTTAAAATAAAATAAGTAACGCTTCCACTAATCAATACTGCCAACAATGTCGTTAACATTACTAGCTTCCAACGTTTTTTTAAAAAGATATAAATTTCTTTAATACTAACTGTTTCCCCCATGTAAACCTCCAATAAAATTGTCCTAAGGATTTATAATCTGATTAAATTTAGTATTTCATTTAAAATGTTCATATAAAGCATTAAACCATAATACATTACCTTTATCGTTAAGGCTGGTTTGATCTTTTGCTAATATATCTACTAGTAAGATATTTTCTTTCTTTAATTGTTTATTGATTCCTTCTATGCTATCAATATAGGTCCAGTTATTTTTACTAATTACCTTTTTTGATTCTTTTATATAATCTAGATAATTTAGACCTATATTATTTTTATTCTTACTATTAGCAACTGGGTTTGATGAAATGATTATTATCTTCGAGTTTGGAAGTTTCTTTTGTAGTTTAATCATTATATTTTCTAAATCATTTTCTGTTCTTGAAATTTCGATTGATTGATAGTGGTTAGAAATTTGTGCATTTTCGAAAATCACTAAATCTGGCTGATCCTTAATGACTAAGTCAATTTTCTTCCCTTTTAAAAAATCAGATGTTGAATATCCTTCATATCCATGATTAATTAATACTAAGGATTCTAAATCCTCATTTTCTGATTGTATAGCATTCTTTAAAATTTCTGGCCAGCCATTAGAACGATTACTTATACCGGTTCCTGCTGTCCCGTTACTTCCTAAGATAGAAACAATAACCTTTTCTTGTGTAAGGGCTCGATAATGTAAAAAATCAATCATTGATTGTGTTTTATTATTCTTAGGATTTAAACTATTAATTAAATTGTTTTTGTCCTCTAGTTCCTTTTTTAAGTTTTTCTCTGTTGCGATTTTTCCTTCTATGCCAGCTTTTTCACTCATATTCTTCCAATGTTGATTTCCCAAAAACAATATAACTATACAAAGTACACTCAATATAAAGACAATATACTTATTCATTATTATCACCATTCCAAATAGCTTTCGAAGCTTGTTTTATTTCTAATATCATTTATGTTTTGAATTTTCATTTTTCCATTTTATAAATTCCATTAAAGTTTTGTATTCTTGAAGCTGATTCTTTTCTACTCCTAGCTCCTTTAGATCGTTTAAGAAACCAAGCCATTCTTTTTCGATATGCAGATGCTTGTCTTCTTCCGAACCATTTTTCAGTAATGTAAGAAGATCTACTTTTAATACTGTTGCAATTTTTTTCATTACTTCCAATGACGGATTTTTATTAATATTTCGTTCGATATTACTTAGATAAGACTTTGATATTTTTGACATTTTCGCTAGTTCTGATAGTGTATACCCTCTTCTTTTCCTGATTTCAGCTATATTTTTCCCAATCATCCGAATACCTCTTTTAACTTCTTTGTAATATAAATTGAAATATTTTATATCCCCTTTGAAATACTTTTTAATAAGAATTCATTATTCCATCTTATTTTTTATAGTTGAAATCACCTTCATTTGATCTTCAATAGGCATATTGGATCCTGATGGTAAACATAATCCTTTCTTGAATAGCTGTTCTGAAATACTCTCATGAGTATGAGAGTAGTATTTAGAGTTATTAAAGAGTGGCTGAAGGTGTAGTGGCTTCCATACTGGTCTAGCTTCGATATTTTCTTTTTCTAAGGCCGTTAATAATTCTTGAGATGTCACTCCAGCTACCTTTTCATTAATTGTCAATGCGGTAAGCCATCTATTTGAGATGGTGTTCTCTAATTCTGGCATAAAAGATACACCTGGTAGTTGTGATAATTCTCGTTGATAGGTTTGGAAGATTTCCCTTCTCTTACTGACCCTTTCATTTAACACCTCTAATTGACTTCTTCCAATACCAGCTAAAATATTACTTAAGCGGTAGTTATAGCCGAGTGTGCTATGTTGATAATAAGGGGCAGGGTCCCTTGCCTGTGTGGCTAGAAATCTCGATTTTTTTAGCGCTTCTAAATTATTGGAAATTAGCATTCCTCCACCTGATGTCGTGATAATTTTGTTACCATTAAAAGAAAATATTCCAAATTCTCCAAAAGTACCACTTGCTTTTCCTTTATACACTGAACCAAGGGACTCAGCTGCATCTTCTATAATAGGGACCTGATATTCATTGCAAATGGATACCAGTTCATCGAACCTAGCAGGCTGACCATATAGATTCACAATAATAACTGCTTTAGGAAGCTTATTACTTTTCTCAGCATCTTTAAATGCTTCCTCTAAGGCAGATGGTGACATATTCCACGTATCAGGTTCTGAATCTATAAATACAGGTTCTGCCCCTTGATATAGTATAGGATTTGCACTTGCAACAAAGGTTAGACTTGAACAAAATACGACATCTTCTCTTTGTATATCTAATAAAGAAAGGGCCAAATGAATTGCTGCAGTTCCTGAACTCACAGCTACTGCTCCTTTGACCCCTACAAAACTAGCTATTCTCTTTTCAAAAGCATCTACATTCGGGCCTAATGGTGCAATCCAATTTGATTCGAAAGCTTCATTAATATATTTACTTTCTTCTCCGCTCATATGGGGAGAAGAAAGTAAGATTTTTTTTTCAAATGTCGTATTTAACATTTTATCCATTTCATCACCTTTCCAATAGATGGACCACCTATAAATCCTCTGTTAAGCCAATACAATTTTTATATATGTTCTTTAACATCATTTATATTAGTTCCTTTAAATTCATCCATTGTAACATCTACGGATTGATTAACTCCATCTGATTGAATAACTTTAATTATCGTGAACCATAGTATTTTTATATCAAGTAAGTAGGATTGATGGTTAACATACCATACATCAAGTTTGAATTTATCTTCCCATGATATACCGTTTCTTCCGTTAACTTGTGCCCACCCTGTTATTCCTGGTTTCACTAGATGTCTCTTTGATTGTTCTTCAGTATACAAAGGAAGATACTCCATTAATAATGGTCGTGGTCCTACTAAACTAAGATCACCTTTTACTACATTAATTAATTGTGGAAGTTCATCTAGACTGTATTTTCGTAGGAATTTCCCAAAAGCATATAGACGTAAATGGTCAGGTAATAAGTTTCCTTGTTGGTCTTTGATTTCTTTCATAGAACGAAACTTATATAAGTAAAAAGGTTTTTCATGTAAACCAGGGCGTTTCTGTTTAAACAGTATAGGGGAGCCCATTTTTATTCTTACCAAAGTTGCAATAAATAAAAGAATAGGACTTAATACCATAATTAATAATGATGATATTACTATATCAAACAGTCTTTTCATGTCATCACTTCCAAATTTATTACTTCCTATCTGTTACAATTATTAATTGCTGTTTAATTTCTTCTATTAAGTTATTGATACTTATGTTTTCTACTTCGGTACTTAATTTATAGGTATTAAACAAAACCTCTTTAAATTTTTTCTGTAGTACATCTTCAGAACTATTCATATAGTATTGTCACCCATCTTTTATTATTTGAATTAAAACATCATCATTATCGCATTGCTTTTATATCAGGTTAAACCCTTGTTCCATGACCTAATTCAGGGAATATTACAAATTTCATATTATAAGGTCCTTTAACTTGAGGCAGACATAACAGGTTGTGAAACAGTGTTAAGATTAGCTGTATTAATTAGTTCCAACTTTAACGTCTCTTTATCGAGATTAGCATAATTTTCAATAATGTTCTCAATCTCCATTTTAAATAGTTTTCTAGTCTTTCCAACGTAAATATTTGGATAAATTTGTTTCTCGTGAACTTCATCTTGACTTAGCAATTCTTCAAATAGCTTTTCACCGGGTCTTATCCCAGTAAATTCAATTCCAATTTCCTCAATAGTATGACCTGATAGCAATATTAATTTCTCAGCTAATTCAACAATTTTGACTGGTTGTCCCATATCTAGCACAAAGATTTCCCCCCCTTGAGCAAAGGCCCCGGCTTGAAGGACGAGTCTTGATGCTTCAGGTATCGTCATAAAATATCGAACCATATCAGGGTGGGTAATGGTTAATGGCCCCCCTTTTTCAATTTGCTTTGTGAACAATGGAATGACACTACCACGGCTACCTAACACATTACCAAAGCGCACAGCAACAAATTTTGTATCATTTTCTTTATCCATATTCTGAATAAGCATTTCTGCCAATCTTTTCGTCGCTCCCATTACACTTGTCGGATTAACTGCTTTATCACTCGATATCATCACAAATGTTTGAACTCCATGCCAGCTGGAGGCTTTAGCTACATTTCTTGTACCAATCAAATTATTTTTAACGGCTTCTTCAGGATTTTTCTCCATTAAAGGTACATGCTTATGAGCAGCTGCGTGATAGACGACATCGGGTTTATAATCTCCCATGACCGATAATATCTTTTTTTCATCCTGTATATCTGCAATTTCTGTAAAGAATTCAATATTTGTATGTATATATTTCTCCTTTAATTCCATTTCAATCGTGTAGATACTATTTTCTCCGTGTCCTAATAATATTAATTGCTTAGGCTTGAAGTGTACTAATTGACGACAAATTTCTGATCCAATCGACCCCCCCGCACCAGTTACTAAGATGACCTTATTAGTGACATATTCAGAGATAGAATCCATATTTAATTGTACTGGATCTCTACCTAGCAAATCCTCAACAGAGACATCACGAAATTTATTAATGGATAGTTTTCCTGTTAATAAATCTTCTAACATCGGAAGAATTTGTGTTTTTGCCTCAGTTTTAGCGCATTCTTGAAAAATTAAATTTAATGCTTGTTTATCTAATGAAGGAATCGCAATGATAATATGCTCTATATTTAAAGATTTGACATAATACTCAATTTTTTTCGTTGCCCCAATAACAGGTATACCTAAAATATCGCGCTTCTGTTTGTTTATATCATCATCAATATAGGCAACGGGTATTAAGTCTACAGAATTATTTTTTAAAAGTTGTCTAGCTACCATCCTTCCAGCTGATCCAGCTCCTATTATTAAAGTGCGCTTTTTACTTGAGTCCTTCAACAAGTAAGAGTCCCGATAAATTCTCCAACAAAGTCTTGATCCACCAATGAATAGGAAGAAAAGTAACCAAGATATAGCAAGAAATCTTATTTCAATGGTATTTAAGAACAAGAGCTGTATGCATATAGTTACCGCTGTTGAAACTGTTACCGTTTTAAAAATAATGATTATATCCTTAACACTCGCATATTCCCAAGACTTTTTGTTTAGCTGGAATTTGAAAGAAAAAAGGTGATAACAAGCTAAAAAAATCAAACCTATTATTATATGTTCTCCACTAGAAGGTGTTTCGGACACTAGAAGGTAATGACTTAAGAGGATTGCTACTAATATAATTAAAGAATCAATTATATTAAGTAAAGACAGTCGTAATTTATAATTCATCAAAAAACCCCCTTCTTTATATAAACTATCTACATTCTCGAATTTGAAAAGTATAAACATATGTAGTCTCTGAAGAAACTACATATGTTTATACTTTTCAAGAATATGGGGCATTTAACCCCTCCTCTCACCACACTCTTGACGACTCGCGTCTAAGGTTTTTCAACCCACAGTATGGTCGAGTGCCTCCATTAATATTGGTTAGGAGACATCACCAAATTGCCATTTTTGTAATCATTATGAGTATTCTTAATTAAGAACAATTAGATAACTCCAGGTAACCGAAAAACTTTTTATTTAGTTGCAAGATATTTAATTTAATAAATTTAAACTTTAAAAGAATATATTATGAGAGCTATATTCTTCATCTTATTGATGACTTTTATCGGCAATAATCTACATGTCTATATTTTATCTTAATTAAGTGTTCTTTATAAAGAACTTATATAGTGTTAAAAATACCACCTCTCAACACGATATGTCAATAAGTGTTTTCTAGATTCAGATTAATGTTTATAAGATTAAGTTTTATTCACTTTAAATATTATGTAAATTACTCACATAAAAGTCTTTAGAACCTAATTTAAGAAAATGAGAGTACAAATACAGAAATAGAATACCTAATTTCTGTTGAATAAGTACACTAAAAAGACAAATTTTAGAAATAAGATCTTCCTTATGAATCCGTTTGTAAAAGATTGTGTCGAAGCTCTAGCATAAAAATAAGATATTACCGAAGTTTTTCTGTATTCCCCTTGCTTTTTAAAATAGCAACAATTACTACGTATCTGTTCCATTATTTCTCGTGTATATGGTCACTACACATTGAAAGAGAGGCATTAAAATTAATAATTTAAAAAGACCATGTCATCAAAGATAAAACAACATTCGGTAACTCCATATAAATGGTAAGATGATACGTTTGACTGGATTATGCTAAATGGGTGGTATTCTTTAAATCCATGCAAACCGTTTCTTTCCACTGTTTCATGTAAGAGCTAATAAAGCCCGTGAATTTAAAAAACTTATCCGTTCAGAGCTAAAGTGGGTATTCGCTACCCATTTCTCATTAACGGTCTATCAGGAAATTCTTAGTGCAAATCTCTATATACATATAATATAAATTCACTAAAACTAGTTTACCTTTGAGTAACGTAACAGCATTCATGGTGTATTTGAAAGAACAGTTAATCCGAATAATAAACATTAGCAAAGGAGAGGTGGTTGAAGGACTACTTATTATCCCCAAGATTTGTATACTTAAGATTTTGCTACAATCACAGAATATCCAACAATGTAGGACCATCCTTGAAGTCCTATACTCCTATACAAACATTTTTCGCCTCACATTACATTTTAATACTTAATTCATCCCCATATTCCCAGTTATAAACCATTTACTTGGCATAATATAATATGTAATATTACTAAGGGTGTAAATCTGGCTTTTTCCTTTATCTTTTTATCCGTCTTTGGAATTATTTTTATCAAACTACATTCTAGAATTTTTTATTCTCATAAAGGAGGGTGCATTAATTTGCATAATCTTTTACATTTTACTCAATCGATCGATACGGATCTGACTCAATATATCACTGTTTTCGGTAAACAAATTTATGTCATTTTATTCATCATCATTTTCGCGAAGACGGCTTATATTGTTCTGACTTTCCTGCCTGGAGATGCGACTTTGTTTGCCAGCGGTACCATTGCTGCGATTGGACACTTGAGTTTCCCTACACTTTTGTTCCTTTTCTTCCTTGCAACTGTTGCGGGGGACGCCCAGAATTATTTTATCGGGAACCTGATTGGGAAATCCACGAAGAAAGAAAAAAAATACTCAGTATTTAAGTACATCCCAAATAAATCTATTGAAAAGACCCATCGATTTTTAACCAGTTATGGAAAATATGCGATTATGTTCTCCCGATTCGTTCCTTTACTTAGCACAACCTTACCTTTCATTAGTGGGTTCACACGCTATTCGTTCAAACGATTTATCGGACATAATATGGTCGGAGCGATGGTCTGGACGATCACTTGGGTATGTGCGGGTTACCTACTCGGCAACCTTACATGGGTAGGTAGTCATTTATTCCTCTCATTGCTCGGCATTACTCTTATCAGCTTTATCCCTCCATTCATCGCGTTTACCATTGAATATGCGAAAAAGAAAACAGCTGCCGCAAAAGTCCTTGAAATCTGACTTTTGCCGGCAGCCGTTTTGGCTTCAATTACTATTGTAAAGTTAACAAGTTATTCTTATCCAAGGTGCTAGTCTTACTTGGGTACCGGAACATTTGCCCCGTAAAAAATTTCATCCATTTCCGTTTGAAGCCTTTCGATAATTTCATCACGTTCAGCTGGTTTTAGTTTTTCTTCTGAATAACCAAATAGATAATTGTTTAGCTCGAATCTTTTCAGTTTACATTTAGTATGAAAGATATTCTCTTGGTACACATTCACATCTATCATATCGTATAATCCCTTTACTTCATCAGGGATATAATTTTGAATGGAATTTATATCATGATCGATGAACAATTTGCGACCATTTGTATCTCTGGTAAATCCTCGAACCCGATAATCTATCGTGATGATATCGGTGTCAAAAGAATGAATCAGGTAATTGAGTGCTTTTAATGGAGAAATTTCCCCACACGTAGATACGTCAATATCAGCCCTGAATGTGCTGATTCCCTCATTGGGATGAAACTCAGGATATGTATGAACCGTAATGTGGCTCTTATCCAGTTGCATGACAACATTGTTCGGCAAAGGTCCAGGCGTTTCCTTATAGGTATCGGTGGGTACTTCTACGACGGGCCCCTCAGAAATAAGCATCGTCACGCTTGCTCCCTGTGGTATGTAATCCTGTTTGGCTGTATTCAAAACATGAGCTCCAATTAAATCCGATACATTCTTCAATATGCTAGAGAGTCTTTCCGCATTGTATTGTTCATCAATGTATTCTAAGTATGCTTCACGTTCCTCTTTCGTTTTCGTATAACAAATGTCATACATATTAAAACTTAATGATTTAGTAAGATTATTGAAGCCATGGAGTTCAATTCTTTGCTCAGGTGTAATTTTCATGAACGATTCCCCTTAATTTTTTTACCAACCATATTTATAGTTACCCATTATTTGAGAATAAAAACTTTTAATTATCGTTGTGGAGTTTACCTATCTATATCTTCTAAATTAAACTAAATTAGGTAAT
>NZ_JBIWDO010000013.1:0-70590 GCF_044762055.1 Peribacillus sp. NPDC097198 | reverse complement strand
TGGCGAACCAATCAGGGGCCCTTTAGGGCCTGGTCAGTAATAAAGGCTTTCAGCCGCAGAGAAAACCACCCGTTATCACGGGTGGTCGTTATTTTTGGCTGATGACTTTGATCTTGGAGAGCACCCAATCGTATTCCCCGCTTGAAATTACGCTATCGCAATATTCGCATTGTCCGGATGCATTGATACTGACATTCGCTCCACAGTTTGGACATTGCGTCACATCATATTTCTCTTTTTGAGTCTCGGTCAATACGGTTTCCTTACGGATCAGTGTCCAGATATAAGACATGTGAATATCCTGGTCAGGATTGCCTTTGAGGACTTTCTTGGTGTGATCATCGATTACGTAATCATTCATCCGGGCTTTGATATATACATCGAGTTCGTCATTGGATCCGTCATTTTCATAGCGAACGATTTTCGATTCAAGGATGGCGATATTTTCGACCACATTCGTTTTATGCTGGTCAATATAGGACTGTAATTGCCGGTTATGCATATTGAATAATGAATCGGTTTCAAACGGTCTGATGCTGTTCCACTGTTTCTCCATCCAAGCTTGCTGTAATTGGAGAAACATATTATTGATTTTCGATAAAAACACTTCATCATGAAACAGAGGGTCTTTCGATTTCAGGCCGGCAAGATTAGCGTCTATAGGCCGGTAGGCAGGCTCTGGGCTTTTTACGGTATTCCTATTGGATGTGGTGGTTCTTCGTTGTGTTTGTTGGTTGCTTTTACCGAATTTTTTATAGGCGAAGAAAGCGACGATCAAAATGACGCCCAATACGGGATATTTTTTTAGAAAGTAAAACAAAAACCATAAGTCGATGCCTTCCCCTGAAGTCGTGGAAGTATTGATGAATTCGTCTTCCGGTTCCTCATTATGGGATACACCATTCCCCACATCGGCTAGTGTGGCATCGACGGGAAAGATGAGAAGGGAGGTGAAACAGAGAAGCAGTGTGATGATCCATTGAATGTTCCATTTATTCATCATCCTAATTTATTCCCGCATTCTGCACAGAATTTAGAATTCGGCGTATTGGGATGACCACACTCCGTACAAAAAGTGGCAACAGCCTTTCGTTCTACTTTCGTCCCGCAATTGCCACAGAATTTTGCGCCTTTTTGATTGTCATGATTACACTCAGGACACTTTTCGGTTTGTTCAGACGGTGCCGTTTTCTCCGTGTGCAATGGTTCATTGTTCTGGTTGCCGCCTTGAAGAGATTGGGAAATGAGTTGCCCAAAACCGAGGCCGGCACCAAGTCCCATCCCGGCTTGCATCATATCACCACCAGAGCCTTCCTTTTCAGAAACATTCTCTAAGGCATCAAGCTTTCTGACATCTTTGTAGTTGTTCATGCCACCCATCATGTTAATGCGCGTTCTTTCTTTCAAGAACTTCGTTAAATCTTCCGGCAAGGAAATGTTGGTTACGGTAAAGGAAACGATTTCAAGTCCCATATCCGTGAATTCGTTTTCCAGTTCCTGTTTCATCGCATCGTTCATCACTCGGTAGTTCTGGGATAACTCGGTGATCGTCACATCTTGTTTGGCAACGACATTGGAAAATTCGCTTAAGACGTATTCCTTCAATTGCCCTTTTAGTTCATTCAACTTATAGATCTTGTTTGTGGAACTGACGGTATGAATGAACATCTTGGGGTCTACAATCCGAAAACCAAAGGTCCCGAAGGCCTTGACTTCCACTTGTTCAAACTTTGGATCATTAATCCAAATCGGGTTGGATGTCCCCCATTTCTGATCGATGAATTTTTTTGCGTTTACAAAGTACACATCGGCTTTGAACGGGGATTTAAATCCGAAAGCCCAGCCTTTAATGTCTGCTAAGATAGGCAGGTTCTTCGTCTCAAGCTTATACATTCCTTCGCTAAATACATCAGCCACTTTTCCTTCCTCAACGAAAACGGCGTTTTGGCCTGGGCGTACGGTCAACTGTGCCCCATTTTGAATCTCGTTATCTTTCATGGGGAACTTATAGACCAAGGTATCGTTGGTGGCGTCTTCCCATTCGATAATATCAAGAAATTGTTTACTTATAAAATCCTTAAAACCCATAGTGTCATCCTCATTTCAACATGTAGTACGTCCCGATTGCATTTCTATATATATTCATATATTGATAATATTTCCCATTACATCTTATAATAAATGGTAAATGGTGTAAATGATTAAGGGGAATCTATGAGTCTACCTGTTGGTTTATTCAATATTCAAGATATCCTTTCATAATGAAGGTTTTGGAGGTATTCGTGAACTAAACCACGAACTGTTTAGATAACGTAAAGAACAAATTCCACCTATAAAGCTGACAAGCTAGGAACAGGACATTTACTAAAGCACTAGATAAAAAACACGAGGTGAAGGGGACTTATCATGAAAATTACTCCATCTGCAAAAGTAGGGAATTTCGAAACGGGAATCTTTTCGGAGCTGGCGAACCGTAAACAAAAGGCGTTGAGAGAAGGCAAGGATGTTATTGATTTGAGTGTCGGAAGTCCGGATATGCCTCCGCCGGACTTTGTAAGAGATACACTTGTAAAGTATGCAAAAGATCCAACTGCATACGGGTATACGTTGAAGGGAATACCGGAATTCCATGATGCTGTTTGTTCTTTTTATGAACAGCGTTACGGGGTGCATCTTGAGCCGGATACGGAAGTATTGCAGCTGATGGGATCGCAGGATGGACTTGCCCATTTGGCGACTGCGATGATTGACCCGGGCGATTATGTGTTGGTGCCCGATCCGGGCTATCCGATATATGAAGCAAGTGTGAATCTTGCAGGTGGCGTGATCTATCCGATGCCGCTTACGCAAGAGAATCATTTTCTGCCCCAGCTGAGTGATATTCCGGCAGATATCTTGGCCAAGACGAAGCTGATGATCCTTAGTTATCCAGGAAATCCAGTCACGGCCCTTGCGGATGAAACCTTTTTTGCCGAGGTCGTCTCCTTTGCAAACAGGAACGACATTCTGGTCGTACATGACTTTGCCTATTCAGAACTGATTTTCGATGATCATCCTCAGATCAGCTTCCTATCCATCCCGGGTGCAAAGGAGGTTGGGATCGAGTTCAATTCGCTTTCAAAAACGTTCAATATGGCCGGCTGCCGTATTGGGTATGCAGTCGGAAATCAAGAAGTACTGAACATCTTAGGGACTTTGAAGTCCCATATCGATTATGGGGTCTTTTACCCGATTCAAAAGGCGGCCGAAATGGCACTTACCTCCAACCTTTCCTTGTTGTCCGATCAGGTGAACGTATATGAAGCCCGTCGTGACGCCTTGATATCGGGTCTCGCAAAATCCGGTTGGCACGTGCCGAAAACTGCTGCGACAATGTTCATTTGGGCCCGCATTCCGGCTGGATGGAAGTCACGCGACTTTGCCTATAAACTGATTGAAAAGGCGGGTGTAACCGTGGTCCCAGGAGATGCTTTTGGCAAACAGGGTGAAGGATATGTTCGAATGGCCCTTGTCCAGCCGGTTGAGAGATTGATAGAAGCGGCCGAACGGATAGGGGCGTTTTTGATAGACTATCAAATAGTGGCGCAGGATTAGATGGAAGATCCTAAGCCTAATGTCATTTGTTATTTCGGATTAGGTATTTCCAGACCGTTCATATAGTTGAACGGTCTTTTCTTGTTATTTAATTCTTTCCCCATTTCGTTGGGACTAGGTAAGCTAAAGTGGCCGCTACTGTTGCAATCAATAAAGTCGGGATTTGTGACTGGTCACCAAAAGTCACTTCCTGGGTTAATGGGAGGCTCAGTTGTGCGTTGGTGGGATCGGGAGTGTATGTAGCGGTTAATAATAGACCTGCTGAAATGTGTAGCAAGGTAAAGAGAAACAAGAAGCTCAATATGAATATCGCATACTTTTTCATGGTACACCTCCTATTTTATTTACGGCTACCCTGTTAGAAAGGTTTCAAAAATTCCCATATACAAGTGCTAAGGGATTAAGCTTTTCTATGAGCTCATCAGTTTTTTACCTATAAATTACTTTTATGGTTGATAATTGTATGTATTTAACATATAGTGTGTATATAGATATAAACACCATAACAATTTGAGAGGAGTTTAGATGATGAATACATGGAAAGATGCTTTTTGGCTCGCAAGTATCGAATGGAGGAAATCTTGGTTCGGCACGCTATGTTTATTCTTTGCACTGTTTGTACTGGCTGCTTCCTATTCATGGGTTTTGGAAGTGGAGACTCAGGCACCATCACTTTTGACCGACATTGGTTTTATATTGTCATTTGGTTGTGTGGCCTTCATGGTAAGGCCGAAAGAATTGCAGCTTCAAAAGGTGGAGGGAGATGTTTGGGTGTCCCCGTTTTTCATGATGTTAAATATGTTTCCTATCGAAAAGGAAGTATTGATTAAAAGCCGGTTTGTTCACATGCTGTTCCCTAGTCTGCCTTTCCAGGTTTTGTTCTTGTTATTATTTACTCCAAGACTTCTAGAATCCATGGTTGTTTTGGAGTATGTTGCCTTCTCGATTATCTGGCTGGCTTTTGGTGTTTCGTCCTCTTTCGTTTTTGCAGCAAGTGATGTAGGGGAACGAATCACCCCGATTAAGTTAGGTATATATAGTGTAGTCTTTTATGGTGGAGTGACGTCCGTGCTCGTATGGTTATCCTTGAAAACAGATAGGGGAGTTGTCGGTTGGGCGATGGAAGCCGCTAAGAACTTCGCGATCGGGTCGATTCTCATTTCGGCAGTCGTAACGGTCGGGGGCTATTACTTCTGGAAGCGATATATGAAAAAGAAAATGTTCCAAATTGATTATCTAAAATAATGATATATAGGGAGGAGAAGTAAAGTGGAGCTGCCGGTTCGTTTATCAAAAGAATCAAGAATCCCCATTTATCATCAGATAACGGCTCAAATCCAAGCTTTGATAGCAAGCGGACAGCTGTCTTCGGGTTCACCTTTGCCATCAATCAGGATGCTTTCTAAAGATCTGGAAGTCAGTGCCATCACGACCCGTAGAGCTTATCAAGATTTAGAAACGGAAGGCTTTATCACAACAATCCAGGGAAAAGGGACGTTCGTTGCAGACGTTGAGGAAAGCCTTCTCCGAAGTGTGAAAATAAAATCAGTCCAGGAAGCCATGAAAAATAGCATTGAAGCTGCCCTTCAACAAAACTATTCATTCAAGGAAATTGAGGAAATTTTTACGGGTTTAATAGAAGAGCTCAAAACGGAAAAAGGAGAGGGGAAACCATGACAACGTCGCTTGAGATTCATTCTGTCAAAAAGAAAATCGAGGATTTTTCGTTGGGACCGATTGATCTGACGCTAGAGCCAGGTACCGTGACAGCCTTGATTGGGAATAATGGTGCTGGGAAGAGTACACTGCTGAAGATGGTCATGCAATTGGCGCGACAAGATGCTGGTGATATTATCATTTTTGGGAAGAATACGAAACAGGAAGATGAAGCCTGGAAACAAAAAGTCGCTTATCAGCCACAAGCTTTGATTGGCTGCGATTCGTTTACGGGGCATGAATTACTGCGGTTATCTTCTAGATGGTATCCCACTTGGGATCAGGTATTGTTTGACGAGGTGATCACAACCTTCGAGGTCCCCCTGAATAAGAAGTATGGAAAGTTGTCTCAGGGAAATCAACAAAAGCTAATAGCTGCGCTGACTTTAGCAAGAAATGCCGAACTATTGATCCTGGATGAGCCAACGGCTTCTATGGACATCATCTCAAAACAGCGATACATGAATTTTTTGATTAAGTGGATGGAGAGGGAGGGGAAAACCATCTTCTTTTCGACCCATCAAATGGAAGACATCCGCAAACTAGCTGATTACCTGATTTTCATGAATCACGGCCAGCTCATCGGTCATTTCGAAAAGGATCAGTTGGGACAGCAATATAAACGGTATTGGTTAACAGAGGATCTGCCGGCATTCTCCATTCCAGGGGAAATAGAAAGAAAGGGATTGCGGATGATTACGTCTAATTTGCCACTCGAAACAGAAGCGTATTTTCAAAATGAAAACATGCAGTGGCATACGGATGAATTTGTTGAACTAGAGGAAGCCGTCACCTATTTGTTAAAGTGAGGTGCGGTGATGCTATAAGGATCTAAAAGGGAGTTCTGTCTTTGGATAGATCTCCTTTTTTTGGTCTAAGGGATTTTCTAGGGGGGCATGAATTTTCCGAACGCTAAAAGGACAAGCAGCATATGATATAGCAAGTTCGTACCATTGTAGTGTGGACGGCACTGATAATAGGGGATAGAGAAAATTGATTAACTGGAAAGTTCGTTTTAAAAACCCTACGTTTATTTTTACTGTATTTTTGCCAGGTGTTTTGATGGTAACGCAGATGGTTGCTGCGTTTATCAATAACTTTATACACCCGATTGGCTTTACTATCACCGATGATGCATTGAACGGGGCTATGGGGATCATTAATTTCATTGCGCTTACGTTTTTTGGAATCGGCGGCGTAATTGACCATACGACACAAGGCATGAGCGACAGTGATGAGGCTAAGAAATACGAGAAACCTAAATAGCAGGTCATCCTTCTTGAATCAAAGAAAGCGGAGAAACCAGATACACCACCTATCTATGGAACGGTGATATCTGGTTTCTTTTTTTAATTTTGAATAGGATTTTTCAAACTTCCTCCAATGGAAGTCTTGCTTCCTTTAGAGAATGCCGTGAAGAACCAGATTGTATTGATGAGTACATTCATCCCACTGACGATGACCACGCCGATGAGTGATGAAGTGAAGCCTTCCATTACACCAAGAAATACGACTATGCCGATCATGGGTAACAAAGACAGTAAGGATAATGAGCAGAATACGGCCATTACATATTTCATCCACTCCAAGCCGATAACATACAGGAGCAATGGGACGAAATACAGTACCAGCATCATCGCAATGGAAAGCCACATCCCGATAGAATTAAATTGATTCGCATTTTTACCTGTATCCGCTAGTGGTGAAAGAGAACTCAAAACGATGACCATGCAAAATAGCAAAGCTGAAAATAATGTCATGATGATTATTTTCTTTTTATTCCTCATAAAAAACCCCCAGTCTAGTATTGAAATTACTTACAATGGTTCATACATGATTATACTTAATTTAACATAATTTAACAGTGTCGTTTTTTATATTTGATCTAAGAAGTTTCTAAGTTTTTGTCTGGATTGTAGAGTTCATCCTCAATACAAAGCTTTTTTTTGAAAAAAAGGTGAATCAAGGAATGATAGCGAATGTACTTCATATATTTAAAATTGTGTTTCATTTACAGATTGGGGGAGAAAAAAGATGAGTCTTAGATTACCTGTTTCAAAATGGCTTGTGGCCGTACTTGCACTTGCCGCATTGTTGGTAGCTTTCGTTTTCAGTCCGGCCAATGCTTCGGCGTCCATTAATTATGGAGACGAAGTGGCTGCAGTAGCAGCAAAACAAGTGGGAAGCCCTTATAAATATGGCGGAACGACACCAAAAGGATTCGATGCAAGTGGACTCACTCAATATGTTTATAAACAAGCGGCGACAGACATGAAAATTCCAAGAACCAGTGCGGAACAGTATAAGAAAGGAAAGGCTGTAAAACAGAAAAACTTAAAAACAGGTGATTTGGTGTTTTATGCGACCGGTAGCAAGAAAGGCAAGGTTTCCTTCGTCGGCATTTATAATGGGAACGGTACATTTGTCGGAACGACCACAAAAGGCGTGAAGGTCGTGAAGATGAGCGACAAGTATTGGAAGGATCGCTATATCGGGGCTAAAAGGCTCATCAAATAAAATAATGTGTGCCATAAAAAAGCATAGGAAGCATCTCATTCGATGCCTCCTATGCTTTTCGCATGTATAATCACGGTACGATGATTTCCTGCAATACCGCATTTCCGTTCTTCACTTTCACCACGGCCATGGCCGTTTTTGTAGCAGCGGACATTTCCAGTTCCAATGCCCTGTCTTTAGGAGCGTAATAATTATCTAAGCCATATTCAATGTGAATGGACGAGGCCCTTTGTAAATCATAGGGGATTTGTAATTTACCTTTGAGATACATATCTTCATCCGGTTTTTCCTTCGATACATGGTGGACGCCGTAATGCCCATTGCTGTCTTGTTTTAAAGAAACATATACATTTTTGTAAACTCCGACATTCTTACTGTGGAAATCACTTTTCACTGTCTCATCAAGTTGGTCGAGCGTGACGGATTCTATCTCATATCCTAATGCTACATAGCTTCCCCTGAATAAGTCCGTCGGATCGATCGGAGCCGTTCGGATTTTGATTTCTTCACCAAACAAAGTTGTCCAGACGGGTGGAACGGCCAGGGCTATAAGAATCAAAACAGGAATGGCGAATACGATGAGCGGGCGCAAAAATTTATTACGATTCAATGGATTCCCCTCCTTTTTGGCGTTGTTTTTCAAAGAAGAAGCCAAACACAAGGAGCAGGAGGCCTCCGATGATGAAGGTCAGTGACTTCGGCAGGAATTCAAAGGAATCGATATAGTACCTGAATATCAATGCACATATGATCACGATACTGGTCAAGCTTCCTTTTTGTATCAGGTAAAGGAGAAAAAGAAAATAAGCTAAAGGAAACCATATGGCAAGCTCGTAAGTTAAGAAGATAGCCGCAATCCCGTGGAGGAGATGTCCTTGAATATGTGTGATTCTCTGCAACTTAACTGGAACGCGAATGTAAGCGAGCAGGATTCCTACGATAAAAAGAATCGAGAGAATGATGGTATCCCCGTTACCCTCCACTAGCTTAGGTACGAATTCCATGAGAAAAAGGATGAGGGCATTGATCGTTAAGCCATTAACGATAAAGGATAGAAACCTAGGATAGTTGAGTTGCTTTACTAGAAAATATAACGCCGGTAGAAGGATGATAATGGCCAGCGGGTAAGACGTTTCATCAAGAAAGATGCTGCCATTAAGGTAAACGAAAAGTAAAAATGAAGTGAATAGGAGGACTATGGCGTCCTTTAAGTAATATCCGATGCAGATGGCTCCAATCCCCCATAACAAAAAGGAACTGTTAAAATTGATGCTGATGTTAAACATCTGCTCGACTAAAAATATACCTGCTCCAAATATGAGAATCCCGACATAATGCATACTTCGGGAGGTTTTTGGAAAGCGTGTCTCCCACTTGACCCCGGCAACATTCACGCCAATCAAACAGGCGATGATCAATAGGAATTTAACTCCTTTACTTATATACATCCAGTTGCTGGCCACGAATGTTAAGACGCCAAGCCCTAAAAGGACGGCTCCAATCGCTAATAGGATGGAGACGAAACTTAAAGAGGCCTTCACATGATAGGAAGCTAACATCTTTTTCTTCTCTTCCTCGGAAATGGTCCCGTCATTTTGCAGGTAGGTAAATTCTTGTTCAAGAAATTCAAACTGCTTTTTGGTTATTTCTTTTTTGACCAAATCAATTCCCCCTTTCCATATCCTTCTATTATACGGATTGAATCGGGGAAGATGAAGTAAGAAGAAAAAACAACTTGAAAAAATTAACAAAATAATTTCCACAGTACCTTGCATTAAATAGTAGCATGTGGTAAATTATTGAATAAGATGTATTATTCGCTGTCAGGTACTATTCATTGAACAGTACTGAGACATATCAGAAAGGAGTGATGGTGCATTGAATGTACAGTTTAAGAAGGGCGTCTTGGAGCTATGCGTACTGGTGTTGCTTGATAAGCAAGATCGATATGGCTACGAGCTAGTTCAGAAGATTTCAGACCAGATTGAAATATCGGAAGGGTCGGTTTATCCACTGTTACGAAGATTGACGAAGGAAGAGTACTTTACGACATATTTGCAAGAATCATCAGAGGGTCCACCACGTAAGTATTACAAGTTGACTGATAAAGGGCGGGAATACCTTCACGAATTGCTGACAGAGTGGAATGAATTTTCTAATGGAGTCAATCAATTAATCGAGGAAGGTGTCGTAAATGAATAAAGAACAATTTTTAAAGCAGTTGGAAGCTTCCCTAAAGAGGCTTTCTATAGAAGAAAGGCAGGATATCCTGCAAGATTACGAAGAGTACTTCACAATTGGAATAGAAAAGGGAAAGTCGGAGCAGGAAATCTCAGCGTCCCTAGGAAACCCAAAACAAATAGCCAAGGAGCTTCTGGCATCCTACCATCTTGATATGGTTCAACAAACGACTTCCACGGGAAACATCTTACGGGCAGTATGGGCCGTGATTGGATTGGGATTCTTCAATATTGTGATTGTCCTCGGGCCTTTCATTGCACTGGTGGGCGTCGTGTTTTCGGGATGGGTAGCATCTTTAGGGTTCATCCTCGCTCCACTTAGCATCCTTATTAATCTGTTCATGGGTGAATTTAGATTGTTTGATTTGTTTGCTTCACTTGGTATTTGTGGAATCGGAATATTCATCGCCATGGGGATGTTCATTGCAACAAAAGCTCTTACTAAAGGATTTATTCGTTACTTAAAATTTAACGTGTCTCTTGTAAAGGGTGGTGTGAAGCATGGGTAAAAAATTATCAATCCTTGCGTTGTTTCTATTGATCGTTGGCGGTATCGGCAGTCTCTTTACGTATTCACAAACCAATCATGATGAGATTACGACAGAGAAAAAGGTGAGTGCCGAAATGGTAAAGGATATCGAGGTCCGTTCGGACAATGCAACGGTAGAAGTTCTTCCGACTTCGGATACAGAGATTAAAGTGGAGCTTGTCACAAAAGGCGTGGATGTGTCTAAGTTGGATTTAGCTGCCGACGTGGAAGGAAAGAAGCTGACCATTAGATTGAAGGAACCTAACCTCTTCAGCATTGGATTTAACTTTCAATCCTCTCATTTATACGTATATGTCCCGCAAAAGTCGTATGATTCCTTTGTCTTCGATAATGATAATGGAAAGATGAAAATATCAGAATTGGAAATAAAGGATTTGAAAGTGAAAACGGATAATGGACGGATTGAATTAAATAAGATTGTAGCTGAAAACATTGATGCAAAAAGTGCAAATGGCAGGTTGGACCTTAATGATGTAGAGGGCAATCTCAAGGGCTCCTCAAATAATGGTAAGATATCGCTCGTTACAAAGGATTTAGATCGGAACATTCAATTAGAGAGCGACAATGGAAAGATTATCATTAAAACGGATAAAGAACCGACGAATACAACCTTCAAGGTATCTGTCGATAATGGTACCATCAATATCCTCGATAAATATGAGGGGAATACGGTCATTGGAAAGGGAGAAAATTTGGTTGATCTAGAATCGAACAACGGCAAAATTGAAGTGACCAAATAATGTAGTAACCCAAACGTCCCCCGCCTGGCAGGAATCCTGCCAGGCGGGGGACGTTTGTCCGTTCATGACAAAAGCACCCAACTGATCTGGTCGTTATTCGTTAGTTAAAATGGCTTGTATCCTTGGGGATGGATATACAAGTTCATGGAAGCTCAGTACGCATTACAGCTCAATCAGTTAGATGCCTTTACTTGTCTTCTACTGCGTCAAGTGCAGAGAAAATAAGGGGGTAGTAGGTTTGCAAAATGTGAAACCATGGTAAGTAATTTTCAAGTATCGTCTGCCTTGTTTGCTTCTCTACCTGTCAGCTCCTTTCTGGAATTGGTGAATCTACTTTATCACTTACCCAAAATATGAAAGGATTTGTCCGATTTTATGAATAAAAATAGAAATCGTTCACACCTCCTAGCTTGCATATGTGCTGAACTATCTAATTCATCTAGATCATCGTTACTTGCTACCTATATTTCTTATGGTGAAGGGGGGACTCTAGTTCATTCCCTTATTCATAACGATATTCAGAACTTTTTTTAGATAAGTGATTGAGACCCTTTCTTTAGACCCTTGGATAACTTTTATGAGAAAACCGTTGGTATGACTAGTTTCATCGATGCCTATCAGGAAAAAGTAGGGACGTTCCTTTTTTATTCACAGACAAGTATCGGATATGTGAAGGAAGGAGGTGGTTATCCACAACTGAATACAGGTTATTCATAGGAAGGGAAGAGAAAATCAGAGGAAATCCTATCGACTCTGACGATGTGGGAAGGAACATGGGGTTTTCTGAGTGAAAGGAAGGATAAGGATGCATGACAAAAAACACTCGCCCAAAAGCCAGTGTTCACTGAGTTATATGATTCACTTTATTTTTTCAGGCGCTCTTTCTGAATGGCGAAATAGGATTGGAGGGTTTCTTTCTTCTGTTGTAAAATGTCCAGAACATATTCACCATGATTGATGTGTCGGTATACTGACATGTGTCGTTCCAATTGTTCGTATGTATGTTTTTTCAGATAGTCGAGATAGTCGGATGGACTTTGGTTGTTTAAGATCCGTTTCTTAGATGATCCTGTTTCAGTCATTGCGGATTTTACCCGGGAAATCACCCAGTCTTCGCACCATTTATTCAGCGTCTGGTACATGTCCATTGCCAGGTTATACTTCGCACGAATGGGCTCAATATGCTCATCCACTTCACTATAATCTACATGCCGGTCCAAAGATTTCTCGGAAATCTCGCGATGAAAGTGTTCGCGGTCTACAAGCTCTTTTATGCAGGCAGCCTGGTGAGCATATACCCCCAATTGTTCTAGTGCTTCATTATATACGATCGTACTGAAATAAGCGGAAGCCTCTTTCGGCTCAGCCAATAATGGTTTGTTGCCGTTCAAGGCACAGCCAAACTTTTTAAGGGAAGACTGATAGATGAAGCGCGCTAGTTTCAATAGCTCGTCTTTGACAGGTCCTTCTGCAGCATGAAGAAACGAATGGAAAATATATTTTCCGACACGCTCCAGTTCGATACAGACTTTATCCTCAATATGTTCCAGAAACCCCGCTTCATATATGGTTTTTCTCAACATCATTCTTTCTGTCCGATTTTCGAGGTACTCGTTAAGTGTGCCCGTTTTGAAGGAAACCACGATGAATTCCTTACGGTTGAAAGTGGAGGAAGCCATGGAAAAGGCCATGGTGCCGTTCAATGTTTCGTTAATGATCCTCATCGCTTCGTAAATATGCTTTCTTTTAGCCAGGGAACTTCCCGACTGAATGACTTCCTCGTAATTCAGTGAGACAACTTCGGATTTTTTCACGGACATCGTGAAGGCAGCCATAAGTACAAGTCTCTTGGCCGCTAGGGGGAGACTGCGAAAGGCATCAGTATAGAAGAAACGGTATTTTTTACAATATCGATCTTTTCTGTTGGTGAAGCTGCCGGTTGGACCTAAATTGAATTGGTATTTCGTTACCATTCCCTGATCGACCGGAAGGAAGATTCTACGTCCGCAACCGGGCTGCGGCGATGATAGCCTCTTGATGATTTTCTTTAGGTATTTTTCAGTCGTTCCTACTCCTTTGGCCATTTGGTGAATCGGGCTTTGAATTACGCCATCCCAATCCATATGCAATACGGAGTATAAGCATGTGTCGAATTCAGTGGAGTTTACATTTCGTAATAAATAGCGATACGTTTCTTCATAGATCATTAGTGTTCGGCTCCTTTTTAGCTCATTGAGGTTTATTTTGAGTTCACTGTCTATATAAACTCTAAAAAGGAAAAAGTAGCATGCTGTTAAAAAAATTTTTCATGAAAAGTAAGGGGCAGGGAGAAATAAGGATATAAGGGGTCCCGTTTTGAACGGGGCGTTATAATTTGATTCATTTGGCACTTCAAAATTCAATTCATCGCTAATTTTTTCCTTTTTTAGTAAACTGGAAATGACTATTTCGGATAGAAGGTGAAATCATATGGGGGAACCATTAGCCGAGGAACGGGTTAAAGGTTCGGAAAGAATATGGACGCGTGACTTTGTCATGATCTGTTTGGCGAATCTATGTATCTTCATGGGTTTCCAAATGACGATGCCAACGATCCCGCTGTTTGTTGAGCAACTTGGAGGGGATGACCGCCTGGTTGGGGCAGTCCTTGGGGTATTCACGTTTTCTGCATTGCTTATAAGGCCATTTGCGGGCAAGATGTTGGAGACGAAGGGAAGAAGGATCATCTTTCTGATTGGGTTGGCCATATTCGCCTTCTCTGTGGGTTCCTTCGGTTTCATGGGAAGCATCGGCTTCTTATTTTTGATGCGTATTGTTCAGGGAGTCGGCTGGGGGTTGTCTTCAACGGCGTCCGGAACGATTGCTTCTGACATCATTCCGGGTAAACGTCGCGGTGAAGGGATGGGGTATTACGGATTATCTGGTAATCTAGCACTTGCACTTGGACCGACCCTTGGTCTTTTCCTTGTGACAGTCCTTCCATTTCAACAGTTATTCCTGATCTGCTCGTTGTTGGGAATACTGGCCATGGTAATGGCGTCATTGATCACCTATCAGAAAGTGGAAAGAGATCCGGTTGCCGCATTCAGCACTAAACGGTTTGATATTTATGAAAAAAGTGCGTTGCAGCCTTCGCTGTTAATCTTTTTCATATCCGTCACGTTTGGAGGAATTGCGACGTTCCTGCCACTTTATACGGCGGAAAAAGGGGTCAGTGGCATTCAGTGGTACTTTTTGCTGTATGCCCTGGCACTCATGGTTACGAGGTTATTTTCCGGACGTTTATATGATCGGAGAGGCCACCGGGCCATTTTCGTGCCCTCCGCATTGCTTATTATGTCGGGGATGTTGCTATTGGCATGGATGCCGGGTGAATCGGTTCTGTACATCGCAGCCGTGCTTTATGGAATGGGGTTCGGTTCTGTGCAGCCGGCTTTGCAGGCATGGTCAATCGAGAAAACGGCTCCGAATCGTAAAGCGATGGCGAATGCCACGTACTTTTCCTTTTTTGACCTGGGCGTTGGAATAGGAGCCATCGTGTTCGGACAGATCGGGTATCTATTCGGGTATCGAAGCATTTATGTCACGGCAGCTTTTTCGATTTTGATTTCAATCATGGTCTATTTATTGATCGTAAGAAGTGAGGATAAGTTAAGAACATTATAGAAACGAGGGGGTGATCGCTAGTAGGTCGCCCTTTTTGTGCTTGTATGCTCAATACGGTCCCGAAGGATTGTAACATTATATGATTCAATGAACCTATTGTGGGGGTGAACAGCATGAGTAATGAAATGACGGACTTTTTTTCGAGTCTTTTCCTAATCATAAGCTGGATTCTATTCGCGATTAGCAGCATTTTCTTTGTATTTTGCTTTTTGACGCCTTTTGCCATTCCTATTTTTATCGTACTAGTGGCATTGGGCTATCTTTGTTTCTCTATTTCTAGGAAACTGGACACATAGGGTAGGGGGACTAACCTTGGCTGTCAAATCGATGGCTTCTTCGTTATTAAATGGTTTAATATTCTATAAATAGGTAATTTTTGTTATTATCAAAAGTAGTAGATACATAAAATGGGAAGAAGCTATGGCGAAGGAAGGGGTTTCTGGATGGTTGATTCTTCAAATGAGGAAATGGGTTTAGAAAGAAGGCAGCAGATTTTCCAAGAAGAGCTCCAAGCTTTATGGGAAAAGCGGCTCATTCCTAAAACCGAATATATCCGGATCAGCCGGGCATATGACCGGCATGTTCAACTGGCCATCTATCAGGAAAAGCGCATGAATGAGGCAAAAAAGAAAGCTGAACTTGAAAGAGAGCCTGCAAGGAAAAGTCAGGAGCGTGAAGACGAAAAAACATCCATTTACTCTGTTGATGATGTGGCTAGGGAAGAGCAAACGGTACAAGAGACTCCTAATCTGCCAAATCTTCCACGAGTCGAGGAATCCACCGAGGAGAAAAAGGATTTAAGGCCTATAGAGGAACCGGTCATCATAAGCGCTCCCGTGGAAAAAACTGTTCCCCAGCCACAGGTGACTCAGAAGAAAAAGGTGGTGCGCCCAGAAAAACCAAAAAAGACACCGGAACAGATACGGGAGAGGAATATTTCCGTCGTTCTCCTTACCGGAGTCATTCTTCTCTTATTTGGCGGATTGATTTTGGCGACCAGTTCATGGGGGAACTTGAACGCGGTGTGGAAGGTCTTGTTCATTGGTATGGTGTCTGTTGTATTCACTGGCATGGCCTTTATCGCTTCCAAGCTGAAAATTGAACAAACGGCTTTTGCTTTTCTGACATTGGCCAGTTTATTTATCCCGATTACGATTTTATCAGCTTCCTATTATCAGATCTTCGGAGGGTATTTATCCCTGGAAGGCGGGGGAGGAGGCCTGCTTGGGTTTCTTGGCGGTCTCCTTTGCTTAGGGATCTATTACAGAATTGCAGCATACTTTAAGTCGAAAATATTCATTTTCATTTCCATTTTCACTTTTGTCATCACATGTTATTTCGGTTTTGCCTATTTGACGCCGACAATCGAGTGGTTGTTATTGATGGTCAGTATATTTAATTTATTGCTGGTATGGAACGTCGAATATCTGAAGAATCGAAAGGTGTTGGCCCTATTCAGGCCATATCTGTTTCGATTCATCCAGTTTAAGATCATCGTGGAAAGCTTTGTCGCCTTCACGTTATTTTCGAGTAACTTGGTCTATTCGATTACATTGATGGTCATCTCTATCTTGTTTTTGATATTGGCCGTGAAATTCCACAAGAAGTATCATGAGCTGGCATTCAATTTCATCTTCACTTATGGATATATCCATTTTGTCTTTAACTCTGTTCTAAGCGATTACATGGTCATCGCTTATGCGAGTATCCCGCTGATTTTCATGGCACTTTCAACTTATATGGCAAGAAGGAATGAGCCTGGGCTATCCAAAAGCTTCATGGTGACCAGCCTGGTCGAGGTCGGAATCGTTTTCCTATATATCAATGCGATGGCCTATCAGGAAAAATATGCCCAGATTTTTATCGCTCTGATGATCGTGACTGCCCAATTGGTTTATGTTGCCCTGCACACGAAAAATAGGAACTTCACCTATCCGGCGGTTGCTGTCTTTAATTTTGGATGCTTTTATCTTTGTTTTGCGTTTTCACTTACTCTCCCCACTGTTTTGAATCTGATGTTCCTTCTTCAGATCCTTTTGTATGTCGGTCTGTATGTATACAATCGCCATGCAAGGTACGGCTTGTTTAAACAGAGTGTCTTGCTTATTTCTTCCTTGATCATGGTGGGAATATTGACAATCAAATTTAGCGAGATGGCCTGGCTAGAAGTAGGCATCGGTCTTATCGTAGTATCTGGCACGTTCTTTCTTACCTATCTTAAAGGGGATGCTCGACAAATCAAGGAAGTCAGTGTATATGGATTTCCGATTTCCTTCTTATTGGGGCTTATCGCGTTTTACCCGTATTTGATGGAAAGAAGCGATTGGTTTCAGTCGAATATGGCATTCAGCATGCATCTAATGATGGTAGCCCTGATTTCCATCGGAGCAGCGTATACCTTGAAAAAATCATTGGGGATCTTCTTCCCTCCCTTTTTCTTTAGTGGCCAGTTCCTGTCCTTCATGGCTTTCTTGCTGGTCGGATATGGTGCATTGAGTCCTTTGGAGGTCACCGTTTTACTGGCTGTTGCGACGGCTATAAACGGGTGGTCCGTTTATTTGCACCGTACATCTCTTTATTGGCTTCCGGTCATCATCACAAGTGCGGGATTGTATGGTTCGCTATATGAGGTCTTTGATTTCGGTGAGACTTCATACCAGATTGGTTTTGTGCTGTTTGGTCCATTCATCTTTTTCCTTGTAGGGGAATGGATCGGGAGGCATTCACAGACTGGAAGAAAGTATTTCCTTTATTCGAGCCATTTGGCCAACCTTGTTGCCATACCGCTTGGATTCATCCTGATCACGATGTCTGATGTTTCACCCTTTCTATTTATCACACAACTTCTCCTATATGTGAGTGCACTGCGAACCCAGGTGAAATGGGAAAGGTTCCTCTTCGCATATCTTGGATTTACCGTCTTGTTTCTACAAATCGAGCTGTTTTTTACCGACATGGAGCCAACACGGTTCGTCTTTTCGATTTGCTTGATGATCACGGCAGGAATCATTACGGGTTTATGGGCGGTCTCCAAAAAAGAGTGGAAAGGCATCATCGAGTTTTATTTGATTCCTTTCATTCATATAACGGCTGCCATGTCGATTGTTGAAACGGCCCTGTATGAATTCCCTCTTGATCGAGAAATCATTTGGGTAGGTTTGGTGACTATACAGCTTCTCTTTGCTTGGTATTTACTCATGAGAAGGAACTGGCAAAATTATGTGGTGCTTCCACTCGGCATGGCTTTCATTTTCTATGTGATGTATGCGGGCACATTATCGATACTTCTTGGAATGGCCGTCCTGTTTGCCTGTGCTGTTGGGATGGTGTTCATGAGTAAACGATATTTCACGGGCTTGGTCAACCAAGCAGGTGACAAGCAAATCATTGATTTTTATAGAATAGTCGGCTTGTTCTTTATACTTGATATGAATGGGGAAGTATTCTGGGATTCTACGGAATTTGAAATCTTGAAAATAACGGTATCCTTGTTGCTGCCGATTTACTTTATCGTGATGAGAACCTTTACGATAGGCAGACAGGAAAGAGGTATCTATTCAGGTGTAGCGGCCGTCATCGGATTGTATCCGTTTTTCAACATATGGGATTACGTCCACTCGCTGCCGATCGTGACAGCTCTGGTTGTCCATTTCCTCTGTATGGTCGTGTTGCTGTTGTTGAGCAGGCAATACTTCAAAGGGCTGTTTAAGACGGACGAAACGGGGACGGCAATCGATGCATTCCGTATTTATGGACTATTATTCTTACTTGCCATGAATGGGGAAGTGCTCGTACATGAACCATCTTATCCACTTTTACAAGTCCCTGTAGCGCTATTGATCCCAGGCTACTTCATTCTGATACGAAGCTTTACACATGGATGGAAAGAAAGGGAGGTGTATTCCGCTCTTGCGATGATCCTCAGTCTGTATCCGTTCATTAGCATCGTGGAATACATTCATACGGTTTCGTTGATTACGGGTGAATGCGTTCTTTTTGCTTGTATGCTCGTGATGATCCTGTTGAGCAGACATTTCTTTACAGGCTTGGTAAGGAAGGATGAATCAGGAATCAAGGTGGATGTATACCGGATATATGGCTTGCTTTTTTTACTGACCATGAATGTCGAAGCATTTATGAATGAACCGACGTATTGGCCACTCAAGGTCCTTGTTTCTTGTTTCTTGATTGGGTACTTCATCTTGATGAGGCACTTTACGATCCCTGCAAAGGAGAGGGAAACATACGCATTGTTGGCAGGGATTCTTGGATTGTACCCGTATTGGACCATCATGACCTATGCAGGAACATTGGACATTTTCATTGGCACTGGGGTCCTTTTCGGATGTACGGCGGCAATGGTGTTAGTAAGTAGAAGATCCTTTAGTGGAATCGTGAAAAAAGGCGCGATCATTTTGCAAATCGATTTTTACCGGGTGTACGGATTTCTTTTCCTTGTAGCGATGATGATGGATATTCATAATCGAGAATCTAAATCCATCATTCTAGACATTTTCGTTTCTCTTTTATTGCCGGTTTATTTCATCTTGATGAGGGCGATGACGGTGAGAGTAAGGGAGAGGGAAATTTATTTGGCAGCTTCCATAGTGCTCAGTCTATATCCATATTGGGTCATCATCGATAAGATTCCGTTCCCGGATGTCCTGGAGGTAGAGGCACAGATCCTGCCACTCTTTATCATAAGTACCATCTTATTACGGAAAATTTTTAATAGAGGCAAATTAACGCAGTATATCGAGATGGGCGTCGTCTTCGTTCTCTTTATTATCATGATAGGAGATGCCATGGCAAGCAACACCCTATATGATGCACTGGTTATCGGGACGATATCTTTAGCGGCGATCCTCCTTGGATTTACGATGAAATACAAATCATATTTCTTGGCGGGAACCGTAACGATCTTGTTCAATATCTATATGAATACAAATTCGATGTGGGGACAGATGCCATGGTGGTTGTACTTAGTCATCGGCGGAGGGCTCCTCATCGCCATTGCTTCTTTCTTTGAATGGAAAAAACAAAAAGACAACCAAACATCGCAGGAAGTTCTCGAAAAGAATAAACAACGAATCAAAAATTGGTTCAACCGATGGAACTAATAGGGCAACCTATTAGTTTTTTTCTTGTAAATTTATAAAGGAAGAAATGTAAACGGTACCAATCGACAATTATTAGAAAAATCTAAATTATTAGTAAAAATATTGTTAGAAAAGAAGGATATCCCATGAAATTTGTCGTAATTAAATAGTCATTACTCTTTACATAACATTTTTTGGAGGCGTATAGCATTGTTCAAAACTTATGAAACGGGCTCCTTTTTCGATGAAATGCTTCAGGAAAATGGAGAGCCAAAAGACCACTATCGATACTTCCATTCAATTCTTCAACAGTTTTCAGAAGAAGAGTATAGGGAAAAGCATGAAACAGCTCAATTCAGTTTTTTAAGACAGGGAATTACTTTTACGGTGTACGGGGAAGAAAGCGGAACGGAGCGCACCATGCCGTTTGACTTCATACCAATTATCATCCCTGCTGAAGAATGGGGAGTGATTGAAAAAGGCATGATTCAACGAGTCGAAGCACTTAATCACTTTTTGGATGATATCTATCATGATCAACAAATTTTGAAAGATCATGTTGTTCCGAAATATCTGGTAGAAAATAGCCCGTATTACTACTATAAACAGGTAGGCGGGGTTGATATCCCGTTACAAAATCATATCTTCTTGGCAGGAATCGATCTAATCAAAGATGAACATGGTGAATATCGAGTTCTTGAGGATAATCTACGAAATCCTTCAGGACTTTCGTATGTGTATCAAAATCGTTATGTTATGCGTCAGGTTTACCCCGAGTTTTTTTCTGAACATTCTCTCAACACACTTGAAAATCAAATTGCTCATTTACAGCACTCCTTATTATCGCATGTGCCAAATAACATCTCGAAAAACACTGAACCTAGAGCAGTCCTCTTAACAGCCGGAATGTATAATTCGGCTTATTATGATCATGTATTTCTAGCACAACAAATGAATATTCAGCTTGTAGAAGGAAGAGATTTGATCGTGAAAGACAACATGGTTTACATGAAAACCATTCGGGGATTAAAAAGGGTGGATATCATCTATCGCCGTATAGATGATGATTTTCTTGATCCGGAGGCGTTTCGTGAAGATTCGTTACTCGGGGTGCCGGGATTGATTGCTGCTTATAAAGAGGGGAATGTCTCCATCTTGAATGCGATTGGAAACGGTGTGGCCGATGATAAAGCGATATATTCCTATGTACCGGATATGATTCGATATTATTTGAAGGAAGAACCGATCATTAAAAACGTGGATACCTACCTGTTAAGCGATCCAATCCAGAGGGAGTGGGTTCTTGAAAGGTTGGATGAACTCGTCGTGAAGAATGTAGGGGCTTCTGGTGGCTACGATATGCTAATCGGACCCCATGCTACCGAGGAAGAGAGGGAAGTATTCCGTCAGAAAATCATTGAAAATCCTTATCAGTATATAGCACAGCCTACCATTAAATTATCACGGGCCCCGGCGTACCAAAAAGGCCGATTCTACCCGTGCCATGTAGATTTACGCGTATTCGTCATGAAGGGGGAACAGGTACATGTACTGCCTGGCGGACTTTCGCGAGTGGCTTTAAAGGAAGGATCACTCGTTGTGAACTCCTCACAGGGCGGGGGCGGAAAAGATACCTGGGTGTTAAAGGAGGAGATGCAGCATGCTTAGTCGTGTAGCCGATTCTTTATTTTGGATGGCAAGGAATTGTGAACGGATGGAAAGTAATGCAGATATCCTTGAGGTTCAGTTAATAAAAATGCTAGAGGCATCCGAGCATGAAATCCTGGTCAAACATGACTTGGAAGCGATCATCGGGATTTGTGGGGATAAAGAGGAATTCGATTCTCTTTATGAAGAAATTACGATGAAAAATGTCGTCCATTATTTGGCCTTTTCAGAGGATAACTTCAATTCGCTATCGAGGATGACCAAGAATATTCGAGAAAATGCCAAGATGACAAGAGATAGAATCCCTAACATGCTTTGGGAGGTATGGAATGAGTTTTACTTAGAGCAAGAAAATTCCGAAGCAAGGGAGGATTACTCCATCCAAGAGATTCATTCCTATATCAGGCGTATTAAAACCACTTCAATGATTGCGACTGGAATAATAGATTCTACCATGTCACGAGATTTGCCCTATCATTTTATTAAGATAGGAAAATGGCTGGAACGGGCTGAAAAAACAGCTCTTGTCATGCAGATGATGTATCGACAATCCGTTCCATATGGTGACTTGGAAGGGCAAGAATTGGACTGGCGTACAAGTCTACAGCTCATTAATGGATATGAGGACTTTACTAAGAAATTCAAACCTTTGATGGAACCCAAATTTGTCCTGCAATTCATGATATCCGATCATAGCTTTCCTCGTTCCCTCTGTTATTGCATGGAACATGTCAGAGAAGTTATTAAAGGACTTGAAGGTGAAAAGGTGGCCCATTATTCTTGGAAGATGTATGCGGCCATTGACAATATGATCAGTGAATTCAAAGATGTGGACATCAAAAAACTGAATACGGAAGAGATTGGGGTTTTTATTGATTCGGCTTATAGCCAGTGCCTGGAATTTGGAAAGTTATTCTCCGAAACGTATTACTTAGAAGCTGATCCTGTAAAATGAAAGGGAGCATTCCCAGAAAAAACCCTTCCTCTTACAGGACAGTAAAACCATAGTATCAGGGAGAGAAATGGCCATGAAATATGAAGTTGAACATGTAAATACTTTTTACTATGATACAGCAGTAGACCAAAGTATGAATACCATTCGTTTGAAGCCTAGGACGGATGAATGTCAGCGTTTATTATCTTATAAAAATGAAATCACACCTGTATCGATGCCAAAGGAACATGTGGATTTATGGGGGAATCACGTGGAGAGTTTCTTTATCCCTCAAAAACATACGAAGTTGGAAGTGAAGACGACCTCCATTGTCAGTATTCAAAGGTCGCCATTTATTCGACAAATCGAGTATTCTCCAGAAATGAGATATATCTTTCATTCGGAATTATTTCATGATCATTATAAGAGTTTTTTAAACGAAACAAGCTATACCTTCTTATATCAGTATCAAATCGACCAAGTTATCCAAGCGGTAGGTGATATTGAAAATCCAGTTGAATTCTCCCTTCAGTTAATGAGGTATCTTCATGAGGTCATGAACTATGACGGAGAATCGACTAATGTAAGCACAACGGCTAATGAAGCGTTTGACTTAAAAAAAGGCGTATGTCAGGATTATTCTCATATTATGCTGGGCGTTCTTAGAGCCAGGAAGATTCCGGCCAGATATGTAAGCGGCTATCTCTACGTCGGTGAAAACTCGGAGCTGATTGGTGATGCTGCCTCCCATGCGTGGGTTGAATTCATGGCTCCTGGTATCGGCTGGATTGGGCTCGATGCTACGAATAATGTAGAGGCACTTGAAAATCACATTTGTCTTAGCGCTGGGCGGGACTATTCAGATGTCAGCCCGTTACAGGGAGTTTACAGAGGTGGGAACCAAACGCTTGATGTAAAAGTACAGGTGAAGAAACTGGAACATGAATAAGCAAAACTGATATCCATTAATGCCTCCTTGAGTAAAAGGAGGCATTTTTAAATGGGTTGGGGAAGGTGAAATGGTAACGGGTACTTTATTGATTGGACAAAGAGTGTTCAGCACCTAGATACCATCTAACAAACGGTGGTGCTGTTTTTATGAAGAGCACGAGCTACAGGAAGAACAACTCGAGGAATCAGATCCACTATCATGAACACTGCCATGACTGTCGGTACCTACATTTCCAGAATGGGAACCGTGAGCGGGATCGTCACCAAACAGATGCTTGAAGTCCGAATCACATGCATCCGCACTTGCATAAATGAAGTAAGCGGGTGCAGCATAATCCATTTGATTGTACCGTTTTTGCCAATCCACACTCCGTTCTGTGCGGTCACTTTTTATGAGGCCCGAGAACCTATCAAAAGTTTCTTCCGCTTCCACACTCGTCGGTTTTCGCATGTATTTTTCCTTTAACTGGTCAACTTCCAGTGTTTCGAAATCGTGGAGCAAGGAGGTTGCTTTATCATGTTTGAAGAACTTTCCCCAAGTTAGAATCGAGGGCGAATCAATAGTGAACAGCTGGACATAGTAAAAGTCGAACAGTGTCCGTTCCTCTGGTTTAAAGACAGGCTCTGTGTGGGGATGATGTAGGATCATCTGGCCAAGGAAGTCCCGACAGAACCTATCATATTTCTGTTTATCATCCAGCATGATATGCCAGAGTTCATCGACGGTGGCATGAAACATTTCCATTTTACCGAACACGGCCGTCATGATGAAGTACCGTTTTAATTCCCGCCATAACTCGTTGACATTCCCCTGTGTATAACGTGGGTGTCTCATACGGAAATCGGTATTGACCTTTTCCATATACTCGATTTCCATGGCTTGATTTAGCTTTTCTATTAAGGCTTCCGATACGATAGCATTCCCGCCTATGTCCAACGTCTCCTCATACCTTCTCCGGAATTCTTGCTGATACCGTTCCATTCTGACCGGCTCACTTCTCCGCTTTACCAAGATAACCACAATGATCGCGAAAATGGCTGCAAGCATGACATAAAGTAAGGTCATTTTTTCAATCCTCCTAGTCTATAGAACTCCTACATTAACACTATTTTACATTTTATGGGTTTGATTTATAAGGTTAAACGCATTTTTTTTCCTTGATATTTACGAACCAGGAAATAAGGTGGACATATCAGGCTTTAGTCCCTTTACGCACAGAGTAATTATTAGTATATTTTGGTAAAAGAGGGTTTATCTTCTTTTTGCGTGTGGGTAGAGACAAGGGAAAAGAAGAAAATCTTTTACTTTATTAAAAAGGGAGAGAACTATGAAAAAATCATTTGTTTTTATTCTGGCATTGGTATTCAGTCTATTTTCGCTTAATTTAGGGGCGGTAGGAGCCGCTACAGTTTCAGTTGAAAAGGGAACAGGCCTGAAAAGTCCTTTCGAGCGTGTACATAATCAGTCATACAAGAAGATGGCAAGTGAGTATCTCATTGAAAAAGAACCGAATAATACGATTAAAAAGTCTAACTCAATAAGCCTGAAACAATTTGGTTTGGGGATTTTCAATAAAGCGAACGATGTAGATTACTATAAAATCAAAGTGAAGCATTATGGTTTCTTATATGTGGTCGCTGCTACGGAGTTTAATAGTTCGCTAGACTTTTCTTTATATAATGCCAAGAATAAAGCGGTGAGCCTGGAAAGTTCCAACCGTGTAGATCAAGCGGATACTCAACTCTATTCCGTATCTCCGGGAACATATTATATTAAAGTGAAAGACACAGGGAGTTTAAAAAGCCAGGAAGAATACGCAGTAGGTGCAACCATGTCTGGGCCGACCATCAAAAAGGTCGGGGATAAGGATACAAAGATA
Source organism: Peribacillus sp. NPDC097198 (assembly GCF_044762055.1). NCBI lineage: Bacteria > Bacillati > Bacillota > Bacilli > Caryophanales > Bacillaceae > Peribacillus > Peribacillus sp. NPDC097198. Next base: position 45,035 of record NZ_JBIWDO010000013.1, on the reverse strand, counting down.
AGCGGGGAAGCTGAACCGAATACCACAGTATATGTGAAGGTCAATAATAAAGTTGTCAATAAAAAGGGAACAAAGATAAAAGCGAACGGCAAGTATTCTGTCACGATTGGTAAACAAAAAGCCGGAACCAAAGTCTCTGTTTGGTCTACAGGAACCGTGGGTGGAAAAGAGTACCAGACCACCCCGGTCAAAACGACGGTAAAAGACGTGACGGCACCCAAAATGCTTACAGTCAGCGCAGTGACGAGTTCAAGTAAATCGGTTTCCGGTAAAACAGAGGCCAAAGCAACCGTGCAGGTTAAAGTGGGATCCAAGGTTCTCGGAAAGGCGACAGCCGATAAAAATGGCAAATATAAAGTGACGATGAAAAAACAAAAGAAAAAGACAAAGTTATCGGTTGTGGCAACCGATAAGGCCGGAAATGCCAAAACGGTCAAAGTGACAGTGAAATAATAGAAGGGCCTTTCTCAATCTGGGAAAGGCCCTTTTCAAATGGACGGAGGATATTGGGCAATAGGAGAAAAGCAGAAAAAGTGAACTACTGGTATAATAGCTATAAAGATAGTAGTAGGAGTGACGAAAACGTGTATTTAACAGTAGAGGAAACGGCTGATTACTTATCGGTGTCCATACCATATGTCGAAAGTTTAATCTTACAAGGAAAAATTAGAGTGGTGGATGACGGCGAGGGTGTAGTATTGATCTATAAGGACCAGTTCAAGACGCACTTTGAACAGCTGGAGAAATATAAAATGTTAGTCGAAGAATTGGCGAATGAACCGATTCCGGAAGATCTAGACATTAAGGACGAAGACTAAGTCTTCTTGATTGGGATGCATAATAGGTGCATCCCTTTTTTGTACCGGTTATAGTTAATACAAAGCCGGGGCTTTTGAGGGAGTCCGGGCAAGATATTTCGAATTATTATTTTTTGGAAGGTATTTGTAGTAGATTTCCTCCATTCCGTGTAAAATAATAAATACAAAGATAGATTACGGCAAAATGGTAGATAGGAGATAGGTAAGTGGTAAAAGAGTATTTACAAAGCGAAGGATTTTCAAGATTCATTACCTTACTTGTGCTGTTTTTATTTCTTGTAAGCATCGGAAGTATGGTCAATATCGTTTTATTCACATTTGTTTTCACTTTCCTGATGGGAAGGCTTGAACAATTCATCATGCTTCATCTGAAAAAAGTGATGCCCATCAATTCCAAAGTGGTCATAAGTTTCATTTATATAGTGTTCATTGCTTCTTTAGCTATCGTCCTTTATAAGTACTTGCCGGTTATTACGACACAATTTACTGAGCTGATTACGCAGATTGTATTCTTCTTTCAACATCCGCCTGATAGCAAGGTCATTCAATATGCCATTAGTTTAATGAATGAACTTGAATCACCTCTGGATCTTCAAAAGCAGATGAATACGCTCTATCTTTATATATCTGACTTTGGAAAACTGGCGTTTCAAATCTTCATTTCTATACTGCTTAGCTTGTTTTTCTTGTTGGAAAAGGATAAAATCATCCGCTTCACTTCCAAGTTTAAGCGGGGGAAATTCAATTCCTTCTTCATTAATATTGGACATTTCGGTGTGAAGTTCGTTAACTCATTCGGAAAAGTCATTGAGGTTCAATTCCTAATTGCCATTACGAATGCCATTCTATCCGTTGCGTTCTTATGGATTCTTGGTTTTCCACAGTTAATTGGTTTGGGGATCATGATTTTCTTCCTTGGTTTGATTCCAGTGGCTGGGGTCATTATTTCCTTGATTCCACTAAGCATGATTGCCTATAGTATTGGAGGCATGCCAAAGGTCATTGCAGTGTTGATCATGATTGTGGTGATTCATGCGCTTGAAAGCTATATTCTGAACCCGAAATTCATGTCGGCCAAAACAAATCTTCCTACGTTCTTCACGTTTATGATCTTACTGTTTTCCGAACACTTCCTTGGAATTTGGGGATTGATCATCGGGATACCAATCTTTATCTTCCTATTGGATATGTTAGATATTGATGAAGAAACTAACCGTGCACTGGACGAACCATAATAAGCAGCAACCCTCTAAATGGGTGGTTGCTTATTTTTTTATATTCGTTTTCAATATAATTTTCTATTTTTTATGGAAAAAGAAGATGAATCGATTATTCACATGTTCAAAGTCCATTATGATACTTGGTTTTGTCATTTACTGTAATAAACTTGTATTCTACTAAAGTTATTTTTTTACTTTTTATTGCATGAAAACTCAAAAAAACGTATACTATTTTTAAGTAAAAAATACTGAATAATCATTCAAATCTAAATTATTAGACTACTTTGAGTGAGAGTTTACGGGAGAAAAGAGGGGATTATGTTGAAAAGGGTATCTGTATACATGTTGGTCGTGATATCTTCTTTGCTTTTGATCATGACAGGATGTGGCAAGGAAAAGGAAGTTTCCACTACAAGTGATGAAGGGCCGAAGGAAAAGACGCTTAGAGTCGTGACGGATGCGGCATATGCGCCTTTTGAATACCTCGAAGGTGATAAAATCGTCGGATTCGATGTTGACTTTATCAATGCCGTAGCGAAGGAAGCTGGGTATAAAGTCGAGATTGAGCATGTAGGCTGGGATCCGATTTTTGTGGAGATTGAATCAAAAAGAGCAGATTTAGCTGTATCGGCAATTACAGTGAATGATGAAAGAAAACAATCGTATGATTTTTCGGTTCCTTATTTCCTTTCCACTAATAAAATCTTGGTTCCCGAAAAAAGTGATGTGGCATCGGGAGAAGATCTGAAAGGGAAGAAGATAGCTGTCCAAACAGGTACAACGGGTCAAGAAGCGGTGGAAGCCCTTCTTGGGAAAAACCATAAAGATATCAAGAAATTCGAGAATAATAACTTAGCCATTCAGGAATTGCTCAAGGGTGGGGCTGAAGCGGTCGTGGCGGATAATACGGTCGTTGAAGAGTACGTAAAAAATAATCCTGATCAAAAGTTGAAGGTCGTGGAAGACAGCAGCAGCTTTGAAGAGGAGTTTTATGGAGTCCTATTCCCTAAAGGCAGTGAGTTAAAGGCCGATTTCGATAAAGCGATCAATACCATGCTCGATAATGGCAAGTACGCCGAAATCTATAAAAAACAGTTTGGCACAGATCCAGATATCGAGACGGTAAAAGCACAACAATAATATAGGTTATGAGAAAAATTGCGTAACTTTACGTGTGAAGTTACGCAGTTTTTTTTGACTTTAGGAGGTACATAGAATGGGTTTTCGTTGGGATATTATTTTTGAATATGCGCCTTTCTTATTGAAGGGGACGTTGCTTACGATTGGTCTATCCGTTTCTTCGATTCTAATCGGGACGTTTCTTGGATTGCTGATTGGATTAGGGAAGATTGTAAGAAATAAATGGCTCGCCTTTCCATTTTACTGCTATGTCACGGTTTTCCGGGGGACACCATTACTGGTCCAGATTTTCTTGATCCACTTTGGGGTGGTTCCTTTCTTTACCGGCGAAACGAATGCCGTCGCAGCGGGAGTCATTGCACTTTCTTTAAATGCAGCGGCATATATTGCTGAAATATTCAGGGCCGGAATTCAATCCATTGATAAAGGACAAATGGAAGGGGCACGTTCTTTAGGTTTGACGCACACTCAATCCATGATTTCCGTTGTCCTTCCACAAGCATTCAAACGCATGATTCCTCCTCTAGGTAATGAATTCATCGTATTATTGAAAGATTCTTCCTTGGTTTGTGTCATTGCTGCCCCGGAATTGATGTATTGGGGAAAAGCGATGGGCAGTCAGTATTTTAAAGTATGGGAGCCATATTTGGCCTGTGCCTTCATCTATCTTTGCCTGACGCTCGTTCTAAGTTTCGTACTAAATAGACTTGAAAGTAGGTTGAAAACAGAATGATCAAGGTGGAAAATTTAAATAAGTCATTTGGTGACAATGAGGTATTGAAGAATATCAGTGCAACCGTTGCCCCACAGGAAGTCGTCGTGGTCATTGGTCCGTCGGGATCTGGGAAATCCACTTTCCTAAGATGCATCAATCAGCTAGAGACGATAACGGGTGGCCACATTTACATTGAGGGGCTTGATACGACGGATAAGAAAGTCGATATCAATAAAATCCGTACGGAAGTCGGCATGGTCTTTCAGCATTTTAACTTATTCCCGCATAAAACGGTTCTTGAAAATATCATGCTTGCGCCGATAAAAGTGCGTAAAGTTTCCAAGGAACAGGCAGCAAAGACGGGCATGGAATTGCTTAATAAGGTGGGCCTTTCGGATAAAGCGAACGCCTATCCGGACTCTTTGTCAGGAGGGCAAAAGCAACGTGTAGCCATTGCTAGGTCTCTAGCTATGGGCCCAAAGATCATGTTGTTTGATGAACCGACATCCGCTCTAGACCCGGAAATGGTCGGTGAAGTGCTTGAAGTCATGAAGCAATTGGCGAAAGAAGGCATGACGATGGTTGTGGTGACACATGAAATGGGATTTGCAAAAGAAGTTGGGGATCGAGTGATATTCATGGATGAAGGGTTGATCGTTGAGGAAAATGTGCCTAGCGAGATTTTTGACAATCCGCAGCAGGAAAGAACGAAGGCATTTTTGAGTAAAGTCCTTTGACGTATAGCTAAAGAAAAAAACCTTCCGAAAACGGGAGGTTTTTTTAGGAACATATCAGGGGGTATTATTTAATGTATGAAGCGCCTAAAAGTGATTCAGGGCTTTTACCGAGCACTAGCATACTGATTTTCGCATATCCAATATTTTCATTTTGGGAGAGGGTTTGTCGAAGAACCTCGATATTCGGATCATTCTTTAACTTTTGAACTTCCTCTTTATATAAAGTGATAACGGAGGGCATAACGAATTCAGGGGTGTATTCGTTAGGGTTTTCATCCATGATTAATGTGCCCATAAATTGATATTTAAATTGGAAAGCTCGTGTTAAGGCAACGACATGAAGCAGTTTTTTAAATAATTCGGGGTATGAATATTTAATTTTTTCCAACGCTTCTTCGGTTGCTTGTAACTCATCGACACTAGATAAAGTGATCATAAATATCTCCTTTCAGAAAATATCGATATATCGGTATTGCAGTGCTTTTTACTCACTACCAAGTCTAACTCGGCAAGTAAATAAAGTAAAATGGTTAGATGTTATCATGAAGATAACTCATATCTATGATAGTGCTTACATTATTTTCTTATTGAAGGTGTATGATCACTCTTTTTTAGCCAACGCTTCCTTTGTATATTTCAGCCATTCCTTTGCGGCGTATGAAAGGTATTGATCCTTACTCCAAATGAATGCCAAGTTCCAGCTCAGTGATGGATTTTTAACCTTGATGGTCTTAACACGACTATCCAACCGACAGAGGCTTTCTGGTAAAAGGGCGATGCCAAGCTTGCAGAAAACCATTTCTTCTATAAAGTCCCATCGAGAGCTTTCGGTAACGATGTGTGGAGAAAAACCTGATTCCTTACAAGATGAAATGATGAGGTCACGCAAAACATAATCCTTATTGAATAAGATAAAGGACTCATGTTGAAGATCTATCAAATCGATTTCATCCTCGGAAGCAAGTGGGTGAGAGGGATGAACGATCAACTTGATGTCTTCTTCTAAAAATGCAAAATGGTGAAATAGAACGGTGTTGGTCGGCAGGACGATTACGCCTATATCCAGTTGGTCATTTTGAACGGACTCTTCAATTTTTTTTGAACCATCTTCAACCAATTGAAAGGTGATATTGGGATAATCCTCATGAAAACGGCTAAGAATTCGGGGGAAGAAAGAGGCATCGATAATCGGGGGTAAACCGATTCGTATATGTCCCTTTTTAAGGCCTAATAAATTATCCATTTCTGTTTCCAAGTTATGAAAGGCTTTATCAATCAATTTTGCCTGCTCTAATACGACCCGACCGGCATCGGTCAGAGCGAGTTGCTTGCGGGAACGATCGAAAAGTTCAACACCAAGTTCGGTTTCCAGGTTCTTGATCATTTTACTGATGGTCGGCTGAGTAATGAATAAATGATCGGCTGCCCGAGTGAAACTGTTAAAATTAGTCACTTCTATGAAGTATTGTAAATGCTTAATATCCATCGCTTCACCTGCTTATCTCTTCAAAGTACTTTCATTTTACCCATAGAAATAAGGGTTTGTAAAATAAGAATCTCTTTGCCGTTTACATCCTATTGTCAAGCTAGCAGAAAAGCTGGTCTCAAGGAGCCCAGCTTTTTTGAAAACGAGTCGTACTATGTAATCACTTAACCAATAAGACGGGTACCGGGGAGTTCTGCACGATATAATGACTGACGCTTCCCAGGAATTCCTTGAACCCGCTTAAGCCGCGGCTACCCATGATGATAAGGTCGCAGTTTTGGGATTTCGCATGTTCCAATAACGTTTTGATGGCGGAGCCTTCCACGACAAATGTCTGGGTTTTATTCGGAATTTCCGATAATAGCGCATCCGCTTTTGAGATGACTTCTTCTCCATACTTCAGCATGGATTCCTCGATTTCTTGAAAAGCGTTTCCATATATACTTGGATGAATCGGTAGCGTTACAGCGTGTATCGCATGAATTTCAATGGCTGGATCCAGCTTGGCTAATTCAATCGCTTTTTCCAAAGACTTGAGAGCTAATTCAGATTCGTCATAGGCAACTAGTATTTTCGAGCAGATCATGTTGATCCATCCCTTCATTTACAAGAATATATCTTTAGTATAACAGGTAAAACGACCCTTTTCTTTTGATTTCATGAAATTTTATGAATACTTGTTGAAGTTTACGTTAACGTCAATGGTAAGATAAAGGTAAATAATCCCTTTGTAAAGTGTGGTTATAGGATGTACACGATTTCTGAGTTAGCCAAAGAGTTTGAATTGACGACGAGGACGCTGCGTTACTATGAGGAATTAGGCATGCTAAAGCCGAGGCGGACCGAAACAGGGAACAGAGTATATGGAAAGAAAGAATTCGCACAGCTTAAAATCATCATGCGTGGCAAGAAGTATGGGTTCTCTTTGGATGAAATAAAAGACATTGTGGTCCTTTTCGAGCAGGACAGAACAGGGGTCAAGCAACTGGAGAGAACGATAGAAAAAGCGGGACAGAAATTAGAAGAAATCAATGAACGAATGAGGGAACTTGATGAATTGAAGCGGGATTTTGAATATATGATCCATGATTTTAAGAAAACCCTTCATAACTTGAAGGTTGAATCATAAGCTTCAAAAACAAAGGGAAAGAGGTGGAGGACTTGAATATTCAAGAGACAGTGGCAGTAGTGACAGGTGGGGCTTCAGGACTGGGTGAGGCAACGGTGCGAAACATCATCCATAAAGGCGGGAAAGCGATCATCCTTGATCTCTCGGAAGAAAAAGGGGCCAGGCTGGTCGAGGAATTAGGGGATTCCGTCCTGTTCATTAAAACGGATGTGACGCAAGAGGATAGTGTCCAAGCCGCCATGGACCAAGGAATCGAAACATTCGGGACGATTAACACGGTCGTCAATTGTGCGGGGATTGCCATTGCCGAGAAGGTCGTCAGCCGAAAAGGCACACATGAATTGAAAGCGTTCTCAAAAGTGGTGACGGTCAACTTAATCGGCACGTTTAATGTCATACGTCTCGCAGCGGAGAAAATGGTCCATAATCCAATGAATGAAGAGGGCGAACGGGGCGTGATCATTAATACGGCTTCCGTAGCTGCTTTTGAAGGCCAAATCGGGCAGGCTGCTTATAGTGCCTCAAAAGGGGGAATCGTCGGCATGACCTTACCGATAGCAAGGGATCTTGCTTCTTTTGGCATTCGGGTCGTCTCGATTGCACCTGGCTTATTTCATACACCGATGTTCGATTCGCTTCCGGAAGAAGCGAGGACATCCCTTGGGAAAACGGTACCGTTCCCATCAAGGCTCGGGTATCCAAACGAATACGCGAAGCTAACGGAAAGCATCATAACCAACCCGATGCTGAATGGCGAAACGATCCGGCTGGACGGGGCCATCAGGATGTCACCAAGGTGACCATGACACCGGAGTAATGATAGAAGAAGAGAAAAGAAAGAGGAGCGAGAACAGATGAAGCATTCTTACTTAACAGAAGATCACGAGATTTTCCGTAAATCATTACGGAAGTTTTTAGAAAAAGAAGCGGTTCCACATTATGAAAAGTGGGAAGAAGAGCGACTCATCCCACGGTCATTCTGGGAGAAGATGGGCGAGCAAGGCTTTCTCTGTCCTGATCTTGATGAAGAGTTTGGTGGGTCAGGAGTCGATTGGGGCTTTGGGGTCATCATCAATGAAGAACTGGAAAGGGTGGGCTCGGGATTAATCGGTTTCGGGCTTCATAGCGATATTACGGTACCCTATCTTTCCGCCTATGGAACCGAGGAACAAAAAAGGCGCTGGCTTCCTGCATGTACGACCGGGGAAAGGATTACGGCTATCGCCATGACGGAACCGGGGACGGGATCGGATTTGGCCAATATTAAAACGACGGCGATCTTGGATGGAGATCATTATGTTCTTAACGGGCAAAAGACATTCATCACAAATGGCATCCATGCCGATTTGATTATCGTAGCTTGTAAAACCGATCCAAATGCTGTTCCGAAGCATAAAGGCGTTTCATTGATCGTCGTGGAACGAGATGCACCCGGGTTCTCACGGGGAAGGAAGTTGAAAAAGCTTGGCCTGCATTGTCAGGATACAGCAGAGCTCATTTTCGAGGATTGCCGGGTGCCAAAGGAAAACCTGCTTGGTGAAGAAGGCAAGGGATTCACCTATTTAATGGAGAAACTGCAACAGGAACGCCTTGTGGTCGCAATCTGTGCCCAAGCTGCATCGGAGGACATGCTTGCGGATACGATTGAATACGTGAAAAGTCGTGAAGCATTCGGCAAATCGGTGAGCCAGTTCCAGAACACGCAGTTTAAAATAGCCGAGATGGCAACGGAAATCAAAATGGGCCGAGCTTTTCTGGACCAACTGATTGCAAACCATATGGCAGGGGAAAACGTTGTAACCGAAGTGTCGATGGCGAAATGGAGATTGACGGAAACCGCCAGGAAAATATCCACGGAATGCATGCAACTTCACGGTGGCTATGGCTATATGGAAGAATACAAGATTGCTAGGCGCTACCGGGATATACCTGTAGCAAGCATTTACGCAGGAACCAATGAAATCATGAAAAAAATCATAGCCAAGAATCTTGGCCTCTAAAAGAGAATGGAAGGGAAGCGATTAGATGCGTGAAGTGGTTATTGTTGAGGGAATCCGTACACCGGTTGGTAGAAGGAATGGGGTCCTGCGGGACTTTCGTCCTGACGAATTAGCTGGAGAAGTGTTAAGGAAACTGGTTGAAAAAGCAGGAATCGACCCAGCCATCGTTGAAGATGTCATTTTAGGCTGTGTAACACAGGCCGGGGAGCAGGCTGGAGATATTGCCCGTGTGGCTGCCTTGATTGCCGGTTATCCGATTGAAGTGCCAGGAACGACCATCGACCGTCAATGCGGATCAAGCCAGCAGGCTGTTCACTTCGCTTCCCAAGCCATCCTATCAGGCGATATGGATGTGGTCGTAGCGGGTGGTGTGGAAAATATGTCCCGTGTTCCGATGGGATTCAATTACCAAGGGGCGACTACGAGCCAAAAGTATGTTGACAACTATGAGGTGATCAACCAAGGACTCTCAGCTGAACGAATCGCCGAAAAGTGGGAAATCACACGCGAGGAATGTGATGCATTTTCCGTTGAAAGCCATGAGAGGGCAATACGCGCGCAAAAAGAGGGCTATTTTGACCGGGAAATCATTTCCGTTACAGGTACGGATAAAGAAGGCAACCCGATTGACGTCACGGCAGATCAAGGACCAAGAGCTGGAACGACGGTTGAGGTCCTATCTGGACTGAAACCCGTTTTTAAAGAAGATGGTCTAATCCATGCCGGGAACTCGAGCCAGATCAGCGACGGGGCTGCGGCCTTACTGTTGATGGAGAGAAGTAAGGCAGAAGAACTTGGTTTAAAACCACGTTTTAAAGTGCATACGCGGGTGGTTGTCGGCTCAGATCCGACATTGATGTTGACGGGACCGATTCCGGCTACGCAAAAGGCTTTGGAAAAGTCGGGTCTTTCCATCGAAGATATCGATATCTTTGAAGTGAATGAGGCGTTTGCACCTGTACCCCTGGCTTGGTTGAAGGAAACGGGCGCAGACCCGCAGAAGCTGAATCCAAACGGAGGGGCGATTGCCCTGGGACATCCCCTTGGCGGAAGCGGTGCCCGCCTGATGGTATCCATGATGCATGAACTGGAAAGGACAGGCGGCCGTTATGGACTGCAAACGATGTGTGAAGGGCATGGGATGGCCAATGCAACAATCATCGAAAGGTTGAGTAATCGGTAAATTCACGTGAAGGTCAAGTTTGGATGAAGTAGAAAGCTGTCATCATCAGGAATCCCCCGGATGATGGCAGGTATTTGAGGAGGAAAAAAGATGTCGACTACGATTAACACCATATTCGATCAGACGGTTCAAAAATTCCCCATTAAAGAAGCTATCTACGACGTGAGAAGGAATGCCCGATATACATACATCCAGTGGAACGACAAGGTGAATAGACTGGCGGCTGCGCTCCAAGCAGAAGGTGTCCAAAAAGGAGACCGGGTTTCTACTTATTTATATAATAATGAAGAACTGGCCACCGCGTTTTTTGCCTGTGCCAAGATTGGGGCTGTCTTTAATCCGATTAACTTTCGATTGATGGCAGAAGAGCTGGCCTTCATCATCAGTGATGCAAAGCCAAAGGTGCTGATATTCGAGGAGGAGTTGCAATCGTCCGTGGCGGCGATTGAAAAACGTTTTCCAAGCATTGCTTTCTGGTTCATTGATAAGAAAGTTCCTAGCTATGCCAAGAGTTATCAGGAAAAACTGATCCATGCATCTTCCACACCGGTTGATGTAGCCGTGGATGAAAATGATGTCTATGCCATCATGTATACGAGCGGGACGACTGGAAGACCTAAGGGAGTGATCCATCTTCATAAGGATATGGTCGAGCAGTCAGCCATAATAACAGAGGCGATGAGATATGAAAGTCAAGACGTCGGTTTGATTACCGCACCCATGTTCCATTGTGCTGAATTGCACTGTTCATTTTTACCACGCGTTCAGGTCGGAGCTAAGAATGTGATTATGCATCAGTTCAATCCCAAGCTGGCACTTGAGCTGATCGAAGCGGAAGGAATCACCAAACTATTCGCAGCCCCGACGATGTGGAACATGCTGCTTCAGGAGAACCTGGAGAACTATAATATTCAAAGCCTCAAGCTTGGATTGTACGGGGCAGCCCCAATGGCCCCGACGCTTGTGCTCGCTTGCCAGGAAAAACTGGGCATCCAGTTCATCCAGGCTTACGGGATGACCGAAATGGGTCCAGCCATCACCTTGCTGCTGGAAGACGACCAAATCCGGAAAGCCGGTTCAGCCGGCCAGGCATGCCGTGGCCATGAAATCGTCATTGCCCGTCCGAATGAAGATGGGCCAGCGGATCCCGATGATGCCATGGGTCCTGGGGAAACAGGGGAAATTCTCGTGAAAGGACCTTGCATCATGCAAGGGTACTTTCAAAGAGAGCCAGAGACCCAAAAAGCGCTTCATAAAGGGTGGTACCATTCCGGGGATATCGGTTTCCTTGATGAAGACGGTTTTCTATGGGTCAAGGACCGGGTGGATGATATGATCATTTCGGGTGGCGAGAACGTTTACCCTCGTGAAGTGGAAGATACCCTCTATGAACATCGGGGGGTTCTCGACTGTGCCGTGCTCGGTCAACCAGATGATAAATGGGGAGAAACGGTGACGGCGTTTATCGTGGCGAAAGATCCATCGTTAACTGAGAAGGATTTAGAGGATTGGTGCAGGAATAGCATAACGCTAGCTAACTATAAGCGTCCACGACGATATATTTTCTGTGAGGAGCTGCCGCGAAACGCAAGTGGCAAAATCCAGAAATTCATGCTTCGCAAACAGTTGGAAGAGAACGTCGTGGAAGAACAATAATTTGAGGATTCCCCTTAAAATAAAAATCCGAGTGGCCGATAAAATAAAGGACAACATGAGAAAACATAATGGGGGGAACAAATTGAGTAAGTCATTTCGAATTGCATGGCATGCGGTCGTCGATGAACATTCCATTCTCGAAGGACGCAGTTTAGTGAATGCCGAAAGCGATCAAGCTGCCGCAAGCAAATTAGTTTATGAAAAATCCACAGAATACCGTCTAAGGCAACAATGGGTGATGATCGATTCATTAGTTGAATTAGTGAATGAATAAGAAAAGGAGACTCCAGTCATAGGAGTCTCCTTTTAAATGTTATCCACATGTAAAAAGCTTACGATTCAAGGAATATAGCTTGTTATCCACATTATCCACAGAGTTATCCATAATTTACATTATTTTCATATAATCAAGAGGTGTCGTATTACCCATTATTTATCGGTATATTCAGAAAATATCCACAATATTAACAGGGCTGTGGATAAGATGGTGTGTATAAGAGGAGGCTGCTGAATAAGCAGCCTCCTCTAAACGCTATGATTTACGGTTATGGGCTCGACGGTCAGCGGCATTGGCGCGCGCTTGAGCCTCCATATCATCTTGGTCGGCTAGTTCGGTAGAAAATTCGACATCAATTCCGTCACTTTTAAGGTTTTTAGGTACCTGTGGCAGTTTTTGTTTGTTTTTATCCCGATTATGGTGAATGTTATTTCGACCCATGTTAGCGCCCCCTCGATGAAAGTAAATAAGCTGGAAATGATTTTGATTTAAATCATCTCCAGCTTATTGTGTGTTGAATGGTAGATCATCATGTACGGAAAAAAGCGCCAAACTTAACGACGGGGTTTCTTTTCTGTAAAACCGCCGGCTCGATCTGCTTGTTTGAATTCGCGAGAGTAAGTGATCTCTTGCATGCTTGTTAGGAAACTTTTTTCTTTATCCGTTTTTTTCGCCATTTAGATCATCTCCAATTCATGTGATAGTCCTATTTTTTCCCAAATAACTTCAATCATACATGTAAAATATCTTCTAGGGCCATTTTAAGAGTGGGAAAGGAGAATGTGAATTCCTCCTTCATTAGTTTGCTTGGTAGGGCCTTTTGCCCTTCAAGGACCAGGATGCTCATTTCGCCGAGTGCGGTTTTTAGAAGGAATGGAGGGACCGGGAACCAGTGAGGCCGTTTCATGACGGCGCCAATCGTTTTACCGAACGTATCCATTTGAACGGGGTTTGGCGCTGTGAAATTGACTGGTCCCTGGATATTCTTTTCCTTCATGCAAAAAGAAACCGCACGGGCGACGTCTTGAATATGAATCCAGGAAAGCCATTGGGTACCTTTGCCGATTTTTCCACCGCCGAAAAGTTTGTAGGGGAGGGTCATCATGGGGAGTGCCCCTTTTTTTCCCCCCAGGATTACGCCAAATCTTGTGAGGACGACACGTTCGCAGTAGGGGCTGGATTTCATCGCCTCTTTTTCCCATAGCTTGACGGTGCGGGCCAGAAAGTCCTCCCCGATGGAATCCGATTCCTCTGTAAAGGTTTCCTGGTCGGATATGCCATAGTATCCCACTGCGCTGGCATTGATCAGGCACGGGATTTTTTTCGGAAGCTTGGAGAGGATCCGGTTCATTTCCTTGGAAGCCTCGACCCGGCTTTCGACAATCGTCCGTTTCCGTTCCTGTGTCCAACGACCGCTATTTAATGACTCCCCGGCTAGGTTGATGAACACATCAAGATCTTCCAACTGTCTCTCAGGGCTTGATCCTGCGCTCAGCCAGCCTACGTAATGAATATGCTCTTGCTTATCATATTTATCTGGATGCCTGGTCAATATATATAATTCATGATTTTCTTTTAATAATTCGTCAATAAGGGCAGAGCCGACAAAACCGCTTCCACCGGCAATGGCTATTTTCATGAAAATCACATCCTTTTTCTGTCTTTCCTTCACTGTAACACGCTCGGGTTCTTTTTTCATTTTTGGACGTGCTCGTCTAGAAAAGGTTCACAGAAACGGGTAAAGTAAGAAGGGGGTGGAAAGTATGCCGAACATAACCAAAATAACGACCCAAAAGAAAAGGACAGACCGTTACAATATATTTGTCGATGAAAAATATGCGTTCAGTGTGGACGAAGAGGTCCTTCTGAAGTTTCAGTTGAAAAAAGGCACGGTACTCGATGATTTGCTTCTTGCCGAAGTGCAGTTTCATGATGAAATACAAAAGGCGTTTACCGATGCCCTCCATTATTTATCCTACCGCATGCGTTCAGAATCGGAAGTCCGCCTGTATTTAAAAAAGAAGGATATCGAAGAACCGATTATAAAAGAAGCGATACATAAGCTGTACAGCTTTCACTATCTCGACGATCTCGATTTTGCCAAGGCATATGTCCGGACGCATGTGAACGGTGGCAATAAAGGACCAATCACGCTAAAGCAGGAGCTGAAGGAAAAAGGGATTCAGGATAAGCTGATCGAACAAGCTTTGTTGGAATACCCCCACGAGATTCAAGTGGAGCATGCAAGAAAGCTTGCCGAAAAGTCGATCAGGAAAGAAAAGAATATCTCGGAACGGGCATTACAGCAAAAAGTGGAACAAACATTAGCCCGTAAAGGATATCCCCGGGACATCATACACGAGGCCTTGGAAGAGGTGGGCGTGGAAAAAGACGAGGATGAGCAATGGACCTCGCTTACGCATCATGCCGAAAAACTTCAACGCCGTTACCGGAACTATGAAGGCTTTGAGTATAAGCAGAAGATGAAGCAGGCACTATATCGAAAAGGGTTCCCCATCGAATTGATCGACCGCTATTTGAACGATTCTGATGTCGATTAAGGTACATGCATAGCCAAAACGCATAATTTTGTTTAATATAGAAGTACATATTATTAATTAAGGAGCCTTATATATGAGCGAGGTAAGATATAGCACGATGTCGGATTACGAGCTGCAGCAAGAAATTGCCACACTGACGGAAAAGGCGAGAAAAGCCGAGCAACTGGGAATGGTCAACGAATATTCCGTATTGGAACGGAAAGTGACCATGGCTAAAGCCTATCTGTTAAATCCGGATGATTTTAAAAAAGGTGAAATTTATCAAGTTGAAGGCGACCCGGGTGTCTACTTCAAAATTGATTATATGAATGGCGTTTTTGCCTGGGGATACCGTTTAGGTGGAAGTGGGAAAGAGGAAGCGTTGCCCATTTCGATGTTGAAATAAAAAAAGGAATCGTGACGAACCCGATTCCTTTTGGTAGTATCTTTATTCCGTTCTTTCGCTTGAAGCTTTCATACGTTCTTGTGGATGTGTATTGATGCTGCCATCCGCCCGTTTTGAAGCATATCTCGCCTTTGCGCGAGGTTCGCCTTGGAATTTATTATTGTTTTGGTTAGGAAAACCTTTTTGTTTATTTCTCAAGTTTTTCTCCTCCAAGCATTAGAATAAGTAAAAAAGTGTTTCTGTTCTCTACTAGTATGGGTAAGGAACAGTAAGATTCAGTCTGTAAAAATATTGGCAACGGGGTGGTTTAGATGAATGATTACCATGAAAGATTAACCAAGATTTTGCTCGAGAAAAATGATCACATAACGTATGAGCAGGCTCTAACTTGGGTTGAATTATTATGGGAAGATTTCGAGGCGACCTATGCGAAAGCGGGACATGAATATGCGGGCGAAGAAATGACATCACGAGTTGTCCAGACTTGGATCGACAACTACGGGGAACGATTCCACGAATTCATTGCAAAAAATCCTAAATATAAGCATTTACTGGATCAACAGAACCAAATTCATTAAAAAAAGCTGATTCCATTGGGGATTTCCCCCTCGGAATCAGCCTTTTTTTCTTATGAAGGTACTACAAAATGATATTCAATTTCTTCTTGAGTTTCGCTTCACTAAAAATCCAGCCGGTAAATGAATTCAAGATATTCAAGTCATCGTCTAAATGAACAACGGCGACAAAAGGATAATAACCGTTGCTGCGGTACCTTAAATCGATGAACCGGACTTCATAATAATCCTTGTTCTGCTCAATTTCCCATCTGTAGACGGGGGAAAAAGAGAGAAAGGCTGCCAAATTGATATCATGCTTGGCGGCTTCAAGAACTTTGCTTTCAGGAAGCGGGATTCGATCAAACGTATCAAGAATCGTCACGTAGCCTCGATCAGCCCGGGCCACATAATAATGCTTTTCGGCAGTCACGGCTATTCTCCAGCGGTGATAGCTCATCGTTGGTGATAAGAGAATTTTCCGTGCACCGGGAATCTGCTGTCTGACTGCCCTCTTTACGAATGCTCTTTCCCTGAAACGGGCGAGATAATAAAGAACGAGTATGGCATACATCGTCAGAAATAGATAACCAGGGGGAAAACCATATCCCCATAATATCAAGCCGCCAACATGGATCCCGAAGATGAACGGGTCGAACGTATTGATGACCCCAAGTGCCACCCAATTCGAGGAAATGGGCCGTAGCGCCTGTGTCCCATAGGCGTTGAAGATATCGACGAAAACATGCAGGAATACGGCCAGAAATGTCCATAGCCATAAATGAAGGTAATTCGTCTCAGGCATGATCATGTAAAGGGTGCCACTGATAAGCAGGGGCCAAAGTAACACGGCAGGAATCGAATGCGTGATTCCCCGGTGATTTCGTATATAAACAGCGTTATTTTTTAATTTTAGAATGGTGTCGATGTCAGGAGCTTGCGAACCCAAAACCGTACCAGCCATTACCGCACTGAAAGTAATGGGGCTTTGCGCAATAACAGGATCTAATGTGGCAAGTCCTCCAAGAGCAATCCCCATGACAAAGTGAGTGCCTGTATCCAAAGCAAAACCTCCCTGCCACAATATAGAAAAATATGTCTTCTTTCCATCATACCGTATTTATATATTATCAATCAAATGAATATATTTGACTTTCTTACCTTGCCCCTTACAATAAAACGAAATGAGTGCCTGTTAAAAAAGAATGCCCATTATGGTGTATTCCCTTTTTTAATAAGAGTTAACATCTTTGGAGGAACAAAATGGCGAAAGAAATAATGATCCCAACCATAGAAAAAGTAAATATTGAAGCGTTTCAGAAAGATTTGGTCAACTGGTTCCTTGAAGAACAAAGGGATTTGCCATGGCGTGAAAATAAGGATCCATACAGGGTATGGGTTTCTGAAATCATGCTGCAGCAAACCAGGGTGGATACCGTCATCCCGTATTTTAACCGGTTTATGGACTGGTTCCCCACTCTTGGTGAATTCGCGGTTGCCGATGAGGAAAAGGTATTAAAAGCGTGGGAAGGCCTTGGTTATTATTCAAGGGTCCGCAATCTGCATAGTGCCGTCCAGGAAGTCCAAGCATCCTATAATGGGATAGTACCGGATAGCCCGGAGGAAATCTCGAAACTGAAGGGTGTCGGACCTTATACGGCCGGAGCGATTCTAAGCATTGCCTATGGAAAGCCAGAACCGGCCGTCGATGGAAATGTCATGCGTGTGTTGTCCCGGATATTGATGATCTATGAAGACATCGCTAAGCCGAAGACGAGGAAAACCTTCGAGGTTGCCGTACGCAAGCTAATCGATCCCAATCATACGTCTGAGTTCAATCAGGCCCTGATGGAACTGGGTGCACTCATTTGCACGCCAGGCAAGCCAGCCTGCCTGCTATGCCCTGTGCAAAGCCATTGCCTGGCATTTGAGGAGGGAGTGCAGTCAGAGCTGCCGGTCAAGATCCAAAAGAAAAAGTCTCGTGACGTGCCGATCGTTGCTGCGATCTTGACGAATGAAAAAGGTGAATTCCTCATTCACAAGCGGGCGTCGGAAGGCTTGCTTGCGAACCTTTGGGAATACCCGAACTTCGAGATTCACACAACCCTTCAACATAAACGGGAATTTTTTGAGGCGCGTTTTCTTGAGACTTACGGTAGCAAACCGGAACTAATCGATTCGCTCGTCAAAATTGAACATGTCTTTTCCCATCTGGTATGGAAGATGGATACGTATACCGGAGTGGTGAAGGAACCAATCGGTGATGACATCTTAGCGGAAAATCAGCTGAAGTGGGTGAGTAAAGAGGCGATGGAGGAATTTGCATTTCCAGTCTCTCACCAAAAGATGATGAAAGCCTATAACGATAGGGGCTAATTCAATTTTGCCTTATGAAGAAAAAACTGCTTAACGTAAATATATTTTAGAATGAACTCAACAAAGAAGATGCCGAAAAGCTTTGCTTTCGGCATCTTTCATTAAATTCAAGTCAATCGTAGGTTGTCTCGGTACCATGAGTGTAATCGGCTTCCTGTCTTTTCAGCCCGCCTCTTCTTTCGATTTCTTGAACGATTTCCTTATGGATACTCTGTCCTTCTTGGTTCAAATAAGGTACCATTTGTTGAAGGGAGTGATGAAAATAGGCAAGCTCGCTATTTTCCCAATCCGATTTCTCCATCATGGACAACTCTGTCATATCTCGTCCAACATACATAGACACACACTCCTTTTTTATTCGTTATACTTTAATGTTCACTCAGAAAGGATGGAATAAACATATGGAACAAAAAGTAGCACTCGTTACAGGTAGCAGTAAGGGTCTCGGAAGAAGCACGGCATTACGTCTTGCAAAAGAAGGGTACAACCTTGTTATTAATTATGCCCGGAGCAAGTCCAAAGCATTAGAAGTAGCTGCTGAAATCGAAGCCATGGGGCAAAAAGCGCTTGTCGTAAAGGCCAATGTCGGCGATGTCGCAAAAGTGAAGAACATGTTCGCCGAAATCGATGCCCATTACGGGCGTTTGGATGTTTTCATCAATAATGCGGCATCTGGCGTACAGCGTCCTTTAATGGAGCTTGAAGAAACACATTGGGACTGGACCATGGATATCAATACGAAAGCCCTTTTATTTTGTGCCCAGGAAGCGGCAAAGCTAATGGAAAAAAACGGCGGAGGGAAAATTGTCAGCATCAGTTCACTCGGGTCCATTCGCTATCTGAAAAACTATACTGCAGTCGGAGTATCAAAGGCTGCGCTCGAAGCATTGACAAGGTATTTGGCCGTTGAATTGGCACCAAGAAACATTTGCGTCAATGCGGTTTCAGGCGGTGTCATTGATACGGATGCCTTAAAGTCATTCCCAAACCGCGAACAAATGCTTGCGGAAGCCGCCGAACAAACACCTGCAGGACGGATGGTCGAAGTGGAGGATATGGTGAACACGATTCTCTTCTTGATAGCGGATGAATCAAGCATGATCCGTGGTCAAACGATCATCGTCGATGGCGGAATTTCCCTGCTTGTTTAAGTAATTGGTAAAAATTAGCCGGATAGCCCACGGTGATGATGGATACCTTATTACCGTGGAGGTGATATCAATGGCTAATTACAAAAACAAAACACAATCAGGTACTGACATTCAACAAGTTAAAAAACAAAACGCGCAATCTCAACAAGGCCAAGGCCAATACGGTACAGAGTTTGCGAGTGAAACAAATGTACAAGATGTGAAACAACAAAATCAAAAATCCCAAAGCAAAAAAAGCCAAGGGTAATTGAACTCCAACCACGACCAGGCATCCTTCTTATGAAGGGTGCCTTTTTATTGTGATCATTTGCCATGGAAAACCTATACCTTAAATTGATGTTAGTTCCACTTCACGCTTGGCGCCCTTGGTCCCGTTTTAATCTTGCCTGCCCAGACGAATAGATGAAAGGGGATTTTGTTAAAATTTAGAGAAGGGATAAGTTTTAAATTAAATGTAAAAGGAAATACTGTAAATAAATAGAATATACATACTATGGGAAAAATACAGATGTAGGATGGTGCAAATATGGAGGAATTTAACCGGCTCATTAACGCCCAGTTGAAAACGATGGAACGACTTTTATATGTACAATCCGAAATCGAAAGATATCAAGATATAGAGAAAAAATTCCTTGCGAATCAGGAAGAAGATAAAGCGGTCACCGTTCAAGAGGAAATTCAACATAGAAAAATGGAATTGAAGACGATTCATGAAACGTTCGAGCGGCAAACGGAGGATGTCATTCGATGTTATCAACAGGAACAAGCGGCAGTTCAATAAAAACATTGGCTAATTTTCAGATGAGAATGAGGAAAAAGATTGCTTTTTTTAATCTTTTTACACATTTTTACTGTAGATTAGCCTCTTTTGTTTTAAATTTCCGAATAAATCGCTATAATATAGGAATATAGGGTAAATGGAAAAATGTATATAAACGAATCCACACGATTGTAACGGAATAGGGCACAGTACGTTGAAGGTGTCTATAGAAAGTAGGGAGAGATAAATGGGGATTGTTCCTGCTGAAGGAGGAAAAATCCAAATCCAAAGCTATAAACATAATGGACATATCCATCGTATCTGGGAAGAAACCACCGTCTTGAAGGGAACTCAAAACTTGGTGATTGCGGCCAATGACCGAACGATCGTGACGGAATCTGATGGTAGGACCTGGATCACAAGGGAACCGGCGATTTGTTACTTTCATTCAAAGTATTGGTTTAATGTGATTGGCATGTTGAGAGAGGACGGGGTGTATTACTACTGTAATATCAGTTCTCCGTTCACATACGATCCCGAAGCACTGAAATACATTGATTATGACCTGGACATCAAAGTATTCCCAGATATGACGTTTAATTTGCTGGATGAGGATGAATATGAAAGACATTCGAAAGAAATGAATTATCCTGAAGCTATCGATAAAATTTTAAAGCAGAATGTAGACTATCTAATATATATGATTCGCCAGAGAAAGGGACCATTCTCAGCGGAATTCATTGATAGTTGGTATGAACGTTTTTTAACGTATCGATAACAGTGAGATGGCCTGCTGCTAACATTGCAGGCTTTTTCTTTTGCAGATGGTCGGTCGATCAAGGCTAATAGGGTATAGTAAGAAGAGAAAATAGATGAAAATGGAGGGACCCCGTGGGCAGCATTAAGAGATATATGCAATTCGTTAAGCCATATAAATGGCAGATTATCGGGACAGTCTTCATAGGTCTGTTAAAATTCGGAATTCCACTGTTGATTCCTTTATTAAGTAAATATGTTGTGGATGACATCATTAATGGAAATCTGACAACGGAAGAGAAAACCGAACACCTCCTGTGGGCGATGGGCATCATGGTATTCATTTTCGTGGCAATAAGGCCTCCAATTGAATATTACCGACAGTATTTTGCCCAATGGACCGGAACGAAGATTTTATATGATATTCGCAATAATTTATTCACTCATGTGCAAAAATTAAGTTTTAAATATTATTCCAATACGAGGGTGGGCGAGGTCATCTCAAGGATGATCACAGATGTCGAGCAAACGAAGAATTTCGTGATTACGGGCCTGATGAACCTTTGGCTCGATATCGCCACCATCGCCATTGTCATTGTGATCATGTTTACGATGGATGTGAAGCTGACGATCGTCTCGATTCTCATGCTGCCTTTTTATGCGTTTTCAATCAAGCATTTCTTCGGCAAGCTTAGGATCTATACGAGAGTACGGTCACAAGCTCTGGCCGATGTGCAGAGTCATCTTCACGAGCGTGTCTCGGGGATGTCTGTCATCAAAAGTTTTGCGATAGAAGACCGCGAGCAGGAACTGTTTGCGAAGCAGAATAAAAATTTCCTCGATAAGGCACTCAAGCATACAAGCTGGAATGCAAAATCGTTTGCCGTCGTGAATACGATTACGGACATTGCCCCATTACTGGTGATTGGCTTTGCCGGATATCAAGTCATACAGGGGCAGCTGACACTCGGAACGATGGTCGCCTTCGTCGGGTTCATAGACAGGCTTTATAATCCTCTACGTCGCGTAGTCAATTCATCGACGACGATGACCCAAACATTGGCTTCCATGGACCGGGTATTCGAGTTCGTGGATGAGAAGTACGATATCGATGATGCTCCGGATTCAAAAGAACTGAAACATGTGGACGGACGGATCACCTTCAAGGATGTCTCGTTTGCTTATGACGAGAAGGAGGCACCTGTTCTAAAACATATCAACCTGGATGTGTTGCCTGGCGAAACCATTGCACTGGTCGGCATGAGTGGTGGGGGAAAATCCTCCATCGTCAGTTTGATTTCCCGGTTCTATGATGTCACGGAAGGGGCCGTTTTACTGGACGGAACCGATATCCGAAACTATCAAGTTCGAAGCTTGCGCGATAAAATCGGGATGGTGCTGCAAGATAACATCTTATTCAGTGAATCTGTGAAGGCCAATATCCTGATGGGGAAACCCGACGCCACTGACGAAGAGGTATTTGCAGCCGCCAAAGCAGCCAATGCCCATGAATTCATTATGGGATTGAAAGAAGGCTATGATACGAAAGTGGGCGAGCGGGGCGTGAAACTTTCAGGTGGCCAAAAGCAACGGGTAGCCATCGCCAGGGTCTTTCTAAAAAACCCACCGATTCTTGTCCTGGATGAAGCAACATCGGCCCTTGACCTGGAAAGTGAACATAATATTCAAGAAGCCCTTGATATATTGGCGAAGGACCGAACCACGATCATCGTGGCGCACCGTCTCTCCACCATCACGCATGCCGATCGAATTGTCCATATCGATAACGGGGAAATAACTGAAATCGGCTCACACGAAGAACTCATGCAAAAACAAGGTAATTATTATAAACTCTTTCAGGTGCAGCAATTGGATAACTGACATCAAAAAAAGATCATCTCGCTGTTGCGGGATGGTCTTTTTGATCATTTTGGAATACATAGGATGCAGATGAATTTCGAGGCAGAGTATTCTAATAAACTTGTGAAAAATACCATACAATTAGTTAATAAAGAGTATCGAAGGGGAGTTATACAATCATGCAGCGGATAAAATTTATGGTTAGACATTTCCTGAGAGAGCCATTGTGGTTTAAAATTCTAATCTTTGTAACTTTGGTGATTTCCGTTGTTTTTAGCAGTACTCTTTTTTCAGATCATGCTTATTTCAAAGGTTTTGCCAAATTAGCCGCTGCCATCTTCTTTAGTGCCTACGGATTTAATATGAGAAAGAATCTCAAAATTTCGGTTCTTTTCTTTACGTTAGCATGTATATGTCTATTATTATCCATCAAGGCATTATACTGAAACGGCAAAAAGGATAGCTGAGGCAAATAATAGTTGCTTCAGCTATCCTTCTCTTTTTTTCGTATGAATGTTACATTAAGAAACCCTTTTTTCGTGCAAAGGCTTTTTCTTGGTATGAGTCTTTTTCAACAAATACTTTAAATACTCCGGCAAGGCGATTCCGACGATAATCAAGAACATTCCAAACCATTGAAGGGATGTTACGCCTTCTCCAAGGAAGATGACGGAAACGACCATCGCGGAAGGCAATTCTGCGGCACATAGGATCGTCCCCAGGCCGACGCCGACTTTCGGCATACTGACGGCAAAGAAAAAGAAGGGAACCACAACACCAAGTGTACCGAGCAATAGACCGAATTGCCAAAGGTTGGTTTCGACAAGATTGGTGGCAAGCGTTACCGGATTGGTTGTGAATACCGCAGTCAGCATGGCACCTGTCGCAATGAAAAACAAACGTTTCATCGAGGGCTCTTCAACGGCGAACTTAGAGTTGCAGAACATGTAAAGAGCAAAGAGCAAGGCAGACAGAAGCCCGAATAATACCCCCGTCAAACTAAGGGCAGAGAGAGGCTGGCCAAAGATGGCACCTGCAAATAATGTCCCGATAAAGAGCAAGCAGATGGCCAGGACCTTGCTTCGATCTGGACGTCTTTTGTTTATGATGCTTTCAATAAGGACACCAATCCAGGTGAACTGAAATAAAAATACTACGGCAATGGAAGCCGGAAGCTCCGCAACAGCCACCGCGTAGGCTTTTCCGACAAAAGCGGACATCATCCCAGTAATGGCAAGCAAACCGGCATTTTTCCAAGGAATTTTATATTTAAACGAAAAAAGGAACAAAACGGCGACGATCAGCCATCCAATCAAATATTGACTGCCGACTAGGTCCCCGGAAGAATGACCATCCTTGAATCCGAATTTCATCATGGTGGATAATGTGCCGTATGAGATGGAACCAATTAAAACCATTATAGAATACTTCAAAAGTTGCATGTTTTTTCACCCCTAAAAAATAAAAATCGCCACCTGCCTAGATGGCAAGTGACGAACGAAAAAAGGAAATCCTTTTAAAATTCCGTCTCTCAGCAAGTGCTGAGTTTAAACATTATTGTTGAGTTATCTTAGCTTAATTCGTTTGTGAATAAATGTCAATGGGGAATGATATTTTCTATATAGTTAGACTATTCGCATATATTGAAGAGGAAATATTGGGAGCCCAACATAAAAGAAGAGACGGTTATCTAGTGAACCGTCTCTCTATTAATCTTCTTCATATTGGATAGACACTTCATTCTCATCTTTATGGAAGGATTGGAAGCTGACAATCAGCTTTTCGAGATGCTCCAATTGTTCGTCATACTCAATGATGTAAGAAATCAATGGAACAAGGCGGGCGGAAAGATGCCCGAGGTCATCATGCATTTCGTCGACTTCGTTTTGTTGCTCAAAGAAGAGGGCAAGAAGGTCTTTGCGGCTGAGGGAACCCTGATCCCAATCATCGATTTCCTCAATGTTTTTGATTTTTTCGATATGCAATAAAATCAGCTGCTCATGCTTACGTATGAGGGAATCAAGATGATGTAAAATCGTCTTCTGGAAGTCTTCAGGCATATGATAGATTTCATTCTCGAATTTATGAATCCTTCTCAAGGTCTCAAACGCCTTTTTCGTCGTGATGATCATTTGACGATAAACGACAAGCTTCCTTGATTTAGCTACACTTTTCTTTTTGAAATATTCACGTTCTTCTTTATACATGGAATAGATATGCTCTAAATCAAGCAAATCTTCTTTTAATCTGCTAATATCCTTTTTCAATAAGGTATGTTCTGTAGCATGCCTAGTGCTTATTCGGATCCATTTCAAAATATCTTCTGTCACATCGGTTATGCGCGTATATAGCTTTGCCTCATACTTTGGCGGGATGAAAACGAGATTGACAATAAATGAAGCAATAATCCCAAGTAAGACGGATGAAAGACGCACAAATGCAAAGTTTAAAAATTCTCCTTCTTGGCTTTCCATAATGGCAATAACCGTCACGATGGAAAGTACGATCGTCTTATCCATTTTCAATTTCAGATTTATCGTAATGACTACCATTACGGCCAATCCGATAATGAAAATATCATTACCAAACAATAAAACGAAGGAAATGGCGACTAAGGCACCGATGATATTTCCTTGAATTTGTTCCAGCACCGTCTGATAAGAACGATAGATGGTTGGCTGGATGGCAAAAATAGCAGCAATCCCAGAAAGGACAGGAGCAGGAAGATTAAGCAGTTCCGAAATATAAAGCGCTAAAACAATCGCTATTCCTGTTTTGAGAATGCGGGCACCAAACTTCATATATAGGTAAATCCTTTCTTTGTGATGTTATTGTTCCTGATAAGAAGCTCTTTCTTTATACAGGATATTCGTAAAGTTGTATTCTAACTTATATGTTAGTACTTTACACTAATTTTTAATGTTGTAAACAAAAAGTAATGGAGCGAAGCAGCCGTAAAAGTAATTATAAGCTTTTTACGGAAGGGAAAAAATGAAGATTTTATGACATATGTAAATGAGGTGCTTTTTTCCCCTTGCTTGGGGAGTTACAAAGATGGAAAAAAGCTAATGTCCTGTAAAAAGACATTAGCTTTTTTATCATCACTCGGTTGATACAGATGGATCTGCTTGTTCCTTAACGGGAACAACTTGAAGGAAGTGGTTTCCCGGATTATGGAGCAAGGCCCCAAGAGAGGCTGCTTCCTCTTCTTGCCCTTGCTCTTTTAAAAGGGCAACGTATTTGCCAAGGAGCTCATTCACGTCCTGAAGTCCTTTTTTGGAAAGGGATTCAATCGACACTTTCGCACCCTTCGCAATCCTTCTTTGGATAACTTCTTTCGTTAGGCCGACTTCCGGCTGAAGCCTTAAATAAACGACACCGCCGGTCATGCCTGCACAAATCCATGGACCCGGATCCCCTAGAACCAATCCTCTGCCATTTGTCATATACTCAAATGCAAATCCCTTGATGTTCGAGGTTACCGCAATATTGCCATGTTCATTTTCTGGAATCGGCTTTTTCACTAGGCCACCGATAATCATGTCGGCACCTGAAAGCCGGATTCCCGCCCTTGCATCGGCATCACCTTGGGCGATAAGGAGTCCGTGCTGTGCCCCATACCCGAAACCTTTACCGACAGAGCCATTGTAAAGGTTGCCATCTTTGCCCTGTGATTTGAAAATGGCGATATTCCCACCGATTGACGTTTTGCCGATTCCATCCTGGGCTCCTCCATTTACGCTAATGGTGATTCCCTCGGTGTTATAGGCACCAAGGCCATTACCAGGGATGGAACCATCCTGATAGGAAAGATGAACGGGAGGCAGATTCTTATACGAACCATCCAATCTGTTACGGACGCGGTGACACGAAACACGGCTACCAAGGACCCGTTGCTCGGAAGTGATGCCACTATAACTGCGTGATTGCTGTAATTCTTCAACATGTGAATCGAGATATTCCGCTCCCACCGCCACCTGTAGGGAACTTTCATTCAAATAAGCTTCTTTTTCCCTATTGGAGAATGGCGTGATATCAAGGTTCTTTAATAAATAGGTCAGATCCAGCAATTGTTGGCCTTTCACTTGCTCAAGCAAATCAGAGCGGCCGACGATATCCTGAAGGTTCTTCACACCCAGTGATCCAGTCAGGGTTTTGAGCTCCTGGCCGAATGCCGTGAACATATTCGTCAATCCTTGAACCGCCAAATCAAATTTTCGAGGAACAAAGCGTCGCAATCCATGTTCTTTTGCCTGTGCTTCCGATTCGATTTGAGTGGCAATCCCGACATGGCATGTATCCAGGTGACAACCGCGGCATGTTGTACAGCCAACGGCAATCATCGATAGGGTACCGAAACCAACGCGGTTGGCCCCGAGCAACATCAATTTCAGGATATCCATCGAGCTTTTCAATCCACCGTCAGCCCAGATTTCGATGTTTTGCCGAATCCCGGATTCAAGCAACGCATTATGGGCGGCTTTTACGCCGATTTCGACAGGCAGACCTACATGTTCAAGGGCATGAATCCGTGCTGCACCCGTTCCGCCATCAAAGCCGGAAAGCGTGATGATATCGGCACCGGCTTTGGCAACGCCGACGGCAATCGTTCCGATATTGGGCACAACCGGTACCTTGACGGCCACCTTGGCTTTGTCGTTGGCCGTTTTCAGCTCATGGATCATTTGGGCCAAATCTTCAATCGAATATATATCATGGTTATTGGAAGGGGAGATCAAGTCAGAACCGATCGTCGCATTCCGTGCTTCCGCAATTTTTGCCGTAACCTTCGAACCGGGAAGATGTCCGCCTTCACCAGGTTTTGCCCCTTGCCCAATCTTAATTTCCAAGAGATTGGAAGAGTTCAAGAGTTCGGCGTTGACACCGAATCTTCCGGAAGCAATCTGCTGCCCACGTGATTTCGGGTATTTTCCGAGCATATCCTTAATTTCTCCGCCTTCGCCATTCATACTGATCATGCCCAAACGGTCTGCCGCTTCTGCGTACGCTCGGAAAGCTATTTCATTTTGCGAACCGAATGACATGGAGGCGATGACGAAAGGCAACTCCTGATCGCCAATGGATAGACTGACATCTTCGGCTGGGACAGGTGTGTCTGACAACTTAAGTGATGTCAGGTGACGGATTGTCGTCGGGTTTGATTCTTCTTGCTCCGTGATCTTTTCACGATAGGCGTCATAATTTCCCGTGGAAGCGACTTCGCCGATGGATTTCCAAATCCGCGGGAATAGATGAAAGGTTTTACCCATCCGTTCTTTTTCATTATCATAATCTAATGAACGCTGGATGCTATCCTCTTTGATTTTGTCAAAATCATAGTCTAAATGGTTTGCTCCGAAGAAATTGGCCACATTCAAATAAGAGGCAATCTCCTCATGTAACCCAATGCTTGAGAATAGCCGGCCATAGCCGCGCAATTCATGAATCCCGATGGTGGAGATCACTTTTTCCAGTCCTTTAGTCAACGAGTTATATAGATTCATAACGCCTTTCAGGTCCCCGGAAGATAGTGAAAGGAACATGAAATAGGGACTGATCAAGTTGGCACCGAGGCCATAGGCAACGATGATATCATGCAGTGACCTTAGGGATGCAGAACGTAACAGGATCGAGCAATCGCGGCGCTTGCCGGAATTGACCAATGCTTGATCGACAGCTGACGTGACAAGATGAGGGTCAAGCCATAGGTTCCCGTTTTGATGAGCAAGGGCATCATCGAGGATGAGCAGCGTTTTCCCGGCATCGACCGATTTTACGGCTTCATCCGTTATCCTTTTTAACGCTTCAGGGATACTCTCCTTTTCCG
Source organism: Peribacillus sp. NPDC097198 (assembly GCF_044762055.1). Classification (NCBI taxonomy): domain Bacteria; kingdom Bacillati; phylum Bacillota; class Bacilli; order Caryophanales; family Bacillaceae; genus Peribacillus; species Peribacillus sp. NPDC097198. The sequence goes on along the minus strand of NZ_JBIWDO010000013.1, from coordinate 16,444 downwards.
TAAACGTGCTTGAAATGAAATGTGCCAGTTTTTGATCCTGCTTGTGACGGACAAATTGATCATAGCTTGGTTGTGAAAGGGTGGAGGAGCATTCATACCCTGTCAGTCCCTCGATTAATAAAGGTGTCAGAAGTTCGGTAACGTGACCGGCCTTCTTTGCTTCAAATAAAGAAGGACGTCTTCCAATAATGGTTCTCGTGGAAAAGTGCTCGGTTTCCCGGTCCCGGTCGATGGCTGGATTGGTTACGACGGCGACACTTTCCTTAATGAAATCCGACAGGTTGGTCCGCTGTGGATTAAGGGCGGCAAGCGGTGCGTCATGACCCAATGAACGGATGGGTTCTGCACCTTTTTCAGCCATCTGCTCGACTAATTGAACGTGCTCCCTTTCCCAACCGAATGCCTTATATTGTCCGTTATGAATGGCCTGTGGCTGCGTCATGGTGATCACCTTCTCGAAAATTGGTGGCTGCAGGCGAACGAGGTCATCGGAAAGAACAAAACGTTCATTGAAGCGCTCATACACTTTCCCTTGATATTCTTTATAGTTATATAGTTCAATAAGGTCGCCATTCCATTTTAACCCGACCTTTTCCCCTGGTCCCATCGGTCTTGGGTCTCCCGTATATTCTGAAGAGGGGATGATCCCAGGCTCGGAAGTGAACATATAGGAAGAAGCCGTCTCGATATTCCAAAGCGGACGTAGGCCTAACGAGTCTACGGAGAATACGGCTTCATCTCCGAATCGGGAGATGACTCCAGCTGGGCCTTGTGCAAAATGCCCCCATGCTTCCCTTAGATACGTATAAAGGTTCTGCAAATGCTCAGGGTATTCCTTGATCTCGTTGATGATTGGCGGAAAAACCAGGTCGATTGCCTCGAATAAAGAGTAGCCGTGACGGCAGATGAATGTTTCAATCGTTTTATTCAAATCCTGGGAATCACTTCCGTCTTTAGCAATCGGAACCCCGATCATTTTGGCTTCATCACGTAATTTGGCAATGGTATTGATTTCGCCGTTGTGCCCTAGAACACTGAATGGCTGCACACGGAAAAAACTTGATAGAGTATTGGTGGAAAAACGGTTATGACCCAGTGTCATAGTTGAGGCTGCAAGGGGGTCGGCAAGATCATGATAGTAGGCAGGGAGTGTATCTCCGGCACCCATTACTTTGTAGATGGCATGATGCTGGCTTAAGGAAGCGACATGGATGTAATCACTATTTTCGATGTCGGACGTCAACTCGAAAAGGATGTTGGTGAGTTCCTGTTGATTGTTAGTCGTGGATGAACAGGCAATTTGCCAGAACACAGGATCTTCTTGGATGGCAATCGGGCCCAAAGCTTCAGAGCGGTATGCTTTATCCGTTTCAAAAACGAGCGATAGCCCACGTTTCTGCAACTTTTCTTTGACTTCGGTTTTTAATTTGCCTGCATCTGTTTTTCTGCTTAAAAATAGGTGACCGACTATGAAATCATCTTGATCGACGATGCCGGAATCGATGTTTTCCTTTTCAAGTTTCTTTTTCCAAAGAGCACGTGGAATATCAATATGGATACCGGCGCCATCGCCTTCGCCATTGATGAATCCGCAACGGTGATTCATCTTAACCAGTGCATCGATGCATGCGAAAATGTTCTCATTGGTGGGGATTTTCTTTTTTTCGATACGGGCTACGATACCGCAGGCATCATGTTCTTCTCTATAGAATTCTTTGAATGTAGCAGGTGTCCATTGTTGATTCATATGTTTGGCGTCAATAAGGATAACCCTTATTTGCTGCCGTTCACCCCCTGTGGCTTTTGATTTTATGAAACGTTCATATTGGTAAACTTAAACAACTGTTCAAGCTTTTTAATTGAATGATATAAAATAGAATAAATGGATATAAATGTATTGGTATCATATCATTTAAATATTCAGAAATCAATTTTTTATACAGTATATTGGATAGGGTGGAAGAGTGTGTTATTTAGAAAAAACTCCGTGAAAGCCAATTTGAAAGTTTTATTTAGCTGATATGAGAAAACCCCAAGATGGATATCCATCTTGGGGTTGAATGGTTGGTGCATATTTATTCTTTTGTCCAGCTTAAATCAAGTTCTTGAATGCATGTTCAACCGCTTTTAAAGTATAAGCGATATCTTCATCCGTATGGGCCGTTGTCAAGAACCAGGCTTCATATTTGGATGGTGCCAAGTTGATTCCTTGATTAAGCATCAGCTTGAAGAATTTACCGAACATTTCGCCGTCCGTATTTTCAGCTTGCTCGTAGTTTTCGATTGTTTCTGTAGTGAAATAGATCGTCAAAGCACCTTTTAGGCGGTTGATGGTAATAGGTACATTATATTGACGAGCGGCTTTAAGGATGCCGTCTTCAAGGAGCTTCCCTAAGCGATCAAGCTCGTCGTAAACGCCTTCTTCCTTCAACACTTCCAAGCAAGCGATCCCGGATAGCATGGAAGCAGGGTTTCCGGCCATCGTTCCTGCTTGATATGCAGGTCCTAATGGTGCGACCGTATCCATGATTTCTTTTTTGCCGCCGTAAGCACCGATTGGAAGACCCCCACCGATGATTTTTCCAAGAGCGGTTAAATCGGGTTGAACGCCAAGTAAGTCCTGAGCCCCACCGTACATGAAGCGGAATGCAGTGATGACTTCATCAAAGATGACGAGTGCTCCAGCTTCATGAGATAAGGAAATCACGTCTTCCAGGAATCCAGGGTGCGGTTCGACGATGCCGAAGTTGCCGACGATCGGCTCGACCAGGACACCGGCAATTTCGTTGCCCCATTTTTTCAGTGCCTCTTTGAATGGCTCGATATCATTGAAAGGAACCGTGATGACTTCCTGTGCAATGCTTTTAGGGACACCAGCGGAATCCGGTGTTCCAAGTGTGGATGGACCAGAACCTGCAGCAACCAACACAAGGTCGGAGTGACCGTGATAGCAGCCGGCAAACTTGATGATTTTATCGCGACCCGTGTAAGCGCGGGCTACGCGGATGGTGGACATGACGGATTCCGTACCAGAATTGGTGAAACGGACTTTATCAAGGCCAGGCATCGCCTCTTTTAACATTTTGGCAAAGGTGACTTCATGCTTTGTAGGCGTACCGTATAAAACACCTGTTTCTGCAGCCTTTGTGATCGCCTTTGTGATATGGGGGTGTGCATGACCTGTGATGATCGGGCCGTATGCCGCCAAATAATCGATATACTTGTTGCCATCAACATCCCAGAAATAAGCTCCTTTGGCATGATCCATGGCCACCGGCGAACCGCCGCCCACGGCTTTATAAGAACGGGAAGGACTATTAACCCCACCGACGATATGCTCCAACGCCTCTTTATGTATAATTTCCGAATTAGTAAAATCCAATCTAAAAACCTCCTAAAAATACAAACATAATCACTCCTAATCATAGCACTTTTCCACTTTAAAATCCCTGGGAAATGGGGCCTGACCCCCAAACAAGCTGACCGAAACCCATATATACCAAGCTTCCATGCTTTTTATTTTGTTTGGGAAATAGGGTCTGACCCCCATGGTCTGGTATATTCATAGTAGTAGGTACGGGAAATGGGAGGGGGATAAGGATGACGAAGTTGATTATTAATGCAGATGATTTTGGGTATTGTAAGGGAATTAATTTGGGGATTATTGAATGTTTTCAGAATGGTGTCGTGACGTCGGCAACTTTGATGGCCAATATGCCGGGTGCCGAGCATGCGGCAGCGCTGGCTAAGGAAAATCCGAATCTTGGCGTGGGGATTCACTTGGTTTTGACCTGCGGCTATCCAGTGAGAAGCGATGTTCCTTCGCTGGTGAGGGAGGATGGCGCGTTTCATCGACGCAACGATATGCATAAGTTTGCTGAACCTGCGGATATAGAAAAAGAATTGAACAGCCAGATGGAGAGATTCCTATCATTGGGGCTGAAACCGACTCACATTGATAGCCATCACCATGTTCACGGCTTGGAGAAGGTTTATCCCATCGTTGAAAAGATAGCGAAAACGCATAGCTTGCCGGTTCGGAAATTGGATGGGGCACTTCATGGTTATCAAGAGGTGAAAAGGACAGAGAAATTGATAACGGATTTCTTTGGATTGGACCTGACGACAGGCCATTTAGTTGATATCTTGGATACAAGTCTAACTTCCGAGACAGTCGAAATCATGTGCCATCCCGGGTATATAGACGAATCGATACTAAACGGAAGTTCCTACGCCCTGCCACGTGTAAAGGAAATGGCCGTCCTGACAGACCCATTGATCCAAAAAGCCATAGCCGCGCGTGACATCGAACTAGTCTCCTATAAAGAGCTGGGAAATAGGGTCTGACCCCCAATCCAAAGAGCTGGAACCCTTGATGGTACAGCTTTTTGGATGAATTATTTCGTTTGGGAAATGGGGTCTGACCCCAAAGTTTCACTTATGAAGGACATTATATCTAGGATGGTGCTTGGGTTTTCGATGTTGAAGGTTTGGCGTTTGATTTCGCCTTGGGCCTGGTAGTAGGTTACGTGTCCTGTTCCTTTTTCTTCATTAATATGTAAATGAAAGCTTAGTGGGGTATTTTCGATGGACCCGGACGAATCCCTTTGGACGATCTGGCACAATAGTTGGTCGTATTCGTCCTCGTACAAGAAATCATACCGTAATTCCAGTACGATTTTTTCGATTTGCGTGAGCAATAACTTTTTTATATTCATAGCGATTAGTCTCCTTTTTATAGGTAATACATACATCGTCGAAATTCGCCCAACCCAGGATATCCTGAATCCAGGCATTTTTATTGTTTAAAAAGCTGAGGTTGGCTAAACTATTTGATTAGGACAAGGAATATGGAGGAAAATAACATAATGAGCAATGCAATTCAGGTTAATCAATTACGGAAGGAATTCAAGTCGGTTTCAAGCCGTTCCGGATTAAAAGGGGCCTTCCGCGACTTACTTACAAGAAATTATAAAATCGTGCCTGCTGTCAACGATATCAATTTTACTGTAAAAAAGGGTGAGATGGTAGCGTATATCGGGGAAAATGGGGCAGGCAAGTCGACGACGATCAAGATGCTGACGGGGATTTTGGAGCCGACGTCCGGTGATATCATGGTCAATGGCATGAATCCGCATAAAGAACGGGAAAAGTTCACCCAGACCATCGGGGTCGTCTTCGGGCAACGATCGCAGCTTTGGTGGGATATCGCCGTCCAGGAATCCTTTCGGCTGCTGAAAAAAGTATATAAGGTGTCTGATGAACAATATAACGATCATATGGCACATGTAATCAAGACGTTGGATATCGGGCCGTTACTCGATAAGCCGGTGCGTAAGCTGTCCCTTGGCCAGCGGATGCGTTGTGAACTGGCTGCTGCCTTGATACACAATCCACCGTTGCTTTTCCTGGATGAGCCGACGATCGGTCTTGACGTGTTAGTGAAAATGAAAATCCGTGAGTTTCTGAAGGAAATCAATGAAAGATACAACACGACCATCCTTCTGACCACGCATGACTTGGGGGATATCGAGGCCTTGTGCGAGCGGGTGATCATGCTTGATGAAGGTCAAATCATTTATGATGGGGAATTGCAAAGCCTGAAAGATAATTGGGCAGAGGAAAAACAGGTCCACTTCCAATTCATCGAACCTGTCGAACTGAATGAACTGCAATCCTTACCGTTATCCTTTCACGTCAATTGGGAGCACGATGAAAAGAATCATGCATACATAGCCGTGTTAAAAGAGGAAAGTGATCATATTTCACAACTTGTCGCCGCTGTCGTTTCACATTTTAAAATCAAGGACGTCAAAATCCATGAAACGTCCATCGAAGAGATTGTTCGTAATATTTATGAAGAAGGCACGGTCTGACTCTTTCAGAAAAAGTGTGTCTACCAAGAAGGGAGAGGACCATGGGAAAGTATCTTGCGATGATTCGCATGCGTTTTTTGATGATGCTTGCGTATCGAACCGATTATTATACCGGTATTTTAATTTATAGCATCAATATTGGTGCTTATTATTTCTTGTGGAATGCGATATATGGAGAAAAAAGTTCCATTGAAGGGCTATCCAGCATGCAGATGACCACCTATGTGGCGGTTGCCTGGATGGCGCGTGCCTTTTATTTCAATAATATTGACCGTGAGATTGCCGATGAGATCAAGGACGGCAAGGTCGCAATCGAGATGATTCGACCTTATAACTACTTAGGAATGAAGACGATGCAAGGCCTGGGTGAGGGGATTTTCCGTTTCTTTTTCTTCTCCATACCAGGTATGCTGCTCGTCGCCATCATTTTCCCCATCCATTTGCCAAATGAACCGGCAACATGGGGGCTTTTCGGAATTTCCCTGTTATTCAGCTTCATCATCAATACGCAAATCAATTTGCTAACGGGAATCACGACATTTTTCTTATATAATAATGCTGGATTGATCCGGGCAAAACGTGTCATTGTTGATTTGTTTTCAGGCTTGTTATTGCCTATCAGCTTTTATCCAATCTGGGCACAGGACATCATGAAGTTTCTGCCGTTTCAAGGAATCAGCTATGTCCCGAGTATGATTTTCACAAATGGATACGGAACGGGAGACATCGGCATGGCTCTTTTACAGCAATTGATCTGGGTCATCATTCTCGTTATCCCCATCCAGGTTTTATGGATAGTCGCAAAAAAACAGCTGATTATTCAGGGAGGTTGATGGGATGTTCTACGTATCAATGTTTTTTCAATATGTGAGTCAATATATGAAAACGAGATTGCAGTACCGGGCTGATTTCGTCATCGAGATTCTTTCTGATTTGTTGAACCAAGTCGTGAATCTGGTGTTTATCTTAGTGGTCTTCGGACATACGGAGTTCCTAAGTGGGTGGAGCCGGGATGAAATCATATTCATATACGGTTTTTTCCTTATCCCGTTTGCGTTATTTTCATCCTTTTTCAACATCTGGGATTTCAACGATCGCTACATCGTCAAAGGGGAGATGGACCGGATTTTAACAAGGCCGATTCACAGCCTGTTTCAAGTCATCTTAGAGCGGATTGAGCTTGAATCATTATTTGGTGTCGTGACCGGTTTGATCATCATCTTCTATTCCGGTGTTTCGTTAAACCTGGAACTAACTTGGTATGACCCGATTCTCTTCATCATCTTTGCAATCGGCGGGGCACTCGCGTATGCCGCCATCTTTGTTGCGATTGCAAGCATCGGCTTCTGGTCTGATGCCAAAACGTCCATCATGCCGATGATGTATAACATCGGGAACTACGGGCGCTATCCGGTTGATATTTATAATAAGGTCATCCGCTTTGTTCTGACTTGGGTGCTGCCGTTTGCCTTTGTCGGTGTGTATCCCGCTTCCTATTTTCTTAGAAAAGAAGAGTGGTACGCGTATGCATTCGCCACACCTGTTATAGGGGTCGTCTTTTTCATGATCTCAATCTTCATTTGGAATCAGGGTGTGAAAAGGTACCGCGGAGCAGGAAACTAAAAAAAATCCCTTCAACAATTTTGTTGAAGGGATTTTTTGCTTATATGCGTTTGTTTTTTCTCTCGAGATATCTAGCTTGTGCTTGGACGTACTGCCGCTTTTCTTCTTCCGTTTCCGGTTGGACCTGTGGAACCGGTATAGGCTTTCCATCTTCGTCTATCGCAAGCATCGTTAAAAAAGCGCGGGCGGTGAGTTGCTTTTCGCCAGTCAACAGGTTCTCCCGTTCTACTTTTACGAATACCTCCATTGACGTTCGATGGGCACAGGTGACATAGGCTTCCAAATTGATAGCATCCCCGGTCTTAATGGGGGCCAGGAAGTCAAAGGAGTCGCTTGAAGCGGTTACGACCGGTTTCCGGCAGTGGCGCATCGCTGCAATGCAGGCGATTTTATCCACATACGCCATCACTTTTCCACCAAAGATGGTATTGTGATGGTTCGTATCAGGTGGAAAAACGAGGTCCGTTAAAAACGTCCGTGACTGTTGAACGGGAATGCCTGTTGTTAAATCAGTCATTTTCCTGTTGGACCAATAGCTTATTCCGGACAACCGTTGCGGCTTCGACCATATTTTTCAGTGAAGCGACGGTTTCTGGAACGCCCCTTGTTTTCAGGCCACAGTCAGGGTTAATCCAAAATTGGTCTTTATCCAGTACCTTGATGCCACGTTCGATCATATCGACCATTTCTTCCACTGCAGGAACGCGAGGGCTATGAATATCATACACACCAAGGCCGATTCCTTTTTCATATGTTTTCTCCTCGAATGCGGAAGCGAGCTCGCCGTGGCTGCGGGACGTTTCAATGGAAATCACATCAGCGTCCAGGGAAGAGATGACATCCATGAAGCTATTGAAATCACAATAGCACATATGGGTGTGAATTTGTGTTGTGTCTTCGACGCTCGAAGTGGAAATCAGGAATGAATGGACCGCCCAGTTTAAGTACTCATCACGGTCGCTTTTTTTCAATGGAAGGCCTTCACGCAGGGCTGGTTCATCGACTTGGATCATTTTGATCCCTGCTGATTCCAGTGCCTCTACTTCTTGTTTCAAGGCCAATGCCAATTGATAGCAGATATTTTCCCGTGAAATATCGTCACGGACGAACGACCAGTTCAGAATCGTAACAGGACCGGTCAGCATTCCCTTCACCGTTTTTTTCGTCAAGGCTTGTGCATACACACTTTCTTTGACCGTCATCGGATCGATGAAATGGACATCTCCATAGATAACGGGAGGTTTGACACAGCGGGAGCCGTATGATTGAACCCAGCCTTTTTCAAGGAAGACGAAGCCGCCCAATTTATGGCCGAAAAACTCGACCATATCGGTTCGTTCAAACTCCCCGTGCACAAGGACGTCCAATCCGATTTCTTCCTGGATATCAATCCATCTGCCAATCTCCTCGTTCACGAATGCTTCATATTGATCAGCCGTCCATTCACCGCGTTTGAATTTCCCGCGGGCCTGTTTAACTTCCGCGGTCTGCGGAAAGCTTCCAATTGTCGTGGTTGGAAGGAAGGGCAGGTTGAAATACGCCTGTTGTTTTTGATAGCGCTGTTTAAATGGCAGGGTACGGCCATGGGATTGCTGCTTCGCCTGTTCGACAGCGGATTGAACGTCTTTATGGTTTCTGGCCTTTGAATTATTTAAGGTCTGCCATGCAGCTTTGTTTGCCGTCACCTTTTCTTCGATTGATTCTGGACCTTCGTTGTTTCCTCTGACCAAAAGTGTGATTTCTTCTAGTTTCTCATCAGCAAAGGCAAGGGCTTCTTTCACTTCGCTAGCTAGTTCTGTCTCGTTTCGAACCGTCACTGGAACATGTAGCAGGGAGCAGGAAGGTTGAAGCCAAATTCGATCTTCGGCTACGTGTTTCGTAATGGACTCGACCAACTTGATTTTTTTCGTCAAGTCAGAAAGCCAAATGTTTTTCCCGTCAATCACACCGGCCCCAAGTATTTTATCTTGCGGGAAACCGACTGTTTGAAGATTGCTGAGATTTTTTCCTTTGTCATGGACCAAATCAAGGCCGATTCCTTGAACGGGCAAGTCGATCACTTCTTGGTAGTGTTCTACAGCATCAAAGTATGTTTGCAGCATGATGTTCAGGTTGGGGACAGCTTCGTTCAATTTTTCATACAGGTATGTAACAGTTTTCATCTCGTCTTTGGAAAGGGAAGAAACAAGGGAAGGTTCATCGATCTGCACCCACTTCACGCCTTCTTGTTCCAGCTCTCGCAAAATTTTTGTGTATAAAGGCAACAGGCTCAGGATGATGGCCGGAAGATCACTTTTTTCATAGCCCTTTGACAAAGAAATGAATGTGTAAGGTCCGACTATAACCGGTTTCGTATCGATTCCTAGTTTTTCCTTGGCTTCGCGGTAAGCGGCAAGCGGCTTGTTTTCTGTCAACGTAAGCTGGGACTGTTTTAGCTCTGGAACGATATAGTGATAATTTGTATTGAACCATTTCGTCATTTCGGAAGCGACTTCATCCTTGTTCCCACGGGCCATTGAATAATAAACGGAAAGGGGGACCATGCGACCTTTATAAGCCGAATAGCGTTCTGGCACCAGGCCGAACATGACGGACATATCGAGCATTTGATCATATAACGTAAAGTCGTTGACCGGGATGATATCGATGCCTTGATCTCTTTGTTTTTGCAAATTGCCTAAACGGATCGCTTCCAATTGCGCCATGAATTCCGTTTCATTTAATGTTCCAGCCCAATAGGCCTCTAATGTACGTTTCCATTCACGATCCTCACCGATTCGTGGGTACCCTATATTACTACTTTTCAACACATCCATCTCCTTTTAATGAAATAACAACAAAAAAGCATCCCTAACCGTCAAAAGAGAAAGTTAGAAATGCTTAAAATAAAGGGGCACGAAAATACCCCTTATCATTATAAGGTCCCTAACACCTCCCTATCTCCCGTAGGTTAAAACAGTGTTGTCGAAATAGGCAGGTCTCCTGACTCAGGGAACTCTTACTTAGCACTAAAAGCCTTCCCAATCCAAAAGGACCAGTGGCATCAAACAAAAGCGCTATACATTCCCATTACAGTGGCGGGACCGTGCCGGAATTACACCGGACTTCCCTTTTAATCCTAAAAGCTTAGGAACCTATCTCCACATATGAAATTCACAAAAAACTCCGACCGCATAAACACGGACGCTGAAATTTACAAAATATTATAAAAACTTAACCCATCTTAGCATACCCCAACCAAATGGGTCAACAAGGAAAAAGTCGGGAAATGGGGTCTGACCCCCACCATATGGCACAAGAACCCATGCTGTATCTATGTTTCCTAGATGGTGCAGTAGCTGGGAAATAGGGTCTGACCCCTAAAACGAGCATATATTGACTCGGAAAAGAGTATGTATAAGGGAAGTGGGTTGTTTTTGAAATGAGGCGTGGGGGATGACCTTTTATATTTTGATTGTGGGGATTATCTTTTGCATGGTGATGAGCATTCGGACCTTATTTCTTTCTGAGTCGGAGGCAAAGAAGTTTTCTCTTGAAGATATGCTGTGGCTCGGCAATTTATATGCGACATTATTAGTCGGTTTTGCACTGATTTATTTATTATACGAGCTTCAGAATCATTCGGTGATTCTTGATATGGGCAATCGCTTGGATGGGACCTTTTCCGAGCAGCTGAAGACCTCATTTTATTTTAGTGCGATGACGATGTTCTCCGTCGGATATGGGGATATCTCCCCAATCGGCATTGGCCGGATGATCGCGACAATCCAAGCATTCATTGGCTATACGCTTCCTGCGGCATTTGTGATCAGGGCTGTCATCGATTTTGAACAGAAGGAAAGAAAGAACAAGAAATGAAAGTTGTGTTTCTTTCAATTATTGGGTACGCTTACCATGATGAAAGAAATGGAGGGTTTAGAATGACGGTCGAAATTGGAGAAAAAGCACCAGACTTTCAATTACCAGCAAACAACGGAGAACAAGTTACCCTATCAGGATTCAAGGGTAAACACGTTGTATTATATTTTTACCCAAAAGACATGACACCCGGTTGCACGACGGAGGCTTGTGATTTCCGTGATGCTAATGAACAATTCGAAGAGCTTGATGCTGTCATCATAGGCATTAGCCCGGACCCGGTAACACGTCATGAAAAATTCATTGAAAAACATGGGTTGCCTTTCCTGTTGCTTGCTGATGAAAAGCAAGAAGCCGCTGAATTATATGGCGTATGGAAATTGAAAAAGAACTTCGGTAAGGAATACATGGGCATTGAGCGTTCGACTTTCCTGATTGATAAGGAAGGAACGATCGTTAAAGAATGGCGTAAAGTCAAAGTAAAGGGCCACGTCGAAGAAGCGTTGGAAACTCTTCGTGACCTAGAAAAATAAGGTACAGGCTAATGAAGGATGAGCGACTTATCAAGCTTGCCAAGCAGCTGATTCATCATTCACTGAGGCTGCAGGCGAAAGAGCGAGTCTTGATCCGTGGGCCTGTTGCAGCAAAGGCCCTATTGAAGGAACTGATTGACGAAGCCTATAGAATGGGGGCCTATCCTTATGCGGAACTTGAAGATGACGAAATTACCAGTCATCTGCTAAAAGGGAATGTTAAGGAACAGCTCGATACCTTATCGAAATGGAATTATAAGAAATACGAAGATGTGGATGCAGTCATCATCATATCGGGCGATGGAAACGAAGGGCGAGGAGTGAGTGTCCCTCATGAGAGATATCGCCTTCAGGAGGATGCCATGAAAACGTCCACCATGTTCTTCGTCAATAACCGGCGCTGGGTGTTACTGAATTATCCGACCATCGGTTCTGCAAAAAAATCCGGCATGAGCCTTGAACAGTATGAAGATTTCTTGTTAAACGTGTGCACACTGGATTATCACAAAATGGAAAAGTCCATGAAGCCTCTAAAGGATTGGATGGATCAAACGGATCAAGTCCGGATCATATCGCCGGGGACTGACTTGGCTTTTTCCATTAAAAATATCCCCGCTGTCATTTGCGCTGGTAAAAACAATCTTCCAGATGGTGAAGTGTTCACGGCACCGGTAAAAGACAGTGTCAATGGCACGATTTCCTTCAATACTGCTTCCGCCTATCAAGGAGAGGTATTTGATGGGATAACCCTTACATTTAAAAAGGGAAAAATCATGAAAGCTTCTTCCAATCAGTCGGACCAAATGAATCGTTTGCTCGATATGGATGAAGGGTCCCGGTACATCGGGGAATTCGCCCTGGGAATCAATCCGTATATCATGGAACCGATGGGTGATATCCTATTCGATGAGAAGATTAGCGGCAGCCTCCATCTTGCCACTGGTCAAGCTTACCAAGAGGCCGATAATGGAAATCAATCATCGTCTCATTGGGACATGGTCTTGATCCAGCGACCCGAATATGGCGGCGGAGCGATCTACTTTGATGATATACTGGTTCGTAAGGACGGTTTATTCGTGCCACGGGAATTATGCGAATTGAATCCAAATCAATTAAAATAAAGCCCTTTTTAATAGGGAGAGGCGTTTGTCCAACTCAAATAGAGGACCCCTGAATATGATTTAGTAAGGGAATACCTCCTCATAGAAAGTTGCGCGGGACATTCAGTGCCCGTGTTTTTTTATGTAAAGAAAAGGAGAGATAATCATGTTAGTATTTTCAACAATCATTCCGAATGAAGACATTCAAAAGAAGATGGCACAAGCATTTCCCGATTTGACATTCATGTATCAAGAAACTTGGGCGGATGAAAAGCTCCAAGAAGCCGAAGTTCTTATTACATATGGAGAAGATTTAACCGATGAAATCATTGAAGAGGCAGTGAACGTGAAATGGATCATGGTCATGAGTGCCGGATTGGAGTTAATGCCTTTTGCCGCCATTGAGAAACGCGGAATCATGGTGACCAACGCTAGGGGCATCCATAAAATCCCGATGGCTGAATATACAATCGGCATGCTTTTACAGTATGAAAAGAAATTAAAACAACTAATTGAGAATGAAGCGGGAGAAATCTGGGACCGGAAGATAGAAGTAGGCGAGTTGAATGGAAAAACGATGCTGATCCTAGGAACGGGGGCAATTGGAGGGGAAGTGGCACGTCTTGCCAAGGCTTTTAGAATGACGACCCTCGGAGTGAATCGTAGTGGGAAAGCCGTCGAACACATCGATCATCTATACGCCCTTACGGAGCTTGAGAAAGCATTGCCCAAAGCGGATTATATCGTAAGCGTCTTGCCTAGTACGGATGAAACGAAGGATTTGTTAAAGAAAGAACATTTTAAAGCAATGAAACGTACAGCCGTCTTCGTGAATATAGGACGGGGAGATCTGTTCAAGGAAGACGTGCTCATAGAGGCCATGCAGGAGCATGAACTCGCTCATGTGATACTGGATGTATTCGAACCTGAACCGCTAGTGAAGGGCCACCCATTCTGGAAAATGGAGCAGGTCACGGTAACCCCGCACCTATCAAGCAAAAGCGGCGAATATTTACCAAGGACCTTTGCAATCTTTGAAGAAAACATGAAAGTCTACCTAAAAGACGGAAAGGATTTCATTAATATCATCGACCCTAAAAAGGGATACTAGGACCAACTAGAAAAACAGGAAATAATTAAATGAATGAGGAATAAACTAAGGGTGTAGATATATTGACAAAGCTTGCTTATGGGGAGTACACTATTTATAAACATTACAATGTAATAATTCATACTTAATTAGAAAAAGAGGTGGATGACGGTGTCTGAAGTTCAGTTGAAAGAAGCGTTGGATTCCCTTAAAGATACCGGTGTAAGAATAACTCCTCAACGCCATGCAATTCTTGAGTATTTGATAGACTCCATGTCGCATCCTACTGCTGATGATATTTATAAAGCGTTAGAAGGCAAGTTTCCGAATATGAGTGTGGCTACGGTTTATAACAACCTGCGTGTGTTTCGTGAAGTGGGATTGGTCAAAGAGCTTACCTATGGCGATTCGTCAGCTAGATTTGATTTCGTAACAACGAATCATTATCATGTTATCTGCGAAAGCTGTGGTAAAATCGTCGACTTCGATTATCCTGCATTGGATGAGGTCGAACACTTTGCAGCACAGGTCACCGGATTCAACGTAAGTCACCATCGGATGGAAATCTATGGGGAATGCACGGATTGTGCAAAGAAAGAAGCGCATTAAAAAAAGTTCCGCCACTTGGTTGGAACTTTTTTTGTTGCAAAAGCACTGTAACTAAAATCCATTCCATTCAGTCGTTCAGGCTTTTGCGATTATATTTTTCGTCGAACTCTTCGCCTTCCAGCTTTTTATCAAGGGTCAGCGTTTCATTGCAATGCATACATATATCGACCCTACCTAATATTTTCGTAGGCTTCCCGCAGTTCGGGCAGATAACCTGTACCGACTTTGTGGACAGCATCCCAATCCAAAAGTAAACGCCCGTGCTTGCGATAATGAATAGAAGTCCAAGACCCATGAAGAGCGTCATGACGATAGGGTGCGACTTAAAGAATAGACCGATATACATCACGATAAAGCCAACGAAGATCAAACTTAAAGCAAACGTACGGATTTTATTGATTTTGCTAGAATATTTAGCCATGTTAGACCCTCCTAAAATATAACTTTAACTATAACATAAACTAAGGTTGGAACAAAAAAGAAATAAAGGATACAAATGACTTATGGTGGACCATCGGAAAAATAGGAAAGAACATC
Organism: Peribacillus sp. NPDC097198; assembly: GCF_044762055.1. Lineage (NCBI taxonomy): Bacteria > Bacillati > Bacillota > Bacilli > Caryophanales > Bacillaceae > Peribacillus > Peribacillus sp. NPDC097198. The sequence goes on along the minus strand of NZ_JBIWDO010000013.1, from coordinate 1,218 downwards.
TAGGTTCAGAAAACAGGATTTTTGAAGAGAATTGTCGAATGTAAAAAGAAAAATGGTTTTGGAGGAATTTATAATGGAAGATATCCTTCGCCCGATTTATCAAGAGCGAGCAAGTTTGAAGTCCACATTAGGGATTTTGTTAATAGAAAAAAGGGAGCACAAAAGCCCCATCACTGATACGTTTGATTATGTCCTATTTGTCATCGTGGATGATGCAGAGGAACCTGTATTTTTAAAGCACTATACCTATCAGGATAAGAAAGCGGCTTTACATGTTGTGAAAGAAGAGCAAGTCAAGGAATGGATTTTATTAGGGTCGAATCGTAAAGTCGTGGATTGGATTTATAATGGGAAGATTTTATTCGACCGAAATGAATACCTGGAGCATTTAAAAACCGAAATCCGTGAGTTTCCCTTCTATGGAAGAAAGCTGAAGATGGGAATGGAATTTTCAAAGTTAATTCGTAGGTATAGGGATGGAAAAGACTTTTTTGAGAATGGCCATTACCTGGATGCCTATAACCATATTGTTCACTCGCTACATCATCTAGCTCGATTGGAAATAATAGAACAAGGTTTTCATCCAGAGGTGACGGTTTGGAATCAAGTGAAGCATATGGAACCTGAAATATATAAGTTGTACGAAGAACTGATTAGCAGTGAAGAAACCCTGGAGAAAAGGTTGGAGCTTCTTTTTCTAGCTAGTGAGTTCCTTATTTATTCCCGTACCAATGCCGGTTCTCAACACCTACTGGAAATAATGAATGCTAGAGAAGGGTCTTGGACCATAGCGGAGTTAATGGAGCATCCAGAACTAAGTTATTATTCAATCGATCTAGGCGTTCTTTTAGAATACTTAATTGAAAAGAAAGTAGTGGATACCATTATAGTCGAGACCAAAGGGCACGATGTTTATCACCGATTTTATAAAGTTTAAAAAAATATACTAAAAAATCATTTTTAGTATTGACCAATAATAATATAGGTGTTATATTAATACATGTCGCTGCGGGACATCAGCTTTCGCAGCTTCAACGAAGCTTTACGAAATAAAAAAACATCAAAAAAACATGTTGACAACTTAAACGAAAACATGATAAGATGTATAAGTCGCTTACGAAGTAAACGACAACGAAATTGCTCTTTGAAAACTGAACAAAACAAAGCGCCAACGTAAATTTTGAGTGAGCACACACTATAAAAAAGCAAAATGAGCAA
>NZ_JBIWDO010000012.1:0-88251 GCF_044762055.1 Peribacillus sp. NPDC097198 | reverse complement strand
TCACACCCGTTCCCATTCCGAACACGGCAGTTAAGCTCTTCAGCGCCGATGGTAGTTGGGGGTTTCCCCCTGTGAGAGTAGGACGCCGCCAAGCAGATGATTTATATCTTCTAAGAGTTTTAGGAAACATTATATTATTCCGCAGTAGCTCAGTGGTAGAGCATTCGGCTGTTAACCGAACGGTCGTAGGTTCGAGTCCTACCTGCGGAGCCATATGCTTCCATAGCTCAGTAGGTAGAGCACTTCCATGGTAAGGAAGAGGTCAGCGGTTCGAATCCGCTTGGGAGCTTCCCAAACTACCTTTTAAAATTTTTTTACGGCCCGTTGGTCAAGCGGTTAAGACACCGCCCTTTCACGGCGGTAACACGGGTTCGATTCCCGTACGGGTCACCATTTTCAATTCACTTTTTGGAGGATTAGCTCAGCTGGGAGAGCATCTGCCTTACAAGCAGAGGGTCGGCGGTTCGATCCCGTCATCCTCCACCATTTTTAATATTGATTTGCCGGTGTAGCTCAACTGGTAGAGCAACTGACTTGTAATCAGTAGGTTGGGGGTTCAAGTCCTCTTGCCGGCACCATGTTTCACTTATATGTGGAGGGGTAGCGAAGTGGCTAAACGCGGCGGACTGTAAATCCGCTCCTTCGGGTTCGGCAGTTCGAATCTGCCCCCCTCCACCATCTTTTTTTCAAAAAAATGTGGTTCAGTTATATACTTTCTTCTTTAGGGGAATATATAATTACCGCTTTTTATTTTGCTAACTATTAATTTACATATATTGGGCTATAGCCAAGCGGTAAGGCAACGGATTTTGATTCCGTCATGCGAAGGTTCGATCCCTTCTAGCCCAGCCATATGCGAAAGTAGTTCAGTGGTAGAATACAACCTTGCCAAGGTTGGGGTCGCGGGTTCGAATCCCGTCTTTCGCTTTATTTTAATTAGATTTTATACTTAGGGGCCTTAGCTCAGCTGGGAGAGCGCCTGCCTTGCACGCAGGAGGTCAGCGGTTCGATCCCGCTAGGCTCCACCATCTAACTACATACACCAACACTTACGCCTTAAACCTCTTCGGTTTAAGGCTTTTTTTTTGAAAAACAACTTTCTATGGCTGTATCTTTATACATAAAAATGTCCGGTTGAACCATTCTCCTTAACAGTTATAAAATAACAGAAAGGGGGAATAGTATGTCTATTCAAAAAATTTCAGTTATCGGTCTTCCCATGGATCTTGGTCAAACAAGGCGTGGGGTTGATATGGGGCCAAGTGCACTCCGTTGTGCAGGTGTTGTCGAACGAATCCAACAATTGCAGTTAGAAGTGGAAGATTTAGGAGACATCATAGTGGGGAGGCCCGGGACATCTGAAGAGGCTGGCTCAAACTTGAAGAATCTATCACTTGTTTCTAAGGGGAATGCACAATTAGCAGCAAGGGTAGATGAAATTATTTGTAGTGGATCATTCCCTCTAGTTCTTGGGGGAGATCATTCGATAGCAATAGGAACACTTGCTGGGATTTCGAAGCATTATGAGAGTTTAGGGGTAATTTGGTATGATGCCCATGGAGATTTGAACACGGAGGAGACTTCTCCGTCAGGAAACATACATGGCATGCCACTCGCTGTCAGCATTGGACTCGGTCACCCTGATTTAGTTAATCTGCATGGGTATGCACAAAAGGTGAAACCAGAGAATATCGTCATTATTGGAGCCCGTTCCTTGGACGAAGGAGAAAAGGTACTAATACGTGATAAAGGCATCAAGGTCTATACGATGCATGAAATTGATAGGCTTGGTATGACGAAAGTGATGGAAGAATGCATTGAATACTTACGTGATAAAACGGATGGGGTTCATCTATCCCTAGATCTTGATGGGGTAGACCCTGCAGAGGCACCTGGAGTAGGAACACCAGTGCTTGGGGGGATAAGCTATCGGGAAAGTCATTTGGCCATGGAAATGCTTGCGGAGTCAGAGTTGATTACTTCAGCTGAGTTTGTAGAAGTAAACCCCGTACTAGACGAGCGTAATAAAACGGCGATCGTGGCGGTAGCCCTGATGGGTTCTCTATTTGGAGAAAAGCTATTATAACTTAACGCAATATATAAAAGAAACAGTAACCGGTTTTTTTATGGGTTACTGTTTTTCTATATGCTAGAATACAAAAGTATATGATTTAGATAATGTTGAACGAAGGTAACGTTATATGATTCCAAGGCAATCTCCCTCTTCACTTTACTGTTTGCTTTTTCGTTCCGCTTTGGGTCAATTGAAAATATTGATTCATCAGGGTATCAAGTTTGCTACTCACTTCGACCACTTCGTTATCTATCATAGAGGAACGGGAAGCTAAGATAATCATTTTCTGTCTATATCGCTCAATGTTATCTAGTATTTGTTCTGCAGTCATTATCAAGGTTCACTTCCTTTATTTTTACAATTTCTTACTATATATATCCTTGTTTTTTTCGTTTTAAACATAAAATGTAAAAGTTTGCTAAAATAAAAGTAATAAATTATGAAACCTTTTAGCTTGCGATTCGTAATAATCGTATAGCCGCATGAAGCGGGGGTAAAAAACAAAAATGGATGGACTTGTTAAAGAGAGAATAAACCAAGTGTTAAAGGGAGACCACAATGCATTTGGGGAAATAGTCGAAATTTATAAGGATAAAGTTTTTCAAATCTGTTTTAGAATGCTTGGAAACCGGCAGGAGGCTGAAGACCTGTCCCAAGAAGCTTTTGTAAGGGCCTTTGTGAACATTCGCAGTTTCAATATCAATATGAAGTTTTCAACATGGTTATATCGCATAGCGACGAACCTCTGTATCGACCGACTTCGTAAGAAAAAGCCGGATTACTATTTAGATGCGGAAGTCACTGGTACAGAGGGATTGAATATGTATTCTCAAATTGCATCGGACATGGCGATGCCAGAGGAAGAAGTAGAGTCGTTAGAGCTTCAGGAAACCATCCAGGTCGAAATTATGAAGTTGCCGGAAAAGTATCGTTCGGTCATCGTATTAAAATACATTGAGGAATTATCGTTAAAGGAAATCAGTGAGATTCTTGATTTGCCGGTAGGCACTGTCAAAACGAGAATACATCGTGGGCGAGAAGCTTTGCGTAAACAACTGCGCCATTTATAAAAAGAAGGTGAGAAAAATGAACTGCCACGAGGAAATCATTAATTATATGCATGATTATTTAGATGAGGACATTAAACCCGAGCATAAAGAAATTTTAAGGGACCATCTGCTTACATGTCCTGCATGCCGAGATTTTTTCAATGAAATGAAAAAAGCAGTTGCCCTTGTACAAAGCACTTCCCATATCAAGGCCCCGGATGATTTTACGGCAAGGGTAATGGCCCAATTGCCTAAGGAAAAGAAGGCTACGGGGGCAAAGAGATGGTTTAAGGCTCATCCGTTTATGACAGCCGCGGCGATGTTCGTTGTATTAATGACAGGATCGATCTTTTCCACTTATAATCAGGACGAACATTTTTCCGTCTCCAAGCAACCTAACTTATTGGTAGAAGGGGAAACCGTCATTGTCCCTAGTGGGGAAACCATTGAAGGGAACGTTGTGGTTCAAAATGGGGACATACGCATAGAGGGCGAAGTAAAGGGGAATGTGACAGTCATTAATGGTCAGGAGTATATGGCCAAGGCAGGAAATGTTACCGGTGATATAGAAGTCATAGACCAAGCCTTTGAGTGGATGTGGTACAAAATAAAGGATATTGGAACATCTCTACTTCCTTCTTCAAAAGAGGAAAGAGATGGGGAATAATGAAGCTGAGCATAAGCATGGTTCTAATCAGAACGGTGCTTTTGTTCAGCTTTATATTGTATCCAGACAAAAATAGTGGTTACTAGCACTACTTCCCATATAAATTTCTGTACTAGTTTTAGAAGTATGATTTAAAAAATGGTATACTATTAAGGTTATTACATAACGATGGTTATTGTGTTTTTGGAGTATTACGGACTGGAGGAAACAACATGTCTATATCCAATTTGAATGTTTGGGACTATGTAGTAAATTTCATTGATATTTTCCTTGTTTGGTTTGTGATATATAAATTGTTAACTATAATTCGAGGCACGAAAGCCATACAACTGCTAAAGGGAATTTTTGTGATTGTCATTGTGAAAAGCTTGAGCAATCTGTTTGGTTTCAATACACTCGGATGGTTAATGGAACAAGTCATGAACTGGGGTGTTCTGGCAATTCTCGTCATTTTCCAGCCTGAATTGAGAAGAGCACTTGAACAATTAGGACGAGGAAAGATCTTTTCAAGGGGCAGTGCTCCGGAAGAGAATCAACAAGAGCGTTTAGTAGAAGAAATTCTAAAGGCCTCTACGTATATGGCGAAAAGGCGTATTGGAGCCTTGATTACCATTGAAAAAGGAACGGCACTGGGTGATTACGTTGAAACGGGAATTCCTTTAAGGTCCTATATTTCTTCTGAACTGCTCATTAATATTTTCATTCCGAATACACCCCTCCATGATGGGGCTGTTATTTTACAGGATAATCAAGTCGCAGCAGCAGCTTGCTATCTGCCCTTATCGGAAAGTCCGTTCATTTCAAAAGAGCTGGGCACAAGGCATAGGGCTGCCATTGGAATGAGTGAAGTAACAGATAGTGTAACAATTGTTGTTTCTGAAGAAACGGGAGGTATCTCTGTCACCAAAAATGGGGAGCTATACCGCGATTTAAATCAGGAATCATTTAGAGCCATGCTAACAAGTGAACTGGTATTGCAGAATGTCAAAACAACTTCCTCGGGTATCTGGAATTGGAGGGGGAAGAAAAATGGATAAATTCACGAATAGCGCTTGGTTTATGAGAATTGTCGCTTTCGCCTTGGCTGCTCTATTATTTATATCCGTTAATTTCGAGATGGAGTCCGATAAAAAGTCCCTTGGATTGTCCACTGCGCCTGAGAATGGTACGGAAACCATTGAAAATGTTCCGGTTGAAGTGTACTATGATCGTGAAAATTTAGTGGTCAGCGGCGTACCTGAAACGGTGGATGTCACATTGAAGGGGGCAAAAAGCCTTCTGATCAACGCAAAAAGCCAACGGGATTTTAAAGTATATGTAGATCTTTCCGATCCCGAAATCTCGATGGGGGACCGAACTGTCACATTTAAAATAAGCGATTTAAATGAAAAACTCGTGGCAACGATAGATCCGGAATATGCGGAAGTAAATGTTCAGGAACGGATGACGAAAGAGTTTAAGGTCGATGCAGAATATAACAGTTCATTACTGGAAGAAGGGTATACCGCTGGGCAGCCAACAGTAAGTCCTGAAACCGTAAAAATTACGGGTGCCAAAGATGTAATTGAAAAAATATCCTATGTAAAGGCCAACCTTGAAATAAGGAAAGGGCTAAACGAATCGGTGAACGGGCAGGCAACGGTAAAAGCGCTAGACCGGGATTTGAATAAATTAGATGTCGCGATTGAGCCAGCTTCCGTGGCAGTTTCGTTAAAGGTCAGTATTCCTTCCAAAAAGGTATCAATCGTGCCAGAGCAAACGGGGAAGGCCAAGGCCGGAGTTCGTATCAAGAGTATTAGTGTCGACCCTACAGAGGTAACTCTATATGGACAAGAAGCATCATTGGATAAAATAAATGCATTAAATCTTCCAGTCAATATCTCGAAAGTAGATGGAGATACCGAAATGGAACTTAATCTTTCAAAACCTGAAAGTGTGCAGAAAATGTCCTTAAGTAAAGCTACGGTGAAGATTCGTACCGAAAAAGTGGATGTGGAAGATAAGGATACTGAAGAAGAGGCAGAAGAAGTAGTTGTCGAAGAAGAAAAACCGGTAGATAAGGTTGAACCGGAAACCACGGAATCCAAAACTTTCACCAACTTGAAAATAATCCCGGTAGGTAAACAGGATGATCAAGAAGTGGAATTGGATACGGATGTGATGAGCATTACATTGAATGGGAAAGCGGAAGATCTAAAAAAAATATCTAAAGACGACATTTCGCTCACGGTCGATGTAAGTAATTTAGATGAAGGTAAGCATGATGTTGAACTGGCAGTTAAAGTCCCCGCGGGAGTATCTTGGGAATTAGATTCTAAAAGAGTTGCAGTGTCAGTTTCCATGGCCCAAGAAGAGGAAGAAACGTAACCTGGCCTTAACATCATTTAATTTAGTAATGATTTGAAGAAGGAGCGATACAGATGGGTAAATATTTTGGAACAGATGGAGTTAGGGGAATAGCAAATACGGAGTTAACGCCGGAGTTGGCATTTAAACTAGGCCGTTTTGGCGGCTATGTCCTTACTAAGAATTCAGAAAAACCAAAGGTATTAATAGGGCGCGATACTCGTATTTCAGGGGAAATGTTAGAAGGTGCTCTTGTTGCCGGATTATTATCCATCGGCGCTGAAGTCATGCGACTGGGCATCATTTCGACACCGGGAGTGGCCTATCTGACAAAAGCCTTAAGTGCTGAAGCGGGTGTTATGATTTCAGCTTCTCATAATCCTGTAGCGGACAATGGAATTAAATTCTTTGGACCGGATGGCTTCAAGCTCTCAGATGAACAGGAAGCGGAAGTGGAAGCATTGCTTGATCTGGAGAATGATGAGTTACCGCGTCCTACGGGCGGAGACTTAGGCCATTTAAATGACTACTTCGAAGGCGGCCAAAAATATCTGCAATACTTAAAACAGTCGGTTGACGAAGACTTTACGGGCATACATGTTGCGCTTGATTGTGCTCACGGTGCGACATCTTCCTTGGCTATGCATCTATTTGCTGATTTAGATGCAGATATTTCGACAATGGGGGCATCACCGAATGGCTTGAACATCAATGATGGGGTCGGTTCTACCCACCCTGAGGCTCTGGCTGAATTCTTGAAGGAAAAAGGGGCAGATGTTGGACTTGCTTTCGATGGCGACGGCGACCGCATAATAGCTATTGATGAAAAAGGAAATATCGTAGATGGCGATCAAATCATGTATATCTGTGCGAAATACTTAAAAGAGAATAATCGATTGAAAAAAGGAACCGTGGTTTCTACGATCATGAGTAACCTTGGCTTTTACAAAGGGCTTGAGGAACATGGTATACATAGTGCTCAAACAGCAGTTGGCGATCGCTATGTAGTGGAAGAAATGCGTAAAGGTGGCTATAATCTTGGTGGAGAGCAATCCGGGCATATCATCTTCTTGGATTACAATACAACTGGGGACGGCTTATTAACGGGTTTACAGCTTGTGAACATCATGAGTGAGACGCAAAAACCTCTATCTGAGCTTGCGAGTGAGATGCAAAAATATCCGCAGACACTCATTAATGTTAAAGTAACTGACAAGCATGGGGTAACGGGGAATGAAAAAGTACAGGAAGTCATAAAAGAAGTGGAAGCGGAGATGGGTGGTAACGGCCGGATTCTGGTACGGCCATCTGGAACTGAACCGCTTGTCCGTGTTATGGCTGAAGCGCCTACTATTGAAGAATGTACGCGTTATGTAGACCGCATCGTAGCAACGGTAAGAGCAGAAATGGGACTAAACGAATAAACAACCTATGCATAAAGGGGAACGAAAATTTCCTTTTATGCATATTTTTATTAAGAATCATATTTTGTTTTAATGGTAGTAAAGAATTGACCTATGTCCCATGTATAGGGTATGATTATCCTGATTTACAACTACTTTTACCATAAAATGGTTATAAGGGAAAAGGAGGCCAGGGAAGATAATAGGAAAACTAAAGCGCCTGAACTAAACTGGGTCGAGACGGGTTTAGTTGACGAGGAGGAGGAGTATCGAATGTTCGGCGGATACCTCCCGGCTGAAGTACACAGCCGTAATAATTCCAATTTTAAAACAGTGGGGCAACCGACTGCACAAAGAGTTGGAAATGTACAATGGGAAAAAGCCTTCGGGTATTTCCTTTATAAAAATATCAGAGATGAGGGGGCAGGGATGCCCTCGTGCATTCCTGTTCCCTCTAATCAGTTGGAGGAACAGAAATTATGTGTGGAATTGTTGGATATATTGGTCTAAATGACGCGAAAGAAATCCTGTTAAAAGGTCTTGAAAAGTTAGAGTACCGTGGGTATGATTCTGCTGGTATAGCTGTGCAAAATAAGGAAGGCATCAAGGTCTTCAAGGAAAAGGGACGGATTGCAGACTTACGCGGTGTTGTGGATGAAGGGACTTCGGCGAATACAGGGATTGGACACACTCGCTGGGCCACTCATGGTGTACCTAGCCGTGATAATGCTCATCCTCACCAAAGTAACTCAGGTCGCCTGACATTAGTTCATAATGGGGTCATCGAAAACTATGCGATTTTAAAACGGGAATATTTGAAGGATGTTGCTTTTAAAAGCGACACTGATACGGAAGTCATCGTTCAGCTTATTGAGAAGTTCGTGAATGACGGCATGGAAGTGGAAGAGGCATTCCGTCACACGCTTACCCTTTTAGAAGGTTCGTATGCCCTTGCCCTATTGGATGCTGAAAACGAAGAAACGATTTTTGTTGCTAAAAATAAAAGCCCACTCCTAATCGGTGTTGGAAAAGACTTTAACGTTATCGCTTCTGATGCAATGGCTATGCTGCAAGTTACCGATCAATTCCTTGAATTAATGGATAAAGAAATGGTTATTGTCACAAAAGAAAAAGTGACAATTAAAAACCTTTCCAACGAAGAAGTATTTCGTGCTCCATTCACGGCGGAACTCGATGCCAGTGATATTGAAAAAGGTACGTATCCACATTATATGCTTAAAGAAATTGATGAGCAGCCTACTGTTATCCGTAAAATCATTCAATCTTACCAAAACGAAGAAGGTAAACTGGCGATTGATTACAATATTACAGAAGCAGTGAGCGAGGCAGACCGTATTTATATCGTGGCTTGTGGAACAAGCTACCATGCAGGCCTAATCGGTAAACAATTCATTGAAAAAATGGCTAAAATTCCGGTTGAAGTGCATGTAGCATCAGAGTTCACATACAATATGCCGATATTATCCGAAAAACCACTGTTCATCTTCATTTCGCAAAGTGGGGAAACGGCAGATAGCCGTGCAGTTTTAGTGGCCATCAAAGAGCTTGGCCATAAAGCATTGACCATCACAAATGTACCGGGCTCTACGCTGTCACGAGAAGCAGATTATACGCTCTTATTACATGCAGGTCCTGAAATTGCCGTGGCTTCTACGAAGGCCTATACGGCTCAAGTAGCGGTATTGGCGATATTAGCGAACGTAACTGGCCAGTTCCGTAACCTTGCATTCGATTTCGATCTTGTCAAAGAGCTTGGAATAGCTGCGACAGGCATGGAAGCTCTTTGCGATTCGAAAGAAGAGATGGAAGAGATTGCTCGTGAATACCTGTCTGTTACGCGTAATTGTTTCTTCATCGGTCGTTCCCTTGATTATTACGTGGGTCTTGAAGGTTCGCTTAAGCTGAAAGAAATCTCATACATCCAGGCAGAAGGTTTTGCCGGCGGTGAGCTTAAGCATGGAACGATTGCCCTAATCGAAGAAGGCACACCTGTTATCGCTCTTGCTACGCAAGCAGGAGTCAATCTAAGCATCCGTGGGAATGTCAAAGAAGTCGTCGCCCGTGGCGCTAATCCTTGCATCATTTCAATGAAAGGGTTGGAAGAAGAAGATGATCGTTTTGTCATCCCGGAAGTGAACGAACTATTAACACCTCTTATCTCTGTCATCCCGCTTCAACTCATTGCGTACTATGCTGCCCTACACCGGGAGTGTGACGTGGATAAACCACGTAATCTAGCGAAAAGTGTAACGGTTGAATAAGTAGAAATGATTTGTGCGTCATATCTATAAATGTTTATAAAAATTATTTACCCATTTAGATACCATTATCTAAATGGGTTTTTTTTATGTCCGAAAGAAAGAGAATATCTAAATGGAAAAATAAAAACAGGGACATATATCAATTTTCCTTCCCACCACAATAGTGTGTGATACATAATATATGTCAAGTACCCTATAACATATAATGGTAAATCAATCGTTAGATAAGCAATATAAAAACTTTTGCCTATTGAAGGGGGAGGAAGATGTTGGGTTTGATTGAGGTTTATATACAAGAGGTCACACGCAGATTGCCTGAAAAAAAACGCAGGGATATTGCACTCGAGTTGCGGTCAACCATTGAAGAGATGCTTCCTGATGATTATAGTGAACTGGATGTGGAGGAGGTTCTGGGCGAATTGGGGAACCCAGCGACAGTGGCTAGTGGGTATCGGGCTCAGCCGATGCACCTGATCGGACCGCGTTATTATGATTTATATATTTCACTATTGAAAGTGGTTTTTCCCATAGCAGCGGGCATTGCACTCATTTCGCTGATTATCGATTCTTTTATGGGGTTTAGCCAAGATGAAGCGGTTATTCCTAAAGTGATTACCCTTATAATCGAAGGCATATTGCGGGTCCTTGAAGTCGGCTTTCAAGTCTTCTTCTGGGTGACGATTGTCTTCGCGGTTCTGGAGCGAACGGATAAAGGAAAGTATCAAAGTCCACTATCGGCAAGCCTACAGAAATGGACCCCAAATGATTTGAGAAGTATCCCTTACATTCACAAGAAGAAAGAGATTACGAGGTTCAATGTATTCAGTGGACTGATGTGGACAGCGATTTGGACGACGGTATACTTTTATGCAAATCAATTTGTCGGGGTGTATGAAGGTGGAGATAGGATCGAACTCGTGATTCCGGTCTTCCAACAGGATATCCTACTTAACTATTGGCCGTTCATTCTTCTGGTGATCGCCATGGAAATCTGGTTAGCTTTTTATAAGAGTATCAAAAGGCAATGGACAAAAAAACTGGCAAATTTCAATTTGGTTCTTGAAATGATCACAACCATCGGATTCATTGTCATTGTAAGTAATCCGGATGTAATGAACCCTGAATTCCTTACATATATGGGGAGTTTATCCGATACAACGGCCATGCAGTTTCGAAATGCGATTGTAGGAGGCTCAATTACCATCTTCATTTTAGCCGCAGCATTAAATGTATTTGATGGATACCGCAAGTCTAGAGTCCATTGATGACATGTATTCGATAATGGTTCCAACCAGCTGTTATCCAACCAGTTGCTCCAAACGGTTTAAACGGATAGCTACTTTTTAATCAGAATGGAATAGGAAGAACAAAAGCCACCCGACATAAGCAAAGTATCAATGTTGGATGGCCCTTGTCTAGTAAGATTATTGTTGGAGTTTTATTTTTGAGTCTTCATGCGATGAATATTCGCAATTGTACCACCATCCACACGTAAATCTATGCCAGTTATATAGGAAGCTGCATCGCTAAGCAAGAATTCCACAGCTGTTGCGATCTCGGATGCTTCTCCTTCACGGCGGAGTGGCGTGTGTTCGAGCATTGTTTTCATTTGTTGTTGTTGGGATGCTTCCTGACGCCCCATCGGCGTGTTAATGGTACCCGGAGAGATAGATGTGATACGTGCACCTTTTTCACCCCAAGCCCACGCTTGGTCTTCCACATATAAGACAACCCCCAATTTAGATAGGCTGTAAGCCGCACCTGAGTCGCCTTGTGTAAATTGCTCCATGGTCTCAATATAGTTTTCGGCTAAAGGCTGTTTTAAAATTTCCGTATAAGGACCTTGACGGGGCGCCATATAGGCACTCATCGAAGAGATACATACCGCAGCAGTACCTACTGTAGCAAGTGGAAGAAACGCATCTAGGACAATTCCGGTGCCAACAGAATTCACTTCTGTAATGCGTTTCGAATTGGCCATCGTCGGTGACAGCCCGGCTGTGTGAACCAATCCTTTTAATATCCCAAGTTCAGCAGATTTTTTAGCTAAAGCAGCAACATTTTCCTTTGATGTAATATCGACAGTTTGATAATAGACATCAGTTATACCTTTAGTCGCTAATTCCTCTTTTGTTTGGATTAAACGTTCTTCAGAAACATCTGCCAACAATATGGTTCCTTTTTTGCCAACCAGTTCTGCAGTGGCTTTACCCATACCGCCAGAACCGCCTGTAATTACATAAACATGCTTATCCATTTCAATTCCCCCTAAACTTGATATAAACTTAGTGTAAACGGTTTTATAATAAAATAAGCAAGACATTTCCACTAAAAATGTCCAGAGGAGTGTCAAAAATGGAAACGGCAAAAGAATCGATAGTTGCCGCTTATTTACAGCTTTTATTTGAGAAAAGCTTTGAAGAGTTAGCTGTGAAAGAAATTGTTCAAAAGGCAGGCATTTCCCGATCCACATTTTATTTGCATTTTGCAGACAAATACGAACTGATGGATGAGGTGAGACGGAAGTTAAACGACCGGTTCTTGTCATTTTATGAGATGGATTACCAATGGGGTAAGCCAATCACCCTCCATTTATGTGAACATATTTTCAAATATCGCTCATTTTATGAACTCGAATTTGCAGAGGCGGACGCTATTCAAAAATTATCAGATAAGCTTGCAGCACATTTACAAGAAGTGTTCCAGGATCCAGACTATGCCCTATTTGCGAGCTATGGCACCATCGGTTATTTGGTTTTTTGGGTAAGGAACGGGTACGCCATGAGTCCGGCTGTAGCAGCGGAAAAACTATTGAAAATCGGCCTGACAAACTGGACAAAAGTATTGGATGCAAAATTAGATGGAATAGAGCGGTAGCGGGAAGCTGTAGACCTGAAAAAGAGGGTAGGAACTGATGAAATCGATGGAAGGAACTAAACGCCCGAGGAGCAAAGATAAGAGACGAATCTTGTTTTAAAAGTGTGCAAGTACTTTTGTTTTGAAAAAGATTGCTTAAAGTATTTGCAATCCCTACCATTTGATGGTATGCTTAGGTTAATTATTCATGTTCGGTACTAAGGATACTAAAAGTACTACTTTTCGTTTCGATGATGACTTAGAGCAAGGATAGTAATACAATGTGCTTTGGCACTAGGAGGCAACAACAATGGAACAAGGTAAAGTGAAATGGTTTAACGCAGAAAAAGGATTTGGCTTCATCGAACGCGAAAACGGAGACGATGTATTCGTACATTTCTCAGCTATCCAAAGCGAAGGATTCAAATCTTTAGACGAAGGTCAAGAAGTTACTTTTGAAGTAGAACAAGGTCAACGCGGACCTCAAGCTTCTAACGTTCAAAAAGCATAATTTCTAAAAACAAAAAAGGCAGACCCTATTACTAGGGTCTGCCTTTTTTGTTTTATTCAATAATAAAAAACCCTGCTCAATGTTGAGTAGGGTAAATGGAATGAGTAAAGTAAATCGCTTAAAAAGGTCTACCTAGTATAACATATTTTTTTCAGAAAAAAGAATTTGTAAATGAAGAGGTTGGACTGCGGGAACTTCTTTTTTTGAGTCAGGGACCATTATTCATACACATTCAAACACAGGTTTGAGTATAATGTGAAATGTGGTATATTATAATCAAACGTAGGTTTGAATGAATGGATGTGAGAAGATGGATGAGATGAAGGATATGTGTGAAGTTCATCTGCATGATCAAGAAAAGGTGAACCGTATCCAAAAGGAAATCGGTCAGGTAGATATCTCAAGTATGTCAAAGTTGTTTAAAGTGATCGGTGATGAAAACAGGGTGAAAATCTCGTATGCACTTTGTGAGGATGAAGAGTTATGTGTATGTGATTTGGCAAATATCATTGGGGCGTCAATGGCAACAACTTCTCATCATCTCCGTACTCTATATAAACATGCAATTGTGAAATACAGAAAAGAGGGAAAGTTAGCCTTTTACTCTTTAGACGATGATCATATAAAACAATTAATCCTTATAGCGATAGCACATCAGCGGGAGGTGAGGGTCAATGGCTGATTCCCAATTAAAGACTTATCGGATTCAAGGGCTGTCCTGTACGAACTGTGCAGCCAAATTTGAAAACAATGTCCGGGAACTTGAAGGTGTGAAGGAGGCAAAAATCAACTTCGGGGCTTCGAAGATTTCTATTTCAGGAAGTGCTTCGATTGAAGAAATTGAGAAGGCTGGAGCCTTTGATAACCTGAAAATTCGTACTGAACAAGAGCAGGTGACAATAAAAGAACCAATTTGGAAGCAAAAAGAAAACATTAAGGTTTTTCTTTCGGCTATCCTCCTTTTTATCAGTTGGATTTTGGAACATCAATATGGCGAGGGTAGTCTTTTGCCGGTTCTGGGTTATGCCACTTCCATTTTAGTTGGTGGATACTCCTTATTCATCAATGGGTTGAAAAATCTCGTAAGACTTCGTTTTGATATGCATACGCTGATGACGGTCGCTATTATTGGAGCGGCTATACTTGGCGAATGGGGCGAGGCAGCCACTGTCGTCATTCTATTTGCTATAAGTGAAGCGCTTGAAAAGTATTCGATGGATAAAGCTCGAAATTCCATTGAGTCCCTTATGAATATTGCCCCTAAAGAGGCACTGATCAGGAGGGGCCATCATGAAATGATGTTGGCTGTCGATGCAATCGAGGTGGGAGACACCATGATTGTCAAACCGGGCCAGAAGCTTGCGATGGACGGAAGGATCATAAAAGGTGCATCCACACTGAATCAGGCGGCCATTACTGGTGAATCGGTGCCACTATTTAAAACGGTCGAAGGAGAAGTGTTTGCTGGTACGTTGAACGGCGAAGGTCTTTTGGAAGTGGAAGTCACGAAAAGGGTTGAAGATACGACGATTGCAAAGATTATTCATCTTGTAGAAGAGGCACAAGCGGAAAAAGCCCCTTCCCAAGCGTTCGTTGATAAATTTGCAAAATTCTATACACCGGCAATCATGCTGATTGCTTTGGCACTTGCAACCATTCCACCAATGATGCTGGGCGGAGAATGGAGTGAATGGATTTATCGCGGATTGACTGTATTAGTTGTCGGCTGTCCATGTGCCTTGGTCATATCCACACCCATTGCCATTGTTACAGCTATCGGAAATGCAGCGAAAAACGGTGTTCTGATTAAAGGTGGAATCCATCTGGAGGAAGCTGGAGCTTTGAAGGCGATTGCATTTGATAAAACGGGAACATTGACAAAGGGAATACCTGAAGTGACTAACTTTTCCGTAATGGTGGATGAAATGAGCGAACGGGATGCTTTGAAAATAGCGGCTGCTTTAGAAAGCCGCTCGCAACATCCATTGTCCACGGCCATTCTTCAGAAAGCGGATCTGCAGGATATAGACTATCGTTCTCTGATGGTAGATGATTTTTCTGCATTGACAGGCAAAGGGTTAAAAGGAACAATCAATCAGGCAGTCTATTATATTGGAAAACCACAACTCTTTGATGAAGTGGGGTTAACCATTTCTGAAAAGGCTCAACATCTGATCAATAACTATCAGAATGAAGGAAAGACAGTTATGGTTCTCGGTAATCAAACTAATATTCTAGCCCTGGTTGCCGTTGCGGATGAAATAAGAGAAAGCAGTAAGGAAGCTATCAGTAAATTACATGCTTTAGGGATTGAAAAAACAATCATGCTGACCGGTGATAATATCGGGACAGCGAATGTGATTGGAACAGCGGCGGGCGTTCATGAAATTCAAGCAGAATTATTACCGCAGGATAAGCTATTCTTCATCAAACAATGGAAACAGAAGTATAACCGAGTGGCCATGGTTGGCGATGGTGTTAATGATGCCCCTGCTTTAGCCGCTTCCACTGTAGGAATTGCAATGGGGGGAGCGGGTACGGATACGGCCCTTGAAACAGCCGATATCGCTCTAATGGGTGATGATTTATCGAAATTGCCCTACACCATCTCATTAAGCAGGAAGACATTACAAATCATTAAGCAGAACATTACGTTTTCATTAGCGATTAAATTATTGGCCTTATTGTTGATTGCACCGGGCTGGCTGACACTTTGGATGGCGATTTTTGCGGATATGGGCGCGACATTACTCGTGACCTTGAATAGTCTGAGGTTGCTCAGAATAAAAGAATAATAGATAAAGGGCTTCTGGATTTCTCTTGAAGGGAATCCAGAAGCCCTTTACTATATCTAAACGTTTCATGTGAAACTTTGGAAATGGGCACCCATTATTCTTTTGAATCGTTAGGATACCATCCATTATGAATCAGAACCAACTGATGTCAATTAGTGGACTTTGTTATTTTAACGGAAATTAGGATATATTGATTGCATAGCCAGGTCGAAACTATGAACAGGATAGGTAGTGTGCTACAATGTGGCTGACTTTTTTAAGGAATGGATGCCATCGTTAGGTACGTTAATTAAATAGATCATGTAATGAAGGAAGGGATTTGGCAGATGGAATTACATCAAAAGGCAATATTAGTCGGAGTCAATCTGAACAGCCAGAAGGACTTTGAATATTCAATGGAGGAGCTCGCCAATTTAACAGAAGCCTGTGAGGTAGAAGTGGTTGGGACGATCACGCAGAATCTACATCGTGTCACTTCCTCACATTTCATCGGTACCGGTAAAATTGAGGAAGTAAAAGCGCTAGTGGAATATAAAGAGGCGAATGTCGTTATCTTCAATGATCAATTATCCCCCTCACAACTTCGTAATTTAGAGCGGGATATGGATTGCAAGGTGATCGACCGTTCCATCTTGATCCTGGACATCTTCGCACAACGGGCGAAAACGAAGGAAGCACAGCTCCAGGTAGAAGTGGCAAAACTTCAATATATGCTTCCACGCCTTATCGGCTTAAGAGAATCGTTAGGTCGACAAAGTGGAGGAGTGGGAACGAACAAGGGTGCTGGGGAAAAGCAGCTTGAACTTGACCGTAGGCGGATTGAGGAAAACATCAGTGTTTTGAATAAGGAATTGGAGGAACTTGTAGCACACCGTCAAACACAGAGGAAACAACGGAAAAAGAATGCCATCCCTGTTGTGTCATTAGTCGGGTATACGAATGCCGGGAAATCATCCATCATGAACGCATTGATGGAGATGTTCCAACCGACATCCGAGAAGCAGGTACTCGAGAAGGATATGCTCTTCGCTACACTTGAGACGTCCGTTAGAAACATTCCCTTGCCAGATAACAAGGAGTTTTTACTCACAGATACAGTCGGGTTCGTGTCTAAACTACCACACCATCTGGTAAAGGCATTCCGGTCTACCCTTGAAGAAGTAGTGGAAGCAGATTTATTAATCCATGTTGTGGACTATTCCAATCCTAATTATGAACAACAGATAGAGATTACCGAAAAGACTTTACAAGATATTGGCATCAAAGAGATACCGACCATATTTGCTTATAATAAAGCGGATTTGACCGATATGGACATTCCAAAGGTTAACCGTGATTCCGTTTATATGGCGGCCAGAGAGAAGGTAGGCCTTAAGGAATTGATTGATCAGATCCGTAGCCATGTATTCATGGACTATATTCATTGTGAAATGCTGATTCCATATGACCAGGGAAAACTAGTATCTTACTTCAATGATAATGGCCATATAACGGAAACGGAATATGAGGAAAATGGGACCAAGCTAAAGCTTGAATGCAAGAAGACCGATTATGAAAAATATCATAACTACGTGATTGAAAAATCCTGATGTTTTTTCCAGGCACTGAACTGAATTTAAATAGAATGTTTTGAAAGATTTCCGTAACCATGAATCCACAAGTTATACATATATCGTTTAGTTGTGTATAACTTGTGGATAACTTTCAAAAAGCCTTGAAAAAGTTTTCAAGGCTTTTTTTTTGTGGACAACCTGTTGATAAGTAGATTGTTTGATATTCCCTTACTAAGACCTTAGGAATGATGTCGAGAATGTAGCGAGAAGTGTAGGACGTTGACTTTTTTTATCAGTTTTTGTAAAGAAACATGACATAGTGCACATTAAGTTGTCCGCATTATTTTACACTTTGTATAATGTAACTCCCTATCTATCATTATAAAATAAAGAATATTCATTTAATTTTGAGATTCATGAATAAGTAGGGGGCTAATGGTGATTTTTTAAATGTAACCTGTAAGATAAAAATGACAGTGCTACAGCCATAAATCATCAAAAGTAGGGATAGGATATTGCTAGTTCATTGACTATAGGCAATTCCTCCTTTTTTATTTTCCACAATAATTTTTTGGAAGGAGAATAGTAGATGGATATGACAAGCTCGTTAAAAGACGATTTGAAGAGAAACTTTCAGGAGGCAGAGAGGGGCTTAACCCCAAGAGAGGCACTGGAAGAATCTAATCGATGTTTATACTGTTATGATGCTCCTTGTATCCAGGCCTGCCCCACAGGGATTGACATCCCGACCTTTATAAAAAAAATCGCATCAGGAAATCTAAAAGGGTCGGCCAAAACGATCATGACGGCTAATCCAGTCGGTGCCAGTTGTGCGCGGGTATGTCCGACAGAAGAGTTATGTGAAGGGGCATGTGTTCTAAATCATTCTACAAAGCCAATTCCTATTGGCGATCTCCAGCGTTATTCCACAGATTGGGCCATTCAAAATAAACAAGCTCTATTCAAGGCTGGCAAGAAGAATGGCAAAACGGTTGCCATTGTCGGCAGTGGTCCTGCGGGCTTGTCTGCAGCAAGGGAATTGGCCTTGCTTGGCTACAGCGTAACCATCTTCGAAGCAGAAAAGAACCCTGGCGGATTAAACACTTACGGAATAGTGTCTTTCCGATTACCTCAGCACATCTCCTATTGGGAAGTCGATCAAGTAAAGAACCTTGATGTCGAGATCCGAACGAATTCAAGGGTTGGGGTGGATATCTCCGCTAACCAACTGATTAAGGACTATGATGCCGTTGTTTTGGCAATTGGTATGTCGGATGTACCAAAGCTTGGGATTGAAGGGGAGGACTTGGCTGAAGTCTACGATGCAATCGATTTCGTAAAAGCAACGAAAACGGAGGATATCACCGATAAGTTCGTTGGGAAGAAGCTGATGGTCATTGGAGCTGGAAATACAGCAATCGATGCTGCAACCTGCTCGGTCCGTCTTGGTGCTGAAGAGGCTGGTATCATTTATCGTCGGACCCAGGCGGAAATGACGGCGTATGATTTTGAATATGAGTTTGCCAAACAGGAAGGTGTCCGATTCCATTGGCTGACGAATCCTTCAAGAATCGTTGCCGATGAAAAGGGCCAGGTAACAGGCATTGAATGTGTGAAGATGGAACTGAGTGAGGCAGGGGAAGATGGTCGCAGACGACCGGTTCCAATTGCAGGCTCTGAGTTCATCCTTCCGGCCGATGGTGTGATTCGTGCGATTGGTCAATCACGTTATGTTGGTCTACTTGAACAATTTAACATCGATCACGATGGAGGTGTCGTTACCTTAACTGGAGACTCCTATAAGACGTCGAATGAAAAAGTGTTCGCCTGTGGCGATGTCATATTTGGGAAGGGCCAAGGAGAGGCTATGGTCGTTTCCGCTGCCCAGCAAGGGAAAATGACAGCCTATGAAATTGACGGAGTGTTAATGAGCAAGACAGAAGATATAGCTTAATAAAACAATAACTAGGAGGCGTATCAATGGCTGATTTATCAATTAATCTTGCAGGTATCAAATCTCCTAACCCCTTTTGGCTTGCTTCGGCACCACCAACTAATTCGGGTTATCAAGTGCAGAGGGCTTTTGAAGCCGGATGGGGAGGAGCTGTTTGGAAGACGCTTGGGGATCCAATCCTAAATGTTTCTTCCCGCTTTGCAGCCGTTGGGTTTAACGGCCAAAGAGTTGCTGGATTCAATAATATTGAACTAATTACGGATCGACCTCTTGAAGTGAATCTTAAAGAGATATATGAAACGAAAAAGAAGTTTCCCAATCACGCAATCATAGCGTCCGTAATGGTCGAGCCACAACAGGAAAAGTGGCATGAAATTATCAAACGGATAGAGGATGTAGGCGTTGATGGTTACGAGCTGAATTTTGGATGTCCGCATGGCATGGCCGAAAGAGGGATGGGGGCTGCTTCAGGGCAGGTACCTGAACTGGTGGAAAAGCAAACATATTGGGCGAAGGAAGCGGCTTCGAAACCTGTCATCGTCAAGCTGACCCCAAATATTACGGACATCACGGTTACGGCAGAAGCAGCCGTAAGAGGCGGTGCGGATGCAATTAGTATGATCAATACGATCAATAGCCTTGCAGGGGTGGATATTCACTCCTGGAATACAATCCCCCATGTTGGCGGAAAAGGGGCCCATGGCGGGTACTGTGGTCCTGCAGTGAAGCCCATAGCCTTGAATATGGTGGCTGAATGCGCAAGGAACCCAGGGATTAATGTCCCGATATCCGGTATTGGGGGGATTTCTAACTGGCAGGATACGGTCGAGTTTTTATTGATGGGGTCGACTGGCGTACAGATTTGTACAGCCGCTATGCATCATGGTTTCCGGATCGTCGAAGACATGATTGATGGATTATCCAATTACCTTGATGAAAAAGGGATTGCTTCTGTAATGGACATTGTCGGTAAGTCCGTATCGCGCTACTCCGACTGGGGAAATCTGGATTTGAATTATAAAGTCGTGGCCCGCATCAATAATGATGTGTGCATCAACTGCAATAAATGCCATATAGCCTGTGAAGATACTTCCCACCAATGTATTGATATGTTAAAGGACACTTCAGGCAACTCATTTTTACGAGTGCGTGAAGAAGATTGCGTCGGCTGTAACCTTTGTTCAATCGTGTGTCCGGTCGATGGAGCGATTGACATGATTGAAATGGCCAGCGATCTAGCCCCTATGACTTGGAATGAGCGTCAAGGTTTGCTAGGCAACATCGGTAATGAACGTGTGGATTTCGTAAAATAATGGAGGGGTAAATTATGAAAAAAATTATTAAGAACGGCACTATAGCAACGGCTGCAGATACGTACCAAGCAGATATTTTGATTGAAAATGAAGTCATTACAATGATTGGTAAAGACCTATCAGCCGAGGGAGCTGAAATCATTGATGCCAAGGGCGCACTAATATTCCCAGGGGGTATAGACCCACATACCCATCTAGATATGCCGTTTGGTGGGACGACCACGAAGGACGATTATGAAACGGGAACGATTGCAGCTGCATATGGGGGCACGACGACGGTCATCGATTTCTGCTTAACGGAAAAGGGGGAGCCTTTAAAGAATGCCATTGAAACATGGCACAAGAAAGCGGACGGCAAAGCCGCCATCGATTATAGCTTTCATCTCATGATCAGTGAAATCAATGATGAAGTTCTGGCTGAACTGCCAAGCATCATTGATGAAGAAGGGATTTCTTCCTTTAAAGTGTTCATGGCATACAAAAATGTTTTTCAAGCAGATGATGCAACGCTTTATCGGACTTTGCTGCAGGCGAAAGAACTTGGTGCCCTTGTCATGGTCCACGCAGAAAATGGAGATGTCATCGATTATTTAACAAAGCAGGCACTCGCAAAGGGACAGACCGATCCAATTTATCATGCCTTAACTAGACCTCCTGAGCTTGAAGGAGAAGCGACCGGAAGAGCAGCGAAGTTGACGGAAATGGCGAATGGACAGCTTTACGTCGTTCATGTCACTTGTGAAGATGCGGTTGAGAAGATTACTGAAGCAAGAAATAAGGGCGTCGATATCTGGGGAGAAACATGTCCTCAATATCTGGTGCTGGATCAAAGCTATCTTGAAAAGCCCAATTTTGAAGGGGCCAAATACGTATGGTCGCCACCATTGAGGAAGAAGAAGGATCAGGATGTGCTATGGAATGCTTTAAAGACAGGCCAGCTGCAAACCATAGGCTCTGATCAGTGTTCCTTTGACTTTAAAGGACAAAAGGACTTGGGTCGGGACGACTTTACCAAGATTCCGAACGGTGGACCGACGATTGAAGACCGAATGAGTATCCTTTATTCAGAGGGAGTCAAAAAAGACCGCATCACCCTGAATCAGTTTGTCGATATTACTTCTACAAGAGTAGCCAAGTTGTTTGGTTTATTTCCACAAAAAGGAACGATTGCAGTTGGATCGGATGCCGACCTTGTTATCTTCGACCCGAAAGTGGAGCGGACCATTTCCGCTGAAACCCATCATATGGCTGTAGATTACAATGCTTTTGAAGGACTGGAAATTACAGGTGAACCCGTTTCTGTCTTATCTCGTGGCCAGTTCGTCATTCGTGATAAACAGTTTGTAGGGGAAGCTGGTAAAGGGCAGTTCTTGAAGCGGGCTAAGTATAATACATCGCTTGAGTCGGTTTCAGAGAATAAGCTTCCGGTCTAAAGTTAAATGGACATGTAAAGCAAATTAAAGGGGGATTTTATGGATGAGCGAAAATAAGGATTATTTAAAGTCTCCCGATTTGCTGCCTATACCGCATAGAGAGAAGAACATTAGCGCAGTAGGATTTGGCTTCATCTGGGTGGGGATGGCTGTCGTATTGGCCGCCTTTGCCATTGGAGGGAATGGGGTCCAAAGCCTATCGCTTGGTTGGGTCGTACTTGCGACAGTAATCGCCTGCGTAGTTCTTGGCTTCTTGATGACAATGACAGGGGATATAGGCGTTGAACATGGAATTTCATTTCCTGTATACATGAGGGCGCCTTTCGGAACGATTGGCACTCATATCCCTTCACTTGTCAGGGCGTTTGTTGCCTCTTGCTGGTTTGGATTGAACACTTATTTCGGTGCAACTGCGATGAACGCTATCTTTGCCACTCTTTTTAACTTTAATAATTGGTTTATCTGCTTTTTGGTTTTTGCCATTTTGCAATTAGTCAATACAGCCATGGGAATCAAGTCAATCGAACGGTTTGCCGATTTGGCAGCCCCGGTTATCATCTTGATTTCTGGCTGGATGTATTTTACGCTTTCTGACCAAGCAGTCGCACAAGGTAGGGAAGTCTGGTCATGGATTGAGAGTCCGGCAACCGGAGGGGCGGCTGTAACAGCTTTCATGGTCGTCATCATGTCGAATATGGGGTTTTGGGGAACGTTGACCGCGGATATGCCGACACTTTCCCGTTTTATAGAGGCACCAAAAAATGAGAAGAACTGGTTCAAACGCAATAAAGGGCAGATTATAGGGAACGTTATTACCTATCCTATTACCCAAACCTTCATGGTTATTATCGGAGCCGTTTCCTACATGGCCGTTTCCAATTATGATCCTGTTGTTGCTATACAGGGGTCAGCCAGTGGCATTACCCTTGGTGTTCTATTACTAATGATCGTTTTTGCTCAGTGGTCAACGAATACTTCGGCTAATGTTATTCCGGCAGCAACCATCTTCTCGAATGTAATGGGACCAAGAATGCCGTTTTGGTCGGGAGTTGTGGTTGCGGGAATCATTGGAATCGTTGTTCAGCCATGGAGCCTTTTCGGTATCATCATTGAGGTTTTGTTAATTGTCGGTGGGATCTTAGCCTCCATTGTGGGTATTTTGGTGGCTGATTATTACTTTCTTCGTAAGCGCCGTGTCAATGTACCAGAACTATATGAAAGTGAAGGGCAATATAAGTATAAAAACGGTGTAAATTGGGCGGGAATCATTGCCTGGGTCATTGGTGGAAGCGGGGCAACGATTTTTTCCAATTACTCATTTATAGTCGGTTTTATACTCGGAAGTGCAACCTATTATGTACTGGCTAAATATTGGTGGTTCAAGAAGTACGAACAGGCAGAGATTATAGATCCGAGCGATGAGAAATATTTAGGAATCTCCGTCGGCAAGGATTGGGATATCGGAAAGAGAATGGTTGACGAAGAAGAGGTACTGAACATGCCTTTAGGCGGGGAAAACGTTAAATAAGGAGGAGTGGGACATGTCTGAATACCAAGAGTATCGCTTAGAAAGGGAACAAATTGATTTTTTACTTGAACGAGGGTACAGAATCACCCGGGTTTCTGAAAACTTAAGTGGCGCTTTCCTTGATTTCGAATTGATTGAAGGAACGAAGCAGGAATGGAAGCAGTTGAATATCAAGACTCCAGAAGGCAGAAAATATTTCTCAACATTGCTTTTTAAAAAACTAAATTAAAAACATGTATCCCCTAAGGATGTAAAGCTGTTAAGCTGGCCTATTTTCAGTTGAATAGGTCATTTTTTTATGTTCATTTATGGATAGATAGTAAGAATATGAAAGGGGGAAACTACTAGGAATGAAATGCATAGCATGATTTCTACAAAAATAACTGAAAATTTTGTAGAATTTTGACGTTAGTTATTATGTCCAGTATCTGGAGATTTACAGACAGTCCGTTTATAATAGGTTCTATAGCTATAAAAGGATGGTGGATGGATGAATACGTCGATTACAATTGAGGAAATTCTAACGCGCAGGCATTTTAACCGGACGGATGTGGTCGGAGGCGAAGGTGGGTTAAAACGCCAAGTCAAATGGGTCCACTGTTTGGAAGTCACCCAAATCAGTCACTTGTTAAATGGAAACGAACTAATTCTTACCACCGGTCTTGGGTGGAAGGATTCAGATAGTACATTCCTTTCTTTTTTAAATCAGCTCATTACATGTAATGCGGCAGGACTCTGTATAGAGATGGCTACCCATGCCATGGCCATTCCACAGAGTGCGATAGACCTTGCAGACGAGCATGGCTTTCCCCTCATTTTATTTAATCAGGAAGTTCCTTTTGTTGAAATTACTCAGGACATTCATTCCTTAATCATTAATAAACAGTATCAGATGATCTCCAACCTAGAAACCTACTCACAGCAGTTGAATAAAAAACTCCTCGAAATTGACCATTATGAACCAATTCTAAAATTTCTTCATTCGTATTTAAATGTTCAGGTGATGTTTATTCCCAATGAGAATGATATAGCCTGTATTCCAAAAATAAAGAAAAAACTCATCCAGCAATTGTTAGCCGAAGTATATGAAAAGCAAAATTTAAGTAAATTCGTTCTGAAACAAAGGATTCGTGTCCTTGGTGAAAATTATGCGGAACTGGTCATTTATAGTAGTAATCGAGAAATGACCGACTTTGATTCCCTTATCTTGGATCGAACGGCTACGGCTTTAGCTCAATATCTATTACGTGAAATCTATTTAGAGGAAAAGAAGATATCTGAAGAGAGCAAATGGCTAACGAACTGGCTCGAAGGGGAATATAGTGATGAAGTCATCCGGGAGCAACTATCTTATATTGATCCGAAGATGCAATTGGAAGGCGGCATCGTATGCATTTGCAAACAACACTCAAGGTATAATAAAGGTTCTGCTAAACTAGAAGGGACTTATTTTAAAATCCTGTTTAGATCCGTTTTTGAACAATATGGATTTCAGATTTTCTCTATGGAAGTACACCAACATCTGGTCTTTATTTTAGGGGATAACCGTTCACCTGGAGATTGGAAAGAGAGAGTGACGGGGGCCCTGGATCGAATCAGAATGATGGATGCTACGGGTCGCAACCGAATGAATGTGCTTTCAATAGGGTTTGGGAAATATGTTCAAAAGTTAAGTGAAATTTACAAGAGTTATGAAACGGCACGTGAGACCTTGTTGCTTCAGGAAACATTAACTGAGGAAAGCAGAAGCTATTTTTATCAAGATTTACATATGTATCGAATGATTGCGCTCATTAACAAACATGGAAACTTGGAAGAAACCGTGTATGAATATTTAGGTCCGGTCATCGAGTATGACAGACGAAATAACGGGGAGTTAATGCCAACCTTGAAAACGTATCTTGCCTGTAATGGATCTAAACAGGAGACATCCAAACAATTATTTATCGTAAGACAAACACTTTACCACCGCCTTGAAAAGTTAGAAAGGCTATTAGGTGCCAATTTCATGAAATCTGAACAACGACTCGGCATTGAGTTCATGATTTTTGCTTTAGATTATTTGAAACTTCGCAAGACGAAGGTAAACGGAAAAACAGCGGATGGGTTTGTGGAAAACTGAAATGTAAAAAGCAGATGATAATAGGGTGTCTTATGAGGCATCCTTTTTATTATGAATAAAAATTTCGTCGCAGGTAGGGGATAAGGTTCTATAAAAAATATGCTGACATCAAAGAGTTGGCCTTTACAGCTTTTGATGTCAGCGGCTTTTCTTATTATTCATCTTTTTTAGAAAGGCAGTGGTCACATTCCACGAGGTAGGATTCAGCCTGTTCCATAATTTGATCGCCACATTCGGTGCATTGCTTGGGTGGAAGGGTCCGGAAGAATTCCATTGGATTTTTAGTTTGCATGATAGGTGGTACCTCCTTATTGTTTTTTTAATAGTTTTCGCTTTTAGAAAGGCAGTGGTCACATTCCATCAAGTAGGATTCAGCTTGTTCCACGATTTGCTCCCCGCATTCGGTGCATTGCTTGGGTGGAAGGGTTCTGAAGAACTCCATTGGATTTTTAGTTTGCATGATAGGTGGTACCTCCTTCTTGTTTTTTAATAGTTTTCGCTTTTAGAAAGGCAACGGTCACATTCCAACAAGTAGGATTCGGCTTGTTCCACGATTTGCTCCCCGCATTCGGTGCATTGCTTGGGTGGAAGGGTTCTGAAGAATTCCATTGGATTTTTAGTTTGCATACTTGTTCCTCCTTTTAGTTGTTTAGTAGTCTTCGCTTTTAGAAAGGCAACGGTCACATTCCATCAAGTAAGATTCGGCGTGTTCGACGATATGGTCGCCACACTCTGGGCAATCTTTGGCAGGGATACTGTTGAAAAATTCAATGGATTTTTTACTTTGCATGGTGGTTTCCTCCTTTATAAGGTCTTTTCTATTTTTAAGACTTATTCATTCTTCACGTTTAGAAAGGCAGCGATCGCATTCCATCAAGTAAGATTCTGTTCCATCAAAAA
Organism: Peribacillus sp. NPDC097198; assembly: GCF_044762055.1. NCBI lineage: Bacteria > Bacillati > Bacillota > Bacilli > Caryophanales > Bacillaceae > Peribacillus > Peribacillus sp. NPDC097198. The sequence continues at coordinate 61,465 of NZ_JBIWDO010000012.1, read as the reverse complement.
GGGTTTCACCACATTCGGTACATTGTGCTAATGATTGGTCTTTCATATTTTCTAATTGACTCGTTTGCATGTCACACTCTCCTTTCTGTAGTACAGTTTTTAATATCTGTCTGTTGTTATAATACAGTATATACCCGATGGTTAAAAAAGTATAGGCATTTCACAGAAAATTTAAAAATATTTCCAAATTAGTATGGAGAATCCTATTGTAACAAGGGTTTTCTGTGATATATTTTATTATTTTTTTCTTTTTAACTAAACCTGATTACTACGTTTACCTAAAAAGTGGGATTGATGGGATGGAGCGTCCAAGACTAAATAGATTAATTTATACAACAGAATAGTACAGAGGATTTTTGCTAGTACGGGGGGATGAGATTCGAAGGGTTTTCTAAGATTTTGGCTCATCGATGGGGTTATTTTCGCAAAAGAATGGGAAATTGGTTTTAGTATTTTAGTAAAGAGGTAACTTGTTAATAGCAATAAATAACAGGAGGTCACTTATGTCTAAAAAAGTTATGGTCATTATTAACCCATCCTCTGGAAAAGAAAAAGCAGGAGAAATTTTGCCCAATGTGGAAAAGGTGCTTGGAGATATTTATGAACAAGTAGTGGTTCGGAAAACGAAGGGCGAGGGTGATGCTTCGCGGTTTGCAAAAGAAGCATGTGAAGGGAAATATGATGCCGTAATTTCAATGGGGGGAGATGGTACGGTAAATGAGACGGTCAATGGTCTCGCGGAACAGGAGCATAGGCCCATATTAGGGATTATCCCACTCGGAACAGTGAATGACTTTGCAAGGGCACTTAATATACCGTTAGACCCTATCAAAGCAATGGAGATGTACACAAAATCTGCGGTTAAAGAAGCGGATATCGGTAAGATCAATAATCGGTATTTCATGAATGTATTGGCCGTCGGGGCCATTGCAGAGGCTACCTATAATGTGAGTGTGGAGCAGAAAACGCGTCTTGGCTCACTATCTTATTTTTTGGAAGGAGCAAAGACGTTAGTCAAGAAGACACCATTCCCTATAACTGTGGAACATGATCATGGAAGGTGGACCGGTGAGACTTATTTACTGTTTGCTACGATGACAAATTCTGTCGGTGGTTTTGAACAACTTGCACCAGAGGCGGAAGTGAATGACGGGAAACTCCATACATTCATCATCAAAAGTCTTTCCATTCCACTCATCCTCAAAATCATTCCAAGTTTAATTAAGGGAGAAATCAAGAACCATGAAGAAATAGAGTACATTCCAACCTCTAAGCTTCACGTATCTACATCAGAGGACCTCATTGTTAATATGGATGGTGAAAGAGGTAGCGAAATGCCTTTTCAAGCGGAAGTATTGCATAATCACCTGCGTTTGTTTGTTCCAGGAGCGTCATAATTGAGTGAAATTGATCGTGTATAATAGAAAAGCTGTTCGACCACAGACCGTACAGCTTTTTTTAATACTATGAAGTGTGATTATCACAGTATATGATAATGGCGCTTCGAAAGAATGTGGACAAACCGGGTTTGTATTTATCGATAGTAGCTGTAAAACGTTCATCCTGGACATATAAATCACCAAGTCCACGGAGTATTTCCAGGGTACATTCATAAAAGTTTTCTGTGATATATTTTTGCCATGCTGCGACTGCTTGTTGAACCTGTGGATCACCAGGACCATGACTCATTCCTTCTATTAATGTTTGATAAATGTCTTCTTGAGTTTTGGTTATGGACTTCCAGTCACCTTTTGAGTAGCTATTGGTTTTTTTCAAAGTTTCGTCGACTATCTTTTTCCCATATAGTTCTTGCGCTTCTTTAGCATACTTCTTTTGGTAGTGCTCTATCTCAGACATATCAAAGCCTTCAAACATCTCTTCTTTGTTCATGGTGCCGCCTCCTTCGATTATTAACAGGGTCTGATCAATCGTTTGAATCATCTCTTCTAGTCGTTCTTTCTTTTTTTTGAGGAGATCTTTATGTTGAAGCAAAGCACGTTTGCGATCAAAATCAGGACTTTCAAGAATGGATTTAATCTGTTGAAGTGAACACCCGATTTCTTTATAAAAAAGGATTTGCTGTAATGTCTCTAGATTTTGATCGGAATAAAGCCTATATCCGGAAGAAGAAATCGCTTCTGGTTTAAGTAAATCGATTTTGTCATAATGGTGTAACGTCCGTATGCTGATATTTGCTATATCGGCAATTTCTTTGATTTTATATAACACTCCAATCACCTCATCCTCATCTTAATCCCTTACGCAACGTTGGGGTCAATAGGTTTTAGTTAAAATGTATAGATAATTCCTAATAATTCAAGGGAAGGATAAGCTAATGAATGAACGGAGGGGGTATATTATGGTACGCTTATAGTTATGAAAATAGTTAAGAAAGGAAGTTGAATGTTCGTATGGAGTTTTTTCTTGTTATATTAGCGCTTCTTATCTTAATTGGAGCGTCTAATGTAATCAATCATTTTGTCCCTTTTGTACCGGTGCCGTTAATTCAAATAGCACTGGGTGTCGTAATAGCACTCTTACCTTTAGGTATACATATACAAATGGAAACTGAACTCTTTTTGCTTCTGTTTATAGCACCGCTTTTATTTAACGATGGTAAAAATGTGCCTCGTACAGCCTTATGGAAGTTGAGGACACCGATTCTCATGCTTGCTTTAGGCCTCGTGTTCGTCACCGTTTGGGCTGGAGGATATCTTATTAACTGGATGATTCCTTCTATCCCATTGCCTGCTGCATTTGCATTAGCGGCCATCCTTTCTCCTACGGATGTTGTCGCGGTCAGTGCTTTGGCTAGTAGGCTTAAGTTACCGAAAAGTATCATGCACCTTCTTGAAGGGGAAGGGTTAATGAATGATGCTTCAGGTCTGGTAGCCTTTAAATTCGCTGTTGCGGCTACTGTCACGGGGGTCTTCTCCCTGGTCGATGCAACATTTAGTTTTATTTTGATAGCTATTGGGGGATTTGTAGGTGGGGCTGTTTTGTCCTTCATTATTATCAGGCTACGTGTCATCATTCGCCGATTGGGTATGGAAGATGTAACGATGCATACGTTGATCCAAATCCTAACACCTTTTATCATTTTCCTCGTTGTGGAGCATTTCCACCTTTCAGGTATTTTAGCGGTTGTGGCAGGGGGAATTGTTCATGCCATAGAACGAGATCGAGAGTTATCACCAACAGTTGAATTGCAGGTCGTATCCAAGAGTACGTGGTCTGTCATTCTATATGTATTAAATGGTTTGGTATTCGTTCTATTAGGTCTGCAAATTCCTAGCGTGGCCAAGATCATATTCCAAGATCCAGCATTCCATAATGGACAAGTGATTCTCTATATTGTAGTCATTACTCTGTTCCTATTTATCCTAAGATACATCTGGATTACTGCCGCTTGGTCAATCGGTTGGATGACGTATAAATCCGGTGTCCAAAAACCGGACTTCATGGCGGCAGGAATCATTACCATTTCCGGAGTACGCGGAGCGGTTACACTAGCAGGATCTTTTTCGATTCCCTATATATTAGCGGATGGCAGTCCATTTCCGGAGCGCTCGTTAATCATCTTCATTGCAGCGGGCGTCATATTACTTTCTTTGATCGTTGCAAGTGTCTTCCTTCCTATCGTGGCCCGAACAGAGGAAGAAGAAGTGGTGGATAAGCAGGCTGATAAGCTAAAATTGGCTACCATTCATGCACATCAATCGGCGATTAAAACTGTAGAGTCTCAAATGACGGATGAAAACCGGGAAGCGGCTATGTCCATTATTTCGAGATACCATACGAAAATCAATGCGCTTTCCTATGTTGAACAGGGCAAAAGTTCAAACACAATTGGAGAAGAAGAAAAAGAACTTCGCTTTAAAGCTCTTGAGGCGGAAAGGAAATTCCTGGACCAACTCATTAAAGAGGAGAAAGTAGATAGGGAATCCGCTTATATTTGCTTGGAATATATCCAACGTATGGAAGGGGCAGTCACTAATCGGATGAAATTCCGTTTTTACAGGTCCTTGACACTTTTCCGACGATCGATGTTAAAGGTGTTTAAACTATTCTTCCCGAATAAAAAAGAAATAAGAAGAATCAATTTGGAGAGACTAGAAAAGGTGAAAGACCTTAAGATCAGGATGTATAAAGTGGCTATCCAAGAGATACAAGCAGGCATTACACCTGAAAACCATGAGACATCTTCCATGATCATCGAAGAGTATAAATTACTTATTTTGAGATACAAAAGAGAAAATAAAGGGCGTAAACCTAGTAAAATGGTCAATTATGAACGAGAACTATTTTATAAGGCGATTCAGGCAGAACGTGACGACGTTCAGGAAATGTTTGAAAAAAGAAAAATACCAAGGGATGTTGCCAATAGAATCCGGCAGCAAATCAATTTACGCGAAGCACTTAGTATCAACGAAAACAGTCATTGACCATATTCAGGAAAAGCACGGTCGAATTAATCGACCGTGCTTTTCGTGCGCTTGGAGGAGTTTCAACCGTAGAGAAAAGGAAAAGATAAAACAAAGCTAGGGGGATATCGATAAGGAACATTCGCACACCATCTACTAAATGATTGGAATTTGTCTGAAATGTTACATCCGGTTCAAAAGTCCATGTTGAATTCGTGGCTGTTTTAATTTCCCTTCTGCCTTATGGTACACTTTGTTTATTGATAAGTATGCTAATAGAGGTGTGAAAATATGAAAACAGTTGTAGTCATTGGCGGAGGAATTACAGGGTTGTCGACCATGTATCATTTACAGAAGGTCGTGAAGGCCGATAACCTTCCCGCAAGATTAATCCTGATAGAAGGAAATGATACATTAGGCGGTAAAATCAATACGATTCATGACGGTGCTTTTAAGATGGAGGCGGGTGCGGATTCGATTGTTGCCAGAAAACAACATGTAAAACCATTTATCAAAGAATTGGGTCTTGAAGATGATGTGGTCTACAATGCCACAGGAACATCATTCATCCATACGGACGGGAAACTGAAGAAAATACCTGAAGACGCTCTATTCGGTATTCCGATGAGCCTGGAGTCCTTGGCAAAAACCGAACTCATTTCTCCACAGGGTAAGGTGGACGCGTTAAGAGATTTTTATACAAAAAACGAGACGTTTACGAAGAATGATTCAATCGGTTTATTTCTGGAAAGCTTTCTGGGTAAGGAACTCGTTCAGAAGCAGATTTCTCCAGTTTTATCTGGCGTTTATTCAGGTAAGTTAAATGACCTGACCATTGCCAAGACATTACCGGAAATGCTGGATTATAAAAATGAATATGGGAGCATCATCCGCGGCTTATCGGAGAATAAGGATAAATACAAGAGCAAGGGAAACAAAAAATTCCTTTCGTTTAAGAATGGTTTATCGATGTTGGTTGAACGGTTGGAAGAACTCCTCGATTGTGTGGACATTTTAAAAGGGAATCCGGTTGAAAGAATAAGGAAAAATGAAGAGCGCTATACGGTTACCTTAGTAAATGGAGAAACCATCGAGACGGATTTCATCGTTCTAAGTACGCCACATACGACTACGCAAAAACTATTGGGCGACACTGAACTGGACCAGGACTTTGCCGGATTGCTTAATAGTTCGATGATCAGCATATACCTTGGATTCGATATCCCCGACAGTACACTGCCTGATGGAACAGGATTCATTGTCGGTGAAAATAGTGATTTGATGTGCAATGCCTGTACCTGGACTAGTCGGAAATGGGAGCATACTTCAGAAAATAGCCAGTTGCTAGTCCGGCTCTTTTATAAAAGCTCCAACCCTGATTATGATCGGTTACAGTCATTATCGAAGCAAGAATTAATACAAGTGGCATTAGGGGATATTAAAAAAAGCTTGGATATTTCTGAGTATCCTGTATCAAGCGAAGTTACGAAGTGGCAGGACAACATGCCGAATTACCACATTCAACACCCTTACATTGTTCAATCCCTAGAGCAGAAAATGAAAGCGAACTATCCGAATGTACTTCTTGCAGGTTGCTCATATTATGGGGTAGGGATCCCTGATTGTATTACGGATGGAGAGAAAAGGGCCCAGGAGATTGCGGCCAGATTATGATGAAAAAGGACTGCCGAAAATGGCGGTCCTTTTATTATGCACATCTTTCGGCAGAATGGATTGGGCATCTAAACGGGTAAACTTTCATTAAACGATTGATTAAATACTGGTAAGGATACAAGAGGCAGCCTTCCTTTTTCCCAGTTGTTGGCGGACTATCTAGCCATCTCATCGTAACGGGATTTTTTCCTTGCATTACCGTTGAACTTTTACTTAATTCCTGTATAATAAAGACCGTTAAATTAAAATTAAATTAAACTTAAAGTTTACTAATACAAAACTTTATTGACTGTAAGTTTACTATTCCTAAACGGATTGAGGTAATACTATGCATATTGGCAAAAAGATTAAAAATCTCCGTTTAAAAAAAGGATTGACTCAGGAAGAGTTGGGAGAGAGAACGGATTTAAGTAAAGGGTATATCTCGCAGCTGGAAAGAGATTTAAGTTCACCTTCAATAGAGACTTTTTTTAATATCCTTGAAGTACTTGGCTGCACTCCAAAAGACTTCTTTGATGAAGAGGAGCAAGTTCAAAAGGTAGTGTATGAGGAAGAAACGCAAACCTTTTTCATTGATGAAGAGCGCGGTTATCAGATTCAGTGGCTTGTACCAGAATCCAATGAAAAAGAAATGGAACCGATTCGGCTGACACTTCAGGAAAAAGGGGAGTTCAAGCAGTTTGAACCCTCGTTGTCAGAAACCTTTGGATATGTATTGAGTGGCAGGGTGATTGTGAAGCTTGGTACACATACCTATTTTGTAAAAGCTGGGGAATCCATTTACTTTCATGCATCCGATGAACATCAAATCATCAATGATTTTGATGGAGCATCCGAATTACTGCTGGTGGTGACGGAATCATATTTATAGAATTTAGTGATTGCAAACGCTTGTCTATTTGAAAAGTAGAACATGCGGTTCAATGGAAAGAGGGAAGTCTCTATGGCAAATGAAAAGATTATACGGTTTGAAAATGTTACGAAGCAATTCGATGACGATACAGTTGTTCTGGATAATGTCAGTTTTGAAATTGAAAGAGGGAAGTTTTATACACTACTGGGTCCATCGGGTTGTGGTAAGACGACCATCCTACGATTGATAGCAGGGTTCACGGAAGCTTCAAAAGGTGATATTTATTTTGAAGGTGAAAAAATCAACAATGTTCCGGCCAATAAACGTCAGGTCAACACGGTTTTTCAAGATTATGCCCTATTTCCACATTTGAATGTGTTTGAGAATGTGGCATTTGGACTTCGGATAAAAAAAATGAAGAACGCCGACGTCGAGGTTAAGGTGAAAGAAGCCCTAAGTTTCGTGAATTTGGATGGCTATGAAAAACGCGAAATCAGGGAGATGTCAGGCGGTCAGCGTCAGAGGGTAGCGATTGCACGGGCGATTGTGAATGAACCGGAAGTCATTCTTCTAGATGAACCATTATCAGCCCTGGATTTAAAACTGCGTACCGAAATGCAGTATGAATTGCGGGAATTGCAACAAAGACTTGGCATTACTTTTATCTTCGTCACTCATGACCAAGAAGAAGCGCTAGCGATGTCAGACGAAATTTTCGTCCTTAATAAAGGGAAAATCCAACAAAGCGGAACGCCTATTGATATTTATGATGAACCTTTGAATCGCTTTGTTGCCGACTTTATTGGCGAATCCAATATCGTAAAAGGAAAAATGATTGAAGATTACCTTGTCGAGTTTGTAGGGAGACAATTCGAATGTGTGGACCAAGGATTGAATCGTAATGAAGCCGTGGAAATTGTCATCCGACCTGAAGACTTAGAGATTACTTCAGTCGATCGAGGGAAACTGCAAGTTCGGGTGGACTCTCAGTTATTCCGTGGTGTGCACTATGAAATCAGCTGTTATGACCATGATGGAAATGAATGGCTAGTCCAGTCGACGAAAAAGGTGACCGTCGGGGATGAAATCGGTCTATATTTTGACCCAGAGGCCATACACGTCATGCGTTTGGGAGAAACAGAGGAAGAGTTCGATAAGCGTTTAGAAGCGTACCATGGTGGAGAAAGCCATGAAAAATAAGTTTTCTAGAAATATTTACTTTATCCCTTATATCTTATGGATTGCATTTTTCGTCATTGCGCCGATACTACTGGTTCTGTATTATTCCTTTTTCGATATCGAAGGCAATCTGTCGTTAATTAACTATCAAAAGTTCTTCACTCCCGTTTATTTGAAGATGACACTCAGTTCGTTTTGGTATGCCTTTTTAATTACAGCGATCTCGCTATTAGTAGCGTATCCAACAGCGTATCTTCTGACCAAGACCAAACACAAGCAACTTTGGCTGCTGCTGGTCATTGTGCCATCATGGATCAATCTGTTATTAAAAGCCTATGCGTTCCTTGGCATATTCGGCACATATGGCATGACGAATGCCTTTTTGGAAGCGATAGGAATTGGAAAACAACAGATACTCTTTACTGATTTCAGTTTCATATTCGTTTCCGTTTATATTTTTATTCCATTCATGATTTTACCAATATTCAATGCGTTGGACGAAATGAATCCGACTCTTGTAGATGCGGCTAATGATTTAGGCGCATCACGTTGGATGACTTTCCGACGCGTGATATTCCCGTTAACGATCGATGGCGTTAAGACCGGCTGCCAGGTTGTTTTCATCCCAGCCCTTTCACTGTTCATGCTGACAAGGCTAATTGCTGGAAATCGGGTCACTACGCTCGGAACTGCAATTGAACAGCATTTCTTGGTGACCCAGGATTGGGGAATGGGTTCTACCATTGCCGTCTTTTTAATCATTATTATGTTCCTGATTATGTTCGTAACGGGTAACCGAAAGCAGGGTGTGTAAATTGAGAAAAAAACTATCGCCGTTATCGAGGGTTTTCCTTGTCCTGATTTTTCTGGTACTCTATGCGCCGATTTTCTTTTTAGTCTTTTATTCGTTTAACAGCGGTGGAACGATGTATGACTTCGAGAGTTTCACGCTGGATTGGTATAAGGAGCTTTTCCAGGATACAAGGCTGTTGATCATTGTTTTAAATACGCTTGTGATTGCCTTATTGTCGGCGCTAATCGCCACGATTATCGGGGTCATCGGTGCTATTGGGATCCGTTCTTTTACAAACAGCCAAATGAGGAATTCATTCTTATCCCTCAATAACGTCCTGATTGTAAGTCCAGATGTCATTATTGGTGCTTCCTTTTTGATTCTTTTCACAATGGCTGGCATCAAGCTTGGGTTCTACTCGGTACTGCTATCACATATCGCTTTTAGCATTCCAATTGTTGTGTTACTGGTGCTTCCAAAGCTTCAAGAAATGAGCCCTACCTTGATTGATGCAGCCCGAGACTTAGGGGCGAGCCGATGGAATGTAATGTCGAAAGTCATTCTGCCTTATATTTCACCGGGTATTTTTGCCGGTTTCTTTATGGCATTGACTTATTCACTGGATGATTTTGCGGTTACGTTCTTTGTAACGGGTAATGGATTCTCTACTTTATCAGTGGAAATTTATTCATTGGCCCGCCGTGGGATTTCCTTGAATATTAATGCGTTATCGACCTTGCTATTCTTTGTCACACTAATATTGGTCGTTGTCTATTACTTTGTTACGCAGCGAGTCAAGCATACAGGAATGGGGGGGAAAAGATGAAGAAGATTGTCCAAATGTTCCTAGTCATTTCAATCACCTCTGCCTTGCTGTTATATGTGACATCGAAGTTGAACTCATCGCAGGGATTTACAAGTAGCGATACACTGACCATTTATAATTGGGGAGACTATATCGATACGGATTTGATTGACCGATTCGAGGAAGAAACCGGAATCAAGGTCATTTACGAGACATTCGATTCGAATGAAGCAATGATGACAAAGATTGAACAGGGCGGTACCACCTATGACGTGGCTATTCCGTCCGAATATATGATTGATAAAATGCGTAAAGAAAATCTGTTGATTCCACTGGATCATTCCAAACTTCCAAATTTGAAAAACATCGATGAGCGATTTATCGATTTACCTTTCGACCCGGAAAACAAGTTTTCGGTCCCTTACTTCTGGGGCACCGTTGGGGTTGTTTATAATTCCAAGATGCTTGGGGGAAAAGAAATAACAAGCTGGGAAGACTTATGGGATAAAGATTTGAAAAATCAAATCCTTTTGACGGATGGTGCTCGTGAAATAATCGGCATGGGTCTAAACTCGTTGAATTATTCCCTAAATGATACGAATGAAAAACACCTTCAAGAAGCGAAAACGAAGCTTGATAGCCTTACTCCAAATGTAAAAGCGATTGTTGGAGATGAGAGCCGCATGCTCCTGGAAACGCAGGAAGCAGCTATTGGAATCGTCTGGTCAGGAGTGGCCTCCGAAATCATGGCGGAAAACGAAGCCCTTGAATATGTGGTGCCCAAAGAGGGATCGAACTTATGGTTCGATAATATGGTCATCCCAAAAACAACGAAAAACGTGAATGCGGCCCATCAGTTTATTAATTTCATGTTAGATCCCGAAGTGGCTGCACAGAATGCGGAATATGTAAGCTATTCCACTCCGAATAAAGCAGCCTTGAAGTATTTACCGGAAGAAGTAGTGAAGGATGAGAGGTTCTATCCATCTCCTGAACTGACTGATAAACTAGAAGTGTACGAAAACATCGGAAAGAAAAATCTGGCCCGTTATAACGACCTTTTTCTAGAATTCAAGATGCATCGCAAATAAATGGAAGCCTGGTTTGAGAAGGTGTTGTCCTCCTTCTCGGACCAGGCTTTTTTTTTGCATAGTAGATAAGTCGCCCACTGGATAAGCCGGTTTCCTTTGATACTCTAAAATGTCGGTGGAGAAAAAATTATGTTAGTATAATCATTAAGAGCAGAGTGAAGAGGAATCTTAAGATATTCTTAATAATTTCCTGCTATTATAAAATGAAAAATCAAGGGAGAGAGAATATGAATTTATTGAAAAGCACGAAGACATATGTATGGGCAGGCGCCATATTAATTATCGCCGCCATCCTAATATATGCAATGGTAGTCTCTACTGATAAGACAGTCGCGAGCGTAGGCGGAGAGAAAATCAAAGAGGCAGAGCTACAAGATACGCTTGTCAAAAATTATGGAGCAGAAACGGCCGATCAATTAATCACTGATAAAATCGTTGAATTAGAAGCAGATAAGGAAGGCATTAAAATTACAGAGAAAGAAATCCAAAAAGAAATCGATACCTTAGCTGAATCATACGGTGGAGAAGATGCTTTAAAAGAGCAATTGGAAGCGAGCGGTTCTTCCCTAGCGGCATTGAAACAAGACATCGTGGTTTATCTTCATACGAAAAAATTAGTTGAACCTAGGATTACTGTTACTGATGATGAAATCAGCGCGTATTTTGAAGAAAATAAAGATACGTTTGCCCAAGAAGAACAAGTGGAAGCTAGTCATATTTTAGTGGAAGACAAAAAGACAGCGGAAAAAGTAGAAAAAGAACTTGCTGCTGGCGGAGACTTTGCTGAGCTGGCAACCAAGTATTCCACTGATGCTGGAACGAAGGAAAAAGGCGGAAGCTTAGGCTACTTCGGAAAAGGTAATATGGTTAAAGAATTTGAAGACGTTGCCTTCAACATGGACGTTAATAAAGTCAGTGACCCGGTCAAAACGGAGTATGGATACCATATCATAAAAGTTACGGGTAAAAAAGAAGCTAAAAAAGCGAATTTAGAAGATAGCAAGCCAGAAATCAAAGAAGCGCTTCTAAATAATAAATTACAAGAAGAATACACGGTTTGGTTAGCAGAAGTGAAGAAAGATTACGATATAACGAATAAATTCGAAGCAACGAAATAAGATACGAGGGAAAATGGTGCAAAATCGGTAACATACGATTTTGCACCATTTTTTGTTTATATACGATTTTGTGAGATGAAATCTGGCAATATTTCAATTGTTTTTAGTGGTTTTAGGGTGTTAAAATTAATCGATATGAAGAAAGGTTTACATAAAATGGACATGTTGACGGGCTATTTTACAAGGTATACGGAATGGGTGATGGAAGAAAGTTTCATGTGAAAATAATGTTAAAGCCTTTAAACCAATAGGAACTGTTTTAGAAAGAAGGGGAAGGCAAGTGAAGTCGTTAAGAAAGTTATTGCCCTATCTGAAGCCATATACGCTGTTTGCGATTTTAGCACCGTTATGTATGTGTATAGAGGTAGCGATGGATTTACTACAACCCACTATGATGCAGCATATCATTGATGAGGGAATAGCCAACCAAGACAATGTGTATGTGACCAAACTAGGCTTTTTGATGCTGGGAGCTGCAGTGATTGGACTGATAGGTGGATTGGGTTGTACCGTTTACAGCACGAAAGCCGCTGTTCATTTTGCTTCAGATGTACGTAGGGATGTTTTTTGGAAAACGGAACTTTTTTCTAGTAAGAATACTGATTCATTCGGGACAGGTAAGCTGATCACGATTGTGACAAATGATATTACCTCTGTGCAGTCTTCTCTTATGATGACCTTACGGATATTTGTCCGGGGGCCGCTCATGTTTATTGGGAGTGTCATTATCGTCTGGGTGACAGCACGTGAATTGTTTCCGGTATTAGCGGTCGCTGTACCTGTTTTGATGGTCGCCATTATTTATTTTTCCTCACAGGCAGGGAAGTTATTTAAACGGGTTCAAGAAGCCATGGATCATGTGAATACAAAGCTCCAGGAGACACTGAGTGGCATCCGGGTCATTAAGGCATATGACCGCCAGGAATTTGAAAAGGAGAGTTTCAAGGAGTTTAATGATAAGCTGACGAAACGAAATGTAGCGGCAGAGCAGACCATTATGGCCTTAATGCCCATTTTGTTATTTGTTATCAATTTGGGTGTGGTGGCTGGTATGTGGATGGGTGCAATCAGGGTAGAAAACGGAACGATGCAGGTCGGTGTCATATTAGCTTTCATCAACTACTTGAATATCATCATGAACGGATTGATGTCGAGTAGTCACGTCTTGATGCAGATCACGCGCTCCTTTCCTTCGGCAGACCGGATTCAACAAGTGTTAGATACGGAAATTGATATTAATGAACCTTCCAAACCAGCATCTGTTCAGGCAAGAACGGGGGATGTGAAGTTTGAACGTGTGAATTACAGTTATAGCAAAAATGGTGAATATGTGATTAAAGATATTAGTTTTCATGCCCGAGGAGGACAAAAGATAGGTATTATCGGTTCAACAGGCAGTGGGAAGTCCACCCTCGTTAAGTTGATTCCGCGTTTATATGATCCTGATACCGGTACGATTACTATTGATGGCATCCCTTTACAGGATTATCCTCTAAAAAGCCTAAGGGGTGAGATTGGGTATATTCCTCAAAGGGCCTCGCTGTTTTCCGGAAGCATTGAAGAAAATCTACGGTTCGGAAAAGAGGAGGCGGGGACGGCAGATATGGAAGCAGCGACTCAATCCGCGGCCGCTCTTGATTTTGTTAAGGGCTTTGAGGGGGCATTCTCGTATAGGCTGACTCAGGGTGCCAACAATTTGTCAGGTGGGCAAAAGCAAAGGTTGTCTATTGCAAGGGCTTTTATCCGAAAACCTAGGATCTTGATCTTGGATGACTCGACGTCAGCGATAGATGCCCTATCGGAAGCAAAGGTCCTACAGGCGTTGAAGCGGGAATTTACCGATTCGACGGTGTTCATTGTTTCATCCAAGATATCTTCGATTATGGATGCCGATCAGATTCTTGTGATGGATGACGGAATGATTGAGGCGAAGGGTACTCATGAAGAACTACTCGCCAAAAGTCGTGTTTACCAGGATATTTATCGGACGCAAAGCGGAAGGGAGATAGCTCCCCATGAATAAGCAGATGAATCAACCTCCAGTATCAGATGTGATGGGGAAAGCCCGCGGACCAAGAGGATTTGGTGGCCCGGTCGTTCAAGCAAAGAATAAAAAACAGACGGTTAAAAGGATTTGGCAGTATGTAGAGAAGCAGAAAGCGGGTTTGATCATAGCGATTTTATTTGTGGTGCTCTCGACATTACTTGGTCTATCAGGACCTTATCTGATTGGAAGAATCATAGATCACTATATTATTCCGAAAGATATTACGGGTACGGTAAGAATGCTAGGGGTACTTGCAGCTGTCTATATCGGATCGTCTCTGTTCACCTGGATGCAGACAGCCATCATGATAAATGTATCGTTACGGACCATTCGAACGCTGCGTAAAGACTTATATAATAAATTTCACACGCTTTCCTTACGATTTTTTGATAACCGGGTTCATGGAGATTTGATGAGCCGGGTGACGAACGATATTGATCAATTGAACAATGCATTAAGTCAAAGTGTCATCCAAATTTTTAATTCGTTGCTCATGATTGCCGGTGTGACGATAGCGATGTTCTCCATGAATGCAATTTTAGCGGTGGTAACCCTACTGATTGTCCCGCTGATGATACTGACGACTAAAAAGATCATCAAATACAGCAGCAGTAACTTCATAAAAAGGCAACGTGACTTAGGGGAGTTAAATGGGTTCATCGAGGAATCCATTTCAGGAACGGAAGTCATCACTTTATTTGGAAAAGAAGAAAAGGTCTTCAGCCAGTTTTCCACCGTTAATGAGAGGCTTCGCCGTTCTTCAATGGCCGCTGATACAGTTTCCGGGTTCTTGGGGCCAATTAATAACTTCATTAACAACATCGGCTTAGCTATTGTCATCGGTGTCGGTGCTTTGATGGCCGTAAAGGGAACGGTCACGGTGGGACTCATTGCCGCTTTTGTGACCTACTCCCGGCAATTTTTCCGACCAATCAATCAACTGTCCAGTCTACTAAATACCTTTCAATCAGCCATTGCAGGAGCCGAACGTGTATTTGAAATCTTGGATGAAACGCCTGATATGAAGGATAAAAAGGGTGCAATACCCGTCGATGCCTTTAAGGGGGATGTAGAGTTTACAGATGTCCATTTTGGCTATTCCAAGGATCAACCGATTCTAAAGGGAATTAACTTTACGGCATCAGCCGGGCAGACCATTGCCCTTGTTGGTCCGACCGGATCGGGGAAAACGACGATTATTAATTTGCTATCCCGATTTTATGAAGTGGACCAGGGTCAAATCAACATGGATGGTCGAAACATACAAGACTATAAAATTAGTGATTTACGAAAGAAAATCGGCATTGTTCTCCAGGATACTTTTCTATTTTCGGGGACCATTTTAGAAAATATCCGATATGGCCGGTTAGATGCAACAGATTCTGAAGTGATTGAAGCGGCTAAGGTTGCTTCGGCACATGGCTTCATCAAACACTTGCCAGATCAGTATCAGACCCGGATCACAACAGGCGGTTTGAATTTAAGTCAAGGGCAAAAGCAGCTTTTGGCCATAGCCAGGGCCATCTTGGCGGATTCGGATGTGTTGATTTTAGATGAGGCGACATCGAGTATTGATACAAGGACGGAAATTGAAATCCAAAAAGGAGTGAACCGCTTGACGGAGGGGCGCACGAGCTTCGTCATCGCCCACCGATTGAAAACAATAGAAACCGCCGACAAGATTTTGGTTATAAAAGATGGTGAAATCATCGAAATGGGTACCCATCACGAACTTATGATGAGTCGAGGGTTTTATAAGGATTTGTACGATAGTCAATTCAATATTTAGTACGAAAAAAGAGCAGAGTTTTCTCTGCTCTTTCTTTATGTGTTAGAAGTTGGATGAGATGGATTTTTCATTTGATAGTTGGGATTTGGTGACCATTTCATCGCTATCTTTTTCGCCTTTTTTATTATCTTCCTTTTCCGTTTTCAGGGATTGTGCAGGAGTTTCCTTCAATTGCTTCCCAGCCACTACGACTTTAGAGCTAATGTCCTTCAATTCACTTGTTGCATCTTTCGCTGAACCGAGGGCGTTGGTGGAAATCTCTTTCACTTCCGATACTTTTCCTACGACTTCTTCATTAACGGTTTCATATAGGGTTTCAACGTCACTGATTGCCTCTTTGATCGTTTCGGTTGCACCCTTAACGCCGGATACCATTTGTTCCTTCACTTCACCGGGATTTTGTTTTACCTGTTCAATCATATTCATGGAATTGTCTTTTAAAAGAACTGCAGAACGTTTCATTTTATTTCTTGTGTTCGAGTCCAATAATGTTAAGGCACCGCCGACAATTCCTCCGATAATAATACCTTTTAGTAGTTTGCTATTCGATTCGTTTTGATTATTTGATTGAGTCATCTATACTTCCTCCTTTAAGAATGGTTAGTATGTTCTTACTTTCTTGTTTCCCTAATTTTCCATGATTTAAACGGATAACAATAAAACTGTCATCTAATTGACATATTAATCCAATTTATAGTAAGATGGCAAATAGTTAAGTGACTGAACTACTTTTTATGGGGTGAAGGGATGAGTGATAAACAAGTTACCGAATTGATTGATCGATACATGAAGGTTTCCTTTCATGTGAATAAGATGGGGGAGCTTCTCATTAAAGACGAGATTTGTGATGTACTGACAAATGAACAATATTATACTTTGCGTTTCATAAAACAACAGCAATTCTGTACCTCGACCGAGCTTAGTGAGGCTTTCCATGTCAATAAAAGCGCAGTCACATCGAACATTAAACGCCTTGAAGGCAAAGGCTTGATAGAGCGTGCACGTGACCTTGATGACCGAAGGGTGGTCCATTTGAGGCTTTCCGAAAAGGGAGAAACATTATTTCAGGAAATGGAGCAGAAGATTCATATAGTCGTAGAGACAATCATGGGGAATTTTAAATATGAAGAGATTGTTAGTTTCCTGGATACATATGAAAAGCTTTCATGGACTTTTGCCGAGATGAAGATGGGGATAAGGGAGGAAAGGTAAATGAGAGCAATTTTAAAAGGAAAATGGGCAATCGTCATTATCTGGATTGCCATTACAGTTGGATTATTGTTCATAGCTCCTAATATGGCGGAACTCGTCAAGGAAAAGGGACAGTTGGATGTTCCGAAAGAGTATTCTTCCGGAATGGCGAATGAACTTTTGAAGCAAGTGCAAAATGAGGATGAATCGCAGGTGGCCCTGGTTTTTCATAGTGAAAAGAAGCTGACTGCAGATGAAAGGCAAGAGATTGAAAAGGGGATACAAAGGTTAGAAGTGAATAAAGGGGAACTGGGCATCAAAGAAATACTGACCCATTTTAAAGAACCATCCCTTAAAGAACAGTTGGTTTCGAAAGATCAATCCACGATACTGACCTCCATCACCATGACCAAGGGAGACCGTGAGGCAAAGGACGTCATTGACGCGCTTTATAAGGAATTGGATCAAATAGATGTTGATCATTATTACACGAGCAGTTGGATAATCGATGAAGATCTTAATACCAATTCCCAGGAAGGATTAAAAAAAACGGAGGGAATCACCGTCATCTTCATATTGGTGGTATTATTGGTGGTCTTCCGTTCGGTAGTGACGCCTCTCATTCCGATGATTACAGTAGGCTTCACCTATTTATGCTCCCAATCCATCGTTTCCTTTTTGGTGGACCGTTGGGATTTTCCCATCTCGTCCTATACCCAGATTTTCTTGGTCGGGATTTTGTTCGGGATCGGAACGGATTATTGCATTCTCTTGTTAAGTCGTTTTAAAGAGGAATTATCAGGACAGGAGTCATTGACGGAAGCCATTGTAGAAACGTATCGTACGGCTGGTAAAACGGTCTTCTTCAGCGGATTGACCGTGATGATCGGATTTGCGGCCATTGGCTTTTCCACGTTTAAGCTATATCAATCAGCAGCTGCCGTGGCCATCGGAGTCTTTATTCTGATGGTTGCCCTGTATACAATCGTTCCATTTTTCATGGCAGTGCTTGGCAAGAAGCTATTCTGGCCTTCAAAAGGCAAGCTTGAACATAGCGATAGTAAGTTGTGGGGCAGATTAGGAAACTTCTCCTTAAATCGTCCTTTGCTGGCCTTGCTTATCGTGGCGATTGTTTGTGTTCCCTTTTTATTTATGTATGAAGGGAAGATTTCTTATAACTCTCTTGAAGAGGCTGGGAATGATGTTCCCTCAATCATGGCCTTCAATATCATGGCCGACGAATTTGGTCCGGGACAATCCATGCCAACCCAGATCGTCATCCAGAATGATGAGCGGATGGATTCAGAGGATTATGTCGGGCTTGCGGAGAAGATCAGTGTGGAAATCACGAAGGTGGATGACGTCGATGTCGTCCGTTCTGTAACCCGTCCGACCGGTGAGCCTATAGAGGATTTGTTTGTCTCCAATCAGGCCAAAACGTTGGAAAAAGGAATCGGAGAAGGGAATCAAGGGATTGAACAGATTAGTGACGGATTAAAGACGGCAGGAAGTGAACTTTCAGAATCTGGTCCGCGTTTAAAGAAGGCGACAGACGGAATCGGAGGCCTGATCTCTGGAACCAATGAATTGAAAAACGGGGTAGGCCAGGTAGAGACCGCTTTAACGAGTATTGAAGCAGGTATCCGTGATGGCTCCTTAGGTACAGAGGACGTGAAAAAAGGACTGGAAGAGGTCAAGTCTAACCTTGAAAAGCTGGCTACAGGCAGTGGAAAGCTTTTGGAAGGCTACCAGCAGTCCACATCTGGATTGAATGAACTTAAAGGCGGGTACAAAGATATTCAGACAAATCTTAATGAGGTGTCGAAAAGTCTTACGGGGCTGAACGCATCCTTTGAAAAAATGGAAGCTAGTAATCCGGAGCTTCAGCAAGATGTGAACTACCAAACAATCAAACAAACGGTCCAGGGCGCACAGAGTGGGGTAGGAACGATGGCAGCTGGACTAACGGAACTCAATAAGAATCTCGGCCTTGTATCTGGTGGCTTGAATACCGCGAATAAAAGCATGGCGGAAATCGTGAACGGACAAAAAGCCCTGGGGAAAGGTCTAACCCAGTTGATCACAGGGGTGGATACCTTGCAAAAAGGATTAACGACCATGGCCAATGGACAAAGCGAAGTCATTAAAAATCTATCCCAGTTTGAAGGGGGCCTAACAAGCTTAAGCAGTGGTCAGCAAGAGCTATTGAATGGCTTTTCCAGCATGGGTGGTCAGCTAAACCAATTGGAAGATGGTTTAAATAAAAGTGCCGATGGCCTGAATGAAGTCCATGATGGATTATCATCTGCACAGGGCTATTTATCCGGTCTTGCGAAGACGGATAAAACGGTCACAGGCATGTACATTCCAAAAGAGGTGTTGGAAAGCAAGGAATTTGGAGAATCACTGAATACCTATCTATCTGACGACGGCAAAGTGATGACACTTGATGTAATCTTCAAGACGAATCCATATTCCAACGAATCCATTGAACAAATTGATAGGATTGAGGATGCGGTCAAAAATGTAACGAAAGGAACAAAACTAGAAAATGCCAACATTGCTATCGGCGGAATTACAAGCACCCATCATGATTTGAGCATGATGTCAGAGGCTGATTTCTCTAAGACAGTGGTGTTGATGCTTTCAGGTATTGCAATCGTTCTATTCTTTATGTTTAGATCGTTGGTTATGCCAATCTATTTAATCGTGTCTCTTGTTTTGACATACTTCACGGCAGCGGCGATTACAGAATTGATATTCGTTAACATTCTGGGGTATGCGGGCATAGGCTGGGCCGTTCCATTCTTCGCTTTCGTTATCTTAATAGCACTCGGAATCGATTATAGTATTTTCTTGATGGATCGCTTTAATGAGTGGAAAGGTAAACCGGTAAAAGAAGCGATGTATTTATCGATGCGGAAAATGGGGACGGTCATTATCTCCGCGGCCGTGATCCTTGGTGGGACTTTCGCTGCCATGATGCCTGCAGGCGTTCTGTCACTCCTAGAGATTGCGACTTTAATATTGGTAGGCCTAGCTCTATACGCGTTCATCATATTGCCACTGTTTATCCCAGTGATGGTTGCAACGTTCGGAAAAGCTAACTGGTGGCCGTTTATGAACCAACAGCAATCTGAGAAATGATACCAAACGAAAGGCACCCCACCTGGGTGCCTTTCGTTTGGTTACTTAGCATTAACGCGTTACATAAACATCTTTTGCTGCTTCTTCTTGTTGGGCGATATTATCGTATCCATAACATACGGGAGCCCCATTGGAGGGGTCTATCATGATCCGTGCATCGATTTGAAAGACCTCTTTCAAGACTTCCGGTGTAATCGTCTCGGAAGGGGTTCCAACCTTCATGATTTTTCCATTCTTCATGGTGATGATTTCATCAGAAAAGCGGGCCGCATGATTGATGTCATGTAAAACCATGACGATGGTTCTATTTTGTTCTATGTTTAACCTTTCAACGATCCGTAGAACTTCCAATTGATGAGCCATATCAAGGTATGTCGTAGGTTCATCCAATAATAATATGCCCGTTTCCTGTGCTAATGCCATGGCAAGCCAAACCTTTTGACGCTGCCCACCGGATAGGTTGGCTATTTCCCTATCACGAAAAGGGAGGGTCTTGGTAATGTCCATGGCCCATTCAATCTTTTCTTTATCGTCTCTGGTTAATTTATTGACATTATTGCGGTGTGGATATCTACCATATGAAATAAGTTCCTCCACTTTCAATTGAGAAGGTGCGACAGGGTTTTGGGGAAGCAAGGCCATTAACTGGGCAATCCGCTTTGTATGAATGGACTGTAAATCCTGCCCCTGCAGATAAATGGTCCCGTTTTTTTGCTTAAGGATGCGCCCTATTGTTTTTAGTAAAGTGGATTTACCGCATCCATTCGGTCCAATGATGGTTGTGATCAGTCCTTCTTTTATTTCCAAATTTAAATCTTTGAACACTGTGAATTTTTCATAATTGGTTTCCAGATTTTCCATCTGCAGAATGCTCACGGGCCATCTCTCCTTTTATCTTTTTTCTTTTATTAATAAATAGAGAAAATAGGGAACACCGATAATGGAAATGACGATTCCTACTGGCAATTCAGCCGGTGCAAACACCGTCTTTGCGATATAGTCGGAAGCGATTACCAGGAAGGACCCAATCACCCCACACACAGGAAGCACATGTTTGTGGTGGATTCCTACAAGGTGTTTTGCAATGTGTGGGGACATCAACCCGATAAATCCGATGTTACCTGATACGGAAACACATGCACTCACTAAGCCGATACTGCTGAGCAAGAGAATCGAAGTTTCCTTTTCTACTGATATTCCGAGGCTTTTTATACTGGTCTGTTCCAATTGAAACAAATCCAATAAATAGGCCTTCCTCATAATGATGGGTATTAAGATTATTAGCCAAGGTAACATGGCGACGATGTATTTCCAATTGGCCGAGTAGATACTGCCTGAGATCCATACAGTGGCCATTTCAAAATCCGAAGATTTCATCTTCAAAGATATGTAGAGGGAAAGGGCCCCAAATGCCGAGCCAATCGCAATCCCGGTCAGTAAGAAACGACTCGTATCAAGGGATCCGTTTTTCCACGAAATAAGGAATATGATGAGGGCGGCTGAAATTCCACCAACCAATCCAAACAACGGAACGCTCATGATAGACAGCCAATCAGAACCTGCTCCAATATATTTACCTTGAAAGAAAAACATGAAGATGACGATGGCAGTTCCGGCCCCTGCATTTATTCCCAAGATGCCTGAATCCGCCAAACCGTTTCTCGTTACACCTTGAATGACAGCTCCTGCAATACCTAGTGCAAGTCCCACTAGACCGGCAATGACAATGCGGGGGAGCCTAAAATCAAAAATGACCAAATCGTAGTCTGCGACCGGGTTTATACGGAATAACGTCCGAACGACATCCATGACGGTCATATCAAAGGTACCGCTTACCAAGCTTAAATAGCTTGTCGCTATGATTAGGCAGATACCGACTGTCATTGTGATAACCAAGCGTTTCGATGATTGACTATACACTTTTTTCTCCTCCTTTCGTTCTTATTAAATATAGGAAGAAAGGGATGCCGATTAAGGAGGTGACCACTCCGATCGGCGTTTCGAATGGATAATTAACGAACCTACTGATTACATCGCATAATGCTAGGAAAATTCCACCGATTACACCAGCACAGGGAACGATCCATTTATAATCGATTCCTATTAAAAAGCGTGTGATGTGTGGGATGATCAACCCTATAAACCCAATCTTGCCGACGAGTGCCACTGCAATACCCGTTAGGCATACGACAGAGAGTAGGGAAACAAGCTTAACTAGTTTCGTACGTTGACCTAAGTTGATGGAGACTTCATCCCCCAGAGATAGAATGGTGATGGATTTGGAAATGAATAGAGCAAGGATGATGCCAATTGCCCCAATGGGGATCGAAAGTTTCAGGATGTCCGGATTGATCTGATGCAATCTTGCATTATACCAAAAACTAACACTCTGGGAAATTTGGAAGTAGGAGGCTATCGCAGCCGATATACTACTCAAAAATGTTCCGATTACCGTACCGATTATGGCTAGGCGTACCGGGGATAAACCATTATGTAGTAATGAACCAAAACCAAAAACTATGCCAGCCCCTAAGGCAGAACCCAGCATCGAAAAAAGAATCATATGGAAAGAAGACATGCCAGGAGCGAAAACCATGCAAAGAGTGATGACAAATGCAGAGCCATCGGTCACTCCCATGATTGAAGGGGATGCAAGATAGTTTCTTGTCATCCCCTGCATGAGTGCTCCTGATATGGCTAAAAATGCCCCAACAAGAAGGGCACCCAGAACCCTTGGCAATCGTGAAGTGATTATAATAGCATGATCGACGTTCTCTGGGTCATAATGCAAAAATGCATTCCATACTGTTATAAAGTCTATATTTTTTGCACCATAAAGAATGGACAAAATGGTTGTCAGAATAATTAAGACGGGTGCCATACATAGAATTATGATCGGTAATGAATTTATTTTTGCCATATCAATCAACGCACCTTACTGCTTATTTAGCTAAATTTTCCGATGCAGCTTTTAAGAAGGATGTTTTACTCCAAGCTGTTCCACCTTGTGCAAGCGGATCAACAGAGTTCACAAACACCTTATCGTTTTTAACAGCCTCGATGCTCTTCCATATGGAGTTGCTTTCCAATTCTTCTAAAGCTTTTGGTTTTTCAGCATTTTCGCTTTCTGAGAACTGTAGGAAGATATAGTCCGGGTTAATTTCAGCAAATTTCTCTAATGCAATCATTTCTTGCGCTTTGACTGGTTTAATTTCTTCAGGAACCGTTAATCCTAAATCAGCATATAACACTGGGTTGAAGTATATATCTTGAGGATAGAGGAATAGACTACCGTTTCTTACCCTCACAACCATTACCTTTTTATCCTTCAGGTTTTCGCCGACTTCCACTTTTGCTTTTTCAGCATCCTCTTTGTATTGAGAGATGATGGATTCGGCCTTGTCTTCCGTGCCGGACAGCTTGGCCATTAATCGTAAGTTGTCCTCCCAATCAGTAGAAATATGTGAGTAAGGGAATGTTGTAGCCACTTTATCTAATTTTTCCGTTACCGTACCGTCGGATTTGGATGTCCACATGATAGCATCTGGTTTAAGGCCAAGAATGGTTTCGTAGTTTGGCTGCATTTTCTCACCAATTGACTCTGCACCCTCAAGGTCTTTCGCCAAATATTCTGGAAGTTTCCCACCTACCGTTATAGCACCCACTGGTTTAACTCCTAATGCAGCGGCATCTTCCATTGACTCCAAACTTGCTGTCACTATTCTTTTAACTTCAGAAGGAATCGTATATTCCTTGCCAAGATAGCTTATCTTTTGTGTCTCTTGCTTCTTCGTTTCGGTCGCACTGCTTTTTTCAGAAGTATCTCCTGAACTGTTTTCAGCATTACCGCAAGCTCCAAGTCCAATACTAAAGACTGCCGCCATGCCAAGTACCATTAACTTTTTCTTCATGTTCTAACTCCCCTTATTCTAAAATATTTTTTTAAAAATGTGTTACAAACAATATGTAGATGCTCTCTAGCGCAGTTAAAAATTTATTTCGATACCTGTCCAACTAGGAATCTAGTGAGTTAAACGAAGGTAACTAGTGATAACGATTATCATTATCATGCAATATACAATATATAGGTAATCTGCAAAATTATCAATAGCATTTTTGTAAAAAAATAAAATATCATCATTAATTTTCTAAGAAAAAGTTATTCAGGAAAAGGCGTGGTTGCAAATTTCACCATTGTTGATAAACTAAATGAGAAACATTATCATTTAGTGGGAAGTAAGTACTATCAATAAATGGGTTATGAAATACATGATAACTAGAAGTGAAGATTAATAGTCGAAAATTAGGTAATGGGAGGAATGAAAGAATATGGAGAAAGAAAAGGATAAGGCAGCAATGGTGGGTCACTTTAGGGAAGATAGAGAAGTAGTCTTGAAAGGGACGAGTCAATTCCTCATGAAATCTAGTAGGGAAGGACGGATGTACCAAATTTTCATCTATCGACCAAAAGAGGCACAGCCAGCAGGAGGATTTCCAGTCATATATGTGCTCGACGCCAATTCGGTGTTTGGAACCATTGTCGAGGCCATGCGTTTGCAGTCGAAGCGACCTGAAAAGACAGGGATCGTACCTGCCGTTATCGTCGGTATTGGATATCCGATAGACGGAGCATTTTCCACCGACCGTTATTATGACTTCACATTGCCCGTCGATTATTCAGAATTGCCAAAGAAACCTGATGGGGGGGATTGGCCTCCACATGGAGGGGCGGCGAACTTCTTGAATTTCATTGAAGAAGACCTCAAGCCCGAGATTATGAGTTCCATTAACATCAACCGGGGTAGACAAGCGCTTCTCGGTCATTCATTAGGTGGCTTGTTTACCCTGTATACCTTATTCAGTAATCCTCAAGCTTTTCAAACATATATCGCGGGTAGTCCCTCGATTCATTGGAATAAAAAGTGGTTTTCGGAAGAAGAGAATCATTTCCTGAGTCGATTGGGAAGGGATGATAGGGATATCTCCTTATTTGTAGGTGTGGGGGAATTCGAAAAAAATCACAAAAGTGGCATGAATGAAAATGCATTAGAACTCTCTAACCGTTTAAGAACTTCAACGAAAGGCTGGCTACATGTAAAGTTCACGGAGTTCGAGGAGGAAAATCACGTGTCTGTTTTACCTCCATTAATTAACAAGGGACTACGTTTTGCTTTAAGGGCAAATGGACCTGTGTAGGAATAGGTCTTTCTTAGCAAATCGATGAATACCCATTGACCGTGAAGATAGAAATGTATAACATTACCTGTAGAATTTAAATGATAATGATTATCATTATTGATAAAAGATAGAGGGAGAGCTGGTTAAAGGGTTCTCTACCAAACGATTTTTGTAATGAAACTGAGAATCTGTTGCATGGTTGCACTAGATTCTTTTATTAAGAAAGGGAGAGTTAAGCATGTACTTTCAGGAATGTAAGGGGAAAGTGGCACTCGTAACGGGAGGAGCACAAGGGATTGGAGGTGCAGTCGTTCAGTCGTTAGCCAAGCTTGGTATCGTAGTAGCGGCGGTTGACTTCCAAACAGATAAATTACAGAAACACGTAGATGCCTTGAAGTCTAAAGGTTTAGAGGTATATGGGTTTTCAGCAGATGTAAGTGATAGTCCAGCCATCGACCGCATTGTTGATACGGTCGAGCGAGAGATTGGTCCAATAGAAATATTGGTGAATGTAGCCGGGGTTCTTAGCCCGGGGCTAATCGAGTCCTATAGTGATCAAGACTGGCAAAGGACTTTTGCCGTCAATTCCACTGGTGTCTTCAATGTCTCCCGTTCCGTGAGTAAACATATGATAAACAGGAAAAAAGGTTCGATTGTTACAGTGGGTTCCAATGCAGCGAGTGTCCCACGAATCAATTTAGCGGCCTATGCGGCATCCAAGGCAGCGGCCACCATGTTTACTAAGTGCCTAGGCTTGGAATTAGCTCAGCATAATATTCGTTGTAACATCGTTGCTCCTGGTTCGACCGCTACGGAAATGCAGTGGTCTTTATGGGAAGGTGATAATGGGGTAAAACCGGTCATCGATGGCATGCCTGAATTATATAAAGTAGGAATTCCACTGAAAAAAATTGCGGAACCTTCTAACATTGTCGATGCCATTCTTTTCTTCATATCCGACCAATCAAATCATATTACCATGAGTAATCTTTGTGTAGATGGTGGAGCTACATTAGGAGTCTAATAAGCTCGGAAGACCACTATAATATCTGACTATTCAATAACGAAGGGGTTATAGCACATGACTAAACATCCATATAATTCGACTGTATTGGAAAAACCGATGTTGGAAGATTACCAAGATGGCGACTTCTTTCTATCAAGCCCGAACCAAACCTTATTGGGAAAAGGTTCCTTGCTAACGGTTCCGGGAAATGAAGAAAAAGAGAATCAGATGGAGGATCTTGCTAACAGGGTTGCAGCAACGTTGGAGCGAGCAAAAAGGCTTGGACAGGATAATCCAATCGTCACCGGCGCCATACCGTTCGATTATAAGAAGCCCGCTAATCTGCATGTGCCAGAGACGATACATTCAACTGTACGTGTTCAAGAATATGGTCCTAGTAGAACAGTGGAGACGGATTCAGTCCCTACATACCAAATTAAATCGGTTCCAGAGCCTGCCCAATATAAAGAAGGTGTCGAAGAAGGACTAGTACAGATAGCCAGTGGTCATCTGGACAAAATCGTCTTGGCTCGGTCCTTGCAACTTACATCTTCGATAAGTGTAAATATCAATGAGTTGCTTCATAACTTGGCAAGACAAAATACAAAGGGTTATACATTTGCCGTTGATTTGGGAGAGCAAGAAGATTCAAGCGTTTGCACCAAAACATTAATCGGCGCAAGCCCGGAACTACTAGTTTCAAGAACTGGATTACACGTGGTGGCTAATCCGTTGGCAGGCTCCCGACCGCGAAGTGACGATCCAGTGGAAGATCAAAGACGTTCGAAGGAATTGCTTTCTTCTTCAAAAGATTTACATGAACATGCTGTCGTAGTAGAGGCAGTGGCGGAAGCACTTCGTCCATTTTTCAAGAAGATGGAAGTCCCCAAAAGCCCATCGGTAATAAGTACAGAGACAATGTGGCATCTATCGACAGAAGTGAAGGGGGAACTTGTGGATCCTGAAACTTCTTCTTTGGAGCTTGCCATCGCGCTTCACCCGACTCCTGCCGTATGCGGTTCGCCGTTTGAGCGGGCAAGGGAATCCATCTTGGAGATTGAACCTTTCGATCGGGGATATTTCACGGGAATGGTTGGGTGGTGTGATGCAAATGGTGACGGTGAATGGATCGTCACCATTCGATGCGCAGAAGTGGAAGAAAAGGCGCTTCGTTTGTTTGCCGGAGCCGGCGTGGTCGGAGAATCTAAACCGGAAGAAGAACTTGCCGAAACTTCGGCTAAGTTTCAAACCATGCTTCGCGCAATGGGGATTGATACGGAATTATCAAAGTAATTGGCATGGAGGGGAAAGATGATGTTAGAAGGTTTTACTTCGTGGCCTAAGGATTTGGCTGATTTATATAGAAAAGAAGGTTGTTGGAAAGGGGAGACCTTTGGCGGCATACTACGTGACCGTGCCAAGGAGCATGGAGATCGGATTGCCATTACCGGAGGGGAAAGAAACCTGACTTATGCAGAGTTGGACGACCGTGCCGATCGGTTAGCGGTCGGCCTTCAAAAGTTAGGGATAAAGAAGAATGACAGGGTCGTCATCCAGCTTCCTAATGTCGTTGAGTTTTTTGAAGTCATTTTCGCCTTATTCAGGATCGGGGCTCTTCCTGTATATGCCCTTCCTTCCCATCGCAGCAATGAAATCGGGTATTTTTGCGAGTTCACTGAAGCCGTTGCTTACATCATTCCAGATAAACATGGTGGATTTGACTACAGAACACTTGCCCGAGGCGTTCAAAGTAAGAATGATAGCTTGTTGAATGTGATTGTGACAGGGGACGCAGAGGAGTTCACAAGTTTGGAAGGTTTATACGGAGAACCTGACGAATTGGTGGAAACAATCGTCCAGTCTAGTGATGTCGCTTTCCTACAGTTATCCGGCGGAAGTACGGGTTTATCAAAGTTAATTCCAAGAACACATGATGATTACATATACAGTTTAAGGTTAAGTGCTGAAATTTGCGGAATCAATCAAGATAGCATCTATCTAGCGGTGCTTCCTATCGCCCATAACTTTACGATGAGTTCTCCTGGCATCCTAGGCACATTATATGGTGGGGGACAGGTTGTCCTTTCACCTGGTCCTAGCCCTGATGAAGCATTTCCTCTCATTGAAAAACATGGTGCGACGATTACCGCACTCGTACCGCCCCTTGCATTGAGATGGCTTGAAGCCGTTTCATCCCGTAATGATGATTTATCAAGCCTTCAAGTGATGCAAGTTGGAGGAGCGAAGTTTAGCGCTGAGGCCGCCCGTCGAGTAGGCCCGGCCTTTCAGTGTAAATTACAGCAAGTATTCGGCATGGCGGAAGGACTAGTGAATTATACGAGGCTTGATGATTCAAATGAGCTCATCGTGAACACTCAAGGAAGTCCAATGTCAGAATTTGATGAAATTCGTGTGGTTGATGAAGAAGATAAGGAAGTTGCGCCCGGTGAAGTAGGGACATTATTGACAAGGGGGCCTTATACGATTTGCGGTTATTACAAGGCACCGGAACATAATGAGAAGGCCTTTACTAAAGATGGATTTTACCGTACGGGTGACTTGGT
Source organism: Peribacillus sp. NPDC097198 (assembly GCF_044762055.1). NCBI lineage: Bacteria > Bacillati > Bacillota > Bacilli > Caryophanales > Bacillaceae > Peribacillus > Peribacillus sp. NPDC097198. Next base: position 32,606 of record NZ_JBIWDO010000012.1, on the reverse strand, counting down.
AAGCATAAATTCTTCAGGCTATTTAGTCGTTGAGGGCCGAGATAAGGATCAAATCAATCGAGGTGGCGAAAAAATTGCGGCAGAAGAAGTGGAAAACCATCTGCTGGCCCATGAAGCCGTTCATGATGCAGCCATTGTCTCGATGCCTGATGAATACCTTGGGGAGCGGTCATGCGCATTCGTGATACCAAGGGGGGAAACCCCTAAAGCCAGAGATCTCAAACAGTTCTTGAAGGATAGGGGTCTGGCTACATTTAAAATTCCCGACCGAGTGGAATTCATCGAGACCTTTCCTAAAACGCCATTAGGAAAAGTAAGCAAAAAGGCACTTCGACAAATCATTTCTGACAAGCTAAATGAACGTAAAATAGCAACATTATTAAAATAAATTAGAAAAAGGAGTGATTTGATGGCTATTCCCGCTATCACACCATATGCAATGCCAGTTGAATCTGATTTACCAAAAAATAAGGTGGCATGGAAGGCGGAACCGAAGCGTTCGGTTCTTCTCATTCATGATATGCAACAATATTTTATCGATTTTTTCGAAAAAAATGATTCACCCATACCGGAACTATTGAAGAACATAACAACCATCAAGGATCGTTGTGTGGAATTAGGCATACCGGTAGTTTATACGGCGCAACCGGGAGATCAAAATCCTAAGGACCGTGCGCTCCTGACAGATTTTTGGGGAACGGGGCTCGATGATGACCCGAACCAGACAAGAATCGTGGGCGACGTTGCTCCGTCTGATGACGACATCATGCTGACTAAGTGGAGATACAGTGCATTCAAACGAACCAATCTTCTTGAATTAATGGAAGAACAGGGACGTGATCAACTTATTATTTGTGGAGTATATGCCCATATTGGATGCCTTTTAACGGCAAGCGAAGCGTTTATGCAAGATATACAACCATTCCTGGTGGCCGATGCGGTCGCTGATTTTTCGTTGGAAGAACATAAAATGGCCCTGAAATATGCCGCAGAGCGATGTGCGTTTACAACTTCAACGCTTCAGTTGCTTGACCAATTACAAGTCAGTGAACAAACATCACCTGCTAGTCAGGAAGGAGCCGATTGGACAATAGAGGAATTAAGGATGATGATTTTCGACCTTCTTGGCGAAGACCCTTCAGAAGGTCTTGAAGATCATGAGGATTTAATCGATAGAGGAATGGACTCCATTCGCATGATGAGCCTTGTGGAAATGTTGAGAGGAAAAGGGGCGGAAATCAATTTCATGCAAATGGCTGAGAAACCGACAATTGCTGATTGGTGGAACCTGCTATCTTCCCAGAAAGTTTTAGCTTGATCCGATGTGAAAAGGAGGTAAATGAGGTGAGTAATATGGAGAACCAAAAAACTCGCATGGCATTGTCCGGCGCACAGTCAGGCATATGGTTTGCGCAGCAACTAGAGCCGGATAACCCGATTTACAATACGGGTGAATACATAGAGATTAAAGGGAAAATGGAAGTAAGTAAGTTTGAAGCAGCGCTCATGCAGGCAGTAAGGGAGGCCGAAAGTTTACACATCCACTTTGGGGAAGACCAAAGTGGGCCCTATCAAGTCATGGGTGAGGCAAATGAAATTCCCTTTCAATTCTTGGATGTAAGTGATCAAGATAATCCTGAAGAGAAGGCCTTACAATGGATGAAAGAAGACTTGCTTCAACCTATTAACCTAAAAATGGACAGACTATTCTCTCAAGCGTTGTTTAAGGTCGGGCCAGAACGGTATTTCTGGTATCAGCGGATTCATCATATTGTTATGGACGCCTTTGGATTTTCACTAATATCGCAGCGAGTGGCGAAGCTGTATACGGCACTTGTCCAAGGTCAACCATGTGAGGAGGCAGCCTTTAGTCCCTTCGTTAAGCTATTGGAGGAAGATGCTAGATACAGGGCGTCCGAGAAATTCGAAGCCGATCGTCATTTTTGGCTGGAGCGCTTTGCTGATCAACCGGAAGTCATGAGCCTTGCTGAACGGGCTCCTAGGACATCTAACCGTTTTCTTAGCCAAACGGGTTATTTATCGACTGTTGCCACACAATCCTTTAAAAAAAATGCTCATAAATATTCGGGGACGTGGCATGAAGTGGCCATGGCTGTCACTGCTGTATATATTCATCGTCTGACGGGAACGGAAGACGTCATCCTCTCCCTGCCGATGATGGGGCGTTTAGGCTCTGCTTCAATCAATATTCCGAGTATGGTGATGAACTTACTTCCACTGCGTATAACCGTTCGACCGGATATGGCGTTGAAGGAAGTAGTGAAGCAAGTATCAAGCGAAGTGCGTCATATCCGCCGCCATCAAAACTATAGACATGAAGAACTTCGCCGTGACCTTAAGCTTCTTGGAGATAATCAAAGATTATTCGGTCCGCAAATCAATGTCATGCCTTTTGATTATGGATTGGACTTTGCGGGTAATCAAGCCATTACACATAAGCTGGCTACAGGCCCGGTCGATGACATATCGATAAACATATATGACAAGTCTGATGGAAATGGATTAAGAATCGATTTGGATGCTAACCCGGAAGTGTACGATTTGGAAGAGCTAGGCATTCACCATACCCGATTCTTAAGGTTGCTCGAGAAGGTGGCCACTGCAGAAGAGGTCCAGATGATCGGGGAACTTGAAGTGCTTTTACCAGAAGAACGTGAGAGGGTCATGCATCAGTGGAATCAAACCGCCGAGGAGATTCCGCCTGCCAACTTGCCAAGCCTGTTTGAAAAACAAGTAGCTAAAAGCCCATACTTAACAGCCCTGGTAGATGAAAAGACGGTCCTTAGTTATGAGGAATTGAATAAGCGTGCCAATCAATTTGCCCATCTTTTATTGGAAAAAAATCTAGGTCCGGAAAACTTCGTGGCGATTGCTTTACCACGCTCTGCGAACATGGTCGTGGTCATGTTGGGCGTATTAAAGACAGGGGCTGCATATTTACCAATCGATCCCGATTATCCCATTGACCGCATTGAATACATATTGAACGACGCGAAGCCTATTTGTCTAATAACAAACCGGGAAATTGCTTCAAAATTACCAAGTGGTGGCGAAACGGAACTCATCTTATTGGATGAGGCAGAGCATGCTCTTTCATCAGGAAAATATTCCGATGGAAATGTGGATGAGTCAAAGAGGAATGGAGCCATATCACCTCTTAACCCAGCTTATATGATCTATACATCCGGTTCCACAGGGAATCCAAAAGGTGTCGTCATTCAATCGGAAGGCTTGATTAATTTCCTTTCTTCCATGCAAAGCCAATTTTCCTTGAATCAAGAAGATAGGCTTCTGGCGGTCACCACCATCGCATTTGACATATCCGGTTTAGAAATGTACTTGCCACTTCTTAATGGAGCCAGCTGCGTCGTTGCAGCCAAGGAGAAGATACAAGAACCCAAGGCGTTGGCAGACATCATTACCGAACATGATATTACCATCATGCAGGCGACACCGACGCTTTGGCATGCCATGGTTTCCAATTATCCAGATGTAATCAAGGGGCTTAAGGTACTTGTTGGTGGGGAGGCTCTTTCCATTAGTCTAGCCACTGCATTAAAGGATTTAGGGTGTGAAGTAACCAACTTATATGGTCCAACTGAAACGACGATATGGTCGACATCTAAAAAGTTGGATTCCAGTCAGACAGGCATGCCCGCCATAGGATCACCTCTTTGGAATACACAGGTGTTTGTACTCGATGCAGGTTTACAACCAGTCCCTCCCGGAATCGTTGGCGAATTGTATATTGCAGGGAAAGGGCTAGCCCGGGGGTATTTAGGTCGCCCGGATTTAACAGCAGAGCGTTTTGTTGCCAACCCGAATGGTCCTAAGGGCAGCCGGATGTACCGTACAGGTGATTTGGTTCGTTGGAGGGTGGATGGTTCACTGGATTATATTAGTCGCGCTGATCATCAAATTAAAATACGTGGTTTTCGGATCGAGCTTGGAGAAATCGAGGCAAAGCTTGTCCAACATCCTGAGGTTTTACAAGCGGCCGTGATTGTACGTGAGGATATTCCTGGCGATAAACGAATTGTGGCTTATATTGTTCCTTCGCTGGATTCGACAGTGGATCCAGGGGAACTTCGCGCATTTATTGGCAGTAGTCTTCCGGATTATATGATTCCATCGGCAATCGTTGAGATGCAAGAGTTGCCGCTAACTCCAAATGGGAAGCTTAATCGTAAAGAATTGCCAGTGCCCGATCTCTACTCGCTGATTTCAGACCGAGCACCAAGAACACCGCAAGAGGAAATTCTGAGCGAGTTGTTTGCTGAAGTTCTAGGTCTATCTAGAGTAGGAATTGATGATAGCTTCTTTAATTTAGGTGGGCATTCACTCCTAGCATCAACTCTGATGGCACGAATACGCAATACATTCGGAGTGGAACTCGGCATAGGCAAGATTTTTGAGTCACCGACCGTGGCGGGTCTTGCAAAACAGCTCTCCAATGGAAAAAGTGCCCGATTGCCCGTGAAAAAAACGAGTAAGCCTGAAAAGATACCCCTTTCCTTTGCACAGAGGAGATTGTGGTTCCTACACAGTCTTGAAGGCCCTAGTCCAACCTATAATATTCCGTTGGTCATAGAATTATCAGGAAACCTTGATACGAATGCTCTCGAGGCAGCAATCAATGACCTGGTTGCTCATCATGATACGTTACGGACGATTTTTCCAGTAACGGAGGGGAATGCCCATCAAAGCATCATTGACCCTTCTGAGGCCCGGGTTGAATTGTTAATAACTAGAGTAAAAGCGGCGGACCTGGATGCGGAGATTGCAGTCGCTACGCGTTATAGCTTTAATCTCGCTGTGGAGCCATCCATTTATGCTCAGCTTTTCTCAGTGGAACCGGATCAGCATGTTTTAGTTTTACTTTTACATCACATTGTAGCCGATGGATGGTCCCTTACCCCTCTTACGCGAGATTTGTCTGCGGCTTATAAAGCCAGGATTCTTGGAGAGGTACCAAACTTGACTCCTCTTCCTGTCCAATATGCGGATTATGCGCTTTGGCAGGAAGAATTGTTGGGAAAAGAGAACGATGAAGCTAGCTTAGTGAAAGAGCAGCTTGATTATTGGAAGGAGACTCTGGCGAATCTTCCCGATCAGTTGGAGTTGCCTATGGATTTCCCTCGGCCTATCGAACCAAGCTATAAGGGGGATACATTGAAGTTTATGATTTCTCCTGTCCTGCATCGTAGATTAGTGGATGTGGCTCGTGAAAACGGAGTCAGCTTATTCATGGTATTGCAGGCGGGACTTGCGACCTTGCTTACTCGCCTTGGAGCGGGTACCGACATTCCGATTGGAAGTCCGATTGCAGGGCGAAGCGACGATGCTTTGAGCGAAATAGTCGGATTATTTATTAATACCTTGGTGCTCCGTACGGATACTTCTGGAGACCCAACTTTCCGTGAACTTCTTGAAAGGGTAAGGAATGTTGATTTACAGGCGTATGAACATCAAGACTTGCCTTTTGAACGCTTGGTAGAAGAACTGAATCCACCACGTTCACGATCTAGGCATCCATTATTCCAAATCATGCTTGCCCTGCAGAATACGCCTGAGCCAAAGCTAGAGCTTCCGAGCATTCATTCCAACCTAGAGCTATATAGTGTGGGGACTTCCAAATTCGATATGACGATTGAGATTCGGGAAATGCATGATGACACAGGAAAACCGGATGGAATGAGCGGGTTTCTTGAATATAGTGCAGATCTATATAAACCTGAAACAATCGAAAGGATGCTTAACCGATTCGTACGAGTATTAGAGGGGGCTGTAATGGACCCGGACCAGACAATCGGACGATTGGAAATATTGGAGCCAAAAGAACGTCAAGAAATTCTTGTTGATTGGAATCAGCATGGTGAAGAAACCCCTGATTCCTGTTTACCAGCTTTGTTTGAAGAACAAGTGAACAGGTATCCAGATAAAATAGCTGCTGTATATGAAGATGAATCCCTAACATATGAAGAGCTAAATCATAGGGCAAACCAGCTTGCCCGTCTGCTAATGGCTAAAGGGGTTGCATCGGAGCAATTTGTAGCATTGGCCACACCAAGATCATTGGATATGGTGGTTGGCATACTTGCTGTACTGAAGGCGGGGGCGGCTTATTTGCCTCTAGATCCTGAATATCCTATCGACAGATTGTCTTTCATGCTTCAGGATGCGAAGCCTAGCTACGTCCTTACAAGTTCCATTGTGGCAACTAGCCTTCCGGATCTGCGTGATATTCAACAAATTGTATTGGACGATCCGAGCACTTTAGTGGAAATGTCACGATATTCAACAAATAACCCACTAGATCGTGAACGGAAACAGCCTTTATCACCTTTAAACGCAGCTTATATTATTTATACATCAGGTTCAACAGGTGTACCGAAAGGGGTAGTCATCCCCCATCAAAATGTAGTCCGGCTCTTTGGGTCGACAGAAGACTGGTACCATTTCAATTCGGATGATGTTTGGACGATGTTTCACTCTTATGCTTTCGATTTTTCGGTATGGGAAATATGGGGCGCGCTTCTTCATGGTGGGAAGCTTATAGTTGTACCTCATTCAACCAGCCGGTCACCAGAAGAGTTTTTACAGCTCCTTGTGGATGAAGGAGTCACGATTCTTAACCAGACCCCATCTGCCTTTTATCAATTAATGCAGGCGGATCGTAACAAGCCGGAACTTGGACAGAATCTAACGTTACGGTATGTGATTTATGGTGGGGAGGCACTTGAACTAAGCCGCTTGGAGGATTGGTATAGCCGTCATCCGGAAACTGCGCCGCGATTGATTAATATGTATGGAATTACGGAAACAACCGTTCATGTAAGTTATCTGGAACTTAACAGGGAAGTCACCGCCGTGAAGGCGAACAGTCTTATAGGCTGTGCCATCCCGGATCTTGGGGTGTATATTTTGGATGCGAGCCTACAACCGGTACCTGCAGGAGTAACTGGGGAGATGTATGTCTCTGGTTCAGGTTTGGCCCGCGGGTATCTTGGGCGTCATGGTTTGACGGCAGAGCGTTTTGTTGCTAATCCATTCGGTCCATCAGGAACTAGGATGTATCGGACTGGAGATTTAGCCAGATGGCGTGCTGATGGCTCATTGGACTATATGGGACGGGCCGATCATCAAATCAAGATTCGCGGTTTCCGTATCGAGCTGGGAGAAATTGAATCATTACTTGCCCAGTGTCCTTATCTGGAGCAAGTTGCCGTCATCGTTCGTGAAGATCACCCAGGTGATAAGAGATTGGTGGCTTATGCTGTGCCAGCGGCAAATGCGGTTTTCAATCCAGCCGAATTACGTCGGTTTGTTGCAGCCGGCCTTCCAGATTACATGATTCCATCTGCATTTGTCCAAATGGTCGATTTGCCTTTGACGGCAAATGGAAAGTTGGACCGAAAGGCATTGCCAGTACCTGATTTCGGTGCAGCCGTTTCAGGGCGTGGACCAAGGACGCCACAGGAAGAAATCCTATGTAAACTGTTCATGGAAATTCTTGATCTTTCACACGTTGGAATCGATGATGGATTCTTTGATTTGGGAGGGCATTCCCTGCTTGCCGTCCAGCTGATGAGTAAGATACGTGAAGCGCTTGGCGTTGAGTTGAGCATCGGAAACTTATTTGAAGCGCCGACAGTTGCTGGCCTAGCTGAAAGGCTTGAAATGGGCTCGAGCCAGAGTGCTTTGGATGTCTTGTTGCCGCTACGCAAAAGTGGCGAGGAACTTCCGCTGTTCTGTATACACCCAGCGGGAGGATTGAGCTGGTGCTATGCCGGGCTGATGACGGCTCTTGGTCCAGATTACCCGATATATGGACTGCAAGCTCGGGGAATTTCTGAGCGTGAGCGCTATCCGGAAACACTGGTAGAGATGGCAGCGGATTATATCGAACATCTCCGCAAGGTCCAGCCAAAAGGCCCTTATCGTTTATTGGGTTGGTCACTGGGCGGAAATGTCGTGCATGCCATGGCTACCCAACTGCAAAACGAGGGGGAAGAAGTCCAACTTGTGGCCATTCTGGATGCGTTTCCAAGTCAATTTTTGCCGACTACTAATGCTCCTGGTGATGAGGAAGCATTGATCGCCCTGCTTGCCTTGGGTGGGTATGATCCTGATAGTTTAGGAGACAAGCCATTGGATGATGCTGGTGCCATAGAGATTCTGCACCAAGATGGAAGTGCATTAGCTAGTTTGGAAGAAAAGACAATCCTTAACCTGAAGGAAACCTATGTGAATTCTGTTCGTATCATGGGTGAATATGAACCAGGAGTGTTCAATGGTAATGTTTTGTTCTTTAAATCAACACTCATACCAGAATGGTTCCCTAGCCTTTCAACGGATACATGGAAACCATATATAAATGGATTGATTGAACAACATGATATTGAGTGCCGTCATAAGGATATGTGTCAACCTGAGCCACTTGCGGAAATCGGACAGGTGATTGCAAACAAGCTTTCAAATATGAAAAAAAAATTACGCATTAATTAATGAAGGTGGAGATGAAGAATGACTAACCCTTTTGAGAACGAGAATGGTACGTATAAAGTATTGATAAATGAAGAAGGTCAGCATTCCCTCTGGCCTGCCTTTTTGGACATACCAGAAGGTTGGTCCACCATTTATGGAGAAGAAAGCAAAAAGAATTGCTTGGACTATATTAATGCCAACTGGACGGATCTTCAGCCTAAGAGCCTAAAGCTCGTATCGAGCCTTGATGGCGTAAAGTGAACGTGCGCATATACGAGAATCCTAAATTAGTCGTTTGCATGGTTTATGTGTTTGCCATGTTCATGGTTTCGATGGACGGCACGATCGTCAATGTCATTCTTCCCGTCATCGGCCAGGAATTCAATGTCATCCCCTCAGCCACAAGCGGTATTAATATAGGCTACTTAGTAAGCCTCGCGGTCTTTCTCCCTATATCGGGGTGGCTTGGGGATCGATATGGTACCAAGAAAATTTTCCTATTGGCACTGGGGGGTTTCACACTCGCTTCCCTTCTATGCGGATTTGCGACAAACCTAGAGACCTTGACCTTATTTCGGGCCTTGCAGGGTGCAGGCGGTGGACTCCTTACTCCAGTAGGAATGGCAATCTTATTCAGGACATTTTCTCAGAAAGAACGAATGAAAGTGTCAAGGACCCTTGTCTTGCCCATTGCCTTTGCACCAGCCATTGGTCCGGTTGTCGGTGGTTTCTTTGCGGAACAGCTATCTTGGAGCTGGGCTTTTTATATCAACATTCCTTTTGGAACCATCGCTTTCCTCATCGGTTTGCTGTTCTTGAAGGAACATAAAGAGCCATCGGCCGGCAGGCCTGACCTGACAGGGTTTCTGTTATCAGCTGCCGGTTTGTCGATGGTCATGTATGCACTGAGTACCGGTCCTTCAAAGGGATGGAGTTCTCCAGTCATTATGTATACGGGACTGATTGGCTTCATACTTGTCTGTTTGTTTGTATGGCGAGAATTACGGGTCAAGGAACCCATGCTGGATTTAAGCTTATTATCGGACAAATTGTTCCGTTCCCTTGGCCTTATTTCTCTATTATCGCAAGCAGCATTAATGGGCATGCTCTTTATATTCCCGTTAATGTATCAGAATGCCATGAATGCCTCTGCCCTGGATAGTGGATTGGCCACTTTTCCTGAGGCATTGGGGCTTATGGTAGCATCCAGGATGATTCCTTGGACTTTCAAGAAATTGAATGGCCAGCAGGTGATCTGCCTTGGGCTACTTGGGACGGCCTTAATCTTTGCCATCATTAGTATTGTTGGTCCGACAGCAAATCCTTGGTCTTTACGACTCTTATTATTTAGTGTCGGCATCTGCTTGGGGCATGCAGTGATTGCTGTACAGTCTTCCATTTTCACGAATATTACTTCAGCATCGATGGGAAGGGCAACTACATTATTCAATGTCCAGAATCGATTCGGCTCAGCTGTTGGGGTAGCCGTACTAGCGAGTGTGTTGGGAGCCTTGGGGACAAGCGAGGTGGCAAGGAACGGAATAGAACAGAGTAACTTGGAATCCTATCAATATGCTCTCCTTGTCTCATCAGTCTTTCTTGTTATAGGTCTTACTATCTCGTTACGTCTGAAGAAAGAAGACTTTAAGGGCATCTTGCCAAGTCAGCAATCGACTGAAATTCCTAAGACAGAACCAGTCAGAATGAGTAAGTGACAAAATTCCAGATGGAGATGCTTGAAATAGAGGGTTGCTGTGATTCTAATCAGCGGCCCCTATTTATTTGTTTGAAGAGTATAAAAGGGGGGCTAGATGTGATTGAACTATATAGTTGTAAATTGCCTGCGAGCAGGGAAAATGCGGATATAGACAATTTGCTTGTTCATGTTTCAAAAGAAAGGCAGAGCCGATTGAAAAGGTTTGTGAAGACTGATGATGCATATCGTTCCCTGATTGGGGATTTGTTGGTGCGTTTCGCATTAAAAGAACAATACGGCTCGATGGATAGGGAACTGAGAATTCAAACGAATGAATATGGCAAGCCGTTTTTATGTGACTTTCCTTCCTTCCACTATAATATCTCCCACTCTGGTGAATATGTAGTGTGTGTGGTTCATGATGAAGCAGTGGGTGTGGATATAGAATACATAGGACCATTTGATTTACCCCTCGCCAAAGAGCTTTTTACTAAAGAAGAGTATCAATACGTATTGAATGATAGAGAAGGCGGCCTTGGTGCCTTTTATGACATCTGGACCTTGAAAGAGAGTTATGTGAAAGCGGTTGGTGAAGGCTTATCCATGCCATTACAGGGGTTTTCTATGAAAAAGTGTAGCAATGGATCCATCCAAATCACAGATATAGAAACAGAAAGACAGATTAGGGATTACATATGCAGACAGTACACAATAGACAATCACTACTGTTTATCTGTTTGCGCCCATCATGCCAATGCAAATCAATTTAGAAATGAACCGACATGTGTCACGTTTCAGGATGTATGCGAGAGTTTGAATGTTCATTCCTGAATATGTACAGGGCGTTGGAAAACGGTGCTTAGATAGGGACGAGATAAAAACAATGGCCTTTGGCCTAAGTCTGGTATAGATCCTATTACTGATGGAGGAATGAAATGTGAAACAAATTAATGTTGCCCAGGTTATAGAAGGGAGTAAGGTTAACTCTTTTCATTTAACTGTTTTACTATGGTGTACTTTTCTCATCCTTTTCGATGGATATGATCTAGTCGTTTATGGAGCCGTCATTCCAACCTTAAGTCAAGAATGGGGGACCGCACCGGGCATCTTGGGATTGATAGGGAGTTTGACGTTGGTAGGTGGTTTAATAGGCTCACTTATTTGCGGGATCGTAGCGGATAAAGTAGGGAGAAAGAAAGTAATCATAGCTTGTGTTGCTATTTTTGGTTCGTTTACTCTAATGACAGGTTTAGCGAAGGGACCGGTAGATTTTGCGATATACCGTTTTCTTGCAGGGCTTGGTTTGGGTGGCATTCCGCCGTTATTGGTGGTGCTCACCTCTGAATATTCTCCCAAGCCGATTAAGAATATGATGGTGGGTATCATGTTCAGCGGATATTCGATTGGAGGTATATTAGTCTCTCTTTTCGGAATGAAGGTCATTCCGGAGTTGGGATGGGAATGGATGTTTTTCATAGGGGCCATTCCATTATTGGCCATTCCCTTTTTAATTAAATTTTTACCTGAATCCCTTTATTATTATGTGGAAAAGGGAGACTATGAAAAAGCGAAGGGAATAGTGGCTCGTTTAAATCCCTCCTATGTTCCCCATGATGCAGATCGATTTATCATGAATTTATCAACTTCCGGTGTTCCAGTGGTAAAGCTCTTCGAGAATCGCCGTGGAAGATCCACCATCATGTTTTGGATCGCATGCTTTATGGGATTGCTAATGGTATATGGATTGGGTACGTGGTTGCCTCAACTGATGATTAAAGCGGGCTATCCGTTGAATTCCAGCCTGCTGTTTCTTTGTTGCTTGAACATTGGAGCAATCGTCGGTTCGGTATGCGGGGGTTGGCTAGCAGATCGAATTGGCTCAAAACGAGTGTTGATCAGTTACTTCAGTATAGGCGCGGTTTGCTTGCTCCTCCTTGGTTTTAAACCAGGGTCATTCTTTCTATATGTTTTGGTGGCAATAGCAGGGGCTGCGACAATTGGATCGCAAAATTTAAACAATGCTTATATCTCCATGTTCTATCCGACACAGATAAAGTCGACAGCACTGGGGTGGGCATTAGGTATAGGTAGGTTTGGGGCTATAGTGGGACCAACAATCGGTGGGCTGTTAATCGAGTGGGAGTTGCCTATTTATATAAACTTCCTCAGCTTTGCGATTCCCGCTTTTATTGCGGCGATCTCCATTAGTCTTGTCCAAAATAAATATAATAGCACCATGAATCTTGAACTCTCTTCTCCCAAACGATATCAAAAGATTATTTGAATACTTTATTGATTGCGTCAAAGGAGGGATGGGATTTTGGCTGAGTATACTTGCCAAGTATGTGACAAGACATTCAAAAGCTATAATGCACATGCTAAGTATTGCTCTCAATCGTGTAAGGGAAAGGCTTATATAAAATATCCAATAAGACATTGTGAATCATGTAATCGACCCTTTAAACCAAGAACTGCATCAAATAAATATTGTTCAATGGGATGCAGTCATAAAAGTAGGAAAAATCCGGTCATTATTCATAGCTAGACCAAGGACCATCAAAAAAAGAACCCAATTTGAACATTCAGATTGGGTTCTTTGCCTATATATTAAGACCTTATGAAAACGAAAGAACCTTTGGCTCTTGTACATCCACTATATTTTGGACCTCTGTGCCGTCAATCGTCTCTTTTTTCAACAGGACCTCTACAAGCTCTTCGTATTGTGGACGGTTTGATTCGATCAGTTTTTCCGTTTCTTGAATGGCCTGGGTGAAAAGGGCTTGCATTTTTTGTTCTTTCTCACCTTTATTGAATGTTAAGGTGAAGCCGTCTTGCAACATGCCCGTATCGACCATCTGTTCAAGTAAATGCTTTGCCTGTTGAACGTCGCCACCAACTCCGACACTATGTTCACCAAGAAACATTCTTTCTGCGACACCGCCTGCTAAAATCATTTTCACTTGATCTAGCAACTCACTTGCCGTAGCTAAATGAAGTTCTTTAGGAATCGGAGCCACATACCCAAGGGCCTCGCCACGAGGGATGATGGTCGCTTTTCGAACAGAACCCGGTTTAGTGAGGGCAGCAATCAGGGCATGTCCACTTTCATGAATGGCCACCCGCCGCTTTGTATCCATATCGCTCAACGTTCGGGAAGTAGCCCCTAGAATGGTCCGGTCAATCGCGTAATCAAGATCTTGTTTGCGAATCATTTCCTGATCATGACGTAGCGCATGACGAGAAGCTGTTTCAAACAAGGAACGTAAATCCGCCCCGGAGAACCCGGATGTACTCTCAGCTAATTCATCCAAGGAAGAAAGGACATCGGCCGCCAGTTTCTTCCCTTTTGTATGAATGGCAATGATTTCTTTTCTTCCGTTTGTATCGGGAATCGGCACCTGGAACGAGAAATCGATTCTGCCTGGACGAAGAAATGCCTCATCAAGCATGTCCTTTCTGTTTGTGGCTGCCACGAATAGAATGCCTTCGTTTGAATGGCCTCCGTCTAACTGGACAAGAAGTTCCGTCAAGGTTTTTTCAGCTTCTTCCCCACCATGGGCTTTCCGTTTACCGGCCAATGCGTCCACTTCGTCGATGAAAATGACAGCAGGTGATTGTTTCCGGGCATTTTGGAAAAGGCTACGTACACGAGCTGCCCCCACTCCAACGAACATTTCATTGAAGGCCGAACCGCTAGTCGAAAAGAAGTTGGCGCCCAATTCTTTTGCAATGGCCTGTGCCAATAATGTTTTCCCGGTTCCTGGAGGACCGTATAGTAAGATGCCTTGTGGAGGCTTGATCCCAATTTTAGCTGAACGCTCCGGTTCTTTTAGAGTGGTGAGGGTTTGCAGGATCTCTTGTTTGATTTCGGGTTGCAAACCACCTATATCGGCTAAGGTTATATCGGGAAGTGCTCTAGGTGTAGAGATATTTTGTTTCTTGCTTTTTACGCGTAAACCGCCTTTTGATTTCTTCTGTATAATAATTGCGGTTGTGACTAGTGCCGCCAGCAATCCGCCTAAAATCCATAATGCAGACTTATTTGTCGATGAAAATGAATAGCGAACGTTATAAGTTTCGACTAGTTTGTTGACCATTTGACTGTTCGGAGGGATGTTAGAGACATATTTACCTTCTGGTGTAGTGATATGAAGTGTTCCATTTCGCTTTTCTTCAATAGAGACGAGGGCACCATTTTGGGCCTGAATGGTCTTTTCAACGGACGAGAAAGGAACGACCATTTCTTTTGACTGAGTCACAACGTACCAAGATATAACACCAATTATCACAATGAACACCGTTATGAACGGCAGCAACTTCGAAACTAATTTTGAGTTCGAGTTCAATATTTCATCTCCTTTAAGAATATATATTCAGTATAAAATTTTTAAACGCGTTAACCATAGGTCATAAGTCCTAAAAATAAAGGTAAATACTTCCATGTTTTGATTTATGTGATGGGTGCCGCTTTTCCCTAAGGACTGAGTCGGATAGTGGACATCCAGTTGTTAACCTGCATGATAGACTTTTTAAAAATGAAATGCTAAAGTGAAATGGTCTTAGTGATGAAAAAATATAAAGGTAGATGAGTTGAACATTTATGAATAAATTTATGAGGGATTATATGATTACGATGAAGGATATTGTTCGGGAAGGCGATCCAATTCTGCGTCAGGTGACTGATGAAGTTAGCCTGCCAATTTCTGACGAAGACCGAGAAACATTAGAATGCATGATGCAGTATTTAAAAAACAGCCAAGATCCTAAACTTCAAAAGAAGTACCACTTACGAGAAGGGGTAGGCTTGTCAGCCAACCAAATTGGCCTGAATAAACGAATGTTCGTTATGTATTTTCCAGATGAAAAAGGAAAGGTCTACGAATATGCTTTAGTGAATCCGAAAATTGTCAGCCATTCGGCATCCATGATTTACTTACCTCAAAGTGAAGGCTGCCTTTCTGTGGATCGTGATATCAAAGGATATGTGCCACGTTATGAGCGGGTGAAAATTAAAGCATTGGACAGCAATGGAGAGAAAATCGAGATGCGATTGAAAGGATTTGCAGCGATTGTTTTTCAACATGAGCTGGACCATTTAAATGGAATGATGTTTTATGACCGAATCAATTCCGAAAATCCTTTCAAGCTTCCAGAAAATGTGGAAGTGAAGAGCTTATAATGGTAAAAAGGCAAAGCCCCCATGCTTTGCCTTTTTGATTGTTTAAGGTTGTGACAGTGTTTCCTTTGCCAAATGCTTTTTTAAATCACTGAATATGGCCTTGCTCATATGCTGGTATCCTTCTGACGTAAGGTGAATGCCATCGTCACTGATTAAATGTTCCAGATCACCGGCAGACTTTATATAAGAACGCACATCGATCAATGGAACCTTCAAATCCTCGGCCAGTTTTTTTAACTGTCGGTTATACATGCCATGCCAATGTTCAATCCCACCGACTTGAGAGACAAAATGTCCGATGGATGGTCCGAATCGATCGGCAATCGACCGATAATATCTGGCGGGATCCAGTGGGGGAAGAGTTAAAAGAAAGGGTGTGACATGCTTGTCCTGAACTTGTTTGACGAGTTGAGTGATATTTTCAAGGTACCGTTCAATCGGAACGATAGGCTGATGGTCTCCTTCAGGATTCTTTGCGACTTCCTCCCAATGGAAATTACAATCGTTACCACCGACTTCTATCAATACGATATCGGGATTTTCTGACATGACATCTTTCTGGACACGGCTAACTAGCAAGTCAGAATTGTCATTAAAGACGCCTTTATTCAAAACTTCAACGAATGGCAAGGACTCTGTCAACTTCGCTAAAGAGCTTGGGTAATTCTCTTTAATGATACGAAGACGGCCTTTAACGTAGGAGATACCTCTTGTTAAACTATCTCCAAAACAGACAATTCTCAAAATTTTCACCTCGATCGGTTAATGTGTTACTTATCATTTTAGTGGCATAATTGTATTTCGGCAAACTAAAATTTTTCATTCTTGAAAGAATGTTGTTTTATTAAAAGGATACCCGATTTTCTTTAATGAAAACTTTAAAAAGCGCTGGAAATCCAGCGCTTAAACATTCAGTGTGACGGTTTTTCCTTTGGTGACGTTTCCACTCTTGCTTTTCCCATGAAGAAAACAACGATTGCTGCCAAACCAATAGGAATCAGGGCTAAAGTGAAGATTAATGATATCGAATCAGACATGGCATACACGATTTTATCCAGGATCATATCTGGAATTTGGGCACGCGCATCTGACTGGAATAGCTGACGTGGATCCTGCGTAAGAACGGACGTTTCCGGCCCGCCTTGCATTCCTTTAAAGGCATCCGCCATCTTACTTGTGAAGGCGTTGTTCTGTATCGCCCCATAAATGGTAACGCCTAATGTCATCCCAAACGAACGGAGGAATGAATTGGTTGAGTTGGCAGACCCACGATACCTCGGTTCCAAGTTGTGGATGGAAGCGATCGGTAGAAGGGAGAATGAGAAGCCCATACCGAATCCAGTAAGAATCATATAACACGTTAGTAGTGTCCTGCTGGTTTCCGGGGTTAACGTTCCTAATAATAGCATTCCTGCAAAATAACAAACGACGGAAATCGTCATTAAGTTGCGGAAGCTGGTCTTGGAATTGAATATTCCCCCGATAGCACTACCGACAACGGACCCCAGCATCATTGGGGTTAGGATTAACCCTGCATTGGTAGCCGAACCTCCATAAACAGCCTGCACGAAAATCGGAATATACACAGTTAAAATGATGAACGTTCCGCCGTATAGGATTGCCAAGATTTGAGACGTTGCAAATAACCGCCTTTTAAATAACCATAATGAGATAATGGGATCTTTGGCCCTTTTTTCGAAAAAGAAAAATGAAACAAAAAACACGACAAAACTTGCAAACAAAGCAAGGATAGGAGATGAAGTCCATCCATACTCGCCACCAAGCTCGAGGGCGAACATTAAACTGACGACAGCGATAACGAGAGTCGCGGCCCCGCTATAATCGATTTTCTGTTCATGCGTATTGGCCTTTTCCTTGTAATAACGAAGAATGAAGAATAACGAGATGAAGCCGATTGGAACGTTGACGTAGAAAATCCAATGCCAGCTGGCATACTCCGTAATATAAGCTCCTAATAGAGGACCTAATACACTAGATGCCCCAAATACAGCCCCGAAAAGACCGGTAAGTTTCCCGCGTTTTTCAGGTGGGAAAATATCAAAGACGATGGTAAAGGCAATTGGCATCAAGGCACCTCCACCAATACCCTGAATGGCCCTGAAAATACTTAACTGGACAATGCTTTGAGCCATGCCGCATAGGGCAGACCCAATTAAAAAGACGACAAGCCCAAAAATGAAGAATCGCTTCCGACCGTACATATCGGAGAGTTTGCCGAATATCGGCATACTTGCCATCGTGGCGACCATATAGGCCGATGTCACCCAGACAAACTTATCGAACCCGCCTAAATCGGAAACAATCGTCCCCATGGCGGTTGCAACAATCGTATTATCCATTGCTGACATCAAAATTCCCAATAACAGTCCGGCAACTATAAACTTTTGATGTTTTGGTTGTTTCTCCAAAATGTTTTTTCCTCCCTTTTTATGAAACAATTCGTTTATTGATTTGCATGAATGAATGATAATCACTATTATGGAAACTAAATATTTATCTTGATTATCAAGATAAATTCAAGTGTAAAAGGGGTGGCATTTTATGTCAAGCAATAATGGGTTGAATTCAGACCTTTTAGAGAGTTTAACCCGGAGCCTGCAAAGGTACGGAATGAGGTCTGTATTGTTCCAACAGAATATGGCTCACAAAATAGGTGTGGCTCACACGGATTTAAAGACTGCTGAAATATTGAATGAAACGGGCCCTATTACAGCTGGAGAGCTGGCGAAGATTACAGGGTTGAGCACAGGCTCGGTCACGACGCTCATCGACCGTCTTGAAAAATCGGGCTATGTAAAAAGGGAAAGAGATCATATAGATGGTAGACGGGTAAAGATTGTCCCCATAGCATCAAGGCAAGAACAGATTAAATCACATTATCATTCACTATCTGCAGCCACAAAAGATCTTTGCACGTCCTATGAAGATAAAGAACTCACGATCATTCTTCGATTTATTGAAGATATTACGAAAATCATGGAAAAAGAAAATGAAATATTAATGAAAGAACGAAAAGAGTTCTTGAAATAAGTAATTATTTGTCCCCATAAGCTATTCACCAAATAAGGTTATAAAAGTATGGTCTACCTTGATAACTGAAATGTAAATTGGAACAAAATATATATTGATAATGATTCTCACTACTGCTAATATAAATCTAGAATTAATATATATTTTCAGGGGAGAGTTTAGAGTATGAAAACGAAAGCAACCTTAGCCGTTTTATTATCAACCAGCCTGTTATTTGGGTGTTCGCAGAAAAATGAAGAAACCAAGCCTGCAGAGGTGGATGCTAAGGAGACAAGTGCGAGTGCGCTGGATGGTGTATCCAACGACTATCGGGAATTTGCGATAGGTGAAATAGAAGAGTTTGTAAAAGCGACGGAAGAATTCACGACGGCAGTAACGTCTGGAGACATTGAAAAAGCGAAGCAGTTATATGCACCGGCTCGCATGCATTATGAGCGCGCTGAACCTATCGCTGAAATTTTTGGAGATCTTGATCCTAAAATCGATGCGCGTGAGGGTGATGTTGAGGAAAAAGAGTGGGGCGGATACCACCGAATTGAGATGGGGTTATGGGAAGAAAACACAACAAAGGGTTATGAAGAGTATGCTGAACAATTAATGAAGGACGTTAATTTGTTGCGTGCTAAAGTGGAAACAGTAGAAGTAACACCTGATGTGTTAATCACTGGGGCCGTTGATTTACTTAATGAAGTGTCAACATCCAAGGTGACTGGAGAAGAAGACCGCTATTCTCATACGGATTTGTATGATTTCGTTGCAAATGTAGAGGGCGCTGAAAAAATATATGAATTATTGACACCTGCCCTTAAGGAAAAAGACGAGGCGCTTACAACTGAAATCAAAGAGCGTTTTGCCGGAGTTTACAGCTTGCTTGAAAAACATAAAGATGGTGATGGATACGTTTCTTATACGGATTTAACAAAATCCGAGGTTAAATCATTAAGCCAGGCTATCGACGCTTTAGCTGAGCCACTTTCGCAAATAGGAATTGTAATGGAGGAGTCTTAATTGAAAGAACAAATATCAAATGACGAAACTTCACTTTTTTCCAAAAAGGTAAGCCGTCGTGATATGTTGAAAACAGCTGGCATCGGTGGGGTTGGAGTTGTAATAGGCGCATCGGGCCTAGGCGGGATGCTAGCTCTATCTGACTCAAAGGCAAAGGGACAAACGAATGATACTGTCCCTTTCTATGGGCCTCATCAAGCGGGAATCACTACAGAAGCTCAGGATAATCTTTATTTTGCTTCGTTAGAAGTGACATCCGAAAAAAGGTCAGACTTAATTCAATTATTTAAAGATTGGACAGAAGCGGCGGCCCAGATGACATCTGGCAAATCGGTAGGCGAAGCTTCCTCGAACAGGAGCATGCCACCAAAAGATACAGGGGAAGTAGAAGAATTATCCCCCTCTAACTTGACGATCACCTTTGGAGTAGGTCCTAGTCTATTTACGAAGAATGGGAAAGACCGCTTTGGCTTGAAGTCTAAACAACCTGCCGAATTGAAAGATCTTCCTTCATTTTCTTTAGATGCCTTAGAAGAATCATGGAGTGGAGGGGACATTTGCATTCAAGCCTGCGCAGACGATCTCCAGGTTGCGTTTCATGCCGTCCGGAATCTGGTGAGGATCGGTAGAGGAAAGACGATTATCCATTGGGCTCAAACAGGTTTTCAACGTACGAAAAAGGCTGATTCTCAAAAAACGACGCCTCGTAATTTGTTTGGTTTTAAAGATGGAACCGTGAATCCGGATACGAAGAAAAGCAGTGAGATGAACCAACATGTCTGGGTAAAGCCGGGGGATGGCCCTTCTTGGCTTGCAGGCGGTAGCTATATGGTCGTCCGCCGAATTCAAATGTACATTGAAGTGTGGGATCGGACCACGTTGAAAGAGCAGGAAAATACATTTGGTCGTCATCGTGACAGCGGTGCCCCATTAGGGAGGAAGAATGAATTTGATACGGTTGATGAACATGTTAAGGATGAAAACGGAAATCGGGTCATTCCTGAAAACTCCCATATGATCCTATCCCGTGGTGATGGAACAGCTAAGATTCTGCGACGTCCCTATTCATATGCTGATGGAATGGATCCTAAGACTGGAAGCTTCAATGCGGGGCTTCTGTTTATTTGTTTCCAACGAAGCCCAAGTAAACAATTTATCCCGATGCAAGAACGTCTTTCAAAGAATGATAAGTTAAATGAATATATCATCCACCGGGGGAGCGCTATATTTGCTTGCTTGCCGGGTGTAAAAAAAGGTGGCTATATCGGGGAGTCCCTTTTCGGATGAATTTAGTAAAATGAGAGACCATAAAATCGCCAGCATGGATGGGAATCCGGGTTGGCGGTTTTTATCATAAAAGGGGAGTTTGTCATGTCTGTTTTTAAATGGAGAACGGGATTGTTCGTTTTATTAACTAGTTTCATATTTTTAATGTCTGCTATACCAGGTGTTTCAGCCGGGGAAAATCACGATCAGCTTTTCGTATATATTGGAGACAGCCTAATGAAAGTGAAGTCTGGAGATCTTGAATCGGTTTCCAGTAATCTCTCTCTTTTTGAAAAGGACTGGAATGTGATAAAAACGGACAGTGAGGATGCCAAAAAAGTTGACGATTCATTACTGTCTTTGAAAAACGCTGTGAATAATCAAGAAGACGCAGGAGAAATGAAAAAGAAGTTATCCGCTTTATCAAGTGCCCTTGTTCAGTATGATACGGCAGAAAATCCGGTTGATAAAACCGATTATAAAGATCGCCTAGAAGCGTTACTTCCATTAATCGATGATTTAGATGCGACGATTAGCGAAGAGGACTTCAGCAAAGCTAAAAGTCAGTATCAAAACCTCCTCAATCAATGGAATAATGCGGAACTTGTAGTACGGGAGGAAAGTGTTGCTTCGTACGGTAAGATGGAAACCTATATGGCCTTTGTTCGGATAGCCATCACGCAGGATCCTCCAGATCCAGAAAAGGCACGAACTAATCTTGACGAACTGAAAGGGCTAATTCAAGGCTTTCTGGAAGGCAAGGTAGAAAAAGAAGACCAGCAGACTTATACGTTGAGCGATGTAACAGACCTTCTACAAAGTAGTGTTAAGGATATGGAAGGAAACGATATCAATTCGGCAATTGACCAGTTGAATGAAGTATTAATGATTTGGCCAAATGTCGAAGGAGAAGTTTCTACGAGGGACAGTAAGCTGTACAGTGACATGGAGACTAAGGTACCAACCGCCATTAGCTTACTGCAATCGAAGAAGATACAAGCAAAGGAAGC
Source organism: Peribacillus sp. NPDC097198 (assembly GCF_044762055.1). Classification (NCBI taxonomy): domain Bacteria; kingdom Bacillati; phylum Bacillota; class Bacilli; order Caryophanales; family Bacillaceae; genus Peribacillus; species Peribacillus sp. NPDC097198. Next base: position 10,888 of record NZ_JBIWDO010000012.1, on the reverse strand, counting down.
GAAAGAAATCGTTTCCGATTTACATGCACGACTACTTCCTTTAATTGATGATACGAGCTATACGACATGGGATGCGGCCTTGATTCTTTTACGTGAGGGATTGGAAGCTCTCCTTATCGTGGCAACACTGTTGTCCTTCCTAAAGAAAATTGGACAGGCAGACAAACAAAAGTGGATTTGGTCTGGCGTCGGGGCTGGCTTGGCAGCAAGTGCAATCCTTGCCGTTATTATCAATATTGTATTTTCACAGATTACCGCTGCCTCAAGCCGGGAGTATATTGAAGGAATCACGGGCATAATCGCAGTGCTAATGATGCTGACCATCGGAATGTGGCTTCATAGTAAATCGAACATCCATGCATGGAACCGTTATATCGGCAAGCAAATGGACCATGCTATTGCAACAGGCAGTATCTTGTCTTTTGCGTTAATTAGTTTCCTATCGATTTTCCGAGAAGGAGCGGAGACGATCATCTTTTATGCCGGAATGGCTCCGTATATGGAACTGAAACAGCTATTGACCGGGATATTGATTGCCTGCTTGATATTGATGGTCATTGGTTTCGTCATGCTCCGTTACAGCGTTAAGCTACCGATGACGGTCTTTTTCAAAGTGGCGACGATCTTCATCTATGCATTGGCATTTAAGATTCTTGGTGTCTCCATCCATGCACTTCAAGTTTCTCAAGTGATTAAGACGCATACACTTCACACGTTCCCGTTCATTGAATGGATCGGCCTTTATCCGACAGTGGAAACGATAGTACCTCAAATGGTATTGTTACTCCTGATTATAGTGGCTGCGATTTGGGTTAAAAAGAATAATTCTGCAGTTGCATAAAAAAGCAGGCCTGACATTAATCATGTCAGGCCTCCCTTTTTAATGAAGAGAACGGCGATAAGTATATTGTTTCCATTGATAAAGGATGAAGCAACCAATGCAGAATCCAAGGATGGCAATAAATGAGGCCATCCCGACCATTACGGTTAGCACATAGCCGATAACGTTGAAGCCCAGTAAGAAGGAGAGTAAGCCGAAACCTAGGCAAACCACTGCAATAACCTGGTTAAACTGTTGCTGTGCAGGATCTTCAGGAATGTATTTAGAGGGGTCCTTCTTCAGAAAGAGCTTTGCAAGGCGCATAACCGGATTAAAATGTAAAAGAAGACCAGATAGCCCCGCTACTAAAGGTATGGCCAGTATCCATTTTTGACCGGTTGCTAAAGCGAGGACTACGCTTAAAAATATGACCCACTGATTTGTTCGGACTAGAGGACGCGGAATGGGATGGATTTTATCTGACAAATTAAAAACCAACCTTTCTGATGAGTTTTATATTATTTTATCTGTTTATACATGATTTGGGAAGGGGGATTTTTTAGTTTATAATTATTTTAATTTAGTATTGATTATTATAAGAGAGGTAGTATAATACTAATATGAAATAAAAAGGAGGACGGTATGATGGTAGCAAAAGTTTGTGAAACATGCGGTACACCAATAAAAAGATTAAAACACTCTTCTTTATGCCAATGCGGTCCCAAAATACTGAGTAATCCATTCTCAACAAAAACAAAAAAATAATCGATTATCATAAAAATATAGTAAACCGGCTATTGCATGATAGTCGGTTTTTTTGTCTATATAGAAGGGTATAGGTAAATGCCTTTCTATATTTATTAGGTAATCCATAATAAATATTTTTCAAAAGAATAGAAATGTTGTAGGATTAGAGAATAGGTGAAAATGTCACGGTAGGATATGGAGTAGTCCTCCAGAAGGCCAAAACCATCACGTGACGGTTGGGAGGGGTTATATTGGGAACGAGACATTGAAAATCGGTGAGCTGGCAAGCATGGCAAATGTTACGAAGCGAACGGTGGACTATTACACGAATAAGGGTCTGCTAAAAGCAGAACGTTCCGCCTCTAACTACCGCTATTACTCAGTTGAGGAACTTGAGCGATTGCGCCTTATTGAGAAATATAAAAGAAAAAACTTTTCTTTGGAAGAGATAAAAGAACTTGTAAAACCAAATGCGAAGCCCCTTACTGAAATCGAGGAAACGGGACTTCAACTAAAAAGTAAAATGGATGGCTTGAATGAGGAATTGCGGGAAGTGATTAGCCTGATTGAAAAGGATGGAAAAAATGAACTTCTTCTAAAAAAACAGGTTTCTCATGAAAGCATTGCGTTGATTCAATCATTATTAGTGTTGTTAATTTAAAGAAAATTATCCCGATAGTTTATTGCACGAAGGTGCATATTACTCTTAAGGGCATTTCACTAAATGGTTTAGGATACGACATTCATATTTCGTTTGACATAATAGAAATCACCATTTATACAGGAGGTGCTTGGGACTGAACTATTGATTCTTTTCATGTAACTAGGATAAGGAATCGGTGGTAAACCCGAACATATTGGAGATATTTATAAAATTATTAGCAGTAGCTGTATTAATAGCATTAACCGCATTTTTTGTTGCCTCGGAATTTGCAATCGTTAAAGTCAGAAGTTCCCGCATCAATCAATTGATTGAAGAGGGAAATAAAAGTGCACTGGCAGCAAAAAAAGTGATTTCACATATCGATGAGTATTTATCTGCATGTCAACTGGGGATAACAGTCACTGCATTAGGATTGGGTTGGTTGGGTGAACCCACAGTGGAGGCTATTCTTGAACCCCTCTTCCATAGATGGGGTGTCGAGGAATCGTTAAGTCACATTCTTTCTTTCGTGATTGCTTTTGCGTCCGTTACATTCTTACACGTTGTTATTGGTGAACTTGCGCCAAAAACGGTTGCGATTCAAAAGGCTGAGGAAATAACGTTACTGTTCTCTAAGCCATTGATTCTTTTTTACCGCATATTATACCCATTCATCTGGGTATTGAATGGTTCGGCACGTGTCCTTACAGGCATGTTTGGATTAAAGCCGGCTTCCGAGACTGAAATGGCTCACTCGGAAGAAGAACTGCGGATTATCTTATCGGAAAGCTACAAAAGTGGTGAGATCAATCAATCGGAATATAAATATGTAAATCAAATTTTTGAATTTGATGAGCGTAATGCCAATGAAATCATGGTTCCAAGAACGGAAATGACCGTTATTGAAATAGGAATGCCACTATTGGAAGTTGTGGAGCTCATTCAAGAAGAACAGTATACACGTTACCCTGTCATAGATGGTGATAAGGATAATGTAGTGGGAATGGTCAATATTAAACGTCTTTATACAGCGACCATCACCGAGAAGAATGTTTCGGAATTGACGGTGGATAGTTTCGTTACACCCGTGATACGGGTTCTGGAAACTATCCCTATCCATGACTTGCTTCTGAAAATGCAGAAGGAACGGATTCATATGGCTGTTTTGACTGATGAGTATGGTGGTACAGCTGGTCTAGTTACGGTGGAAGATATACTTGAAGAAATCGTCGGGGAAATCCGTGATGAATTTGACCAGGATGAACGACCACTTATCCAAAAAGTAGATGAGGGACATTATGTTTTTGATGCAAAGACGTTAATTGAAGATGTTAATGATACCCTTGCCATCCAATTACCTGAAGATGATATAGATACTTTGGGAGGATGGTTCCTGACAGGTAGATTTGAAATTGCCGTTGGTGACCAAATTGAATTTGAAGGATATAATTTTACCGTCACAGAGATGGATGGCCATCATGTTTTATATGTTGAAGTAAAAAAAATCAAATAATCATAGGTGGAAAATCGGGCGTGTGTAGCGTCCGGTTTTTTTGTTTGGGTTAGAAGATGGTATCCCAGTAAAAATGCCGGATTTTAGGATAGTTCAAAGGTAGGATTCTGGTTGAAATGGCCATTCAAATGTTGGAAAAGTGACGCTCAAGGTATCTATTTACTGTATAAGAATGATAAAATAGGGAGTGGACATTAAATCTTGCTGCATAACCAAATGCAAGTTAAATAGGATGGAATGTAAGGGATAGGCTCATATATTTGGAGTGGTAAATAATATTCGCTTACTATAAATAATGAAAAAAGGCGGGTGGGTAAAATGGGTTTTAAGAGAAAACAAATGCTGGGATTCGGTTTAATCCTGCTTTTTTTAGCTATACTCCTTTCTTTTATGGTGTTTACACTCAATAATCTAAAAGGCAGTATGACTGAAATCGTGGAGGACCGTTATTATAAAGTTTCTGCCGCGATGGAAATACGCCAGTTGTTTACACAGTCAGACCGTGAAATTTTATTTGCGGCAAATGAGGCCAACAAGGCAGAAAGAGCGGAAAGCCTTAAAGTCATCAATGAAAACCACAGCCTGATTGAGTCGCAAATCGCTGAATTGTCGGGTACGTTAAATAAAGCGAAGGCAAGGCAATTATTGAAAGAGTTTGAAACACAATATGCCACATACTCTATAACCGAGGCACAAATCATCCAAAACATACAATCGAAAAACCCAACGACGGACATTAGCAGACTAATGGATGATCAAAGGGATAAGCGGACAAAGGTTATCAGTACGATGGGTGCTTTTAAAAATTATCAAGAAAGTGTTATGAATGATACGTTAAGTAATGCGAAGCAAACCTATGAAGATATGATTAATTTCACTATTTTCGCAGTCATCCTTAGTATTCTAGTCATTTCCTTGACTGTCGCATGGATGATACGCAGCACATCAAAAGATTTGCAATCCATTACGAAGGTCATCAACAATATTGATTTTAAAAATTTATCGGTTGTACCGAGAATTCCTATTCGCACAAATGATGAAATAGGCGATATCGCTCGTTCCTTCAATGAAATGGCCGTATCACTTGAAACGTATAATCGTAAGGAAAAAGAGTTCACTGAGAAAATTAGCGAGCGCAACTGGATACAAACCCGAGTTGCTGATATTGCGACCATGTACCAACGCATTGTTGATGTAGAAGTGCTTGCTGACAGGTTCATCACCAGACTTGCACCGATGATGGGGGCGTCTCTTGGGGCGTTTTATATCAGACGCGGTGAAGGGGAAAATATGCGTTTTGTAAAAATCTCCAGTTTCGCAGGCGATGGTGAAGGTGCGGGAAGACGTGAATTCCGTATGGGGGAAGGCTTGATTGGCCAATGCGCCCTTGAAAGAAAAATAGAATTCATTGAGAAGATTCCCGAAGACTTCCACTTGGTTACAACAGGGTTAGGTGAAGTAAACCCTAAAAGTATCGTTATTGCTCCCGTCATTTTTGAGGATGAAGTGGTAGCTATGGTCGAATTGGCAAGCTTGGAGAATTACTCTAAATTGCAGAAACATTTCTTGACTCAAGTCTTGGACACTTTGGGGATTACAATCAACAATGTCGAAGGCCGAATGGAAATTGAACGCCTATTGAAAGAGTCACAAGCACAGACTGAAGAGCTACAAGCTCAATCAGAAGAATTGCAATCCCAGTCAGAAGAAATGCAGGCCCAATCAGAGGAACTGCAGACACAGGCTGAGGAATTGCGGATGATTAACGAGCAATTAGAAGAGAGAAACCGTGAAACGGAAGACAAATCAAAAGAGCTTCAAATTGCAAAACTAAATCTTGAAAAACAAGCAGAAGAATTAAAACTAAGTTCAAAATACAAATCAGAATTCATGGCCAATATGTCCCATGAATTACGGACACCGCTTAATAGCATCTTGATTCTGTCGGAAATGCTATCTGACACGAATGACAGTAAATTGAATGAGGAACAGAAGGAATTCGCCCGTGTCATTAATTCGTCCGGTCAGGATTTATTAACGCTCATCAATGACATACTGGACTTATCAAAAGTCGAGGTTGGGAAGCTTGAAGTTGTCTTTGAGGAAATGAATATGAGTGAGTTACCGGAATTGTTACATCGAAACTTCGATCACGTAGCGAAGAAGAAGAATATCGATTTCATCGTTAGAAAAGATAAGGATGTACCTGATATTTTCTTCACTGATGAACAGCGGTTCCAACAAATTCTTAAAAACCTGTTGTCCAATGCTTTTAAATTCACCGAAAAAGGTTCAGTCTCTGTTCAGATTAAAAAGGCTGACGAAGAAAAAGTCGCACAATGGATTCAAACGAAAGGTGCGAGCAATTGGGTTGAAATCAATGTGAAGGACACGGGCATTGGAATTTCGAAAGAAAAGCAAAAATTAATATTCGAAGCGTTCCAACAAGGCGATGGAGCGACGATGAGGAAATATGGCGGTACCGGACTTGGACTTTCCATATGCCGCGAGTTTGCTAAATTACTAGGCGGATGGGTTATAGTGGATAGCCAAGAGGGTGAAGGCAGTACGTTCACCTTCTTCATTCCAAGCATGCCAGAAGGCTTTAAAAACATGGGAGAAGCGATTGCTGCTTCCCCGGAAGTGGCAGCGGCCAGCCATGAAGGAACTCCCGCTAGCGTAGTGGACGAGAAACCGGATGTGGTGATACTTGATGATGATTCACAAGAGAACGCTAATCCTTTCCGCGGCAAGTCGGTCTTGGTAGTGGACGATGATCGCCGTAATATCTTTGCTTTGACAAACGCTCTGAAAAATGAGGGCATGGAAATCCTTACAGCGGAAAATGGCTATGAATGTTTGGAAATCCTTGATAAAGGAAAGAGTATAGATGCCATATTAATGGATATCATGATGCCAGGCATGGATGGTTATGAAACAATGACTAGAATCCGTGAACAAAATGAGTTTGATAATCTCCCAATCATTGCCTTAACCGCTAAGGCGATGAAAGGTGACAGGGAAAAATGTATAAGAGCCGGTGCATCTGACTATGTAAGTAAACCATTGAAATTGGAACAGTTACTGTCTGTTCTTCGCGTATGGCTAACGAATTAATAGTACGGGTAAGGAAGGTTTTAATGGAATGAAGGATACACTATCGATTGAAGAACGAGAAAATATAGAGATTGAGTTGCTCTTGCAAGCCGTTTATTCAGTCTCTGGCTTTGATTTCAGAAAGTACATGCGATCTTCCATACAACGGAGAGTCGAAAATCGGATGAGATTAGAGCATATAAGAAGAGCGAGTGGAATGATTGAAAAGGTTTTATATGAAAAAGGATTTGTTGAAAAACTTCTGAATGACTTTTCAATAAATGTTACGGAAATGTTTCGTGATCCTGACTTCTTTAAAGCTTTTCGAACGAACCTTGTTCCACTGCTTAAGGAACTTCCTGAAATCCGTATCTGGCATGCTGGTTGTTCAACTGGTGAGGAAGCCTTTTCGATGGCGATCATGCTAAAAGAAGAAGGGCTCTACGAAAAAGCGAAAATCTATGCAACCGACATGAATGAAACGGTAATAGAACATGCTCAAAAGGGAATTTTACCCCTCAATCGCATGCAGTCTTATACAAAGAATTATCTACAAGCAGGCGGTAAACGGGAATTTTCGGAGTATTATACGACGGACTATCAAAATGCTTATCTTGATCCAAACCTGCTTAAAAATGTTGTGTTTTTCCAACATAATCTCGTGACGGATGGTTCATTCAATGAATTTCATATCATCATGTGCCGGAATGTAATGATTTACTTTACCGGAGAGTTACAGACTTATGTAAATCAATTATTTTATGACAGTCTTTGTAAGGACGGCTTTCTTGCGGTTGGCAGTAAGGAATCCATTCGTACTTCTTCTTTTTCAGAAGTGTATAAGGACTTTGATGCAAGAGAGAAGATTTATAGGAAATTATAAAAAAAGGAGTTCGCTAAAACCTGGCGAGCTCCTTTTTTCGTTATCAAAGTTTAATTTTTTGAATGTAACTATATTTTAAGTTTAGGTGTCTGAAAAAACGGGTACATTTAATTAGTTAGGTCTGTGCTTTTTTGCCACAGATATTCTTATTTTTAAAAAGTAGCATAAGTAAGATATAATATAGTTCGGAATTCTTTTTTCAGGAAAGCCTTGCATTATATAGTACATGATAAAAGATAAAAGTGCCGCTCGATATAAGCCAAAAGGGGAATAAAGCAATGACGATTTTAATCGTAGATGATAACCAGGTTAATCTCTTCGTTATAGAGAAAATTCTTAAGCGAGCTGGCTATACGGATTTTCTATCATTGAAGTCAGCGCATGAAATGTTTGACTACCTACAAGTGGACAATCCTCAGCCAATCAAGACTTCTGTTGATATTATACTACTTGATATTATGATGCCTGAAATTGATGGAATAGAGGCTTGTAGAAGACTCCAAAACATACCACACCTAAAAGACATACCGGTGATTTTTGTAACGGCTCTTGAAGATTCAAACAAAGTGGCCGAGGCTCTGGATGTTGGTGGAATCGATTATATTATGAAGCCTATTAACAAAATTGATTTATTAGCCAGAATCCGTGTAGGGTTAAGGCTTAAATATGAAAAAGACTGGCATAAAATGCAGGAAGAAAAAATACGGAATGAATTAGACCTTTCGATGCAAGTGCAAAGCAGTCTATTGAGTGAGCCGGTGGTAGATAATCACTTAACAATAAAAGCATCTTACCTCCCTGCAAATAAATTAGCCGGAGATATGTACTATTGGCACCGGATTGATGAAAAACGGTACGGAATCATTATACTTGATATGATGGGCCATGGAATATCGGCTTCACTTGTTTGTATGTTTATTTCCTCTGTTCTAAGGGATGCCATCCGAAAACACACGGATCCCGTTGCGGTGATAAACGAAATGAATCATTGGATGAGTGTCCTTAATAAAAAGGAAAACCCGATTCATTATTATTTCACTGCCATTTATATGGTGATTGATACAGAACATAAAACTCTGGAATATGTAAATGCAGGTCATCCACCGGGTTTTGCCTTGATGGATGATGGGGAAGTGTTGTCCCTTTCAAAGGGGACATGTCCTGTTGGTTTCTTCACGGAGATGAAAGTGGAGAAAACGATTGTTCATTATGAAGATAGAATTCAAATTCTTGTATTTACCGATGGAGTCATGGAGGCAATCGATAGGGAAGGAACGGATGGACTGGATGAAATAAAAGAAGTCGTTTCACGGGATTGGTTGGATTGCGAGGGAAATGCTCCGATTGATCTGGTCATGCCTGCTGAACTCCATCTCGACCAACCTGATGATATGTGTGTGGTCGTAATCCAAGCTACTTGATAAAGAAAGAGGCTGCAGAATAATCTGCAGCCTCTTCTGTTTATAGGTGGGGGTTTACTTGTCGTGATCGTAAGGCATGTAATTGTGGTTTCTAAAACCTTATCTATGGGAATCTTTTACCTTGCCGATTCCTTCTTGGACATTACCTTTTAATTTATCAAGTTTTCCTTCAGCTTGTAAGTGAGGATCATTCTTAGCGTTTCCGACTTGGTCTTTTGTTTCACCTTTTGCTTTATTGACAGTACCTTTTATCTTGTCTGATAATCCGCTCATTATGAGTTACCTCCTTGTTTTTGTCTACTTTACTTATACCCGTGGGATATTTGAGTAAACCATAATGAGAGAAAAATCTTAAGAAGCAATCGTTATATCTTTGCTGTGTTTCTTAATGAAATGATAAGCACGCTCCACGATTAATTCTTTATCATAATCAAGCGAAGCAACATGATAGGAGTTAGTAAGGGAGATCAACTCCTTGCTATGAGAACTGACGGAATTATATATTCGGTCCGAACATTGAGATGGGACAACATGATCTTCGGGAGAATGGAAGATGAGGGCAGGGCAGCTGATGTCCTCGAGTTGTTCATTCGTATGTTCCATAATAGTAAGCAACTGATTAATAGCTGTGATAGGTACGCAATCATAAGTGATTTCTGTAGTATCTTTGTCTTTAATGTCAGGAGCCCCTTCTGTAATGAAACGCGGAGCAGTTTGGTTGCGATAGGTTTCATATTCAGGGACTTGAAGGGCAGCGTTGATTGTCATTATTCCATCACAAGCTACTTTTGTTGCCAAATCCAAAACAAGGGCACCACCCATAGATTGCCCCATTGCGAACACATGCGTACAGGTTTGCTTTAGCTTTTTATAGGCAGTCTCGATATCCTTGATCCACTCTTGGTAAGGGATCGTTTCCATTTCAAACTCATGTGTTCCGTGACCCTGTAAGCGAGGTGCGTAGACGGTGTAACCTTTGGCGGCCAAACTTTTACCTAAATACCCTACGCTTTGTGGGGTTCCGTTAAAGCCATGGCAAATGAGGATTCCGATAGAGTTCCCGGGATAGAAGAATGATTCTGCCCCTGGTATAACCTTTGCAACTGTCATGTGTCCATCTCCTTCACTATTCTTATCGTTCGTTTACTTGATATAAAAAATGACTATTCCGATTATATTACTTGGTTAAATGATAACATAAGAAAATTCACCAAGTCAATATTAGTTTGTACCTTTCATAGGGTGATGTCAGGAGATGCCAAGAATCGGCTGAATCTGAGTGTTAAAGGAGTTTAGGGCTCATAGAGAGTTGCCTTCCTTCTATATATAGTACTAATCAAAATCTCTTGTAGATTTCTTTGGAATCAGCAGAGGAAAGGGGATGCACAAGCTTCTAAGGAATTTATAAAATACCCGTTGACTTTTATGAAAAAAAGGCTTAATATAAATAAGCACTAAGAAAACAAACGCAAAACTTCATCGCTTATAGCTGAATGGCTAGAAGAAATGACACAATAAAAACTATTGACTTCTTATAAAGAAAATGATAAGATGAAATGGTCGCTGAAAAACACAGCGATTAAAAATAAGTTAAAAACTTCGTAGAAGTTGACAACTAATCGATAGTGTGTTATGATGAATTAACAAGTTGTTCTAACGAACAACGAGATAAATTGCTCTTTGAAAACTGAACAAAACAAAGCGCCAACGTAAATTTTGAGTGAGCACACACTATAAAAAAGCAAAATGAGCAAGTCAAACATTT